>CAYOBO010000018.1:0-17458 GCA_964402295.1 uncultured Candidatus Solibacter sp. | reverse complement strand
TCTTCACCGCGGGATCCTGCGCCGCCAACTCCCTGGCCTCCTCAATCGACTTGCACTTGGAAATCACCAACCCGCGAAGGTTGCCCGGCGTAGTCATTGGACCCGCAGCCACCAGCCAGCGCTTCTCCCCGAGTGCATTGAGGTGCGCCATGTGCCCTGCCTGAATCTTCCGCGCCTCCTCATCGGAAAGCCGGGGACGGCTCGCCACACTCATCAGCATTCCGAAGCAATAGTTGGGTTGCACCGCGGGCTGGCCGAATGCATGCCCGGCCAGCAATGCGAACAGCATCGGGCGAAGCATACCGAACATTGTACTCACGCCACCGCGCGCGGTTCGTCGTGGCGGCTGTGCGGCGCGATGCCGAGCTTCTCCTCCGTGAAACGGAGCCTTTCCCCCAGATCCGACAGACGCTCGGTATGCAACACCGCTCCATTGGCGGCATCCACTTCCAGCTTCTTCAGCCGCATCTCGCCTACCGACGCCTGATGGTGGAAGGCCTTCAGCATCGCCGCTTCCATTCCATGCACCAGTTCTTGCAGCCGGAATTCGGTGGCGCTCAACTCCTCCCGCAGCCGCGGCTCCGTCACAGCCAGCTCCTCACGCGTGAAGCTCTCCATCGCCTCCCGCAGCCGCGCCACCGCCGAAGTCATCTCCTCGCGCAAGCGCCCTTCCAGGGCCAGCAACTCTGCCTTTAAGCGGTGCTCGGTGGAGGAAAGCTCCTCCCGCAGATGCCGCTCGCATTTGGCCACATTCTCCGCCAACACCGGATCCACAATCGGGGCAGGCGGCGGAAGCGGAGCCGCAACTACGACAGGAGGCGGCATTACAGCATCCTCCCGCGGCTCTGACGGCGGTGGCGTTGGCGGCGCGGGCGGCTTCCACTGCGATAATGCCTCCTGTAGACGTTGGTCCACTACCTCTCCAACCCGTGTTTCCACCAGTTGCCGCACCCGGTTTTCGATCAGCTCTCCAATGCGATTCTCCACGATTGCCGTGACCCGGTTCTCCGAGGCCACCATCTCTTCGCTGAGAATGTTGCGCAAAACCTCCGCAGTCATGCTGTGCTTCCCCTTCTTCCGTCCACGGGACGGAAATCGCCTTACAGCTTCAGCATGCCGTGAATCGCTCGATGGGGCTATCGGGGAAACGCTTGGGATGCACCCTAGGGATGTTCTGTCTGAGTGCAGACCAACCATCGTAGCCCCGCCGGCTGCAACCATTCCCCGGCAACTTGGTCAAGACCCGCTACAATATCAGCTTGTACAAAGGTCTCTCGATCACAGTGGTCATCCCCTGCCTCAACGAAGAACAGGGGATCGAACAGGTTTTGCGCCGCATGCCCCCATTCGTCGACCAGGTCATCGTTGTGGATAACGCCTCCACCGACCGTACCGCCGAAGTGGCAGCCTCACTCGGCGCGTTCGTCATTCGCGAAGATGTCCGCGGCTACGGCAGCAGCTACAAGCGTGGTTTCCGCGAAGCCAAAGGCGATGTCATCGTCACTCTCGACGGCGACCACAGCTATCCCCCCGACGCCATCTCATACCTCATCGAAGCCTTCCTTCATCTCGAAGTCGATTTCCTCAACGCCTCGCGCTTCCCCGTCCGAGACAAACACGCCATGAGCTTCAAGCACAAGTTCGGCAACTTCGTGCTGAGCCTGGCCATGTCCCTCCTCTACTTCCGCTGGGTTCGCGATTCCCAATCCGGCATGTGGGTCTTCCGCCGATCCATCCTTGACAAGATGAACCTCGAATCCGACAGCATGGCCTTCAGTGAGGAAATCAAAATCGAAGCCCTGCGCGCCGGTGTGCGTTTTCAGGAAATTTCCATCCAATACTCGTCCCGCCTCGGCGAAATCAAACTCAACCCCTGGCGCGATGGTTTCTATAACCTGTTCTTCCTCGTCAAAAAGCGCTTCAGCCCGCGCAAGCGCCGCACCTGACCGATGCGCGTCTCCGCCGTCATCCCCACCTGGAACCGCCGCGACCTGCTCGTGAGCATCCTCGGCGACCTGCACTCCCAAACCCACCCGCCGGCCGAAACCATTGTCGTCGACAATGGCTCCACGGATGGCTCCGCTGCCGCCGCCCGGGCCTTTGGCGCGGCCGTCATCGAGCTGCCCGAGAACCGCGGCTTTGCCCACGCCGTCAATCGCGGCATCGAAGCGGCCGGCGGCGATTGGGTGGCCATCCTCAACAACGACGTTCATCTCCCGGCCCACTGGCTGGAACAACTCCTCCACGCCGCAATCCGCAACAACGCAACGTTCGCCACCGGCAAACTTCTGCGCGCCGCCGAACCGGACACCATCGACGGCGCCTACGATCTCCTCAGCCGCTCCGCCTGCGCCCTCCGCGCCGGAAACGGGGTCCCGGACAGCACATCCTGGAACAGCGAGTCCCGCATCGACTTTGCCCCGCTCACCGCCGCCCTGTTCCGCCGCGATCTGTTCCGAAACATCGGCCTGCTCGACGAATCCTTCGAGTCCTACCTGGAAGACGTCGAGTTCGGATTGCGCTGCGCCCTGGCCGGATATTCGGGCCTCTATGTGGGATCCGTATGCGCCACCCACGAAGCCAGCGCCACACTCGGCCGCTGGAATCCCGAAACTGTTCGCAGAATCGCCAGAAACCAACTCCTCCTCGTGGCCCGCCATTATCCGCCCGGCTGGATCTGGCGCTATGGCTGGCCAGTGTTGATCGGCCAATTGCTCTGGACGCTGGTGGCCATCCGGCATGGGACGGGCATCGCATGCCTGCGCGGCAAATGGGAGGGGCTTCGCGCTCTGATCGCTCAACCCCGCCACTCATCCCCGGGCCTTGACCCACTCCTGCGCCGTTCCGAGCGCCAGATCCGTAACCTCCAGCAGGCCACTGGCTACGATTCCTTCTGGCGCCTATACTTCCTTCTCACATGACGGACGTCACGGTTGTCATCGTCACCTACCAATCCGCGGACGTGATCGCCCGCTGCGTCGCATCCTGCCTCGAGCGCGCGCGCGAGGTCATCGTCGTCGACAACGCCTCCACGGATCGCACCGTCGAAGCGCTGCAACCTTACCCCCAAGTGCGGCTCATCGCTAACGCCGAAAACCGAGGCTTCGCGGCGGCGGTCAACCAGGGGGTCGCCATCGCCTCCTGCGAATCGATTCTCCTCCTCAATCCCGACGCCGCACTCCTTGACGGCCTGGACCTGCTCCGTACCGCGGCCCACCAACATGGAGCCTCCACAGGAAGGTTATTGGACGCACATGGCAACTACCAGCGCGGCTTCGGCATCCGCCGTCTCCCCACTCCCGCAGCCCTTGCCCTGGAAGCACTCGGCATCAACCGCCTCTTTCCCAACAACCCCGCAAACCGCCGCTACCGCTGCCTCGACTGCAACCCTTCCGAACCTGCTTTTGTGGAACAACCCGCCGGGGCCTTCTTGCTCTTCCAGCGCACCGCCTGGCGGCAAACCGGAGGCTTCGATGAACGCTTTCACCCCGCCTGGTTTGAAGATGTGGATTTCTGCAAACGATTGTTAGACAAAGGCTTCGCCATCCGATTCGAGCCCGCCGCCGCCGCTGTTCACCTCGGCGGCCACTCCGCCCGCCAACTGAGCTGGTCCACACGGGAGCGCTACTGGTATGGTAGCCTACTGAAGTATGCTGGCAAGCATTTCTCCCGGACAGGCTTGGCTGTGGTGTGCCTTGCAGTCATGGGAGGAGCGCTGCCTCGCGCAGTGATGGGGATGATACGCTTCCGGTCCATGGAACCTGTACTCGTTTATGCTACTGTGTTTCGTTTAGCTGTCTGCTTTCTGTTCCGTGGGGATCGCGGCGGCGCGCAAAATCCTCCTACAAATAATACCCAGGCCTCCATTCATGGCTCTTAACGATTCAGTATCCGTTACGCTCGTAACCTACAACAGTGGACGCTTCATCAAACGATGCCTCGAATCCGTGCTCGCGCAACGCTACGCGAACAAGGAGATCATCATCGTCGACAACGCGTCCACCGACGGAACCGTCGATATTCTGGAACAGTTTGAAGATCGCTGCCGCATCGTCTACAACGACGAGAACATCGGCTTTGCCGCTGCCCAGAATCAGGCCATCCGTCTTTCCTCGAGCGATTGGGTGCTGACTCTCAACCCCGACGTCCTCCTTCTGCCGAACTTCATCGAGTCCATGGTCGAAGCCGGACAGGTGGACCCGAAGGTCGGCACCGTTTGCGGAAAACTGCTGGCTATCTCCGCCTCTTTCGATCTGCCGGACACGCCCATGGTGGATTCCACGGGCATCTACTTTACGCCCATGCTCCGCCACCTCGACCGCGGCAGCCAGGAAGTGGACAACGGCCATTACCTGAAGCACGAATACGTCTTCGGCGCCACCGCCGCGGCAGCTCTCTACCGCCGCCAGATGATCGACGACATCTCCATCTTCGGCGAGTTCTTCGACTCCGATTTCTTCACCTACCGCGAAGATGCCGACGTGGCATGGCGCGCCCAGTTGTTGGGCTGGCGCTGCATCTACACACCGGCGGCTCACGGCTATCACGTCCGCGCCGTGCTCCCAGGCAACCGCCGCGCCCTGCCCGCCGCCATCAACATGCATTCGGTCAAGAACCGCTTCCTGATGCGCGTCAAGAACATCACTCCCGCGCTCTACCGCAGCAACTTCTTCTCCATACTCTGGCGCGATCTGGTTGTGGTTTCCTGCTGCCTGCTCTACGAACACAGTTCCCTCAAAGCGTTTCCGTATCTCATCCACAACTGGTCGAGATTGAAGCAGAAGCGCAGAGAAATCATGAAGCGTAAACGCGTTACCGACGAATACATCGCCAGTTGGTTCCGCCATGAGCCGGTCAGCCTTCCGGCGCCCGCGGTGCGGCCGCACTTGGCCCCGCAATCCAAGGCGGCGCGAGGGTAGTTGCCGCTGCGGATCGCGATTCTCGGCACGCGCGGCATACCGGCAAGGTACGGCGGATTTGAAACCTTCGCCGAAGAGTTATCCAAACGCCTCGTGGCCCGCGGCCACACCGTAACCGTCTATTGCCGTGCTCGCCATACGTCCAACGAATTCCTTGGCGTGCGCCTGGTTTATCTCCCCACGCTGCGCCACAAATATTTCGATACCTTGGCCCACACTGCCATCTCCACCCTGCACCTGCTCTTTCATCCCGTCGATGTCGCCCTCTATTGCAACGCCGCCAATGCCATCTACACCTGGATGCCCCGTCTTCGCGGCATCCCCGTCGCCTTGAACGTCGATGGCCTCGAACGCAAGCGCAAGAAGTGGAACCGCCTTGCCCAGGCGTGGTATCTGCTCTCCGAGCGCCTCTCCACCTGGTTGCCCACGTGCGCCGTCAGCGACGCGGAACAGATCGCCGACTACTACCGCCGGCGTTATCGCGCCGAAACCACCTTCATCCCTTACGGCGCACCACTCGGCAAAGTCGCCTCCACCAGCGCCCTGCCTGCCCTCGGCCTCGAGCCGGGCCGCTATTTCCTCTACGTCACACGCTTTGAACCCGAAAACCATCCACTCCTCGTCCGCGAAGCCTTCGAAACCCTCGATACCGATATTAAACTCGCTCTCATCGGCGATGCACCCTACGCCGCCGATTACATCCGCCGCGTTCGCGACACACGCAATCCGCGCGTGATCCTTCCCGGCGCAATCTACGGCGACGGTTACCGCGAACTCCAGTCGCATTGCCTCGCCTACGTCCACGCCACCGAAGTCGGTGGAACGCACCCCGCCCTCATCGAAGCCATGGGCCGCGGCTGCCTCGTTCTCTATCTCAATACCCCCGAAAATCACGAGGTGGCCGGAGGCGTCGCCATCCCCTTCGAGCACCACGAATTGGCGGATAAGATGAGACTGGTGCTGTCCATGCCCCAATCCGAACGCGAACAATGGGGGCGCAAAGCCATGGAGCGCGTCGCCGAACGCTACAGTTGGGATTCCGTCACCACCAGCTATGAGCGCCTCTTTCAGGAGTTGGCCCGATGATGCGATGCTGGGTCGAGATCTCCCGCGAACAACTGGCCGCCAACTACCGCGCCATTCGCAAAGCCGTCGGCCCGTCCGTGGCCGTCATGCCCGTTGTCAAAGCCGATGCTTACCGCCACGGCGCCGCCGAAGTCGCCGCGGTGCTCATCGCCGAAGGAGCCGAATGGCTGGCCGTATCGAGCGTCGAGGAAGGCATGCATCTGCGCCGCCACGGCATCTCGGCCCGGGTCTTGATCATGGGGGGCGTTCTCCCCTGGGAGATCCCGCTCCTCAAACAATACGAACTCACCCCTGCCATTCACGACCTCGCCTCCATCGCCTCCATCGGCGACATTGCCTACCACCTCAAAATCGACACCGGCATGGGACGCCTCGGCGTGCGCGCCACCCCCTCCCAAATCGTCGAGGCCGTCTCCTCCAGCCCCGCCACGCTCGAAGGTCTCATGACCCACTTCGCCTCTTCCGCCGATTTTTCCTCGCCGCAAACTGGCCTGCAAGCCGAAGCCTTCGCCGCCGTCCAGGCCGCCCTCACAGCAAGCGGCTACGCCCCACGATATGTCCACATGGCGAGCACCAACCCCATCGTGCTGCCACGCCGCGAAACATGGCAGAACATGGTTCGCCCCGGCATCGCCATCTACGGCTACTGGACCCCGGGCAAGGAGGCTCCCCGCCCGCTGCTCGAAGTGAAACCCGTTCTATCCTGGAAAGCGTCGATTGTCCTCGTCAAAGATGTCGAACGCGGATCTCCGCTCGGCTACGGCGCCATGTTCTGGGCGCAGCGCGACATGCGCATCGCCGTGCTTGGCATCGGATATGCCGATGGTCTTCCCCACAAGCTCTCCAACCGCGGACGCATTCTCGCGGGCGGAAAACCGGCTCCCATCCTCGGCGCCGTATCCATGGACCTCACCACCATCGATATCACCCACGCCCCGCATCTCAAACCCGGCGATACCGTAACCGTCATCGGCGCCGATGGCGAAGCCCAGCAGGATGCCCGCCACCTCGCACGCGCGGCCGGCACCATTACCTACGCCGTGCTGTGCGGCATCAGCAGCCGGGTCAAACGCGTCTACGTTTAGCGCGTCACGTTTTCCCGCTGCGCCCGCAACTGCGCCTCCAGTTGCTCGATCCGTCCCTTCAATTCCTCAATCGCCTGCCATTCCGGATCGGGCAGTTTTCCATGCTCCAATACCTCAATCGGCCCAGCCTTCGACCGCACCACTTTGCCCGGTATGCCCACCACCGTGGAATGATCCGGCACCGCCCGCACCACTACGCTCCCGGCGCCGATCTTCACATAATTGCCGATCGTGATGTTGCCCAGAATCTTCGCCCCAGTGCCAACCACGACATGATTGCCTAGCGTCGGATGCCGCTTGCCTTTCTCCTTGCCCGTGCCGCCCAGCGTCACACCCTGGTACAACAGCACATCGTCGCCGATCTCCGTCGTTTCTCCAATCACCACCCCCATTCCATGGTCGATGAAGAAACGCCGGCCGATCTTCGCACCGGGGTGAATCTCAATCCCCGTCAGAAACCGGCTGATCTGCGAAAGCACACGCGGCAGCAGTGGCACGCGCATCCGGTACAACCGGTGCGCTAGCCGGTGCATCAGAATCGCATGAAACCCGGGATAACACAGAAAAATCTCCACCACGCTCTTCGCGGCTGGATCTTCCCGAAAGATCGTCTCGATCTGTTCCCGGACTGTGGCAAACATAGCGAACCAGTCCCCATTATCGCGCGAAACGCTTCAGGGGGATTCCTTAGTCCTTTCAATTTTGCCCTACGCTTGACCGAATCATCCTCCTCCTTCCGCACTGAACAGGTATGCGGAGGCTACAAACCCTTTCTGTTCTCACTCTGTCCACTTTCCTTTCGGCGGCGTCGTCGTACGCCCAGATGGCCGTCTATCACCAGACCGCCAGTGTGGAAAGAGGCGCGTCACGCCAGTTCACGGCATACGTTCCTCTCTCGCCGAACACCATCTACTGGCTGGTCAACGATGTCCCCGGTGGAAACAGCACCGTAGGCACCGTCAGCTCGACAGGTCTCTACACAGCCCCGGCCGTCGTGCCGGCCATGAACGTCGTCACCCTCAAAGCACAAAGCACCGCGTATCCTGACAAGTTCGCCACGGCCACCATCACCATCACTCAGCCCGTGCCCTGGGTCTGGAGCACATACCCGTCAACGGTCACCGCCGGACCCATCAGCGTCAGCGTCAACGGCTCCGCGTTCCAGCCGGGAGCCGTTGCGTCCATCAACGGCGTCGCCATGCCCACCACCTACGTATCCACGACGAAAGTGACGATCAGCGGCACATTCTCCACCGCCGGCACGTTTCCGGTCCGCGTTACCAACACCGGCAACGGAGCGGTGACCAGTCAACCCGTCAACATCACGGTGGTGGCCGGCAACCCGCCGCCAACGCCAACTCCGACGCCTACACCTTCACCGACGCCGGCTCCAACGCCAACGCCAACACCCACGCCGCCCCCCGGCTGCAATCCCTGCGCCACCACGCGCATCGATGCCGGCCGTTTCCTGGAGCAGGCTGCCTTCGGCCCCCGCCCAGCGGAGATCCTCTCCGTCCAACAGACCGGGCTCCAGGCGTGGCTCAACGCCCAGTTCGCTCTGCCCGAATCGCCGCTCGTGCTACCCAGCCCCGACCCCAGCCAGATGGGAGCGATGCGCTCCTGGTGGCTCTGGCTCAATACCCATGCCCCCGATCAACTCCGCCAAAAAGTGGCCTACGCGCTCGGCGAAATCTGGGTTGTATCTTCCAACAAGAACAATTACCCACAGGAGATCCTTCCCTGGTTGAAGGTGCTCAGCCGGAACGCCTTCGGCAACTACAAAGACATAATTCGCGAGATGACCATCTGCCCCTCCATGGGCAAATTTCTCGACCTCGCCCGCAGCAGCAAGCCCGGCGTCGGCTCCGGGGCGAATGAGAATTACCCCCGCGAACTGATGCAGCTCTTCACCATCGGCTTGCAGAAGTTGAACATGGATGGCAGCGTGGTCCTCGGCGCAAACGGCCAGCCCGTGCCCACCTACACGCAGGAGGACGTGAAGCAACTCGCCCTCGCCCTGACCGGCTGGGTCTACTATCAGAACCAGTGGGAAAACTTCACGGCCGACATGGAGCCGCGCGAGCAGAACCATGACACCTCGGCCAAGAGCTTCCTCGGCTGCAATCTTCCGGCCGGGCAAACCACTACGCAGGATCTCGACGGTGTGGTTAATTGCCTCTTCCAGCATCCGAATCTCCCGCCTTTCGTCGCCGTCCGCATGATTCGCTTCCTCACGCACAGCAATCCCTCGCCGGCTTATGTACAGCGCGTGGCGAACGTCTTCGTCAACAACGGCAGTGGAGTCCGCGGCGACATGAAAGCGGTTGTTCAGGCCATCCTCCTCGATACCGAAGCGCGGCAGGATACGCCCACGCCAACCTACGGCAAACTGCGCGAGCCGCTGCTCCATTACATTAATCTGATACGCGCCCTGAACGGGTCCGTCACCCAGAACAACGGGTTGCCCTACCTGTTCGTGAACATGGGCCAGTCCATCCTCACCACACCTTCCGTGTTCAGTTGGTTCTCTCCGTTGTTCCGTATTCCGCAAACCGCCATCTACGGTCCGGAGTTCCAAATCTACTCTCCCACGGAAGCCGTGCTGCGGACCAACCTCATCGGCGACACCATCTCCGGCCAGTACAACGGCTACATCACGCTCGATCTTTCTCCGTTCACCGCCGTGGCCGGCGACACCGCGCAGTTGATCGACGCCGTCGACCAGGCGCTGCTCTACGGACGTATGTCCAGCACCATGCGCAACACGCTGGCCACCGCCATCAATGCCATGCCGGACAACAACAGCCGCGTCCAGACGGCTCTCTATCTCACCGCCACTTCCGGCGAATATCTGGTGATGCACTAGGAGGAAAACGAAAATGATCAACAACACAAGAAGACATTTCCTGCGCCGGACGGCCTCTGCCATGGGCCTGATGGGACTGGAGCGCCTCGGCCGGATGAATGCGCTGGCCCAATCGGGCCCCAGCTACAAAGCTCTGGTCTGCGTGTTCCTGTTCGGAGGCAATGACGGCTTCAACACCGTCGTGCCCATGGACAGCGCCCCGTACAACGCCTACAAGAACATCCGCGGCGGATTGGGATTGCCCACCACCAGCGCCACTCTGCTGCCGGTTACCACCACGGCCGGCGCTCTGTACGGGCTCAACAGCGGTCTCCAGCAGGTGCACCCGCTCTGGGCCCAGAAGAAACTCGCGGTCATCGCCAACATGGGCCTGCTTGTCCAACCCGTCAGCCGCGCCCAATACCTCGCCAACTCCGTTGCTCTCCCCACGAATCTGTTCTCGCATTCTGACCAGACCACACAGATGCAGAGCGGCGTTCCGAGTTCCGGAGCAGGCACGGGATGGGCCGGCCGCCTCGCCGATGCCGTACAAGCCATGAACGGCGCCTCCACCTTCCCGCCTTCGGTCTCCATCTCCGGCCCCGCGCTATTCTGCACCGGCAATGCCATTCAATCGGCCAGCCTGCTTCCCGGCTTCGATCTCTCGCTGAGCGGCATGAATCTCTGGCCGCAATCGGCGGGCACGGCAAAGAAAGCCGGCTTCCAGCAGATGCTCACTTTCCACAACGGCCTCACTCTTGTACAGCAGGCCAACAAAGTCATGTCCGATGCCATGTCTCTCAACAGCATGCTCAGCGGTCTGGGCTCCGGCGGCGGCCTCGCCACCGTTTTCCCCGGCACGTCTCTCGGCAACCAATTGAAGGAGGTGGCGAAGATCATCAAGCTACGCAACGCCACGGGCATGACGCGCCAGGTCTTCTTCTGCTCCATCGGCGGCTTTGACACGCACGGCGCGCAGGACTGGACCCACTGGGATCTGCTCCGCAATGTCGGCGACGCCATGCGTGCCTTCTACGACGCCACCGTCGAACTCGGCATCCCGGAACAGGTCACCACCTTCACCGCTTCCGAATTCGGCCGCACCCTGCAACCGAGCGGCGTGGGCACGGATCACGGTTGGGGCAGCCATCACCTCATCATGGGTGGCGCGGTGAAGGGCGGCGAAATATACGGTACATTCCCCACTTACGCACTCGCCGGACCCGATGACAGCGGCTCCCGCGGCGCGCTCATCCCCACCACCAGTACCGATCAGTTCGGCGCCACGCTTGCCAAATGGTTCGGCGTGCCGCCCGCGGCGATGGCCGGCGTGTTCCCCAACATCGGCAATTTCGGCGTCCAGGATCTCGGCTTCCTGGCCTGAGCCACCGTCATCCAAGCAGTGGGGCAGGGGATCGCCATTGCCCCGCCCCACTCTTTGCGACAATATCGGCATGGGCCAGTTCTACGAACGAACCGACCTCATCGCCGCTCGCGCCCAATGGAAGGCGGAGGGGAAAAAAGTCGTATTCACCAACGGTTGCTACGATATTCTTCACCCCGGCCATATCCGTCTCCTCGAGCGCGCCCGCAATCTTGGCGATATCCTCATTCTCGCTCTCAACACCGATTCGAGCGTGCAGCGTCTCAAGGGCCCGTCGCGGCCCATTCTCGGTGAGGAGGATCGCACCAAGGTCGCACTTGCCCTCGAAGCCGTCGACGCCGTAACGCTTTTCGACGAAGACACACCTCGGGAATTGGTTGCCGCCGTCCTGCCCGACGTGCTGGTCAAAGGCGCCGATTGGTCCCACTTCATCGCCGGCCGCGAAGAAGTGGAGGCAGCCGGCGGCGTTGTCCTCCCCCTCCCCCTGGAACCCGGCTACTCGACAACAAACATAGTGGACGAAATCCTCCGCCGCCAGCCTTGATCAACCCAGCCATACGCGATCTGTTCCTCGAACTCAGCCACGCCCCGGCGCTGGTCGAACTGCTTCAGTCGCTGCGTGCCGGCGCTTCCTCCGCGGCGATCTCCGGGCTCACGCGTACCGCCAAAGCCATCTACTCCGTCCTTCTCTGGCAGGCCATCGAGCGGCCGATGCTCATCCTCTCCGATTCGAGCAAACAGGCGGAAGCCCTCGCCGAAACGATCGAAACATTTTTTCGCCTCCTTGTTCCCGAACGCGCCGGCGGCCACGTTCAGTTACTCCCCTCTTTCGACGTCATTCCCGGACAGCGGCTGTCCCCGCACAAGGACATCGCCGAACAGCGCGCCGTCGCCCTCTGGCGCATGGCCACCGGCCGCGCCTCCATCACCGTGGCCCCCATCGCCGCCGCGCTCTGGCGCAACGAATCCCCCGATTTCTATAAACAGCTCACTCTCACCCTCCACGCCAACGATGAAATCTCCCCGGAAGATCTCGCCGCCCACCTCCAATCCATCGGCTACGAACGCCGCGAGCCCGTCGACATGGTCGGCGATTTCTCCCAGCGCGGCGGCATCTTCGACGTCTACCCCCCGGAATCGAACAAGCCGACCCGCATCGAATTCTTCGGCGACACCGTCGAAAGCCTGCGCCGCTTCGATGTCGAATCCCAGCGCAGTGTGCTCAAAGTGCCGGATTGTCTCATTCTCCCGCTCACGGAGATGCCACGCACGCCGGACCTGATGCGCGAACTCGGCGATGCCGCCATCGAAGGCGGCTGGGAGTTCCACGCCGCCCGCCTGCGCCCCCGCGCCACCGCGCTACCCGATCTGCTCCGCGAACCCGTTGTCCTTTGGGACGAGCCCGAACAAATCGAAGCCGGCGTGGAGCGCTTCACCAAACGCATCGAACAATACGCGAACGAGGATCTCCCCGCGGAGTTGAACTTCTTCACTCTGGAGGAGCTGCGCGCGAAAATCGAACCGCGCACGCGCATCCTGCTTCGTGAACTGGAACTCGCCACCGTCGAGCCGCACACACGAAGCTGGCACATTTCCTCGCGCCCGTCGCTCTCCTTTCACGGCAACTGGCGCGTCGCCGCTTCCGAAAGCCGCACCCTCGCCGAGCAGGGCTATCGCGTCGTATTCTTCGCCCCCACCAGCGGCGAAGTGGAGCGCCTCGCCGACATCCTGCGCGAATACCAGATCCCGTTTCAACTCGGCCTCGACACCACCGAAGGCGCCCCGGAATACCTCGTGGAGCGCAGCTACATCGCCGGCCCCGGCGTGCGCACCTTCGTCGTCAAAGGAAACGTCGCACGAGGCGTCACTCTCCCGGAAGCCTTCATCGCCATCATCGGAGCCGAAGATCTATTCGATACCTCCGACCTCGTCGCCCGCCCCGGTGCTGCCAAAAAGTCCGCGGCCGGAGCCTTCAAATTCGACATCGCCGATCTCAAGCCCGGCGACTACATCGTCCACACTGTCCACGGTGTCGGCAAGTTCCTCGGTGTCCGCGAACTCGGCCAGGGCGACCAGAAGGGCGACTTCATGCTGATCGAGTATGCAGCCGACGCGAAGCTCTACGTCCCCCTCACCCGCCTCGATCTGATCGAAAAATACCGCGGCGCGGGCGAACAGCGCCCTCCCGCCCTCGACCGCATGGGCGGCGCCACCTGGACCAAAACCAAATCGCGCGTCAAGGCCAAGATGCGCGACATGGCCGACGAACTCCTCAAACTCTACGCCCAGCGTAAGATGGCCGACGGCTTCGCCTTCAGCGGCGACAGCAACTGGCAGCGCGAATTCGAAGAAGCCTTCGAGTTCACCGAAACAAAAGACCAGCTCGCCGCCGTCGAGGACATCAAACGCGACATGGAAAGCGAGCATCCCATGGACCGCCTCCTTTGCGGCGACGTCGGCTTCGGCAAAACCGAAGTCGCCATGCGGGCCGCCTTCAAAGCCCTCGGCGACGGCAAGCAGGTGGCTGTGCTCGCACCCACCACGGTACTCAGCTTCCAGCATTTTGAAACCTTCAAACGCCGCTTCGCGCCGTTCCCCGTGCGCATCGAACTCGCCAGCCGCTTCGTCTATGCCAAGCAGCTCAAGAGCGTCATGGCCGATGTCGCCACCGGCAAGGTGGATATTCTGATCGGCACCCACCGCCTGCTCTCGAAGGACGTTGAGTTCCGCGACTTGGGCCTGTTGATCGTCGACGAAGAACAACGCTTCGGCGTCCGCCACAAAGAGCGCCTCAAGCAGATCAAGAAAAACGTGGACGTGCTCACCATGTCCGCCACCCCCATCCCGCGCACGCTCCATATGTCGCTCGTCGGACTCCGCGATATGAGCGTTATCGAAACCCCGCCGAAGGATCGCCTCGCCGTTCAAACCCTTGTCGCACACTTCGATCTCGATCTCGTCAAAACGGCCATCGACCAGGAGTTGCACCGCGGCGGCCAAGTGTACTTCATCCATAACCGCGTGGACAGCATCTTCACCCGCGCCGCCACCATTCAGGAACTCTGCCCCAACGCCCGCATCGGCATCGGCCACGGCCAGATGGGCGAAGAGGAACTCGAAAAAGTCCTCCTCGGCTTCATGCGCCACGAATACGATGTCTTCGTCTGCACCACCATCGTCGAAAACGGGCTCGATATCCCCCTGGCCAACACCATCATCATCGAGAACGCAGAGCGTTATGGACTCAGCGAACTCTACCAACTCCGCGGACGCGTCGGACGATCCAACCGCCGCGCCTACGCCTACCTGCTCACCGCCGGCGACAAAACGCTCAGCGACGTTGCCCGCAAGCGCCTCGCTGCCCTCCGCGAATTCAGCGACCTGGGCGCCGGATTCCGCATCGCCGCCCTCGACCTGGAACTGCGTGGCGGCGGCAACCTGCTCGGCGGCGAACAGCACGGCCACATCGAAGCCGTCGGCTACGACACCTACGTCCGCCTGCTCGATGAAACCGTGCGCGAACTGAAGGGTGAGGAGCTGCCACTCGAAATCAAGTCCAACCTCAGCCTCGGCCTGGATATCCGCATTCCCGCCGATTACATCTCCGACGAAAACCAGCGCCTCCGGGCCTACAAGCGCATCGCCGATTCCGGCACCGAAGAACAGTCCACGCAATTGCTCGGTGAACTGGAGGACCGCTACGGACCTCCCCCCGATGCCGTGCGCAACCTCGTCACGTTTTCCCTGTTGAAAACCACCGCCGAGAAGTTGGGCATCGAAACCGTGGAGCGGCGCGGCAACATCTGCAACATGAAATTCCACGCCGAAGCGCGCGTCAATCCGGAGCGGTTGATGCACATGGTAGCTGCCACTCCAGGGGCGCAATTCACTCCCGCGGGAGTCCTGCGTGTCCCCCTCCCCATCGGTGACGATCCCCGAAAAATCCTACGCTTTCTGGGAGAACTGTTCGATCAACTTCGCGAATCGGCGTGATCCGGCATCGCGCGCTATGGCAGGGAGCGGACAAGACGTAAGCCGTTCCATGGCACGCGGCTGTTGGGGCGGCCGGAATGGCGATTCGCGGGGAAGAGATCCGATAAGGAGTCGACGTAAGATCCGCCGCGAATAACACGGAGGTTGGGCGATCGCGGATTCTCCCGGCCGTCGCGCGCGTTGTAAGGATAGGGCTGATACAGCGAGGAACACCATTCGGCGACGTTGCCGGCGAGATCGTAAAGGCCGCGCGCGTTCGGCTGCTTGGTGCCCACAGGCTGGGGAGCGTAGGCGTTCGATTCGTGGAATCTTCCCGGCGGGGCGGGTGCGGCGGTGTTGCCCCGATACCATGCGGTTTCTGGCGTCGGCGATCCACCCTGCGCAGCGTATTCCCACTCGGCTTCCGTGGGAAGGCGGAACCCCGCGCCCGGAACGCGGGCGTTCAGCCGTGTGAGGAATTGCTGCGCATCGTTCCAGGAAATGTTGTGCACGGGAAGCGATTCGCCCTTGTGTACGCTCGGATTTTCACCGCCGAGTTGGCCCCACAGCTTCTGCGTCACTTCGTGCGTGGCCATGTAGAACGGCTCGATGCGGACCGAATGTACCGGCTGGGCGTTGGGGATGTGCTCGGAACCCATATCGAAATCGGCGGCCGGCAGCAGGCGCATCTCGATGTCGAACCCTTCGGCACGCACACGCAGCGGAAGGCCGGAGGCGGGGTCGAATTCGTTCCCCAGTATCGTGAAGCCGGGGATGGCGGGATTGAGGCGGCGCTCCGTCATGCGCAGGCGGGCGGCGGCTCGCGCGTCGGCGGGGCGCAGCTTGCGCGCGGATTCGAAGGCGGAGCGGGCTTCGCGCCACTGTGCGCGGGCAACGAGCGATTCGCCCTGCTCCATCAGGCGGCGGTATTCGGCGAAGGTTTTCGCCTCTGACGATTCGGCGGGGCGCATGCTCCGGTCGTTGGGATTCGAGAGCGCGTGGACGTGGTGGCAGCTCTGGCAGTTCGCGGTCTGCTTGGTGTTCGGACAGCCGCCGTTGTGGCAGGTGGAGCAGAACGGCGCGATCGCCGCGGCCTGCGGCAGCTTGTCGGGGCGCACCTGATTGCGCTCATTCTCGACATGGCCGGCGCTGGGGCCGTGGCAATTCTGGCAGGCGATGCCGGCGGCGGTGTGCTTCGACGCGGACCATTCCAGCACTTGCGCCACATGGCACCGGGAACAGACACCGGCCTGTTGCAGCGAGGTCTGCTGCGCCGAGGCAAAAAACGGGAGTAGGGCAAAGATCAGGAGCGCCAATTCTTGTCGAGCCATCGATAATGCCGCGGCAGCCACTCTCCGGCGGAAGCGGCGGCGAGCGTGCCCGCGGCTTCCAGTGCGGCCTGTTCGTCGCGGCTTAATTCCAGGTGCCGTGTCAGGCCGGCGTAGTTGTCTTCGAGCGTCGATTCCTCAAACATGCCGGGCATGGCCGAGGTGAAGAAGGGCTTCGAGTAGATGAAGCGCAGCGCCGCCTGGCACAGCGATTCGTCGGGCAGGCGCTGGAGGGACTTGGTGAGATCGGCAACCACGGAGGGCAGCAGCGGCCGGTACTTGGCGTGATAAAGCTGCACGAAATCGCGCTCAGGCCGCGTGTTCTGCGGCGCGCTCGGATCGAGCCTCACAATGGAACCCGCGGCCAGCGGCTTGATGGCGATGAGGCCGACGCGGCGGTCGATCGCTTCGGGCAGAAACTCGGCGTAATCGGCGCGGGCGTGGATGAAGTTGTAAGGGAACATGACGTAGTCGAGTCCCTCGAACTCGCGCAGGGCGCTGCGCATGATCCGCTCATCGTGGGTGGAAATGCCGATGGCTCTGATCTTGCCTTGTTCCTTGGCTTTCCGCAGCACATCCCAATCGGCAAGCGCCTTGGCGTCGACGGATTCGCCTTCGCCCAGGTAGATGCGGTACATGTCCACGTGGCCGTAGAGCTTCGCCGCGCGGTCGATGTTTTCACCGGCAAACATAGGGAACTGGCGGCACAGCGATACAAGCACCTTGTTGCGGCGTGAGCGCACCAGGTTGGCCACGGGCTCCCACTGGCCTTCGCTCTCATAGGTGTCGATCATGTTCACGCCGCGGTCGAGCGCTCTGGCGATCAGCCTGTCGCGGCG
>CAYOBO010000017.1:0-74546 GCA_964402295.1 uncultured Candidatus Solibacter sp. | reverse complement strand
CAACAACAGCCGCAACAACAGCCGCAACAACAGCCGCCAAGCCCCGCGCCCCAAACGCAAAATCGACGGTTCGAACCCAGCGGCCCCAATCCCTTCCAGAAAATTGCCATCATCCTCGTCCTGCTGCTCTCTTCCCTGGCTGTGTCGCTGTCGTGGAACGCGGACCCATCTCCGGAATGGACGAATTTCCTTTATGCCTCCTTATAATTTCCCCATCGAACAGTTGACCCACACGGCAACACTGAAATGCGCCGGCGGCAAACAGGAAACCCCTGCCCAAAAGGCGCCCGAACCCCAGGCAACGCGGCACCCCGTGGACCGCATTGCCCACTGGCCGCCGGAAATGCTCCGCATCGTGAACCGTAATCCGAATATCCGCCTGCTGCTGCTGGAGGCGCTGGAGAAGGAGGACAAGGAGAAAGCGCGTGGCCCACAACCCTGACCATGACCTGAGATATTGGCTCGACCCCGTGAGCTTCGCCATCGGCCAGCTCAACTTCCATCCCGATCCCAAGCAGGCCGAACTCCTGCGGCTCAACCCGCGCCGCTGTCTCCTGAATTGCAGCCGCCAGTGGGGCAAGTCCACCATTACCGCGATCAAGGCCGTGCACAACGCAGTCTTCAACGAGGGCTCCCTCACGCTCGTCGTCTCCCCATCCGCGCGCCAAAGCTCCGAATTTCTCAAAAAGGCCAAGGAATTCGTTCATCTCCTCGGCATCAAACCGGTCGGCGACCCCGGCAACTCCATCTCTCTCAAGTTCCCCAACCGCAGCCGTATCGTCGGACTCCCCGGCAAGGACAACTTCATCCGCGGCTTCTCCAACGTCTCGCTCATGCTCATCGATGAGGCCGCCCGTGTCCCCGACGATCTGTATCTCGCCGTCCGTCCCATGCTTGCCGTCTCCAGCGGCGATCTCTGGATCATGTCCACCCCCAAGGGCAAGTCCGGCTTCTTCTACGAAACCTGGATCTCCAAGGACCCGTCCTGGACCCGCATCTCCATTCCTGCCACCGAATGCCCGCGCATTTCGCCCGATCACCTCGACGCCGAGCGCAAGGCCATGCCCGAATTCTTCTTCCGTCAGGAATATATGTGCGAATTCCACGACGACGATGCCCAGTTCATCTCCTCGCAGGCCATCCAGCAGGCCATCGTTTCCGGTATCGAGCCCCTTCGTTTTTACCCCGGCCAGTATCCCTTTGTCGTGGCGCCGCCGCCGGCGCCGCCGCCTCCCGGCGTGGAACCCGACCGCTTCCTCGACCGCCGCTTCTTCATCGGCGTCGACCTTGGCATGACCAACGATTACACCGCCATCGCCATCGTCGATCGAACCACTTGGCTCACCGGACCGCGGTCCCCCATCGATTGGGAGCGCAAGACCGAGCGCCGCTACGAAGTGCGTCACCTCGAACGTCTCCAACTCGGTTGCAATTACGTCACCGCCGCCGAAAAATGCCGCGAGATCGTGCGTCACCCCGACATCGATTCCAATTGCCGCCTCGTGCTCGATGCCACCGGCGTCGGCCAGGCCTTCCGCGACCTGCTCCGCGAGCGCGGCATCCTCGGCTACGTCAAGAACGTCACCATCACCGCCGGCCACGCCGAATCGAGTTCCGGACCCGATGTCAACGTACCGCGCCATCTCCTGCTGAATGCCCTCAATATCCACTTCGAACAAGGCCGCATCCGCATCTGCGACCGGCTCGCGCTCGCCCCCGTCCTTGCCTCCGAATTGGCCAGCCTCAAAGTCCGTGTCGGTCCCGCCGGCCGCCAGGCCATCGACACCTGGAGTCCCGCCAAACACGATGATCTCGTCTTCGCCCTCGCCCTTGCCTGCTATCAGGCCACCAAGGAAAAATTCTAGAAAATCCGCTATTCTCCGGAAGTAACGAAATGCGAACCCATCGGCTTCTGCTCTTCTTCCTTGCCGCCGCGCTCTCGGCCCAGCATGACGATCTCGCGCGCATCCGCACCTGGCGCAAGGTCGGAGCCTTCTCCAGCTATGACCGCACCGGCGGCAACGACGACGGCTTCTCCGGCAAGTATTCCTTCCTCCGCAAGGAAGGCGACGCCCTCGTCATCGCCGAACTCAACGAAGGCCCCGGCATGCTCACCCGCATCTGGACCCCAACCCCCACCCAGGATCCCGTCGAATTCTACATCGATGGCGAACCGGCTCCCCGCTACACCGTCAAGTTCATTGACCTCTTCAGCGGCCGCCAGGCGCCCTTCCTCAAGCCCGATGTCGGCGCCGGCGCGGGCGGCTATTTCTGCTACGTGCCCATCCGATTCACCAAGTCGATCAAGGTACTCTACCGCGGCCCGAAGCTTCAGTTCTACCAGATCAACTACGCTCTCGGAACCGATACGCCGCGCCCGCGCCGCCATGCCGTTCAGCGCTCCGCCGGCACGCACCGCCTCATGCAAGGCAAGCCCGCCGTCCTCTTCAGCGCCAACCGCGCGGGCCGTATTCTCAGCGTCAAACTCAGCCCCGCCGCGGCTTTCGCCGGACCCAACCGCGACATCGTCCTGCGCGCCTTCTGGGATGGCGACACCAAACCCGCCATCCTCGCGCCGGTCAGTGATCTGCTCGGCTACAGCTTCGGCGATCCCGCCGCCGAATCGCTCCTGTTCGGCACGAAGGACGGAGCCGGTTATCTTCGCCTCCCCATGCCCTTCGCGAAATCGGCCCGCCTGGAACTGCTCTCCGAGCGCGCCACGCCCGTCGATGTCTCCGTCGAAATCGAACATGCCGGCGACCCGAAACTACCCGAGGAGGGCCGCCTCTATGTGCTGTGGCATCGCGAGCCCAAAACCGCCACCGGCGAGCCGTTCGTCTTCGCCGATGTCCAGGGCCATGGCCAGATCGTCGCCGTCAGCCTCCAGTCGCAAGGCTTCCAACCCGGCAACACCGGCTTCTTTGAAGGCGACGATCAGGCCACCATCGATGGCGAACTCGTCATCCACGGCACCGGCAGCGAGGACTTCTTCAATGGCGGCTGGTATGACATCCCCGGACGCTGGTACAGCCGCGTCTTGTTCCCCTTGAGCGGTTGCCTCGACTACAAAAAGCACCTCGCCCGCACCGGAGCCTACCGCGTCTTCCTCAATGACGTCATGCCCTATCGCAAGAGCATCAGGCTCACCATCGAACACGGCCCCGTCCAGAACAACGTGCCCACGGATTACACCGGCGTCACCTACCTCTATTCGATGGAGCCGCCCGCCCGCCCCGATGCGCTGCCCGCCATTGCCGCGCGCCGCATCGTGGCCCCCGAACGCATGACGTACGAACTCGGCTGGAACACGCCCATTGCCGCTTCATCCTTGAACAACGCCACGTTGAAGAAGGAGACCATCGCCGTCGGCAAGGACAACGTGCGCGTGCTCAGCTTCGCCACCGAAGGCGAAGACCGCTTCGGCCCGCACTTCATCGCCTTCCACATCGATGTCCCTGAAACCGGCCGCTACGCGCTTTCCCTCGAAGGACTCACCGGCCCGGGACTCGGCACAATCACCGCCGCCGTGAACGATCAGCCCGAGGGCGCCCTCATATCCTTCTCCGCCACAACAAAGGCCCGCGGCGGCCCAAAAGAACTCATCGCCCTCGATCTTCGCGAAGGACTCAACGCCATCTATTTTCAAGTCACCGGCAAGGTGGAGTTGCAGCGCCTGCATCTCCAACGGCGGTAACGCTGGGGCGTTATCGCGCCAGAGCGCGGCGAATGGCTGCCTCGGCGAGCGGCGCCATGACCGCATATCCCGCTTCGTTGGGGTGCAGGCCGTCTTCGCTCAGTTCCCGGCGGAGCATGCCGGCCTCATCCAGCATGGCGCTGAAGTAGTCGAGGTAGACGTGGCCGTGCTGTTCGGCATACTGCCGGATCCAGTCGTTCAGGGCTCGGATCCTGGCGATGGGGCGGCTGGCCGCACGGGGACGCTGATAGCCGTTCACGGGCAGCACCGAGCAGAGCACGGCGCGGATGCCGTGGACGGTTGCCAATTCGGCCATCGAGGCCAGATTCCCACCGATCTCCTCAATGCTGGCGGGGCCGGTGTGACCGGCGATGTCATTGGTGCCGGCCAGGATCACGACTGCCGCGGGCCGCAGGGCAACAACGTCGAACCGGAAGCGGAGGAGCATCTGAGGGGTGGTTTGTCCCCCAATCCCCCGGTTGAGGTAGGGTTTCCCCGGGAAGAACTCGCCCACCGAGCGGCCCCAGGCGTCGGTGATGGAATCGCCGAGGAAGACAACCCGTTGCTCGTGCGGGGCGGGGGGTGGCGTCTGTGCATTTTCTGCGCGGTAGCGGCCCAACTTCGGCCAATCGGACACCGTCTGGGCACAGCACAGCGTAGCCAGCAGGCAGCAGAAGAGGCGCATCAGCGGAGAGCCGTTTGGATGGCCTTCAGGGCGAGCGGGACCATCACCTCGTAGCCGGCATCGTTGGGGTGCAGGCCGTCATAGGTAAGCTCTTGCTTGAGAACGCCCTTATCGTCGAGCATGGCGGTGTAGTAGTCGAGGTAGACATGGCCGTTCTTGGCGGCATAGTCCTTGATCCAGGCGTTGAGAGCCTGGATTTTCTCCATCGGGCGGCGTTCGGATTGTACCCGGATGTAATCGCAGATGGGGAGGACGGAGGACAGGATGACCTTGATGCCGTGGAATTTGGCGAGTTCCGCCATGGTCGCGAGATTCCCCTCGATGTCTTCCAGGCTCATGGGGCCGGTGTTGCCGGCGATGTCGTTGGTACCGGCTAAGATAACGACGGCTTTGGGCTTGTGGGCGAGGACGTCGGGGCGGAAACGGAGCAGCATTTGGGGAGTGGTTTGGCCGCCGATCCCGCGGTTGATATAGGGCTTGCCGGGAAAGAACTTACCGTAGCGGCGGCCCCACCCGTCGGTAATGGAATCGCCCAGGAAAACGACGCGTTCCTCGCCGGCGGCGGGAGGTGGGACCGTCGCGTTTTCGGCGCGGTAGCGCCCGAGGGCCGGCCAGTCCTTGAGGCGCCGCTCGTTCAGTTCCAGTTGCTTGCGCAACTTGCCGATTTCGTCGGGAGAAGCGGGCGGCGCCTGTCCCCAGGACAGTGCCGCTGCGGCGAGCAACAGGGCGTATGGGAAGATCATTTCTCCCTATCCTAATCCGAACCGGGAGCGCTTGGTGTATCGATAATACGATTCCCAGAGGGAGACTGGGGCGAGGAGGCGTATCGCGAAGCGGTACAGGGGGCAGTTGAATAAACTCAACTGTGTCTCTATGTTAGACCGGAAAAAGGTATCGCGTAGGGGTGTTTTCCACGGATTATCCACAACATTTGCAATTCGGAAACTAGCATGTAAGTTCCTTTAATATCTGTTGTTTGCAGTCAAAAATCGATGCTGGATTTTTTTTCTTGACTCACTTTCGAAACCATCATAAGATCCAAATCAAACGAAGGATTTGTTCGGTTGTGAAACCGTCGAATCTGATTCTCCCATAACATCACCCCGGCTTATTCCGGGGCTTCTGCCGATGCTCACCCTAAGGGGTGAGCATTCGCATTTTAGGGGAGCGCCGGTTAGGGGAGCGCCGCAATCTCGACCCACTGGTGAGATGCGGCGGAGCGGAAAATCGCCTCCAGGACGCGCATGTTCCCGAGGGAGTCCTCCAGGGGTACCGGGACGGTTCCAAGGCCTTGTATGGCCCGGGAGAAGGCTTCTCCCTGTATTGTGTACTGATCGCACACTGGGAGGAATTCCTGGGAGATGGTGCTGCCGGAGAGGTCCCCACCGTCGTCGATGTCGATGCGGCAGGGGCGGTCGGGCGGGGCATTAAACGGGATCTCGATTTCGATCCGCCCTTTCGTGCCGTAAAACTGCATCCGCTGATAGGGGACTAACTGCATGCCGCAGGTGAAGATACATTGGCCCGAGGGGTAGTCGAGGATGGCGGAGGCGAGGCGGTCCACCTGCCATTGGGGATGCTTCTCCACCAGACCGATCGCCCGGCGCGGCTCTTCGCCGAATATAAACCTGGAGCAATGAATGGGATAGCAGCCGATATCCATCAGCGCGCCGCCGCCCCATTCGGGGATGCAGCGGACGTTGGCAGGGTCGGAGAGAAAATAGCTGAAGAAACCGCTGGCGGAACGGAGTTCGCCGATGCGGCCGCTGCCGATGAGTTCCTTCGCCCGTAGCCACTGTGGATGGGTGTGGACCATGAACGCTTCGCCGATGCAAACGCCGCTGCGGTCGCGGACTGCGATCAACTGTTGGACTTCGGCGGAACTCAGGCCGAGGGGCTTTTCGCAGAGCACATGCTTGCCGGCTTCGGCCGCGCGGATGGACCAGGGAACATGGAGGTGATTGGGAAGCGGGTTGTAGATGGCGTCGATTTCAGGATCGGCGAGTAACTCCTCGTAGGAACCGTAGGCTTTGGGAATGCCAAGGGCTGCGGCGGCCTCGGTGGCCTTGGCGAGTTCTCGGGAGGCGATGGCCAGCACCGGGGTCAGCGCGCTCTGCTGCATGGCGGGGATAACCTTCTTCGTGGCGATCTTGGCCACGCCGAGCACTCCCCATCGAACCGGTTTCGTTGCGGGCATCCGGAGCCTCCTTACTTGTGCAGGCCGAAGTGGCCGACAAACATGGAATCGACGCCGGAGGAATAGAAACTGCGGACGGCGTCGCGCGGGTTGCAGACCAGAGGATCGCCGAACAGGTTGAACGAGGTGTTGTAGAGGACGGGCAATCCGGTGGACTTGCCGGCGGCGTGCAACAGACGCCAGTATAAGGGGTTATCCTTTTCGGCGACAGTGTGCACGCGGACGATGTCCTGGCCGAGGATGGCCGAGGCGAAGCGGTCGCGGTGGGCGGGCCGGACGCGCCCGACGGTGGCGAGGAAGCGCGAGTTCGGCCCCACTTCGAAATACTCGGCGGCGATCTCGGCCGGGACGGAGGCGGCGAATTTGCGGAAGCCCTCGCGGTGCTTGATGAACGCGTTGAGGTTTTCCGTGGAGTAGGGATCGAGGGGAGAGGCCAGCAGACTGCGGTTGCCGAGCGCCCGCGGGCCGAACTCCATGCGCCCCTGCATCCAGGCCACGATCTTGTGCGCGTTCAACTCGGCCACGGCGGCCTCGATCAGCTCATCGGTGGTCAAGAGATAGCGGAAGCGGAGCTTGCAGTTTTCCAGAACCTGCTTGATGGCTTCCGGCGAGAACTCGGGCCCCAGGAAGAGGTGGTCGAGACGGATGCGGGCCTGCTCGCGGCAGGCGTGATGCCACGTGTAGGCGGCGGCTCCAAGGCTGGATCCGGCATTGCCGGCGGCGGGCTGAACATAGACTTCGCGCCAGTTGCCGCAGCGCTCCAGCGCTTCGACAAGCAGGGCATTGAGGCCCAGTCCGCCCCCGAGGCAGAGGCGCTCGCCCTGGCCGGCCATCCGGATCACGGCATGCTCCATGGCCCGCTGCATCCCGGCGGCGATATGGGGATGGAGTTCGGCGGGCGGGGCTTCGCCGTCGGCAAGGCCCAGGGCGTGGTAGAACTGCGCGCTGAAGCCTCCTTGGCCGATACGGTTGCCGTCGAAGAAGGAACGGTCGAGGCGGGGCCATTCCCCGGCGGAGAGGATTTGGGAGAAGAGATCGACGAAGCGCGAGTCGCCCGAGGCGGAGAGCCACTGGACTTTGTGCTCGTCCGAGCCGGCAATGAAGCCAAGCAGTTGCGTGACGCGTCCGTAGAGATGGCCGATGGAGTCCGGAAAATAGAGTTCGCGTTCCAGGCCGATTTCGGTTCCGCGGGCGTTCCAAAGGGCCCCGCAACGAAGATCGCCGGAACGGTCGAGGGTCAGGATTTTGGCGTCGGAGAACGGCGAGAGGTAGTAGGCTGCGGCGGCGTGGGCGAGGTGATGATCCACCACCACCAACTGGCTGTTCGGGAAACGCTGGCGGAGTTCCAGGTGGATGCGGGCGTCGGCGGAGGATGCCAGTGGCCGCACCATGGCGACGAAATGGACGTCATTCGGGTGGACGCCGGCCTGTTTCAAACAGAAGGCCAACGAATGTTCCGGAAGGCCGCCGACCTGTTTCTGGCGGGAGAGTTTTTGCTCCTCCACTGCGGCAGCTAACTGTCCATCCTTCACAACCGCGCACGAGGCTTTTGCGTGCGCTCCCGCCATTCCTACGATGATCATGCTTTGTTGGTTACCGTCGAATTACCAGTATAAAGGGTGGGCGCGGTGGAACGCGCACGGAGGCGCTCAAAGAGAGCAGCCAGTTCGGCGACAGTGAGCTGTTCGGCGCGGAGCCGGCCTTCGGGAAGTTCCGATTCGGAGAGGTCCGGAAAATGGGCCGCGAGATTATTGCGCAGATTTTTGCGCTTTTGTTCGAAACACCAGCCGGCGAAGCGCAGGAAGCCGTCACGGTCATCGACGGGGGGCGGGTGGGGGGTCAATTCGACGACGGTGGAATCGACCTTGGGGGGAGGGTCGAAGGCGCCGCGCCCGATGTTGAGGATGCGGCGGACATTGGCGAGGGCTTGGGTGCGGACGGTGAGGTAGCCGTAGTCGCGGGTTCCAGGTTGGGCCAAGAGGCGGAGGGCGACCTCTTTCTGCATGAGGAACACGGCGCGGAGGCAGGTTTGCGGGCCCAGGCGCAAGGTCTTGTCGAGGATGGGGGAGGTGATGTAGTAGGGCAGATTGCCGGCGAAAACCGCCGGACCCCATTGCGCGAGGTCGACCTCGAGGACATCGGCCTCGAGCACCGTAAAGTGGGGGTGGTGCGAGAAGCGGAGCCGCAGTTCGCCGGCAAGGACAGGGTCGAGTTCAATGGCGATGAGACGGCGCACGAGGGGCAGGAGGTGTTCCGTAAGCGCGCCGCGGCCGGGGCCGATTTCGATCGCGAGACCCGTATCGGCAGGGCACACGGCTGCGGCGATGGTTTGCAATGCCGGTTGCGAATGCAGGAAATGCTGTCCGAGTCGCTGGCCCAAGCTTAGCCCTTCACGTCGATGAAGGAGCGGCGGAAGGAAAGGCGCACTTTGCCGGCCGTCGGCTGGCCGAAGGCGAGCGCTGGCGTGAAGCGGGCAAAGAGCAGGGTATTTTCGATCTCGCGCTTCAGCTCTTCGCTTTCGGTGCCCTGGGGGAGCTTGTAGTCGATGACTTGGCCTTGTTCGTCGATGGTGACTTCGACGAGGAACTCCTGGTCGGCGAAGGCGAAGGGGGCGACGCTTTTTACGGTCGGCTCCTGATAGAGCACCGTCGGTACATCTTCGAGAATAGTGCGGGCGGCCACCACGGGGTAGGTCGGTACGAGCATGCTGAAGAGGACCATGGCCGAAACCATGCCGCCGGCGAAGGGGATGGCGAGCGGGCGCATGAGATTTTCGAGGCGAACGGAAGCAGCCTGCCAGGCGTAGCGAACCGGATTGACGCGAGTGAGATCGGCCCGGCGGCGGGCGCTTTCTGTGGCGGCCATGCCGCGCAGTTTCTCACCCAAATGGGACGGAGGCATGTGGCGGGGAAGCCGCTTGAGGAGGTTTCTGGCTTGTTCGATCTGCTCAAGCTGACGCCGGCAGGAATCGCAATCGCGAACATGGACCGCGACCTCGCGGCGCTCGGCGTTTGGCAAAACGCCGTCCACATACGCCGAGAGCAACCGGCTCAACCGCGTGCACGGTCTTGAGGACAGGAATGCCAATGAGAATGCCATAAGATTATTCCACCACCTGGGCCTTGAAACGAACGGAGTGTTCCCGTTCGAGCCGCCCTGTTAGGGTTTTCCGCAGCGCTTCCCGCCCGCGGAGGATGCGTGATTTCACAGTGCCGATGGAAACTTGCAGAATCTCGGCCACCTCTTCGTAGCTCATGTCCTCCATGTCACGCAAAATGATGGCAGGCCGAAACACTTCGTTGATTTCGGTCAATGCCTGTTCGACGAGAGCCCGGGTTTCGGTTCCCGCCGCGAGTTCAAACGGCGATCTGCCGGGATCGCTCAGGATGTCCTGATACGACCGGCTGTTCTCTTCCTCGGCCTCCAGGCCCACTTCGCGGCGGCGATGGCGGTGAAACCACCGGCGGTGGTTGTAGGCCTCATTTACGGCGATGCGATAGATCCAGGTCTTCAGAGAACTGCTGCCGCGAAACGAGGCGGCGTTGCGAAAGACCTTGAGGAAAACCTCCTGCACGACATCGCAAGCGTCGGAGGGGTCGTCCATGAGGCGGTAGACGAGGTTGTAAACGGGCTGTTGGTAGCGGGTGACGAGGGCCTCGAAGGCGCTTTCATCGCCATTGCGCAATCCTTCGACGAGCCACAAGGGCTCGGCTGGAGTGGAGTGCTCCACTGCGGTGTCGATGGGAAAGCTGACCGTAGTGTCTGCCACCGGCGTGCCTCTACTTCAAATTCTACTCCAAGGGAGATAGACACCAGTGAGAGGGGGAAAGTTCCCCCCTGGGGTCAGACGCCGGCGGTGGCCTCCCGGCTTTCCGGTTCCATGGCAGCAGTGGTGGAGATGGCCTGTTGGATGGCGTCCACCTGATCGCGCAAGGCTTGACGGCTGGAATGCACGTCGCCGGATTGCGCGCCGTCGAGCATACGCCGGTAGCGGCCGATGAAGGTGGGTGCGCTGTCGGACTCGATGCGGCAAAAGGCGAACAGCGGGGTCGTCAACTGATCGAGAATGCGGATCAAGACACCGTTGCCGGTGGACTCCCAGAGGCGGGCATGGAAGCGGCGGGCGGCGCCCACGGGAGAATCCTGCATGGCGGCGAGGATGCTGTTGAGGTCCGCCAGGAGATCGGATGAAGCGGCGGCGGCCTGATCCCAGATTGTGCTTTCGAGGGTAAGCCAGATGCCGGCGCGGTTCTGGATTTCTTCGCGCGTCAAGCTGGTGACCGAGGTGCTGCGATTGGGTGTGCGCACGACGAGGCCGTAGTGCTCCAGGTGGGAGAGGGCTTCTCGGACGGTTGCCTGACTGACATTCATGTTGCGGGCCAAGCCGAGTTCCCGCAAGACTTGGCCTGGTCTCAATTCCCCGCTGAAGATCGCTTCGCGGATGCTTTCCGCAACTTGAGCGCTAAGTGATTCTGCACGAACGGGTTGTAAAGAAGACATCGTGTATCCTGGACGGTCGGAATATACCCCGCACCTTGTAGGATCGTTCCTACACCAACCCCTTTTCTTCCACTATACCCCAAAACATCCGATTTTGTACCCGAAATATTAACGTCTTTCAATGATCGTGACCGGGGCCTGGAGGCGGAAACTGATGCGGGTCTCGGCGGGGAGGACGACCGGCTTTCCGCGGGTAGCCAGAACGGTTCCCGCTCCAGCGGCTCCACCGGCGCCGGCTCCGGCCGCGGCACCCTTGCCGCCGCCGAAGATAGCTCCGAGGGCAGCGCCTATCCCAGCGCCGACGGCGACCTTGGTGGCATCGCCGCGGGTGTCCTTTTCGCCTTCCTTCTCCCAGGCGGCGGTGCGGATGGGGACGCGCTGGCCATCGGAGGTGGTGAGACGGGTGAGTTCGATGGAGAGGTGGGCGAGGCCCTTGACGCGGCCGGCCTGAACGGAGGAGACGACACGGCCTTCGACGGCGGCGCCGCGCTCGGCAATGACGAAGCCGTCGACGACGAGCGGCTGATCGAGGGTTGCCTGGAAGGACTGGCCGTCTTCGAGCTTACTGGAGTCGAGGGTTTGGGCGAGGCGGACGGAGATGGTGGTACCGCTGGAGAGGGTGACGGAATTTGGTTCGGCAGGCTTGGGTGGATCCTTCGGCTTCATCGGGGTGAAGGCGGGTTTGGGAGGCTCGGCGGAGGCGGAAGGAGCGGCCGGTTCGACAGGCGCGGGAGGGGCTACAGGGGGAGTTACAGCAGGGGCGGGGGCCACGGCCGGCGCCTGGGAGACGGCTGGGGTTGGAGTTGGAGTGGACGCGGCGGCCACGGCCGGCGGCCGCACCAACTGGCGGACGGGGCGCGGGGCGGGCTTGGAAACCGGGGCGGGTGGAACCACCGCCGCGGCGGGTGGCTCGGGTTCGGGGACCACCGCGGGGAGAGGAGTGGGTTGCACTGCCGCTTGCGGGGCTTCGGGGGCCGGCGGCGAATCGGTGCCTCGCATGGCGAAGAAGGCAATCGAGCCAGCCAATAAGGCTCCACCGGCAAAGGCGATCAACGTTTTCATCTCCCGTCCTCCTACACTTGGTACGTACGCGGTGGGACGCGAGTTTCCCATCCGGCGAGGTTAATTCAATGGGGCGAGGGAAATGAGGGTGAGTCCGGCGAGGAAGAGCACAAGCATTAAAGCAATGAGAATACGGACCTTACCCTGTGCTCCGGCGAACTCCTTCCAGACCAGCAAGCCCCAGAGGGCGCTGACCATGGTTGCTCCCTGGCCGAGGGCGTAGCTGATGGCGGGGCCGACCTGGACGCTTTTCGGCGCGCTGGCGGCGACGAAGTTGGCGATGGCTCCGGTGCACCAGAGGATGCCGCCGAGGACACCGAGGAGGTGCTGATTTCTGCTTCCCTTAAAGTAGGCGGCGAAATCGACGGACTTGCCGTGCACAGGGAGATTCATGAAATAGATGTTGAAGACGAAAGTGGAGCCGAAGACGCCAATGGCGAAGAAGAAGGCGACGGTGTAGGGGCCGAGGCCGATATCGCCGATTTTGGAGAGCTCGACGACGGGATAGAAGGAACCCATGAGGAGGCCGCTGATGAGGCTGATGACGATACCCTTGGCTCCACCTTTGCTCTTTTTGCCGGTGGCTTGGGATTGCGCTTTGCTGTGGGCGCCATAAGCCATGGCATCGAGGATAATGGCGAGGATGACCAAGGCGACGCCGGCAAAAAGGAAGGTGGGGTTGCCCTGGGGGTTGATGTAGTAGTTCCAAGCCACGCCGACGACCAGGGCGAGTCCGATGCCGACGGGAAAGGCAACGGCCATGCCGGCCAGGGAGATGGCGGCAACCAGGAGCATGTTGGCGAGGTTGAAGATGACTCCGCCGGCGACGGCATAGCCGAGTTGCCGCTTGCCGGTGACGGCCACGTTGTCCGTAAAGGAGAGTTCCGTGCCCAATTGGCCGAAGGTGAAGGCGGCGATGACGGCGGCGAGCAGGACGCCGAAGGCGTAGTCGAAGTAGAAGAGTTCGAAGCGCCACTTTCCCGTCATTTTGAAAGTGTTGGCCCACGATCCCCAACAGATCATTGACAGAATGGCAAGCAGGAGAGCAGCCCAATAGCTAGTTGGCAGAATCATAGTGGTTTTGAAGCCTGAGATTACACTGGCGGAGCGGTTGCGGTCAAGCAAACCGGCATGAGATAAGGGACGGGAGATATGGGAACACACCAAACGAGGGTACGGATCGAGACAAAAGGGCACACGGATATCGTGGATATTACGCGGAAAGTGGCCGAGGCGGTGCGGGCGAGCGGGGTGGGGACGGGGATGGTGAATGTGAGCGGGGTGGGTTCGACGCTGGCGATCACAACCATTGAATATGAGCCGGGGTGTTGCGCGGATTTGCGGCGGGCGCTGGAGGCGATTGCGCCGGCGAATTCGAACTACGCGCACAATGCGCGGTGGGGGGATGACAACGGGTTCGCGCATTTGCGGAGCGCGCTGATGGGGACGGCGAAGACGTTTCCGGTGAGCGGGGGGCAACTGGCATTGGGGACATGGCAGCAGATCGTTTTGTGCGATTTCGACGACCGGCCGCGGAGCCGGGAAGTGGTGGTGACGGTGTACGGGGATTGAGCGGTGCCGGGGATTCGCGACAACGAAAGATTCACTTGAAAATAGGGGGTTTGTGGTATACTCAGGCTGGATGCTACTAGCCTATCCGCTAAAGCGGAAGACGACCCCACTGGACAGCACACGAGGCATCCGCGCTTCCCACTATTTACCTCCAGGTGACCAAATCCCGAAAGAATGAGAGTCAGCATTCCGATTACTCGCGGCATTGAATCCCTGTTTGGGACCCGTGATGAGAATATTCGTGTTCTCGAAAGCGGCCTTGGAATCCGCGCTACGTTGCGCAACGACAACTTAGAGATCGAAGGCGAAGAGCCGGGTGTGAAGCGGGCCGAGGAAATTCTGTCCGATTACCAGCAACTGGTGCAGGAAGGGACGGTGTTCACGAACGGCTCGCTGAACAGCTACCTGCGGGTGGCGACGGGCGATGTGAGCATTAACTTCCGGGCGCTGGTGCAAAGCGCCAAGCAGCGGAGCTTCGGCAAGAAGATGCTGGCGCCGAAGAGCATCAACCAGCAACGGTACTTCGAGGCCATCGAGCGGAACGACCTGGTGTTCGGGATCGGTCCGGCGGGTACGGGGAAGACGTACCTGGCGGTGGCGCTGGCCGTGTCGGCGCTGCTGAACAAGCGCGTGAGCCGGATCATTCTGACGCGTCCGGCGGTGGAAGCGGGGGAACGGCTGGGATTTCTGCCGGGGACGTTGCAGGAGAAGGTGGATCCGTACCTGCGTCCTTTATACGATGCGCTATACGACATGATCGAGCCGGACAAGGTGGAGAAGCTGCTGGAACGGAGCACGATCGAGGTGGCGCCGCTGGCGTTCATGCGCGGGCGGACGCTGAACGACAGCTTCATTATTCTGGACGAGGCGCAGAATTGCACGCCGGAACAGATGAAGATGGTGCTGACGCGGCAGGGGTTCAATTCGAAGACGGTGGTGACGGGGGACCTGACGCAGATCGATCTTCCGAACGCGCGGCGCAGCGGGTTGCTGGAGGCAAGCGAAGTGCTGCGCGGGATTGAAGGCATCAGCTTTGTGTACTTCGACGAGAAGGATGTGGTGCGTCACAGCCTGGTGCAGCGGATCGTCAAGGCATACGAAAAATATCAGGAACAGACGGCGGAGCGGCAGCTTTCGCTGAAGCTAATCGTTCCGGCCGAGCCCGCCGATTCCCAAGCAGGCGAGTGATTCCTCCTCATGTCTCCCGAAGGCAGTAGTGTTCTCTTTTCCCGGTGTCCGCGGGGGCTCGGCCGGAAGCGGCTGCGCGCCTTCCATGGGCGGCTGTGCGATGAGGTGGCTGGGGGAGCGGCATTCACCTGCCTGATTGCGAACGATGCGGAATTGCGCCGTTTGAACCGCGAATTCTTGGGGCACGATTACGCGACGGACGTATTGTCGTTTCCCAGCGGAGGAGCGGGCAATCTGGGGGATATCGCGATTTCGGTGGAACGGGCGCGGGAGCAGGCGGAGGAATTCGGACATTCCTTGGAAGACGAAATTTGCATCCTGATGCTGCACGGCACGTTGCATCTGATGGGGATGGATCATGAGACGGACCGGGGGCGGATGGCGCGGCAGGAGGCAAGCTGGCGGAAGAAGTTGGGGTTGCCGGGCAGCCTGATTGCGCGGACACGGAGACGCCGGTGACGGTAACAGTGCTGTTGTGGGCGGCGTTGTTGGCGATCAGCCTTCTGGTGACCGCGGTGAGCTTTGTGCATCTGCTGTGCCGGGAGAGTCTGCGGATTACGGCGCGGGAATTGCCTTCGCTCCAGTTTTACCGGAGCACGCTACAGGACAAGATCGGGTTGGACGCGGAGACGGGTGCGCTGGCGTTCAGCCTGATCCGGCATTTTGGATTGCTGGCGCTGGCGGTGGTGACGATGGCGGTGGTGTTGCAAGAGACGACGCGGGTCTGGCTGTCGCTGCTGGAGGCGTTTGGGTTTGCGTCGTTGCTGATGCTGGCGACGAGTTACGTGGCGCCGCGGTTCTTGTACCGGAATACGACCGGGAAGTGGTCGATCGCGTTTTTCCCGCTCTTCCGTTTGATGGCGGCGGTGGCCAAGCCGATCATCGCGACGCTCGATTTTTTCCAGAGCATAGCCGATCTGGGGGATCAGGCGCCGCAAGACAAGGAAGAGCCGACGGCGGAGGAGCACATCGAGGCGTTCATCGAAGCGGGGAAGGAAGAGGGGATCATCGAGGAAGACGACAGCCGCCTGATCCATTCGGTGGTGGCCTTTGGGGACAAGACGGTGCGGGAGGTGATGACGCCGCGGCCGAATGTGGTTGCCATTGCGGCGGACAAGTCGCTTGAAGATCTGCGGACGCTGGTGATCAACGAGCAGTATTCGCGGATACCGGTATATGAGGGGACGATCGATAACCTGGTCGGGTTCGTGCATGTGCGGGACATGTTCGAGTTGGATTACCAACACCGCGCGACGCGGCAGGTGCGGTCCGTGATGCGGCAATTGCCGTGTGTGCCGGAGACGAAGCCGGTGAAGGATCTATTGCGGGAGATGCAGCGGGAGAGCGTGCACATGGTGGGTGTGGTGGACGAGTACGGCAATACGGCGGGAATCGCCACGATGGAAGATCTGGTGGAAGAGATTATCGGCGAGGTTCGCGATGAGCACGAGCCGGGAGTGGATGCGGTGCCGGAGGCCAACGGCGCCTACGTGGTTGCGGGCAACTTCGATTTGGACAATCTGAAGCAACTGCTCGGTTTCACGCCAGAAGAGGAAACCGAGGCTACCACCGTGGGTGGACTGGTGACAGAATGGTTGGGGCACGTTCCAAAGGCCGGCGAGCAGGTGTCGAGGGACGGGATTTGTCTGGAAGTAGTGGCTAGCGACGACCGCCGCGTGGAGCGCGTGCGGATTCGGAAATCAGAGAACGGTACAGAATGAAACAACGTCATGTGTCCGGGTTTGTCTCCCTGGTGGGGAGGCCGAACGCCGGAAAATCCACCTTAATGAACGCCCTTTTGGGGACGAAAGTGGCGATTGTCGCGGACAAGCCGCAGACGACGCGGACGGTGATCCAGGGGGTGCATACGGACCCTGAAGCGCAAGTGATCCTGCTGGACACGCCAGGGATCCTGGAGCCGAAAAATCTGCTGCACAAGCGGATGAATGAGCGGGTGAAGGAAGCGATGCAGGGCCGGGATCTGATCCTGTTCTGCGTGGATGCGATGCGTCCGTTTCAACCCGAGGACGAGGCGGCGCTCACCTGGATTCGGGAGATCGACATTCCCGTGTTCCTGGTATTCACGAAGATCGATCTGCTGAAGCGGAAGTCCGATTTGCTGCCGCTGATCGACGCCTACCGCGGCAAGCATCATTTCGCGGAGATCATACCCGTGTCGGCGGCGAAGGGGGACGGGATCACGCGGTTGCGGCGGGCGATCGTGGCGAAGCTGCCGCAAGGGCCGCGGTATTTCCCGGAGGATTACCTGACCGATCAGCCGGAGCGGTTTCTGGCGGCTGAGTTGATTCGGGAGCAGATTCTGAACCTGACGCACCGCGAGGTGCCGCACTCGGTGGCGGTGATGATCGACAAGTGGGAAGAGGCGCCGCGAAAAGAAGGCGGCACGTTGACGCGGATCATGGCCACGGTGCACGTGGAGCGTCCGGGTCACAAGGGGATTATTATCGGCCGCGGCGGGGAAATGATGAAGAAGATCGGGACGGCGGCGCGGCTTCAGATGGAGAAGCTGCTGGACCGGAAGATCTTTCTCGAGGTGTTCGTCAAGGTGAGCGAGGAGTGGAGGGACAAGGCGCAATTTCTGAATGAACTGGAGGCTTCGGCGGTGGCATCGACGGCTTCGAGCGAACCGGCGTCGGGCGAGCCGTAAGGGGAGGTATGCCGCACGAGAAGCTGACACTGGCGCAACTCCGGGAGTTATCGAACCGGATGCCGTTCAACCGGAGCCTTGGGCTGCGCATTGTGAAGACGCACGCCGACGGGGTGACGATTGAGATTCCGGTACGGGATGAATTGCGGAACCTGGCGGGGCTGCTGCATGGCGGCGTGAGCGCCACGATCGCCGATGCGGCGGTCGGGATTGCCGTGCTGCATCATTTCGGCGGGCGGCGGGCGTGCACGACGGTGGATCTGAAGATCAACTATTTTCGTCCCATCGAGGATGGGAAAGTGGTGGCGCGCTCCAAGTTGCTGCGGGTGGGGAACCATCTGGCGGTGGGGACCGTGGAATTGAAGGACGCCTCGCGGAGGCTGACGGGATTCGCGACAGTGACGTACATGCTGCTGGAAACGCAGAGCCGGATTAAGATAAAGAAATGAGCCAGCGGGAAATCGCACTTGCCCCGCCGGACGCAATCTCCTTCTCCAGAGCCTTTGACCGGCTGGCGGAATTGGAAGATTCCCTCGGCCAGGCGATACGCGGAAAGCCGGAAGTATTGCGGCTGAGCTTGGTGTCGCTGATTGCGAAGGGGCATCTGCTGATTGAAGATGTGCCTGGGGTTGGGAAGACGACACTGGCGCATGCGCTGGCGCGTTCGGTGCATTCCTCGTTTCAGCGGCTACAGTTCACTTCGGACATGTTGCCGAGCGATGTGTTGGGGGTGACGATTTATAACGCGCATACGGGGGAGTTCGAGTTCAAGCCGGGTCCGGTGTTCACGAATTTTCTGCTGGCGGACGAGATCAACCGGGCGACTCCGAAGACGCAATCGGCGCTGCTGGAGGCGATGAACGAGCGGCAGATCACGATTGACGGGCGGCCGCATGCGCTGGCGGAGCCGTTCATGGTGATTGCGACGCAGAATCCGGCGGAGCATCACGGGACGTATCCGCTGCCGGAATCGCAACTGGACCGGTTTCTGATGCGGTTGCGGATGGGGTATCCGGACCAGGCGAGCGAGCGGGAGATCTTGCGCGACAAGGCGCGGCCTCCGGCGGAGATGGGGCCGTTGCTGACGGGCGAGGAAGTGGTGCAGATGCAGAATCTGGCGACGAAGATCCGGGTGGACGATGCGCTGGTGGATTACATGCTGGCGATCGTAAACAAGACGCGGGAGCATGAGTCGCTGGCGCTGGGGGTGAGTCCGCGGGGGGCGCAGGCGCTGTACCGTGCGGCGCAGGCTCTGGCGATGATCGAGGGACGCGATTATGCGATCCCGGACGATGTGAAGCGGCTGGTGGGTCCGGTGTTCGCGCACCGGGTGATGGTGAATCACCGGGTGGCTCCGTCGCAGCGGCCGGGCGATTTGGCGGAACGCATCCTGCAAGAAATCCTCACGTTTGTCGAGGTGCCGTTGTAGGCCGCATCCGGCGGTTGTCAAGAAAGTGGAAGATTCCATGAGAACAGCAATTATCGGCCTGCCCATGACAGGCAAGACCTCTTTGTTTACGATATTGACCGGCGTGCATCAGGCGACGCGTGTCGGTTCGATGGAGACGCATATCGGTGTAGCGAAGGTGCCCGATCCGCGGCTGGACGCACTGGCGGAGATTTTCGAGCCTCCGAAAGTGACGCACGCGGTGGTGGAGTATGTGGATTTTCCGGCGATTTCGAAGGAAGCGCTGCGCGATCCGCAATACATGGCGAGTCTGCGCGTGGTGGATGCACTGGCGCACGTGCTGCGCGTGTTCGAGGATCCGACGGTGCCGCATGAGAAGGGCAACGTGGATGCGCTACGCGATTGCGAGGACGTGGACATTGAATTGATTCTGAGCGATCTGGTGGTGGCGGAGAAGCGCCTGGAGCGGCTGGAGAAGGACCGGAAGAAGCTGAAGAATCCGGAGTTGGACCATGAGTATGAAGTGCTGGCGCGGGCCAAGGCGTTTCTCGAAGAGAACAAGCCGCTGCGGGAGATGACGCTCACCGACGATGAGGAGAAGCGGATTCGCGGGTTCCAGTTTGTGTCGCAAAAGCCGATGTTGTTTGTGATCAACGCGGGCGAAGAGGCGGCGGGACGGCTGCATGAGTTGGAGGCGGAGTACAAGGAGAAACTGGGCAACAAGCCGAAGACGGGTGTGGCGGCGGTCTGCGGAAAGATTGAGGCGGAACTGGCGGAATTGGGGCCGGAGGAAGCCAAGGAATTGATGGATAGCTACGGGCTCGAGGAGCCGGGGCTGAATCGGATCATCACGGCGACATATGCGCTGCTGGGGCTGATGAGCTTTCTGACGGCGGGCGAGACCGAGGTGCGGGCGTGGACGATTCCGGCGCATTCGACGGCGGTGAAGGCGGCCGGGGCGATTCACTCGGATTTCGAGAAGAAGTTCATTCGGGCGGAAGTGGTGAATTGGAAGAACCTGGTGGAGCACAAGGGGTATCCGGGGGTGCGGGAGAAGGGGATGCTGCGGTTGGAGGGGAAGGAGTACATCGTGAAGGACGGGGATGTGCTGGTGATCCGGCATAGCTGACGAACTCCGGCGTGGAGGGGTCAGCGGTTGGGGAGGAATAGCACGGCGGTGGCGATGAAGGCGAGGACGATGACGGAAATTTCGAAGATTTTCTGGGGGATTTTTTCGAGGAGGATGCGGCCGGCGAGGGCTCCGGCGATGCTGGCGGGGAGCATGGCGGCGTCGAAAAAGAGGGACTGGGAGTCGATCATGCCGTGGTTGAGGTAGACGGGGACTTTGGTGAGGTTGACGAGGAAGAAGAACCAAGCGCCGGTGGCGACGAATTCTTCGCGGGTGAGGCGCTTGCTGAGGAGATAGACGTTCATGATGGGGCCGGCGGCGTTGGCGACCATGGTGGCGAATCCGGCAAAGGAGCCGTAGAAACTGGAATAGAAGGCGCCTTCGGTGGGGAGCGGGTTCACGCTGCGTTTGCGGATGAGGTAGAGGGTGAGCATGAGGACGATGACGGTGGCGACGATGGGGCGGATGACGCGGTCGTCGTAGCGGAGGACGAAGGCGCCGATGGCCATTCCGGCAATGACCGAGGGGAGCAGGGAGAAGAGGCGGTTGGCGGCGGCGTGGCGGCGGTAGTAGAAGACGGCGAAGATATCGGCGCTGATGAGGATGGGGAGGAGCCAGCCGGCGGACTGGCGGGCGTCGCCGACAGTGAAGACGAAGAGCGGGATGACGAGAATGCCGAGGCCGGGCATGCCGGTTTTGGCGACACCGATGTTGAAGGCGCAGAAGGCGCCGAGCACCCATTTCCAGAGCGGCAGAGAAGGCATTCGCTCTAGTTTATTGGCTTGAGCATTTTCATGTCCGTGGAGAGGGTGAAGTAGGAGTCGTCCAAGCCCTGGTTGATCTTGACGGATTCGGCGAAGATCTCGTAGATTTTCTCTCCGTTGCGTTCGCGGGTGATCTGGAAGGGCCACTGGATGCCGCCGGCGACTTCGCGGTATTTGGAGAAGCGGGTGAGTTCGTCGAAGCGCTCCTTGGTTTTTTCGACGCGGCGGACGAAATGCTGGCGGACGGGGAGCTTGGTGCTCTGGTGGATGTAGACGGTGGTGGAGAGGTTTTCGGCGTCGGTGATGGTGATGGTGTGGACGGGCATGTTGTCGACGATTTCGCTGCCGTCGTCCTCGACGATCATGCCGGGCTCGCCGAGGCGCTGGCGGAGGATGTAGAAGATATTGCGGCGGGTGGTTTCGCGGAAGCGCTCGTCGATGTCGGGGGCGATGGGGCGGGCGCCGCGGTAGGTGATGGTATAGCCTTCTTTTTCGGTAAAGAGGATGGCGTAATCCTCCTTGTCCTTGCCGAAAGACTGGCGTTCGCGGAGGCCGAAGAAGTCGATTTTGGGTGGATCGGGGCGGGTGAGGTAGCGGGTCATGATGCGGGCGTGGGCGAGGCCGGAGAGCTGCTCGCGGTAGAAGGAATAAGCGCGGCCGGCTTCGATGCGGTCCTTCATTTCGAGGAAGTTTCTTCCACCGAGGGCTTCGAGGGCCTGGTCGAGGAGCTTCTTCCCACGCTCCTGTTTGGATTGGGGGAAGGCGGGGGTGGCCGCGAGCGAAAGAAGGAACGTACGCCGTTGCATTATTTCTGTCCCAGATCCTCCGGTTTGAGGCCGGAATTGATCTTGTATTCGGTGACGGTGATTTCCGCGGCGGTTTTGCCGCCCTGGCTGACCTTGAACCGATGCGGCAGCTTGATGCCGTTCACTTCCTGGAAATCCGAATAGGTGGCTTCGACATCGGCGCCGGAGCCGTCGGCGGCCTTGTAGGTGGTTTTGGTGGGAAGGCCCGAGGCATCGAGAGCGATGCGGATGTAGTTGCCGGTTTTGTCGGTGATTTCGACCTCGCTATCGGAAACGGCGTTGACGGTGCGGTCGGGATCGCGGTCGCTGATCCAAAGGGACGGGCCGAGGCGGAACATTTCTTCCTTGGCCTGTTTTGCGGCGGGCGGAGGCAGCGCGGCCGGACCTTGGGGGCCGATGAGGAAGCCGCCGCCCTTGCCATCGTAGTAGATGGTGAGTTTGCCGAACGGGAGTTGCTGTTCGATGCGCGCGGCGGGAGGGACGATTTTCGTTGTCTGGGTGACTTGCATGCCGTTGGCGGCGACCTTTACCTGGGCGATGTGCATGTAGTCCTTGACGGCGGCGAGCTTGTCGGCTCCGCCGACGGCTGCCTGGAGTTTGCGCAGCAACTGCTTTCCTTTTTCGAGGGACGCAGCGTCGGACTTAGCCGTTGCAGCTTTCGGCTCAGGGATGGTGAGGTCGATCTTGCTGACGGGCATGTTGAGGGCGGAAAGGGGCGTTCCGAAATCGGCGGGTTTGCCGACGACGACGGTGACGAAATTCTCCGGCTTGAGGTATTCCTTGGCGACACGCATGACGTCGGCCTTGGTGACGGCGGCGATGGCCTTCTGGAATTGGAAGATGAAGTCCTTGGGGTAGCCGTGATACTCGTAGGTGACGAGGCGGCCGAGGGTTTTGGAGGGGGAATCGAAGTTGAAGACGAAGCTGTTGAGGGTGCTTTCCTTGGCTTCCTGCAACTCGATGTCGGTGACTTCGGTGGAACGAATGCGCTCGACTTCGCCGTAGATGGCTTTGAGGGCGTCGACGGTGGATTCGGATTTAGTGCTGCCGCCGATGGCGAAGGTGCCGGGGTGGTCGTAGCTGGCGTTCCAGTTGGCGCTGACGTTATAGGCGAGGCCCATGTCGCTGCGGATCTTCTTCACCAACCGCGAGGAGAACTGGCTTGCGCCGAGGATGTCGGCCATGACGGTGAGGGCGGGGTAATCCTTATCGCTGACCATGCCGCCGAGGTGGCCGATGCGGAAGTTGGTCTGGTTGACTTCGTCCTTTTCGGCGAGGTAGATGCCGGGCTGCTGGCGGTGGGAGACGGGAGGGAGGTCGGGGACCTTGGGCTGCTTGACGGTCCAAGGGGCGAAGAGTTTTTCGATTTTGGAGCGCATTTCCGCGGTGGAGAAATCGCCCTGGATGGCGAGGAGGATGTTTTCGGGGAAGTAATAGCGTTTGTGCCAGTCGAGGAGATCCTGGCGGGCGATGTTCTGGAGGGTTTCGTATTCCATCATGCGGCCCCAGGGGGTTGTGGGGCCGTAGAGGAGGCGGTCGAATTCGCGGCCGGCAATGGCGCCGGGCTGATCGTTGCGGCGGGCGATAACGCCGCGGAGTTGGTTTTTGGCGACGTCGATTTTGTCCTGGCGGAACTCGGGTGCGGTGAGGACGTCATAGAAGACGCCGAGCACGGTGTCGGTGTGTTCCTTGAGGGTGTTGAAGGAGAGCGTGCCGGAGGTTTCGCCGACGTCGCTTTCGACGGATGCGGCAATGCCTTCGAGGAGTTCGTTGAGCTCATCGCCGGTTTTGGATTTGGTGCCGCCGGTGCGCATCACTTCGCCGAAGACGGCCGTGAGTCCGGTTTTTTCCGGCGGTTCAAAGACGTTGCCGGTGCGGATGCGCGCCGAGCCTCGTACAAGGGGGAGTTCATGATTTTCGAGAAGGAATACCTTCATGCCGTTGGGGAGGGTGAAGGTGGCGATATCGGGGAGTTTCAGTTCGCGCAGGGGCGGGAATTTGAGGGTTTTGTAGGATCTGGAAGCAGCCGCGGCGGGTTTGGGCGCGGGGGCAGCTTTCTTTACCGCCGGTGCGGGGGCCTGCGCGGGCAGGATGGCCGCGGCGAGAGCGAACAGGATGGCGGATTTCACTTGCTGTCCCCTTTCGTCGGGTTGTTGGAGTAGACAACCGTGCGGCCGGAATTGACCAAGTAGGTCTTGGCGACGCGCATGAGGTCGTCGGCGGTGACTTTTTCGAGGTCGTCGATCTGGGTGAACATTTTGCGCCAATCGCCGTAGAGCTGGTAGTTTTCGGCGAGTTGCATGGCCATGCCCATGTTGGAATCGAGGCCGCGGATGAGGCCGGCGCGGATCTGGGTTTTGACGCGGCGGATGACGCGATCCTCGATTTTTTCCTTTTTGACGCGCTCGATGATCTCTTCGAGGGCTTTTTCGTTCTCCTCGATGGTTTTGCCGACGGCGGGCATGGAGTACATGAGGAATGCGCCGGGGTACTTTTCGCCGATGAAGTTGCTGGTTGCGGCCGCGAAGAGAGCGAGTTTCTTCTGTTCGACCAATTCTTTGTAGATGACGCCGGTGCGGCCGGAAGCGAGGGCGGAAGCGAGCACGGCGAGTGGGGCATCGTCGGGATGGAATCCGTTGGGGCGCTTGTAGGCCATGAAGAGCATGGGCTGGGATTCGGTGTCGATGGCGGCGCGGCGTTCGCCTTCCTGTTTCGGCTCTTCGGTGATGACGCGCGGCGGAGGGGGGCCGGCCGGCAAGGAGGAGAAGTACTGATCGGCGAGGCGCTTGGCTTCCTTGGGGTCGACATCGCCGGCGATGACCATCACCATGTTGGAGGGGACGTAGTATTTGCGGAAGAAGTCGAGAGCTTCCTTGGCGCGGAGATTTTCGATGTCGCTGGCCCAGCCGATGATATTGCGCTGGGGGTGGGCGAGGAAGGTCGTTTGGAGGAGAAGCTGCACCATCTTGCCCTGGGGGCTGGATTCGACGCGCATGCGGCGCTCTTCGCGGACGACGTCGCGCTCCTTGTAAAACTCGCGCATGATGGGGTTCTTGAAGACCTGGGAAGTGAGAAGGAACCAGAGTTCGAGGCGGTTGGAGGGAAGGGAATAGAAGTAAGTAGTGGATTCGGCTCCGGTGCCGGCGTTCATGCCGACGCCGCCGTTGAGGGAGATGACGCGGGAATAGGCTTCCTTGTCGACGTAGCTATTGGCTTTTTCGATGGCGGCTTTGACCTCTTTCTGGAGCTTTTCGATGGTCTGCTGGGAACCGCGGGGGCCTTTGTTTTTTTCGGCGTCGATTTTGTCGTAGATGGCTTCGATGTCGTCGAGGGCTTTCTTTTCGGCGAGCCAATTGGTGGTGCCGAGGGAATCCGTACCTTTGAAGGCCATGTGCTCGAACATGTGAGCGATGCCGGTCTTGCCGGCGGGGTCGTTCGCGCCGCCGACGTCGACGCGGGTGAGGACGGAGACGACGGGGGCTTCGGGACGTTGGAGGACGATGAAATGGAGGCCGTTGGCGAGGGTGAATTCAGTGACTCGCTTTTCGAATTCCTTCAAGTCCTGCGCTCCGAGGGACAACGGGAGGAATAACGCCGCTGCGCGCAGAATCCAAGTGTGTTTCATGCGGATGGTTTCTCCAGGAGGAACTGCCAATAGAAACATTGTAAAGCTTCTCGGCGTATTGGTTAGCGGAGTAGCCGGTTCGCGGGGCCCGCGGCGGGCGGAGCTTATCTGGCGGGGGCGCCTTCGGCGAGGATGTAGGGCTGGCGGAAGACGGGGGAGCGGCCGTTGATCCGCGCTGGGCCGGTGAGCCAGGCGAAGCCGAAGCTTTTTCCGGCGGCGAGGGCTTCGAGGAAGGCCGGTGGGAGCTGGACTTCGATCCAGCCTTGGGGGAGCTGTTTCACGGGACAATGTGCTTGGGCGGATGCGCCTTTGCCGAAAGCGCCCTTGGCGGCTTCGGCGGGGTTATCCTCGGTCCAGTTGACGGTGACGGTGGAGAGGGGCAGTTTTTCCGGCGCCTTGCCGGCAGTGAGGAATAGGTAGAGGCGTGCCTGGGAAATTTTCCAGTTCCGGATGCTGTCGGGGCGGAAATCGATGAGCATGGCTTCGTCTCGTGCGGGGACGTGGAAGCGGCCTTCGGCGCGCGATTCGAGGAGCGCGGAGGCGGCGGAAAGGGTCCATGCGAAACTCAGGAATATCGCTATGCGCAGCACTAGAGACATGCTCGCATAACGGTGTCACCGGTTTGTGACGGAATGGCGCAAAAAAGGCTCTTGCGGGACCGGCCATTTCATCCGACACTGATACTGGTACCTTGTGGCTGAAAATGCCGATGCCGATGGAGAAGGAGCTTGGGCAGTTGAACGCAAAGATGACGACGGAAAGGGACACGGTCTGGGAGCCTACGGACCGGTGGACTACGCAGGATGCTTCCGACCTGTACGATGTGGCCAGTTGGGGAAAGGGGTATTTTTCCGTCGGTGAAAACGGGCATCTATGGGTGCACCCGACCAAGGAGCCGACGCGGCGCGCGGATTTGAAGGAACTGGTCGATCAACTGAAGATGCGCGGGATTCATCTGCCGATCCTGATCCGGTTCGGGGAGATCTTGCAGCACCGGCTTGGGGAGATCCACCAGGCTTTTCAGCACGCCATTGCGGAGCATGGGTACAAGGGTAGTTACTGCTGCGTGTATCCGATCAAGGTGAATCAACAGCGGCACGTGGTTGAGGAAGTGATGGAGTTCGGGCGTCCGTACCGTTTCGGACTGGAGGCCGGTTCGAAGCCGGAGTTGCTGGCGGTGCTGGCGATTGCGGGCAACGATACTCCGATTATCTGCAACGGCTTCAAGGACGATGAATATATCGAGTTTGTGATGCTGGCGAAGAAGGTGGGCCGGCGGATTATCCCGGTGGTGGAAAAGTTCACGGAACTCGATTTGATCATCAAGTACGCCGAGAAGGTGGGAGTGCGGCCGGAGATCGGGCTGCGCGTGAAGTTGGCGAGCCGCGGGTCTGGGCGGTGGAAATCGTCTGGGGGGTACCGGTCGAAGTTCGGGCTGACGGTGAGCGAGGCGTTGCAGGCGCTGGAGCGGCTGAAAGAGCTCGGCATGGGGGACTGCGTCAAGCTGCTGCATTTCCACCTGGGGAGCCAGATCACGAACATCCGGCAGATCAAGGGTGCGGTGATCGAGGCGGCGCGCTGCTATGTGGGATTGAAGCGGTTGGGGGCGGGGCTGGAGTACATGGATGTGGGCGGCGGGTTGGGGATCGACTACGACGGCTCGCAGACGGATTTCGAATCGAGCGTGAACTACACGCTACAGGAATATGCCAACGACATCGTGTACCACATCCAGAACGTCTGCGACGATGCCGAGGTGCCGCATCCGCATATTGTGACGGAGAGCGGACGGGCGATTGCGGCCTACCACAGCGTGCTGGTGTTCAACGTGCTGGGAGTGACGGCGTTCGGCGGGGAAGCGGAAGTGGTGGAGAATCTGCCGGAGGACGCCGAGCAGCCGCTGATCGATCTGCGGGAGACGTACCGTTCGCTGTCGGTGAAGAATCTGCTCGAGAGCTTTCACGATGCACAGCAATCGCTGGATTCGGCGCTGAACCTGTTCAGCCTGGGCTACCTGTCGCTGGAGCAGCGTTCGATGGCGGAGAACATGTATTGGGGGATCTGCCGGCGAATTCAGCGGCTGGCGCGGGAGTTGGAGTATTTTCCGGAAGAACTGGAAGGGCTGGAGGGTCTGCTTTCGGATACCTATTTCTGCAACTTTTCGCTGTTTCAATCGATGCCGGACAGTTGGGCGGTGAAGCAGTTGTTTCCGATCATGCCGATTCACCGATTGCAGGAGCAGCCCTCGCGGCACGCGGTGCTGGGAGATATTTCCTGCGATTCGGACGGGAAGGTGGACCAGTTTATCGACCGGAGAGACGTGAAGCGCACCTTGCCGCTGCATCCATTCAACGGGCAGCCGTACCTGTTAGGCGCGTTTCTGGTGGGGGCGTACCAGGAGATTCTGGGCGACCTGCACAATCTCTTTGGCGATACGAATGCGGTACACGTGCGTCTGGGCGAACAGAATGAGCCGATCCTGGATGCGGTGGTGCGCGGCGACACCGTGCGCGAAGTGCTGGATTATGTGCAGTTCAACTCGCGGGTGTTGCTGGAGCAGTTCCGCAAAGACGTGGAAGCGGCGTTGCGGGAAGGGCGCATGGGATTTGAAGAATCGGGGCGGCTGCTGCGGTTCTACGAAGACGGACTCCACGGGTATACGTATCTGGAGGAGTAGCGGCTCTGCTAGGGCTTTTGCCGGATTGAATTGCTACCCGCTTCCTCTTAGGCTGATGGTATGCGGACGTACTGCGTCTTGATAGCCCTTAGCCTGCCCGCGGCCGGCCAGCAGGTGACCACATACACCACGGACCTGAATGGCCGCCGGATGGTGGACGCGACCTATTCGTCATCCACCTCGGGGAATGTGACGACTCGCACCGAGATGACGCAATCGGTGAACGGGCGGATGGTGCCGCTCGAGACGGTGGAAGAACGGGTGATTCGGGACGATGCCAACGGGCGTGTGGTGGAGCGGGTGATCCGGAAGTTCGATCCGAACGGACGGCCGGGGATGGCGGAGAAACAGCAGATCGAGGAGCGGAAGAATGCGGATGGATCGGTTTCGAGCACGGTGAATGTGTACCGGAGCGATTTGAACGGGCGGTTCGAACTGATGGAGCGGGTGACGACCCAGGCGAGCAAAAGCGGGAATACGACCAATGCGGACATACGGGTGGAGCGGCCCACGCTCAACGGGACCATGGACGTGGTGGAACGCAAGACGCGCGTGGTGATGGAAGAGAAGACGGCGGCGAAGTCGGATACGACGACGTTTCGCAAGGATCCCTCGGGGCGATTTGTGGAGGCGTACCGCGTGGTGACCGAGGCGTCCGATCAGAACGGGCAGCGGACGGAGAACACAGCGCAGTATGAGGCGACGCAGATGGGGAAACTGGAGTTGTCGCAGCAATCGGTGGCGCGTGTGCGGAAGAATCCGGACGGGACGGAGACGCGGGAGGTGGATGTGTACCGGAATGTTCCGGGGCGAGTGGTGCAGTCGGCAACGCCGCCGCTGCTGGAGCGCCAGATCATCGAGCAGCGCAAGGCTGGGGATCAACTGGTGGAGACGACGGTGGTGCAGAGGCCGTCGATCAACGATCCGAACCGGCTGGGGGCTCCGATGAAGATCGGGGAGCGGGTTTGCACGGGTAAAGACTGCAAGTAGCCGGTATTCCGGGGCGCCACAACTCGTCGAGGGAGCGGTTCGATCAGCATTTGCAGCCGCGCTAGCGCTATTCTGACAAGGCATGGCCACTGGGTTCGATGTCTCGCGGCTGGAAGCGCTGCTGGAGTCCGCGAAATTACTGCAATCGTCTCTGGAACTGGACGTCATTCTGAAGCATTTGCTGCGGACGGCGATGGGGCGGTTGCTGGCGCGGCGTGGAATCATCGCAGTGGAAAAGCGCGATGGCATCCTGCGGTTGGAGTTGGTGCGCGGGGCCAGTGCGCTGACGGCTGGAGCGCCGTATTCCGAAGAATCGGCGAGGGCAGCCGGCATGGAGCGATTTTTTCCGATCGGGTCGGTGGATCGTCCGGTGGGTGTGCTGGCAGTGGGCGGGCTTGCCGTGGAGTTCAAGGCGGAAGAAGGGGAGTTTTTGGAGGCGCTGCTGGGGGTGGCGGCGAGCGTTATCTCGAACGCGCAGGCGCACGATGCCGCGCGGGCGGCGAATCATTTGCTGGACCAGCGGATACAGGAACTCCGCGCGTTGCTCGATCTGGGGCGCGGACTGGCGGCGACGCTCGACCCCGATGAGGTGGCGCAACTGGTGGGGTTGACGCTGGCGGGGCGGTGGGCGCTGTCGAAATATGCGATCGCCGCGTGCAAGGACGGCCAGCCGCCGGTGGTTCGCGCGAAGGGTATCGATCTTGGCGATATTGCTCCGTTTCGGGAGCGGTTGCAGGAATATGCGGAACCGCGGCTGACGAGCGCGGTGGACCGGGATCTACTGGAGTCGTTGCGGATTCCCGACGGGTCTTTGTTGATCCCGCTGCGTACGCAGGAGGCTACGCTGGGGCTGATTGTGTGCGGGCCGCGGATGCGGGGCATGGCTTACCGGGATGCGGATCTGGAGTTTGGGGCGGGGCTGGCGGCACAGGCGGCGGTGGCGCTGGAAAACGCCTGGCATTTTCGCGATGCGCTGGCGCGGCAGCAATTGGAGAAGGAACTGGAACTGGCGGCGACCATCCAGCGCGACCTTTTCCCGAAGACGCTGCCGGCGCTGGCCGGGCTGGATATCGCGGCGCGCAACCGGCAGGCCAAGCAGGTGGGCGGGGATTACTACGACGTGCTGCCGTTCAGCGGGAATGCGGCGACCGATCCGCATCTGCTGTGTGTGGCGGACATTTCGGGAAAAGGGATCTCGGCGGCGCTACTGATGTCGACGATTCAGGCTACGCTACGTTCCCTGTTGCGGCGGGAAACATCGCTGGTGGAGCTTGCCGGGATTGCGAACGAACTGCTGTACGCGACGACGCCTTCGAACAAATTCGCGACGGCGTTTCTTTGCGCGGTCGATCCGCCGACGGGCGCCTGCCGGTTTGTGAATTGCGGGCACAATGCGGCGGTGTTGCTGCGCGCCGACGACTCGGTGGAGATGCTGGATGGGCCAGGGTTGGCGTTGGGGCAGTTTCCGATGAAGCTGTTCCGGGAAGTCTCCTTCCAGTTCCAGGAGGGCGACATTCTGGCCATCTACAGCGATGGCGTCAGTGAGGCGCAGAATGCGGCGGAAGAGGAGTTCGGAACAGACCGTCTCACCGAGTGCATGCGCGCCAAGGCTGGGGAACCTTCTTCGGCAATCGTGCAGAACGTCTTTGACGCGATTGACGCGTTTGCAGGCGATGCGCCACAATTTGACGACATTACTCTGATGATCGTCAAGCGCGGACCATGCTAGAGCGCCTCACCAGCACCCTTCTGTGGGACAGGCAGCTTTCTCCCCGGCTGCAACGCTTGTGGGCTGTGTCGATCCTGCTGGCCCCGCTGGCAATGGGCGCAGGGCTTTGGCTGCAATGGCGCATCCAGAGCCGCGTGCCGGCGGCGATTACCATCGATCGGGACGATGCCATCTCTATTGCGCGGCAATTTCTGGAGCAGCGCGGGGTAGATACGATGGACCTAAGGGCCACGGTGGATTCGGATGAGGACATGGCCATCTACCGGTATCTGGCGCAAAACAAGCCGGGCGGTGAACAGGTGCTGAAGGACATTGGTCCGTGGCTGAGCGTACAGGTGCAGTTTGCAGATGACGAGGGGGTGCGCACTACGCGGGTGAACCTGGATCCCCGCGGGCGCATCACGGGGTATCGCCTGTTCTTTCCCGATGATCACAACTTCGGAGCGATGCTGTCGGATGCGGCGGCGGAGGAGAAAGCTTCGGCGGCGATCGATGCGATGTTGGCCGGGCAGTCCATTCTGAAGAAGGCGAAGTGCGAGCTGACGTCGCGCAAGGACTCGCGGGGGGATTCGCAGCGCTATTCCTGCGATCTACAGGTGGGAGAGATGCGCGAACTGGCGGCGACAGCGAGTCTGAGCATACGGGGCAGCCAGATCACGGAGCAACGGCTGGGATTCGAGTTGTCCGACGAAGGCCAGCGGGCGGTGCGGCAGAGCCGGGCGGCGCGCAATACCTATTTGCTGTATCTGCCGGTATTGTTCGTGTTCATGCTGATTCGCTATTTTCAGCGGCGGGCGCAGAAAGAAATTTCGCGGCAGCGGATGTTTGCCGTGACGGCGATCATTGCTGCTTTTCTTGCCTCGCAGGTGATGCTGGAGGATGAGCCGGTGCAGATCAGCAACGCGGACATCAGCATTCCCTATTGGGTACCGATTCTGTTTGTTGTGATTTTGGGGTATCTGGCCGGGCAAGCGGCCGGGCTTTCCTACGCGGCGGCGGAAGGGGATTTGCGGGAAACCAGGCCGGGCCAATTGACGTCGTTGGACGCGTTTTTGAGCGGCAAGGTTTTTTCGCGGAATGTGGGGCGCTCCGTGGTGCTGGGGACCGTGGTGCTGGGGTGGGCGCAGTTGGCGCGGAACATGGTGTATGCGGGGCTGGATCCGCCACTTTCCGGAATGGACGGGCTTTTGGGGCACAGCTTTCTCTTTTCGCGGCTACCGTGGTTGTCCCTGCTGATTGCGTCACTGAGCGACGGAACCATGCATTGCCTTACGGCGGTGGTATGCCCGCTGGCGATACTGGAGCGGAGGGTTCGCCGGCGGTACGCGATCTGGGGGGTGTTGGTTCTGGGGGCGGCGATCTCGGCGGCGTATCAGATCGACGAACCGTTTTCGTATTTGCCGGCGATGGGACTTGCGGCGATTCGCGCGGGGGCGCTGCTGGCGGCCTTTTTCGGAGTGGATCTATTGGCGGGTCTGGTGGTGGCGGCGGGGTTTCCTCTGTTTATCGAATTCGCGGGGCTCCATGCGGTGTCGCCGCTCTGGCTTACCCACGGAGTCTGGGTTGCGCTGCTGGCGGCGATGTGGGTTCTGGTGCAAACGGCATGCGCGTTCCATGGGCGTGTGGTGGATCCGGCGAAAGTGCGGCCCGCCTACGCGAGTGAGATTCATGAGCGGCAGCAGTTGGAGAGCGAAGTGGCCGCGGCAAGGGAAGCACAGCAGCGGTTGTTGCCACTGGGACCTCCGGCGATGGACGGGCTGAGCGTGGCGGCATCGTGCCATGCGGCGGAGGTGGTGAATGGGGATTTTTATGACTACTTTCCGATATCGCGAACGCGGCTCGGAGTGCTCCTCATCGATGGGGGCGGGGCGGGGTTGGCAACCGCGCTCACCATCGCCCTGGCGAAGGGTTTTCTGATGCACAAAGCACAGGAGGGGCTGAGTCCGATCGAGACGCTGCGATCGCTGCGGAGCACGCTGGGGCAGGAATTGGCGGGGGCATCGGGAGAGGGCATTTGTTTTCTGAGCATCGATGTGACGCAGCGTTCGCTGCGGTATGCCCGTTTGGGAGATACTCCCTCGGTTCTCATTGCGGGGGAATCGCACGCGATCCAGGAAATCCGGTACGACGAGCCTGGGGTGACGATGTGGGAAGGGTTCGCGAGTTTGACACCGGAGGAACGTGTTGTCATCTATACGAATGGCTTGAGCCGGCTGATCGGCGAACCGGACCGAAAGGGAACGGATCGCTGGCTACGAAAGAAACTGGGCGGTTTGCAGTGGCAGCCGGCGGATGAATTTCTTCATTCCATTCTGACCCTTTCGAGCCGCGGGCGGTTGGGGAGACGCAAGCTGACCGATGACGTTACGGTGATGGTTTGCACGGTGAGCGGTTCGGAAGCCGAGCGGATGGGGCAAGTAGCATGAGGGGAGAGCGCCTGGTTTGCGGTGTTATGGCCGTGGCGGGTTTCGCCGCATTTGCGCTGCTCTATCCGATGGCCAATGCGGATCGCTTCGAGGACCACCGTTGGGACCGGCGCGAACTGCACCGCATTGCGTCAGAGGCGGTGCGGCGCGCGATGGGTGTGGATATTTCATCCCGTTCGTGGGTGTACAACTCGCAGACGCGCGACACGCTCTTCCTCTGGCAGCGCCGGTATGCCCGTACCGCTTTCGACAATCTGCTGTCCGCGCAGACCTTTGATCTGGCCTATAGCGGGCCTGACGGACGCAACGATATTACCGTGAGCTTTCACCAGAACAGCCGTGTTGTGGGGATACGTTCGGGCAGCCGTGGGCGTGCGCGGCGGAATGCCGCCAAGTCCGAACAAGACGGGGCGCGGAATGCCCGGGTGGCGTTTGCGGTGCTGGCAGGGGAGTTTCAGTCGCGATTTCCGGCGACGCCAGAACTGCGTGGCGAATCCGAATACCAGTGGACAACTCCGACGGACAGCGATCCCAGGCTGCGATGGCAGATTGCGGTTCGTTTGCATTCGAGCGGGGCGGTGCGGGAGGCCGCGATCCGGCCTTTGTTCGACGAGAGCGTGCGCAAGGAGTTCAGCGGCACGATGCGAGGAATGGGCGAGGCGAAGACGATTGTCGGGGTGACACTGGCGTTCGTTGGCGCGCCGATTTTGGGCGGGATGCTGATTTTCGGCTGGATGCGGCGCACCGTGGACCGGCGATTGGCGCGGAACGCGGCGCTGCTGTACCTGCTGCCTTCTGTGTTCGTGTTGCCGATTGAGGGGCAAGGGCTTCCCCCCGGGGCGCTGGCGAGGACGATTTTAGGCGGGTTGTTTCTGACCGGGCTGGGGGTTTTTACGTATGTTGCGGTGGGGCAGCGCGCGGCACGGGAACTGGAGTGGGACCGATGGCGCTCCTTCCGGTTGCTGCTGGGGTGGCACTGGCGGTCCGTCGCCGTGGGGCGGTCGGTATCGCAGGGGCTGCAATGGTCCGGGTTGCTTGCGGCGATTCCGAGTGCGATTGTCTTGAGCCGGATTTTTCCCGATTCGTATATGCAGACCACGGCAGGATGGGCGCTGCGGTTTTCGAATGTGCCGGGAACGGGGGCGTTCACGCCACCATTCGACCTGCTTCCGACGTTCCTGCTGGCGACATTGCTGCCGCTGGTGTCGCAGCGGTTTCCGTTCCGGACACTCTCTTTGCTTGTGTTCGTTCCCTTGGCGAGCCTTGCTGTCTATTTCGTGGCGCCGATCCACGCTGGGCCGGAGGGAACCGCGGCCGTGTCGGTTCTGCTGGTGGCGGGCGCAGTGCTGGTTTACTTGCGCCACGACCTGCTGGCTGCGCTGAGCGCCGTGAAGGGATGCTCGGTGTTATGGATGACGGCCCCCCTGCTCGAAGGCTCGACGGGTTTGGAATGGAACGGGCTTGCGGTGCTTGCGGGATATGGGTTGATCTGGCTGGGGGCATTTGCGGTCGGGCGCAAGGGCTACGAAGCCGAGCCGGTGGATCCGATTGCGCGGAGTTTTCTTTCGCAGAGAGAAAGACTGAAAGCGGAGTTCAGCCTCGCGCAACAGGCGCAACAAAGGATGTTGCCGACCACGCCGCCGGCGATTCCGGGATTTGCTCTCGCCGCATCGTGTCAACCGGCGAAGGAAGTGGGTGGCGATCTGTACGATTACTTCAGCCTCCCCGATGGCAAGACCGGACTTTGCGTTGCGGACGTATCGGGGAAAGGGATGCCGGCAGCGCTGTACATGACGCTGACGAAGGGATTGATCTCGGCGGCATCGGCGGAATCGAGCGACGTTGCGGAACTGGCGCGTACGATGAACCGGCACCTCTACGCCGCCTGCCGGAAGAAGGTGTTTGTCACGGCCGTGATTGCGTCGGTGGACGGGGCGACACGAACGGTGGAGTTGGTCCGTGCCGGGCACAATCCGGCGTTGTTGTACGAGGCCGAGTCGGGCGCGGCGCGGTATGTGAATCCGCCGGGGATCGGGTTGGGGCTTGCGGGACCTGCGTTGTTCGACCGCGGAGTGAAGCCGGGACAGGTGCAATTGCGGCCTGGCGACATGCTGGTGCTCTATTCCGACGGTGTGACCGAGGCAATGAATGAGAAGCTGGAGCAATACGGCGAAGAGCGCTTGCAGCAGGCCGTCGAGCGCAGTGCACGGCGGAGCGCGGAAGAGGTGCTGGGCGAGATCAAGGCGGACATGAGCGCCTTCACCGGCGCCGAGCCGCCGCACGATGACGCTACACTTTTGATTTTGCAGGCAAAATGATACTTATACAGAGGAGAACTTCGTTTGGCGAATTCATTTTCCGTTACCGCGTCTGAGCAGGATGGGATCTCCATCCTGACGCTGGAGGGCTTTCTGGACGCGCACACCGCGCCGCAGTTCGAGGAAGCGATCCAAAAGGAGATCAACGCCGGGCGGCGGCGGATAATCATTCATTGCGCCAAATTGACCTACATCTCCTCCGCCGGCCTTGGCGTGTTCATGAGTTTCATCGAGGAGATTCGCGAGGCAGGCGGCGATATCAAGATCTGTGGCGTGATTCCGAAGGTTCTACAGGTGTTTGAGATCCTCGGGTTTCATTCGTTGTTCGATATCGTCGGCGACGTGCCGGAAGCCGTGGCGCGTTTCCAGCAAGGATAGGCAATGGAGAACTTCGAACGGCGGTTCCTGTTACACGTACCCTCCTCGACGGAGAACCTCGCGCTGATCCGCGATTTTGTCGGCAACATCGGCAAGCAGGCCGGCCTGGCGGAAACCGAGCTGTCGATGGTGGAACTCGCGGTGGATGAGGCATGCGCCAATGTGATTGAGCATGCCTACGGGCTCGATCAGACGAAGGAAGTGATCGTGCGCGCGCGGATCGACGAAGGGGCGATCACGATCGAGGTGGTGGACACGGGCAAAGGCTGGGACCCGGGCGCGGTGGAGCAAAAAGACATCACGCGGCTGGTGGAAGAACGGCGCAGCGGCGGACTGGGCATGCGGATGATGAAGCTGGTGATGGATGAGGTGGAGTACAAGATCAAGCCCGGCGAGCATAACGAACTGCGCATGACGAAGCGGCTGCGCAAGCCTTAGGCGGGGTTTTCCGGCCAGGCGTGCTTGGGATACCGGCGCATGAGTTCCTTGCGGACCTGGGGGTACCATCTTTCCCAGAAGCCGGCCAAATCGGATGTTGTCTGGACCGGGCGGTGGCTGGGTGCGAGCAGCAAGAGCACGAGAGGGACGGCGCCGCGAGCGATCCGGGGCGTGTCTTTCATGCCGAAGAACTCCTGCATGCGCGCGGCAAGCCGCGGGGGTTGCTGAGCCAGATATTCGATTCTGGCGCTGCGCCCGCTACGGAACGTGAAGCGTTCGGGGGCCACTTCGTCGAGCAGGCGGCGGTTGCGTTTCGCGAGGAGATACGAGGCGAGGCCTCCGTTGCGGGTTTCGGATTCCAGTTCGGCGAAGCTGCGTTTCCCTTCGCAGAGTTCGGCCAGGGCGTCGAGGATCTCCGGCTCGTGCAACGGTGCGATGGGGGAGTGCTGCGATGCGAAGTCGATGCGATTCTGGAGAGCGCGCAGTTCGTCGAGATCGGCGAACCGCACGAGGCCGGCTTCACGAGCTTTGGCGGCAAGCATCCGCGCGGCGAGTCCGGCATCGACAGGACCGCCGCGGCTCTCCTCAATGACGAGGCCGTCGTAGAGCAGGGCGCTGGAGGCATCGACGCGCTCGGCCGTGCGATTCCATTCCACTCCGGTGCGTTCGGAGATGCGTTCGGGATAGAGATCGAGCAGCCATTCCGGTTTCACGCCGCTTGCCAGGCGGACGAGGGGTTGGCCACGTTCCTGACGCTCTTCGATGTCGATGGCGACCATGAGTTCCGGCGTGCGAACCGTACTGGAGGAGGAGAGGACTGCCGAGCCGCCACCGGCAAGCAGCAATTCATCGCGATTGCGGCGGCGGGCGACGCGGTCGGGGAAGCCGGCGAGGACACTGATGAGCAGATCGTCGTCCCGATGGGAACTGCGGGCAGGGATTCCCATGGCGCCGCGAATGGAGTTGACCAGCCGCTTTGTCATGGGCGGATGCGTGCCCTCGATGAGGGCGAGCACATCCGATTCGGTGGTATGGCGCATGTGCTGTGGCAGCCGCGCGCCCAGGCTGAGCAGGGCCGCGGCGAGCGCGCCCTCTTCTCCAACCCCGCGTTGAGAAGCTTCGACGACGACGCGGGCCAGACGGGGAGTGAGCGGGCATTTCGTCATGGCTTTGCCCGTCGCCGTCAGCGTGCCATCGGATCCAAGAGCTCCCAAGCGGCGGAGCAGCTCTTCGGCGGCTTCCACGGCGGCGTCCGGCGGGTGGTCCAGCCATGAAAGATCGGTGAATCGAGGCACGCCCAGCGCATGGAGCGAGAGCGCCATTTCGGCCAGATCGAGCCGCGCGATTTCCGGGACATCGCGCGGGGGGCGGCGGAGGAAATCCTCCTCCGGATACAGGCGGATGACGGTTCCTGGCGCCGTGCGCGCGGCTCGTCCGGCCCGTTGCACGGCGGAAGCCTGGCTGATCTTCTTCACGCGCAAGAGAGGCAAGCCGCTCCAGGGGGAATGCGAGGCGACACGGGCGAGCCCCGAATCCACCACGGCCCGCACGCCTTCGATGGTCACCGAGCTTTCGGCGACATTGGTGGAGAGAATCAGTTTTCGGCGATCGGCCGGCTGCACGGCGATGTCCTGTTCCTCCGGTGCGAGATCGCCGTGCAGCGGGGCAAGCAACAGGTTCCATCTGTGCGCGATTGGATCGAGGGCACGCCGGCAGCGCTGTATCTCGGCGGCGCCGGGGAGGAAGACGAGCACGTCGCCGGGAACGTTCCTTGCGAGCAGCGCCTCCACCGCGGCGCGCACCTGTTCCTCCAGGGGCTCCGCGGAATGAGGCCGGTATTCGATGCGCATTTCGAAGAGCCGCCCTTCACTGCGCAGAACCGGACAGGCTCCGAGGAATCGGGCGATGGGAGATGCATCGAGGGTGGCCGACATGACCACGATCTTCAAGTCTTTTCGCGGGCCGGATTGCAGGCGGCGAAGAAGCGCGAGCGCGAGATCGGTGTCGAGGTGGCGCTCGTGAAATTCGTCGAGCACGACGATGTCGACGCCCTGGAGCAGCGGATCGGAGAGGATCCTGCGCGTGAGCACGCCTTCGGTGAGGAAACGCAGGCGCGTGCGAGGGCCGGCCACCTGTTCGAAGCGGACCTGATAGCCGACGGTCTCGCCGAGGGATTCGTTGCGTTCGGCAGCGACGCGGCGCGCGGCGAGCCTGGCCGCTAATCGTCTTGGTTCGAGCACCCACACTTCACCCTGGACCAGGTTGAGCAATGCCGGCGGAACGCGTGTGGTCTTGCCGGCTCCGGGCGGCGCTTCGACTACCAGGCAGGAATGGCCGCGAAGGGTGGCGAGGATTTGTGGCAGCAGCGAATCGACCGGAAGGAGGATCAAGTTAGTATTATAAAAACCGCCTATGCACAGACGCGAATTCACTGGCGCGCTTTTCGCAGCTTCGGCGCTGTCCGCGGCCGCCCCGCCCAAGTACAGGATCGTCGATTCCCACGTGCACGTGTGGAAGAAAGACCCCCGCTTTCCGTGGGCTCCGGAAACGAAGAAACCGCCGGAGGAGGACGCGAGCGCGGAGATGCTGATCGAGTTGATGCAGCGGAACAATGTGGAGCGCACGGTCATTATCCAGGTGATCCACTACCGGTGGGACAATTCGTATCTCGCCTCGGTGTTGCGGCAGTATCCGAAGCTGTTCCACGGTGTGGCGCGTGTGAATCCGGAGGACCCGGCTGCTCCGGATCATCTTTCGAAACTCGTGCAGGAGCAGCGCTTCCGCGGCGTGCGGCTGAGTCCGAATGCGTCGGCGGCGAGCGATTGGATCAAGGGGCCGTTGATGCCTCCGTTGTGGAAGCGGTGCGGAGCGCTGAAAGTGCCCATGACGTTGTTGATGCCTGTGACGCGGTGTCCGGATGCGGCTGTGCTGATTGAGAAGCATCCGGATTTGACGGTTGTGGTCGATCACATGGCCGACAGCCCGATTGACAAGCCGCAGGAGCTTGGAAAGTTGATCGCGTTGCAGCGATACCCCAAGGTATTTGTCAAGATTTCTCACACATGGTCTTTGTCGAAGCAGGAGTATCCGTGGCGCGATACGCACGAGCAGGTGAAGCGCCTGTACGACGCCTTCGGCCCGCAGCGATTGATGTGGGGGACCGATTGGCCGGTGAGTGCACACCGGGCCCGTTACGAGCAGACGCTGGCGGTGGTGCGGGACGAAATGAAGTTTCTCAACGACGACGACAAGAGTTGGATTCTCTCGAAGACGGTTGAGCGTGTGTGGCCGTTTTCCTGACCCGTATGGCGAAGGCTCTTCCACATGGCGAGGCATTTGCGAGCGGAAGCGTCCGCGGGTTCATCCATCGACCCACGGGGGGGATCGAGACGGCTGTCGTGCTGGCACACGGTGCGGGGTCGAATGCGAACGCCCCGCAGGTAGTGCAAGCCGCGGCAGCCTTTTGTGAGGCGGGGGTACTTGCTCTACGGATCGACCTGCCGTTTCGACAGCGCCGTCCGAAAGGGCCTCCGCATCCGTCGACTGCGGCAGCCGACCGGCAGGGTTTGCGCGAAGCGGTGGCGGCTGTGCGGGAGCTAGGGGCGCACCGGGTGATACTTGGAGGGCATTCCTACGGTGGGCGTCAGGCGAGCATGCTGTTGGCCGAGGATCGGCCGGTGGCGGAAGCGCTGCTGCTGTTGAGCTATCCGCTGCATCCGCCGGATAAGCCGGAACAACTGCGCGTGGCTCATTTTTCCGCGTTGCATACTCCAGTCCTGTTCGTTCACGGAAGTCGAGATCCATTCGGCACAATTGGGGAATTGCGGGAGGCGATTGCTGCAATTCCCGCTCCGGTGCGGTTGGTGGAAGTGGCGGGCGCGGGCCACGATCTTCGCCGGATGCCGTTGTCCGAAATCGTGGCGCGGGCTCTGGCGTTGCTATCATTGTGACAATGGCGACAATTTTGCTACTGCTGGGGTCTAATCTCTTCATGACCGTGGCATGGTACGGGCACTTGCGGCACCGCAGCACCGATCTGTGGCGCGTGATTCTCATTAGCTGGCTGATTGCACTGCCGGAGTACTGTTTGCAGGTGCCCGGCAACCGGCTGGGTTACGGAAAATTCACGGCGTATCAACTGAAGATACTGCAAGAGGTGATCACTTTGTGTGTGTTTACGGGATTCGCCTACCTGTATTTGGGGGAGTCTTTGCGTTGGAATTACGCGGTGGCGTTCGTTTGCATGCTGGCGGCAGTGGTGTTTGCGTTTTGGGGGAAGGGATGATGGGGCCGCCTTGCGTACAATAATCTGACAAAAGATTTCTTTTAATTTTTCAATTTTCGTTGGTCTTTCCTATTTTGCGGCACGGCCTGTGCCGATCTGAAGCGTGGGGTATCTCGCACGCTTGCTGCGGACTATCCCGCGAAGAAACAATGAAGCACAGAAACGCAGGAACTCCAGGCGCGGGACTTCGCCTGATGAGATTCGTTTTACTGGCCAGTCTGATGGCGTCGACCGTTCAGGCTGCGTCTTTCATGCACGTGAACAATGGAGTGTGGAGCAGCGGATTCTCGAGCGCCGGTACGTTGCTTGCGACAAACGTGCCGGCCACGGTGGATCCGCACTTCAACTTGCTTTACACGCCGCTGGGATGCGCGGGTGCGTCGTGCACCCAGGACGGCGGGGCGCCCTTTGGAGGGAATACGTATGTGGTACAGGATCCGGGTGGGCAGTATCCCTTCACCGGGACATGGCTCAACAACGATTCCAACTCGCTGTGGCTGGGGCCGCGCAGCAATCAGATGAATCCGGTAGTTGGGGGGACGACGGCGCCGAACGTCGAGGTATATGCCAGCAACACCGACTTCTATGTGTATCGCATGGTATTCGACTTCAGCAGCCTGGGGCTGTTGTACAACACGGCCAATATCCAGTTGTCATGGTTGAGCGACAACAACGCGAATGGGAATGGCACTTTGCTGTCGCACATTCGGTTGTGCGGCATCGCTTCGGCCAGCGATCCGGTCTGCGATGCCTCGACGGCGGTGGCTTCGTCGGGGAACAACGGGCAGAATGCATTGTCGCTGACTCCGGTGTCGATCGTGCATGGGGTAGGGAATGCGACATTCAGCGCAGGGCTGAACGCGCTGGATTTTATCGTGTACAACAGCGTGGTTCCGTTTGGCGGCAACCCTTCGGGTTTCCGCGTTCAGATCACGTCGGCCAATGCCGATCCGGATCCCAACCCTCCGATTCCGGAGCCGGCCTCGCTGCTGTTCATCAGCAGCGGATTGATTGCGGTTGGCCTGTATCATCGCAAGAGAGGCGTGTAGGCGGTATTGAGGACAGACCGCGCTCCGTTGCGTGGTCTGTCCACGCCGCGGAGCGCCGGCGTCAGCGAAGCACGAGCCGCCGGATATGTGCGAGAACCGCGGCAAGGTAGTTGGGGTCGCGCGTGTCGGCCGGCATGCCGTCGTTCACTTCGGTGTTATTTCCCGGTTGGAAGTGGCGAAAAGGGAAGATCTGCATTTGGACCCAGGGCATGTATCCCCAACTGCCGCCGGATTCGAAGACGGCGTCACAGCTTGCTAGTTCTTTGCGCAGGTTTTCGACGGTGGTTTCGCGTCCGTTATCATCCTCGTTCATGTAGACAGGGCCGGGGACGGATGGATCGGAGAGGAGGGCGCGGATCATGTCCCGCTTTGCCTGTGGGGTTTTTCCGTTTCCGTGGACGATGGTGAGGTCCGCTTCCTCGCGCATGCCCGCCACGAGTTTCATGGAGGGCGCGGTGGAGGCGGAGATGGGGACGCGGAAGCCTGGTTTGCGCTGCGCCATTCGGGAGCGGGCCAGGCGGATCAATTCGGCGAGGTTCTTTTCGATGAAGAGATCGTGGTCCCAACCGCGGATTGTGACTTCGTTGGCGATTTCGAGGATGACGTTTCGCATGTCATGCTTGACGAGAACGTCGACGGCATTGCGAACGGCGGCGCGAATCGCATCCGGGCCGGAAAGGATCTCATCCTGGCCCTGGTAGAACAGAATCAAATTGAGAAACATGCCGCGCCGTTCGATTGCCTTTTGCAGGGCCACGAGCCGTTCGATCCATTCCGGCTTGAGAGAGCCATCGGGACGGAAGGCGCTGACATGGGCGCCTTTGGCCGGGCCGAGTTTGTAGGCGCGTTCGCGCCGGATGAGTCCATTGGTGCGTTCGTAGGCCATATTGCCGCCCTGGAGAGAGACGCTGATGGCGAGCACGCCGGCATCGCGCCAAGCGTCGAGGGCGCCGATGACGCGGCGGGTGTGAGCTTCGGGGTGGAATGGAACCTCGGTGAGCCACTCATCGTGATACAGAGCCTGAGCCACGCGAAGGTTCATGAGTCGGCCGGCGGCCTCGGGACGGTGCCGGGACTCCGAGTATGTCTTGCGCCAGACGCCGCCGCCGGCGCGGGTGTAGAACGAGCGGGGATCGTAATCGTCGCCCAGCATTTTGCCCGTGGCGATTTCCAACCTGGCGCCGGTCAAGGGCATTCCGATGGCGAGCAAGAGGATTGTCCGCATTCTGAGACTCCTTGTTACACTCACCAGTATGACGATGGAGCAGCCGCGCTGGAATTTCGAGCAAGAGCCCTACCCGGATGGCGCTGACGAAACCGACATCAATTTGCGCGCCTACTTCGACAGGATGCCCGATGAGAAGTTGAGGCTCTACAACGCCGATTGGACAGACGAAGAGGTCATGGCCTGGGATGGCAATTTCCGGTCGGACGGGAATCTCATGTTGATTTGTACAGAACGGGACGTGGATATAACCGAATACCGGCGCGTGCTGGCGGAGTGTGTCGCCTACAGGAACCGTGCGCGTGGCATTGTTTGATGCGGCCGCACGCATTTACGGGGTGTCGCCGGACGAGATTGCGCGGGCGAAGTTCGAGCCTTGGGTCAGGCCGCACGCTCGATTGGTCCGCGACTTTCTGATGGAATATTACCCTGCGAAGGCTTGCCGGGCGGCGGGGTATATGCATTATCCTTTTGCGCCGGTGGCAGCCATTTGTCCGATTCGTCCGCCATCGCCCGATTTGCCGGTGGCCGAATCCGGGAATGGATGGAAGCCGCGGCAGCCGGCTCTTCCGGCAGAGTTACTGGCTGCCTATGTGTGGCCGATACGAGAGACCTCGCTGTGGGACGCCGATTCCTACCGCCTGCTTGCTTTTGACCCGGTGGGATCCCGGGCCACGTTTGCCGTGGACCGTTTTCTGCTGTTCCGGCTGACAACTGCTCTCATGCGGGAGGAACTGCACTACGCTCTTTCCCGCGGCGCTTCGTCGTTGCCGCTACGCGAGCAACTCGCGCCGCATGCGGAGGCGCTGGTTGATTTGCACAGCCACCGCGTCTTCGGGGGAGTGCATACGCTGTGTGCCTTTGCGCGACCCGCACCGCACAACGACTTTCTGATTCCGCTGCAACGGCGCTCGGCGAGGGTGGGAGTGGCGGGGGGCAGTCTGGGAGTCATCCCGATGGCTTTCCATCAGCCGTGCGCCTCCGGTGCGCTCGATCCGCGGGCTCCGGCAACGACGGCTCTGCGGGAGATTTTCGAGGAACTCTTCGGCGGAGTCGAGACTCAGGAAGAGGCCAAGTTTCTCACGCATCCAGCCATTGAGTGGCTGCTGAACCACCGGGACGATCTGCACTTTCAGACGACGAACTTTTTCTTCAGCCTGTTTGGCGGAAATTTCGATTTCAGCCTGTTGCTCGCGGTGACCAACACGGATTTCTGGCAGCGATTCGGCCCGGTATTGGAAACCACCTGGGAGTCGGAGGAGCATTTTCTATTGAGTACACTCGATCGTGCATCCTTTGGCGGGATTCTTCGCGAGCCTGACTGGGAGGCGCAAGCGCTCGGCTGTTGCCTCGATGGCCTGCGCCGGCTGCAAAGCATCGATCCGGCGCGGATGTTGCGGGAACCGTATGATGTTACCGCCTCGTAGTAGTCGGCCACTCACGCCGAAGCAGATCCGGTCCATGGGATGGATTCTGATCGTCCTCGGAGTGTTTCTGGCCCTCTTCATGGGCTGGATTGCGGCCGTGGTGGTGAACATCATGATGCACTCCGACGATCCCGACGCTACGGCAAGGTTCACGGGTGGCCCGGGGATGAAGGCGTTCACGCTTGGGGTTTTCGGCGTTGTCATTGCCTTTGCATTGCTGTCGATTTTGAACGGTGCATGGCAGGTGCGCTATTCGAAACGAAACCCGCACTTTATCGGTTGGATGCTGTGGCTAGTGTCCGGATTCGGGTTGATCGGAGTGCTGGCCGGGCTTGTGGAGATGTTTGAGTGACTCAGGCCAGCAACTTCTTGACGACTTCGCCGTGGATGTCGGTCAGCCGGAAATCTCTGCCGCGGAAGCGGTAGGTGAGCTTGGTATGGTCCATGCCGAGGCAATGCAGGATGGTTGCCTGGAGATCGTGAACATGCACTTTGTCCTCGGCGATAGTCAGGGACAAATCGTCTGTACGTCCGACGATCTGGCCGCCCTTGATACCGCCTCCCGCCAACCACATGCTGTAGCCGTTGGGATGATGATCGCGGCCGATGTTTGTGGGGTCATCGGGACGCCGCAGTTCGGACATGGCCGTGCGTCCGAATTCGCCACCCCAAATCACGAGGGTATCGTCCAGCATGCCGCGCTGTTTGAGATCCTTGATGAGAGCCGCCGATCCCTGATCCGTGGCCTTGGTTTGCGTCTGTAGACCTTTCACGATATTGCTGTGATGATCCCAACTGGCGTGCATGAGCATGACGAAGCGAACGCCGCGCTCGACGAGGCGCCGCGCCAGCAGGCAGTTCGTGCTGAACGCTTTCGTCTCTTTCTGGTCGACGCCGTACATGGCCAGGGTTTCCTTCGATTCCTTGGAGAAGTCGAGCAGTTCCGGCGCGGAGGCCTGCATGCGATAGGCGAGTTCATAGCTGTGCACGCGGGAGGCGATTTCGGCATCGCCGGTCTGCCGGAGATGCTCTTCGTTCAACTCCTTGATGGCGTCGAGGCGAAGGCGCTGCGACTCGCGGCTGATACCCTGCGGGTTCGACAGATACAGGATCGGATCGCCCTGGCTGCGGAAGAGGGTGCCGGCGTATGTGGAGGGAAGGAAGCCGCTCGACCAGTTGTCGGAGCCGGCGCTGGTGCCGACGCCCGACGATAGAACGACGAAGCCCGGAAGATTCTGAGACTCGCTACCCAGGCCGTAGTTCACCCAGGAACCCATCGTCGGCCTGCCACCGACCATCGATCCGGTGAAGAGGAACAATTGTCCGGGGTGGTGATTGAAGGCCTCACTGTACATAGACCGCACGAGGCAGATATCGTCAGCGACGGAGCCGAGGTGCGGCAGGAGGTCGGACAACTCCATGCCGCACTGGCCATATCGTTTGAACGTCGAAGCGCTGCCGAGCACCTTTGCCGTCGGTTTGATGAAAGCGAGTTTGAGGTCCTTGGTCATCTCCGCGGGCAGGGATTTTCCATGCCACCGGGCCAGTTCGGGTTTGGGATCGAACAGATCCATCTGGCTGGGAGCACCTTCCATGAAGAGGAAGATGACGTTTTTCGCTTTGGCGGGGAAATGCGGCTTTTTCGGAGCGAGCGGATGCTCCGGCTCGGCGGTGCGGCCCTCTTGGGCCAGCAGACTTGCCAGTGCCACGGTGCCGATGCCTCCCGCGCAATCGCGCAAGAAGGTTCGACGGGCATGTACTGCATTGAGGTCGAATGGTCGCATGGCCGTTACTCCCGGGTTACGAATTCATCCAGATTGAGGAGGACGCTGGCAAGGGCGGTCCATGCCGCGCTCTCATCGGCGATTCCCTCTCTTGCCAACTGTTGCTTCTGTGCGGCAAAGAAGCGTTCCAGCTTTTGCTTTTCCGAATCGCTGGGCGGCCGCGTGAGGGCATGGAGGAAGGCGGTTTCGAGGCGCTTGCTCCAATCGGCGCCGGCGCCGATTGCAAGGTATGCGAGGCCCTGCGCGGACTCATGAAATACGGGGTCATTGAGGAGGTTCAAGGCCTGGAGGGCGGTGTTCGACCGCTCGCGCTTGCACTGCGCCACGTTCGATTTGGGGGCGTCGAAATTCATGAGCATCGGATATGGGGTGCTCCGTTGGAAATGGATATACAACCCGCGGCGGTATTTTTCGGCGCCCTTGCTGACCGGCCAAGCCACGCCCCAGCGGTTTCCGTAACCCAATTCCATCACGCCGTCGGGGATGGGGGGGCGCATGCTCTTGCCGCCGACCTCCAACGAGATGAGGCCGCCGGCACGGAGGGCCGCGTCGCGGATCAACTCCGCGGGCAGGCGAAGCCGGGCCTGCCGCGCCAGCAGGGCATTGTCCGGATCGCGATCCTGCAACTCCGGCCGAGCATGGGAGGCCTGGCGGTAGGTGTTGGACAAAACCATTTCGCGGATGATTTGTTTCATGCTCCAGCCGTTGTCCATGAACCTGGCGGCGAGATAGTCGAGCAGTTCCGGATGGGTGGGGGACTCTCCCCGCGTTCCGAAATCGTCGAGGGTTTTGACCAAGCCGCGGCCGAACAGTTCGGCCCAGATCCAATTCACGGTGACGCGGCTGGTGAGCGGATTCTCCTTCGCCATCAGCCAGCGGGCGAGGTGGAGCCGTGAGGGTTTTTCGGCTTGCAGGGGGGGGAGCACCGCGGGTACATCCGGTTTGACGGGAATGCCCAAGGACCGGTAGTCGCCGCGCACGCGCAGATGAGAGGATTTGCCCGGTTCGGGTTCCACGACCACCATCGCCTGTGTTAACTGCGGGAACTCCTCCTTGAGTTTGCGGAGCTTCTCATCCAGCTCTTTGAATTTCACTTCCGCATAGGGCTTCTGGCCGACGGCGAAGTGGTAGTTGCGGAGGAAATGGTCTGTGAGGATATCGCGCTCGCGGACGGTTCGTTTGGCCTCTGGGGTCCGCAGGATCTTCTCGCCGTCGCCGCCTTCGGTAAGAGTAATCAGGACGCTCCAGGCCAAGTCCCAGTCGGTGCGTTCGCCGGGGTGGTCGCCGGCATGGAGCAACTCCTTTTCCCACGCCCGCTGCAATTCGGCGACGCGGTATTCCTTGAGGAGTTCTTCGCGTTTGGCACGGTAGGCATCCTTGGTGGCGATGTAAGGTCCCAATTCACCGGGCATGGGAGCGTCATCTTCCACTTCTTCCACATGGTCGAAGAAGGCGTAGAGCTGATAGAAGTCCTTTTGGGAGATGGGATCGTACTTGTGGTCGTGGCATTGTGTGCAGCCGAGCGTAAGGCCCATCCACGCCGCTCCCAAGGTCACCACACGATCCACGGTGTTCTCGAATTGGAATTGCTTGTTGTCGACACCGCCCTCGCGGTTGGTCATCGTCATGCGCAGGAAGCCGGTGGCGACTTTTTGCTCGACGCCTGCGCCGGGAATCAGATCTCCGGCGAGTTGCTCGGTGGTGAATTTGTCGAACGGCATGTCGCGGTTCAGTGCGTCGATCACCCAATGGCGATAGCGCCAGGCGTAAGGGCGCATCCAGTCTTTCTCGTAGCCGTCGCTATCGGCGTAGCGTGCGCGGTCGAGCCATGGACGAGCCCAGCGTTCGCCATAGTGCGGGGAGTCGAGCAGCCTGTCGACTAACCGCTCGTATGCGTCGGCGCGCTTGTCGGCGAGGAAGTCCTGGATCTCGCCGGGCGTGGGCAACAATCCTGTCAGATCGAGGTGAACGCGGCGGAGCAGCGTGAGTTTCGAGGCTTCCGGGCTTGGCTGAAGATGCTCGGCCTCCAGTTTCGCCAGCACAAAGGCATCGATGGGGTTGCGCACCCAAGCACTCTGTTTGGGCTTGGGGACGGTGGAGGAGCGCAGCGGCTGAAACGCCCAATGCGAACTGGCGCGGCGTGTGGCGGCGATGGCAGGCGGCGCGGATTCCGGCCAATTCGCGCCTTGGTCGATCCAGGCGCGAATGGTGGCGATTTCGGCGGCAGTGAGGGGTTTGCCGGGGGGCATGACCATGACACCCTTGGCTCCGGTGAGCCGGTCCATGAGTTTCGATTCGGCGCTTTTTCCGGGGACGATTACCGGGCCGGAGTAGCCGCCGGCCATCGCCGCTTGCCGGGCATCGAGGCGCAATCCGCTGATCTGCTGCGCGGGGCCGTGGCAGGCAACACATTTCGAGCGCAGCAACGGCTCCACCTGCTTGCCGAAATCGACAGGGGTTTCCGCCCAGGCCGCGCTCATCGCCGTGAAGAGAACGATGTAACGCATTTTTTCTTATCGTATGCCGGAGAGCGAGACGATTTCGTCTCATATAATGAGACACGATGAATGCTTCCGAGACAGTGCTTCGGGCCTGCGAATTGCTGCGCGCCTTTGCGGACCCCGGCGATATTCTGCGCGTGCAGGAACTGGCTGACCGGACGCGGCTTCCGAAGGCCACAACGTCGCGGCTGCTACTGACGCTGGAATCGGCGGGGTTCGTGGAGCGCGTTGCGAAGCTGGGCTACCGCAGTCTGATTCGTATTCAATCCCGGAGGCGGCTGCGAATCGGGTATGCATCGCAAACGGAAGCATCGCTGTTTGCGCAAGAGGTGACCGAGAGCATTCGACGTGCCGCCGCCAGTCTCGATATCGACTTGATCGTTTACGACAACTGCTACGATCCTGCTCAGACGCGCCGGAATGCGGAGAAGATGATTGCGGAGCGGGTCGATGTGGGAATCGATTTTCAGACGTTCGACCAGGTGGCGCAGGCTCTTGCTTCACGATTCCAGCAGGCGCGCATTCCGCTGATCTCGGTGGATCTGCCCACACCCGGGGCAACGTATTTTGGCGCGGACAATTACGCTGCCGGACGCATCGCCGGGCGTGCGCTGGGGCGATGGGCGCGCACCCACTGGCACAGCGATTTCGACCACGTGCTGCTCATTGAGCTGCCCGCGGGTGGACCGCAATTGAAAACTCGCATGAACGGGGCGCTGGCTGGGTTGGAGGAGGTGATGGGCGCCATTGCCCCGGAGCGGATTCATCGCCTGGATGGCGCCAACACATTTGAAGGTGCGCACAAGGCTGTGCGGGGCCATCTCAAGCGCCACCGCCGGGGCCGCACGCTGGTGCTGGCCATGAACGATCCGAATGCGCTTGGGGCGCTGGAAGCGTTTCGGGGTGCGGGGATCATCGAGCGCTGTGCCGTGGCGGGGCAAGGGGCGACTCTCGATGCTCGCAGGGAACTGCGCAAACCCAAGACGCAACTGATCGGCTCGGTGGCCTATTTCCCGGAGCGTTATGGGGAAGCTTTGCTGCGACTGGCGCTCGACATTCTACGGAAGAAACCGGTGCCACCGGCGGTGTACACACGGCACCGGCTGGTAACCTCGACGAACGTTCACCGTCTTTATCCGAAAGATCCTCGAGTTGGATAAACTGAACCATTACCCTTTATGGCAAACACTGGCGCACCACCACCCCCGATCCGTCTCACGACGGTCCACTGGCTCATCTGCTTTGTCGCGTCGATGGGATTCGCGTTCGATATATACGCTATTCTGGTGCTGCCGTTAGTGGTTGCGCCGGCATTGGGGGAACTCGGGAAACTGACGCCGGGCACGCCGGAATACAACCACTGGACGGGTTTGTTATTCTTCGTCCCCGCGATTGCCGGAGGATTGTTTGGCCTGGTTGGCGGGTACCTGACAGACCTCTGGGGACGGCAGCGAGTGCTGGTGGTGAGTATTCTGCTGTATGCGTTCTCGGCGGTTGCCGCCGGATATGCGACTTCGCTGGAGATGTTCCTTTTGCTTCGGTGCACCACGTTCATCGGGGTTTGCGTGGAATTTGTCGCTGCCGTTGCATGGCTTGCGGAGCTGTTTCCGAATCCCAAGCAGCGGGAAAGCGTGCTCGGCTATACACAGGCGTTTTCGTCGGTCGGCGGATTGCTGGCAGCGGGAACCAATGCGCTCGCGGTGGCCTATGCATCCTCGCTTCCGGCCATCCATGGCGGCCATTCCTCATGGCGCTACACGCTGATTGCCGGCGTGCTTCCGGCGATTCCGCTGATCATCATCCGGCCATTCCTGCCCGAATCGCCGGAATGGGCGCGGAAGAAGAAGGAAGGCACGCTGAGGCGTCCGAGTATCGCGGAGTTGTTCCAGCCGGCATACCTCAAGACAACCATCGTTACGGCTTTGATGTTTGCGTGCAGCTACGGCGCTGCCTTCGGAGCAATCCAGCACCTGCCGCGCATTGTTCCCGGCTTGCCGGAGGCGAGCGGCCTGCCGCGCCCGGCGGTGCTTCAGATGGTGAACAAAGTCCAGAGTGTGCAGGAGATCGGCGGGTTGGCCGGACGAGTGATTTTGGCCTTTCTGGCGATTCGGATCGTGAGCCGCCGCAAGCTGTTGCGCGTGTTCCAGATTCCAGGACTCCTCATCGTGCCGCTGGTTTTCTATTTCCCGGCGAAGGATAATTTGCAGCTTCTACAGATTGGAGTGTTCATCGCGGGGCTGGTGACGGTTGCGCAATTCAGCTTCTGGGGAAACTACCTTCCGCGCGTCTATCCGCTGCATTTACGCGGCACGGGGGAAAGCTTCGCTGCCAATGTCGGAGGGCGAATGCTGGGGACATCGGCCGCCTACATCACCACCACGCTCGCTAACTACACATCCGGCACGTCGCCATCCATGAAGCTTGCCAACGCCGCGGCCATCGTCGCGTTGCTTTCTTACGCCATCGGCGCCATCGCGTGCAGTTTCCTTCCGGAGCCCGAAGAGTCCAAAATGAAGGAGTAATATGCGTGCTGTTTTTTTCGGCGCTCCTGGGGGTGAGTCGGGCGCCACTCCCGATTTCATCGTTCCAGAACTGACCGCGGAGGAACTCCGGGTTCTCGGCTGTCTGATTGAGAAGCAGTTTCTCACTCCCGATGTCTATCCGCTGACGCTGCATTCGCTGGTGACTGCATGCAATCAGAAGACGAGCCGTGAACCCGTCACCAACTACGATGACATTACGGTCGATGCGGTGCTGGCGATGCTGCAAGGGCGTGGACTGTGCGCGAAGATCAGCGGTGCGGATCACCGCGTTCCGAAGTTCCAGGAGCTGTTTGGCGAAAAGACGGGCTTGCGTGTTTCCGAAATGGCCGTGCTGTGCGTGATGATGCTCCGCGGTCCGCAGACCCTGAACGAGCTGAAGGTGCGCACCGAGCGCATTCACTCCTTTGCCGATCTGGAGGAGGTGGAGACGGTATTGGAAAAGCTGATGGTTCGCCAGCCGCAAGCGTTCGTGGTGAAACTGCCGCGCCTGTCGGGACAGAAGGAGCAACGCTACATGCACTTGCTTGCGGGGGCCGTGCATGTCGATCCATCGCAGGCGGCAACGGTAACCGCGCCGGCGCCGCGGGAGGACCGGATTGGGAAACTGGAAGCCGAAGTGGCCGCGCTAAGGGAGACCGTGGCGCGGATCGAACAGCAACTGGCGGATTTTCGCCGCCAGTTCGAATAGAGGAATACAATCATGCGAATGAACCGACGCACAATTCTCGCCGGGGCCACCGTGCTCCCTTCACTTCTGCAAGCGCAAAAAGCGACGCACCAGTTCAAGCTGCGATATGCGCCCAGGATCGGCTTGGTGCCGAATCTTCCGGTGACCCGGCAGCTTGAGATTTACGCGGAGAACGGATTCACTGCGTTCGAGTACAACGGTCTGCCGTCGCATTCCATGCAGGAGATCGAGAGTTTTCGCAAGAAGAGAGATGAGCTGAAGATGAGCATGGGCGTGTTCGTTGTGAATCGCGGCGGCTGGCGGCCGACGGCGATGCCGGACAAGAGCGGACATGCCACTCTGCTGGCGGATGTGAAGCGTGCCGTGGAGATCCACCGGGTGATGGAGAACGAATGCGCCACGGTTACCAGCGGATTGCAGGTTCCTCACCTCAGCTTCGCGCAGCAGACGCAGAATTGCGTCGAGGTGCTGAAGCGGGCGGCGGAACTGGTGGAGAAGACGAAGATGGTGCTGGTGTTGGAGCCGCTGAATCACAAGGTGGATCATGCGGGGTATTTTGTCGTGTACAGCGAGCATGCCGGGGAAATCATCGGCGCCGTGAACCATCCGCAGGTGAAGATTCTCTTCGATATGTATCATCAGCAGATTTCCGAAGGGAACATCATCAACCACCTGAACATGTATTGGGATTTCATCGGCTACTTCCAGATCGGGGATGTGCCGGGACGCAAGGAGCCGTACACCGGCGAGATGAATTACCAGAACATTTTCAAGGCGATTCACGCGCGCGGGTACAAGGGAATACTGGGCGGCGAACACGGGTTGTCCGTGCCGGGGATGCCTGGGTTGATGAAGTGCTTCGATGCTTACCGCAAGGCCGACAGTTTCGAGGTTTAGCGCAGAATGCCATCTTTCGGAGGGTCGATCACCGGCGGGACTCCGGCTTTCTTCAAGATCTCTTCGAATGCCGCCACGGTTACGGCGGAAGGCTTGAAGTTGCCGAAGCGGTATCCGGCGGCGATGGTTAAGGGACGCCATCCGTAGTTGTTCTTCTGATTCCAGATTTCGATCTTGGCCCCGTGTTCGGCGAGGAAGCGGACGACCGCGGGGAGGTTCTTGTAAGCCGCGGCATGCATCGCCGTCTCCCCATTGGCATCGACGGCATTGATGTCGTTGCCAAGATCGAGCGCCACTTTCACGGCCTCGATTACTTCGGGCTCAGAGCCGGCGTCCTCGCCGGGCGAGCGCGTTCCCAATCCAGCGGCGACGATCAAGGGTGTGGAGTTGTCCGCGTTCGGAATGAGGGGATCGGCGCCCAGGGCGGCGAGTGTGCGCATGAGTTCGGCATCGCCGGCGCGCGCCGCCAATAGAAAGGGAGTGGCGCCGAGCGTGTTGAGGTTGGTGAGGCCAAGATTCACTTTCTTTTTCATGCGAGCGTTCAGATTGGCGCTGGAAGCGGCCATTTTCTTCACAAATTCCAGGCTTGTCATGTTGCCCGAGCCGGTTGGCGCGGGGTTGTTATCGCCCAATCCTGGCTTGCGCACGATGGTGAGCACGTGCAGTGCGGTGTAGCCGGGCAAGTCGGCGTTTGGATCGGCGCCCGCGTCGAGCAGGGCGGAGGCGAATTCGAAGTGTGCGTTGGTGACAGCGAGCAGGAGCGCGCTGGTTCCGTTGGCGGGCGGTCCCGTGACTCCTCCGGGCCGCTGCTGTCTTGACTCCACTACTTCATTGGGACTTGCGCCGGCTTTCAAGAGGACCGGCAAGACAGCGAGTTGGCCCTCGCGGGCAGCGAACAGCAGCGCGGTGAAACCGGACTTCGAGCGGGAACGCACTTCAGCCCCGGCATTCAGGAGCGCCTGCACGGTTGCGGCATGGCCTTCCGCGGCAGCCCACATGAGCGCATTCTGCCCATATACATTCTCGGTGGCATGTACATCGGCGCCGCTTGCAAGAAGGGCTTTCACCGCTCCGGTATTGCCGGCGCGAGCCGCGGTCATGAGAACAGTCTCGCCGCCGGGCAGTTTCGCGTTCGGGTTCGCGCCTGCCTTGAGGAGCATTTCCACGATCGCCGCTTCGCGGTTCAGGCAGGCGAGCGATAGGGGCGTCACGCCGTAACGGTTCGCCGCATTCGCGTCGGCGCCCTGCCGGAGCAGCGACCGTACGCTTTCGGCGTCCTCCCGATAGGCAGCCCTGTGCAGAGGGGTTGTGCCATCCACATCCGCCGCAAAGGCCGCAACGGCGGGGACAAGCAATAGCGCGGGCAATGTGTGGATGCGCATCAGACAGCCAGCAGTTCCGGTATCTTTCCGGTGCTATCGGCAAACTGTTCCAAGCGCACACCGGCCTTATCCAGCAGCGTGAGGTGCAGATTGGCCAGCGGCGCAGGGGTCGCGTAGCGGATGTGCCTGCCACCCTTCATTTTGTTACCGCCGCCGGCAACCAGGATGGGCAGATTCACATGGTCGTGCACATCCGGGTTCCCCATGCCGCTTCCGTAAAGATACAGCGAGTGATCGAGTAGTGTGCCGTCTCCGTCCGGCGTGGCCTTCAACTTTTGGAGGAAATAGGAGAATAGCGATACGTGGAAGGCGTTGATCTTAGCCACCTTTGCCATCATTTCGGGATTGCCGCGATGATGAGTCAGCGGATGGTGAGGCTCGGGAACGCCGATTTCGGGATAGGTGCGTGTACTGGTTTCACGGGCCAATTGGAATGTGATGACGCGCGTGACATCGCCCTGGAGCGCGAGAACCTGGAGATCGAACATGAGCTTGGCGTGGTCCGCGTAGGCGGCGGGGACACCCATCGGCCGGTCCAGATCGGGGAGCCGCGAATCGGAAGCTTCGGCTTCTGCCTTTTGGATGCGGCGTTCCACTTCGCGCACGGTGTCCAAATACTGCGTCACTCGATCGCGATCTCCTGGTCCGAGCTTGGTCTTCAGGCGCGCGATATCTTCGCTCACCCAATCGAGCAGGCTGGCGTTCTTACGCAATTCGGCGCGACGTTCCGCGGCTGTGCCTCCTTCTCCGAACAGACGTTCGAATGCGATGCGCGGATGCGCTTCGGCCGGAAGTGGGGATGTCGGGGAAGCCCACGATAGATTGTTCTGGTAGACGCAGGCGTAGCCGTTGTCGCATTGACCCACGGTGGTCAACAAATCCATCGCGAGTTCGAGCGAAGGCAGTCTGGTCTGGGCTCCGAGTTGCTTGGCCGCAACCTGATCCACGGTAGTGCCCAGGTAGTAGTCCGTGCTTTCCGTCCATTTCGCCTTGGCCGCGCTAAGGAAGCTTGCATTGGAAGTTGCGTGTGTGCCCGGATAGGCGTTCTTCAACTCCATGTTGGTGAACACGGTGAGTTGATCCACCACGGGTTCCAGAGACTGCAAGGACGGAGACAGCTCTCTGATTGTACCTTCGCCGGGTGGCGTCCACTGGGCGATGTTCGCGCCCATGGGCATGTACACGAACCCGAGGCGGCGCACCGGCTTTGCCGGAGATGCGGCGAGTGCGGTCATCGCCGGCGCCATCGCATCCAACAGGGGCAAGGCGATCGCGGCGCCCGCGCCTCTCAGGAACGTGCGCCGCGGCAGAGCTTTCTTGCTGATCATCATTGCGCTCTCCTCATTTGAAAGGGTGTGCTGCGGACTATCCCCAGAATAAACGATGAAAACCGGTAATTCTGCCCGCGCGCATCCGACACGATCCTGCGGATGGCGGGTGCATCGTAGTATTCGGGGCCTCGGCCCAGCGAGTAGGTCATCAACTTCTCCGCGAAGGTGGTGAGGAAGGCTTCGGGGTACTGGAGCAGAGCCTGTTCCAATCCTTCGACGCCTTCGAATGTCCGTCCGTCGGGCAGATTTCCGGTTGCATCGATCGGCGTCCCGTCATCCGTGCTCCGGTACCGGCCCACCGCGTCGTAATGCTCCATGGCAAAGCCCACCGGGTCGATCATGTTGTGGCAACTCGCGCACACCGGATTGGTGCGGTGCTGGGCCATGCGCTGGCGCATCGACAGACTCTTGCCGTCTTCCTGCTTCTCCTTGAGTGCGGGAACCTGTGGGGGCGGTGCGGGCGGAGGAATGCCGAGCAGGTTATCCATGATCCATTTACCGCGCAGGACGGGCGATGTCCGTGTTGCGTAGGACGTCACCGTCAAGATGCTGCCCTGCCGTAGGAGGCCGCCCCGCCGGCCGGCGCCGTCGAACGCGATGCGGCGAAAGCGGCTGCCATATACATTGGGGATGCCATAATGCTTCGCCAGGCGCTCATTCACAAACGTGTAATTGGCGCGTAGCAGATCGAGCACGTTGCGATCTTCGCGCCAGATGCTCTCGAAGAACAATTCCGTCTCACGGCGGAAGGCACGGCGCAGATTGTCATCGAAACCCGGAAACACGCGCATGTCGGGCGTAACGGATGTGAGGTTTCGGAGGTAGAGCCATTGCTCCGCGAAGTTCGTGACCAAGGAACCGGCTCGGTCATCGGCGAGCATGCGCCGCACCTGTTGCTCCAGAATTCCTGGCGCGCGCAACTTGCCGGCAATGGCTGTGTCGAGCAATTCGTCATCGGGGATGCTGCTCCACAGGAAGAACGAAAGCCGCGAAGCCAGTTCGAGATCGCTGATCCGGTAAGCGGAGTTCGCCGCTGCATTGGGTGGATCCTGCTCGATCCGAAAGAGGAACTCCGGGCTCACCAAGACAGCACGCAGGGCCATCTCGATGCCGTTCTCAAATCCTTCTTCCCTGCCATCGGCGAAGAACTTGAGCGGCGCGCGCAGATCGGATTCGGCGACGGGCCGGCGGTAAGCGCGACGCATGAGGGTGCTGAGGATGTTCTTTACGCAGGGCAACTCCTCCGATGGGCCGGCGGGTGTACACACGAAGATCCGCTTCCGGCTGGGTGTATCGCCCGGGCCCGTGGGTTCGTAGGGGCCATTGATCGTCACGGAATATACAGCCGGCTGAATGCGCGGATGGCGGTCCATGTTGAAGTGGGCCTGATAGGGCTGCCGCTCCGTTTCCGGAAGTGCGGAGCGTTTCTTGAGGAAGGTGGCAGCCAGCTTGTGCGGTCCAGCCTTTACGAATATGCGAGCCTTGAGATGCAGGTCAACGGTGGAGTGATCCTTCCCCTGCGGTGGAGGATGGACGGTGAACAATTGGACGCGTTCGCCATCCAGCATCAACTCCAACTCATGAGTGTCCTTCAACCCCTCGACATGCTCATTCCGGTCGCGGGCGAGCCGCAGTTGAATCTCGTAGAAGGCGTCGAGCGGAAACGTATGAGGCAGGGAGATGCCGCCGCGGGTTCCGAACGGCAGGTCATCGAAATGTTCTTCCTGCGTCAGATCGGCAGGCAGGTAAACGGTGTGCCCGGATGGCGAGGATACGGGAGCACCCACAGCCAACCGGCTCACTTTGCGCGCAGCCGACAAATATCGTTCCAGAAGTGTGGGCGACAAATCGGCGACGGTGACGTTGTCAAAGCCGTGGCTCGACTCGTCGTTGGGCAGCAAGGCCGCGACGTCTACATCCAGGGCGAGCAAATCGCGGATCGCATTCCGGTACTCCGTGCGATTCATGCGGCGGAAGGACTCCGTACGCCCGGGATTCGGATTTTTGGCGGCGGCTTGATCCAGCGCCGATTTCAGTGCATCGACCAGCGCGGTATAGGTTGCCTCATCCGGCCGTGGCGCGCCTGACGGCGGCATGTATCGGGCGCTGAGCTTGCGGACCACTTTTTCCCAACGTTCGGCGTGTGGGGCGACGTTGCCAGGGTCCATCGTGTCGAGAGCAAGACCCGCGGTCTTGTTCTGCGTGTGGTGACAGGCAATGCAATAGCGGTTGATGACAGCGCGCGGGGTCATCTGCGCCTGTGCCATCCATGCCGAAATGAGGAGCAGCCAAACGTACAAGGGAATCGATTCCTCGGGAAGTAACCCTATTATATATGGGCGGCGAATCAGGGGAGTTTCAGCTCACTGACCAACCCGTCGACCTCTTCGATGCGCAGGGTGAGTGCCTTTCGATCTTTGAGTTTCGCCTCGGGAAACTCGAAGCGTGCCGAGACCATGCGATCGACGGTCTGCTTCGCCGCCACCTTGTCGCGGGCTTTCAACGAATCGTTGTATTTGGGGCCGATTGCCTTGTAGTAGTCGAACAGGCGCCTGGCATCGCTGTCGGCGACGACGCTGCCTTCCACTCCATCGACGATGACTTGGACTTCGCGCACCACAAAGGGATAGCCCGACGGGTTGGTGACGCGAAAATCCAGCACCAGGAAGGATGCCGAATCATCCAGAGCGAGCGTGCGCACCTTCTGAATCGCGCCTTCCAGCACGACGTGCGCGTCTTTGTTGACCCAGAGCACCCCGGAGGCGGCCAGCCCCAGCAGCACAAGGCCGCCGGCCACGCCGATGAGGAGCTCCTTGCGCATGGATCAATCCTCGCTGGAGAAGATGCCTCCGAGCGCGCCCAACGGGCTGCGTTCGTCACCGCCGGTCCTTGTAGGAGACAACTCGCGGCGAAGCTTCTCCAACGTCATGCTTTGGACGATTACCTTGCCTGGTCCGGTGAGCGTGCAAAGGAAGAGTCCTTCCCCACCGAAGATAGCGGTCTTGATGCCGCCCACAAATTGGATATCGTAGTTGACGCTTTCCTCAAACCCGACCACGCAGCCTGTGTCAACCTGAATGGTTTCTCCCGGGGCGAGGTTGAACTCAATCTGATCGCCGCCGGCGTGAAAGAAGGCCAGTCCCGGGCCGGTGAGTTTTTCGAGGATGAACCCTTCGCCGCCAAAGAAGCCCGCGCCGATCTTTTTCACGAGGGCGATGTTGAGCTGCACGGAGCTCTGCGCGGCGAGGAAGCTATCGCGCTGTACCAGCCAGCTCCGTCCCGCTTCGAGTTGAACGGCCTGAATGCGTCCGGGGTAATCGCCCGCGAAGCCCACTTCGCCGTTGCTGGAGGCGCGGAAATAGGTCAAGAAAAGCGATTCGCCCATGACTTTGCGCTTCAGCGCACCCCAGATCTTTTGACCGATGGTATCCCCGCTCATCCGGGTTTCCCAGGAGACATTGGATGTCTTGTAGAGCATCTTGCCGGCTTCCGCGTAGAGTTCCTGGCCGGGGCGTAGCTTCACGCGGGCCACCTGGAGATTGTCGCCGTGGATCGTGTACTCGGGTGGCTCGTTGGAAACCGGCGGTGCATAGGTCACCGGCGCCATTGGCGATGCGGCAGCGGCCGCGGCGCCGCCGACGGTCGATCCGCAGGCTGGGCAGAAGCGGGCCTGGTCGGTAACCTGGTTACCGCAAGATGTGCAGAAAGGCATAACGGTCAATTCTCCGAATTCTATATCTTACAATGTAGGCAAGTGAGTTCATGCGGTCGAGAAACCTGATTGCTTCCATTTGCATTGCGGCGTTGTTCCATGCTTCCCTGCCTGCCAGGACTGTCCCGGTTCTGTGCGGCACCGAGCGCGGGAATGTGCGGGAAGAGCTTTTTCTGCACGCGCGTTCCATGGCTGCCAGGAAGAAGCTAGGTTTGAAGGCAGCCGCCGGGCCGTCCGGCAAAGATTTCGGCAATATCGCCGTGATGTACGATTCGGGCGGTGTGGTTTCGCGGCGGAATCCATTCAATCTGGCCTCGAAAGGGATTACGTTTACAACCGCTGCGGGGTTCACAAGATATCGCTTCGAGGTTGTAGATAGTTCCTTTGACGAATTGGCTTCCAGCGGGGGAGCACAGTTGGAACTGGACGACGATGACAGCCAGCGCGTGGACCTGCCTTTTGCATTCCCCTTTTTCGGGCGTACGTGGACAGAGGTATGGATCAATTCCGATGGCAATGTGACCTTTGGAGAAGGGGATTCGCAGCCCGTTACGAAGACGATCGGGCTGTTGTCCGGCGGCCCCCCCAGGATTGCTCCGGTCTTCGCAGACCTTGACCCATCCCGGACGGTGGGTGGCGTACGTTTCTACGCGGATCCCACGAAAGCCATCGTGACATGGTTCGAGGTTCCGGAGTTTGGTGTCAGTTCCCGCACGAATACGATGCAACTGCGTATATTTCCGGATGGCCGGATCGAGATGGCATACCCTTCCGTGAGTGTGGGTAACGGTGTTACCGGTATCTCGCCGGGAGGAGCGGCGGGGACGACGGAACTGGTGAGCTTTCTACAGGGGAGTACAGCCGAGTACACGGCGGCCGTGGCAGAGCGGTTCACCTCGGTGGAAGCCTTGGATACGGTCTTGCTGGCGCAGCGCTTTTACGAGACTCACGACGATGCCTACGATTATCTCGCGGTGTACAACAACATGGGCATTTTTGCCCGCTCCGCGTCCGTGGCCACGGAACTGACGGTGCGCAGCACGTGGCGGGCAGGCTTTGGCGACACGGTGGTGGACGCAGGCCGGCAGTATGGCTCGGCCAACCGGCTACAGGCCATGTTAACGATGGGACCTTTGAGCAACTATTCGCCGGATCCCTACGGGCCTGTGCCTCTACGCGGCTCGACTGGCGATACTCCGCTGTCCATTTTGGCGCATGAAGTGGGGCATCTGTTTCTGGCATTGGCGAGCATTCGCGATGAGGCCAATGCGCAGGCGCGGCCGATGCTCACGAGCGACCTTGCCCATTGGAGCGCGGTGTTCAATGCCGAGGCTTCCTTTATTGAGGGCAATCGCATCGAAGACAAGGGTGAGAACGTCACCCCCCGCTTTGAGTCCGTGGCGACGGTGGAGCGGTATTCTCCTTTGGACCAGTATCTAATGGGATTTCGCGCACCGGAAGAAGTGCCGGGAACGTTTCTGGTGCGGCGCAGCAGCCGGTCCGCGAATGCATTGCCACAGAAAGGGGTGACGTTCCATGGAGAGCGGCAGAACATAGCGGTGGAGGATGTGATCGCCGCGGAGGGCCGCCGGTCCCCGGATCATACGGTGGCGCAGCGCCGCTTCCGACTCGCTGTGATTCTGGTGGTTCGGGAAGGTACAGAGCCGACGCAGGCGGAACTGGCGCAACTCGAGCAATTGCGCAGCGAGTTTGAAGGCTATTACCGGAAGGCAGCCGATGACCGCGCATCCATGGAAACTTCGCTCAAGAAGAATCTGCATCTATCGTTGTGGCCTGCCGCCGGCGTGGTGGAAGGGACTAGCGTGCAGGCTACCGTGTCCATCGACCGGGCGAGGGAATCCGACCTCACCGTGGCGATACGGAACTCGACCGGCAACGCATCTCTCACCGATTACGTCGTGATTCCGGCGGGAAGCCGGGAAGCGGCGGTGAGCATCCAGGGTCTGGCCGCCGGGGTGGATGAAATCGTGGCGGAGCCTGACGACGGAAGCTACTACGCAACGGAAGCCAAGGTGCAAGTGAGTCCGCTGTCGAACGTGCGGCTGGAGGTGATCTCAGCGGAGCCGGCGGCGATCCAGATACGAGCCACGGATGTGAATCTCATCCCATATCCGGGGATGCGGCTGATGGTTGCGGCGAACTCGGGAACGGTAAACGTCGGGGATTCGGTGGTTACCGGGGCGGATGGAATTGCGCGGATTCGCTGGCAGCCGGGTTCCGAGGGAACGCGTGAGTTGCAGGTTGCCTTCGCGGATGGAACGGGAGCGGTGAAGATCACCGCTCCATAAGCGGCTATTCGATTGCGATCCGGCGCAGAAGTTTGAAGTCGGTGAGCATCTTGCCCGTGCCGAGGACGACGCTGGCGAGCGGATCCTCCGCAATGGATACGGGCAATCCGGTTTCCTCACGGATCCTGCGGTCGAGATTCTTGATCATGGCGCCGCCCCCCGTGAGTACGATGCCCCGGTCGCTGATGTCGGCGCTGAGTTCAGGCGGTGTGCGCTCCAGGGCCACGCGGATGGCATTCATGATGGTGGCGATGCATTCGGAGAGGGCTTCGCGAATCTCGCTGTCTTCGATGGTGATGGTGCGCGGCACACCCTCGATCAGATTGCGGCCTTTGATTTCCATGGTCATCGGCCGGTCCAGCGGGTAGGCGGAGCCGAGCTGCACCTTGACCTGTTCGGCGGTGCGTTCGCCGACCAACAGGTTGTACTTGCGCTTGAGATACTGCATGATGGCGTCGTCCATTTCATTGCCCGCGACACGGACGGATCGGGAATAGACGATACCGGAGAGCGAGATGACGGCGACGTCCGTGGTTCCACCGCCGATGTCCACCACCATGTTGCCGGAAGGTTCGGTGATGGGCAGGCCGGCGCCGATGGCCGCTACCATGGCTTGCTCGACCAGATGCACTTCGCTGGCTTTGGCTCGGTAGGCGGAGTCAATGACAGCTCGTTTTTCGACCTGCGTAATCTCGCTGGGAACGCCAATGATGATGCGAGGGTGAACCATCATCTTCCGGCCGTGGGCCTTCTGGATGAAGTAGTTCAACATGCGTTCCGTGACCTTGAAATCGGCGATCACGCCGTCTTTCATGGGCCGGATGGCTACGATGTTGCCCGGCGTACGGCCGAGCATTTCCTTCGCTTCCTTGCCGACTGCTTCCACCTCGCCCGTGTTCTTGTTGATGGCGACGATGGACGGCTCATTGACAACGATGCCCTTGCCCTTGGCAAAAACCAGTGTGTTCGCAGTGCCCAGGTCGATTGCCAAATCGGACGAGAATAAACTAAAAACGGAACGTAGATTCATGGAGTGAACTTCGTGGGTGCGGAAAGCGCCGGCCAGAGCGAAACCGCGCTTCCTAGAGAGAGTACCACAGCGGAGTACGGAATTGGCGGGACCGGTGGCCTTACAGCGGAGGGCGGGGAAGTTTGGCGACCTGAGAGGGGGGCACGCCCTTTACCTTGGCCTCCCGGCGGTACGTTTTCCCGTTCACCGTGACGTACAGCCAGTTCCTCTCGTCCCCGCCAAAGGCGACACTGGTGACGGGGCCGCGCTCCGGTGGGTTCAAGATCATGGCGACGCGGCCGTTCGCCTCACAAACCTGAACGCCGAGCGGCGTGGCGAAGTAGACTTGTCCGATGGAATCGAACACAGCGCCCTGCACGCCGCTCATCCAGCCGGATTCCGGCATTTCGAGGCGATAGAAAGGCTCGCCGTTGCGCAGGGATCCATCCGGTGCGATCTGGAAGGACCAACTGAAGCGCGATTGCGCGTCAGTGACTACGAGCATGGCCTGATCGGGGGAGAGTGCGACACCGGAGGGTTGCGCCAAGTCCGTGCCCCGATACACCACGCGACGCTTGCCGGAGGCATCCCGCAACACAACGGCTTTTTTCTCCACGGCGTATCTGGCGCCAGTGACTGTCTTGCCCGCGTCTGCGGCTGGTGCGTTCGGACCATCCACACGTTCCCATCCCTTCGACGCCCATACGGTGGAATACACCTTGCCGCGCGGATCCCAGCCTTCTTTCTCAAATGCCGCGGGCTCCTTCACTACAATCGGATCGGGGCGCCAGAGCCAGCGCAGCGCATCGGGCATGATGGCTGCTCCGTGCTTCATGTTGTGCCCTTCGTCACCCAGGACAAACTTCACATCGTAGCCGGCGAATTGAAACGCTTCGTACATCGCCTGATTGTTGATGGGCCAACTTCCGGCGTAGAAGGTGCCTTGGGGCTGATTGGGCAGGATGTGATCGTTCCGGCCCGCCTGTAGGAAGATGCGGATCGGTTTCGGCTCCGTACGGCGGATCAGCGCGGGAAGGCTGTCGGCTCCTTTCATCGCCACGAACGTCCCGATGAAGCTCAATACACGGCGAAACTGATCCGGGCGATTCCAGGCAGCGGCGAATGCGCCAACCGCGCCGGTGCTGACTCCGGAGATGCCGCGATCGTTGGGATCCTGTGAGAGGTTGTAGCGTGCGCCGACGGCAGGGATCAATTCATCCACCAGGAAGCTGGAGAATCGGCCGCTCAGTGAATCGTATTCGAATACCCGCTCGAAGCGGCTCTGCGCCTGCTCGTTGGCCGCGGGCAGCACGCCCGGGTTGACAAAGATGCCGATCATCGGCGGCAATTCGTGTTTGGCGATGAGGTTGTCGAACACCACCGGCACACGCACGTTGTTGCCGAGTGCTCCGTTACCGTCGAGGAAGATCATGAACGGTGCGGGCTTCGAGGCGTCATACTGCGCCGGAACGTAGATGGAATAGTTGTGCGGAGTGCCTGGGAAATACTTGCCCGGCGGCAGCACGTGCGCCGTCACCGTACCCTTCGGAACGCCCGGCTGCGGTTGCGAGTCCGGCCCCAATTCATATTGTTCGGCGGGTGACGCCATACCCGCGGCCACTGCCCATACGATTAGAATCCTCATCTCTCGATGAGTATAGTATTCCCTATGCGTCTTCTTCCCCTTCTGTTCAGCGCCGCTCTTTCCGCATCGGCCGCGGGCAGGTATCTGGAAGTCAGCTATCCGCCGGGCGATCTGCCGATTGCCGCCAGGTACACGATGTGGGTGCCGGACACGGCCAAGCCGCTACGCGCCGTGATCGTGCACCAGCATGGCTGCGGCGCTCCGGCGGCGCGCGGTGGATCCACGGCGGCATTCGACCTGCACTGGCAAGCGCTCGCCGCCAAGTGGGATGCTGCGTTGCTTGCTCCCTACTACATGCAGACCGATGACAAGCTGTGCCGCCAATGGTCGGACCCCCGCAATGGATCGGAGAAGGTCTTTCTGCGCGCCATCGCCGACTTCGCCGCGCGGCTGCGCCGTGCGGAGTTGAAGGAAGCGCCGTGGGTGTTGTGGGGGCATTCGGGCGGAGGGACATGGGTCGGCATTATGACGCTGCTGCATCCTGAGCGCGTGGCTGCCGTCTGGTATCGTTCCGGCGCGCCGATGGCGGAAACAGAAATCCCGGAAGCTGTTTTTTTCATTCCCGCCATGACCAATGCTGGAGTGAAGGAGCGCGAAGGGCGGTTCCAGGGAGCATGGGATAACTCGCTCGGTTGGTTCCGGAGGTTGCGTGCCAAAGGCGCGCCGATCGGATTCGCGCCCGATCCGCGATCTTCGCATGAATGCGCCGATTCACGGTACCTGGCAATTCCATTTCTCGACGCGGCGATGGCGATGCGATTGCCCGCGCGGGGGGGCAAGCTGCGGAAGGTTTCGCAGGCCCATGCCTGGCTCGCCCAGCCCCTCGGCGACGCAGCCTCGCCAGCGGACTCCTTTCGCGGCGATCGCAACGAGTCGGTGTGGCTGCCGAATGCGTCCGTGGCAAAAGCATGGGCCGAGTATGTGAAGACCGGCGCGGTATCCGACCGGACTCCGCCGCCCGCGCCTTCGGTGGTGACAGCGACTCGCGCCGCGTCTGGGGCGGTGGAGATCTCCTGGCGTGCGGAAGCTGACTTCGAAAGCGGGATCCAGAGCTTCCTCATCTTGCGCGATGGAGTGCGGATTGCTCAAGTGCCCGAGACTCCCAAGGGACGATTCGGGCGTCCGTTGTTCCAGCCGATGAGCTATCACGATACGCCCGAGGCGCCGGTCCCTGAGTTACACTACACGGATCGCGAGGGCGGAAAGCATGTCTATAGGGTGGTTACGGTGAACAGTGTGGGGCTGCGTTCCAAGCCGTCGAAGCCGGCTCGGGCCGTTATAGAATAGAGGGCATCCAATATGTCTTATCTGGGCTCCAAGTGGATCAGTCTGTGCGCGCTGTTCGCCGTCTCCGCGGCGGCGCAGAATCCCACCGCCGCGTTCCGCCAGCATTGCTTCGCCTGCCATGGCAAAGCGGCGGCCGGGGGGATCAACCTGGAGCAACTCACCGCCAATGCGTCCCTGGGCGATCATTTCCAGCAATGGGAGAAGGTGGCCACGGCGTTGGAGCAGAAACGCATGCCTCCGCCGAAGATGCCGCAACTCAGTGAGCAGCAGCGCATCGCGGCCGTGAACTGGATTCGCGGCAATCTGAAGGAACATGCGCGACGCACGGCCGGCGATCCGGGGCGCGTGACCATGCGCCGGCTGACCAGCGGCGAGTACGCCTATACCGTGCGCGATCTGACCGGGCTCGATTTCAAGCTCGACCGCGACTTCGTCAGCGACTCCGTGGGTGGCGAAGGCTTCACCAACTTCGGCGATGTGCAGTTTCTCGATGACACGAACCTGGAGCGGTATCTGGCCACAGCGAAGGTCATTGCGTCGCATGCGGTGATCGGCGCCGGACCGTTGCGCTTCTACGAGGCCCCCGGCAAGAGCGGCATGGAGCTTGCCGCCATCAACCGCATTCAGGAGATCTACCACGCCAACGGCTTCCGCGCAGCGGCGGGCGAAGGCGCGAAGCCTTATGGTCTGGAACGCTACGCCAAGGCATTTTACGCGGCGTGGCGATACCGGCATCGCGCCGCGCTGGGGCAACCGAACGCCACGCTGGCGTCCATCGCCAAGGCCGAAGGCCTGAGTGTCCGCTTCGTGGAACACATCTGGGCCGTGCTGCACCAGCCGTCGGTTTCGTATCCGACATCCGAGGTTGTCGAGCGTTTTCGCAAGTTCCCATCGCCTTCGGCGCCGGATGCGGCGAAAGCAGCCGAGAAGGCGAGTGAAGCCTTGCAGGCGTTCCTGATGGATTGGCCGCGCATGCTCTTTGCCGCCGGCGCGCTGGCCGCCGGAGGACAGGGCGACGAACGCGCACTCGTGTTGACCGAAGCCTCGGTGGAGGCCAAGCCGAGGAATCGCTATCGGTACGTTGCTTTGCTCCGGTCGCGTAACGGCGAGGCGAGACCTCCGCGGATGGTGCTGATGATGGTGAACGTGAATCCGGTTTCGAAGGATACGCCAACCGTCATCTGGCGCAATCCCACCGTCCGCTTCCGCAACGCCGACCGTAGCGAAGGGGCTTCGATGCCTCTGCGCGAGGCGGTCGACGATGCCGTGCGGGCGCAACTCAATTTCGGAGTACACCCCGATGGCGGCAGCATCGGACCGAACGATTTCGTCACGGTGGGCGAATCGACGGTTTTGCTCAATCTGAAGGCGCCACAGAAAGCCGGTGCGATCGAGTTGCTGGTGGATGCCGAATTCATTCGCGGACCGGCGGGCGATGCCGTGCTGCGCACCACGATTTCCGAAAGCGAAGATCTCGGCAAGGGGCGCCCCGTTTGGGCACTGCTGGCCGATACCGCGAACGAAGGATTCAAGAAGTGGAAGGCCGGCGTTCTGGAGTTCGGCGCGAACCTGCCCCAGATCTCGCACGGCGAGCCGAATCCTTCCGACCGCGATCCGATTCCGCCTCCCTTCAACAATAATTACAACCAGCCGGAGCGCGACCACTTCCACGCCAAGCTCAAATACTTCCGCGATGACCGTTTCCTGGTGGAGAAGATGCTGGACGACGCGACGCGCAAGCGTCTCGATGAGGCATGGTCCGATCTGCTGCTGTCGTTCGAGTTCCACGATGAGTTCCTGCGCTTTGTGGTGCGCAAGTATAAGCTCGATCTGAAGACGCAGGACATCGAGAAATTGACCGCCGAGGAGATCGCCGCGCTGCCGGCCGAACCGCGCCGGTATGTCGCGGATTTGCGCGCCAATTACGATTCCCTGATGGCCATGCAACGCGCGGCGCGCAATGCGCACGTGGAAGAGTGCATCCGGTTTGCCGGCGATGCCTGGCGGCGCCCGTTGACAGAGCCCGAGAAGGAGAGTCTGCGCGCGTTCTACAGGAAGGCGCGTCAGGGTATGGAACTCGATCATCAGGCTTCGATTCGAGCGCTGCTGACACGCATCCTCGTGGCTCCGGCGTTTCTATACCGGTTGGAGCAACCAGCCGAAGGCATCGCGGCGCGGCCGTTGAATGCGCATGAAGTCGCCAGCCGGTTGAGCTATTTTTTATGGTCTTCGATGCCGGATCCAGCGCTGCGCAAGGCTGCCGATGCGGGGGCGCTGGCTACGCCGGCGCAATTGTCGGCGCAGGCGAAACGGATGCTCGCTGACGCGCGGGCACGGCGCATGGCCACTGAGTTCTTCGGGCAGTGGCTTGGCTTCTACCGCTTTGACCAGCATACCGGCGTCGATACGAAGCGCTTCCCGGAGTTCAACGAGCCGATCAAGGCTGCGATGTACGACGAGGCTGTGAGCTTCTTCGAGTACATTGTGCGCGAGGACCGTCCGGTGAGCGAGATGTTCTACGCCGACTATGCGTTTCTGAATCGGGATCTGGCCAAGTTCTACGGGATCGGCCGGCAGGTTTCCTCGACGACGCGCGTGGAGAGGGTGGAAGGCGCCAATGCGTTCCATCGCGGCGGTCTGCTGCGGCTGGGCGCTGTGTTGACGGCCACTTCGGCGCCGCTGCGCACCAGTCCCGTCAAGCGCGGCGACTGGCTGTTGCGGCGCATCATGGGGACTCCGGTTCCTCCGCCTCCGGCCGACGCCGGTTCGATCCCCGCCGATGAGAAATCCTTCGGCGGATTAAGCCTGCGCGAGAAACTGGAGGCCCATAAGCGCAATGCCACCTGTGCCGGATGCCATACGCGCATCGATCCGCTGGGCTTTCCCCTGGAGCGCTATGACTCCATCGGGCGCTGGCGCGAAACCTATTCCGATGGCAAGCCGGTGGACGATACGAGCGAGACAATGGACAAGCGGCAGTTGGTTGGTGTTGAGGGATTGCTCGACTACATCCGTTCGAACGAAGCCCAAGTGCTGCGCACGTTCTACGGCAAGCTTCTTGGCTACGCGCTGGGAAGGACGCTGTTGATCTCGGATCAGCCGCTGCTCGACCGGTTGGTGGCGCGGGGCGGCAAGCTGGCATTCTCCGAGGCGGTGGCCGAAATTGTATCGAGCCCCCAATTCCGCAATCGCAAGGATCAGCCTGTATCGCTGGCAAGGAGCATCAGACGATGAAAAAGACACCCGCTGCATTTCAGAAATCCCGCCGCCACTTTCTGCGCGGAGCAGGCGTTGCCCTGGCATTGCCTTGGATGGAATCGCTGCCACTTGCCGCCGCGCCGGCGAAAACGGCATCGAACAAGCCACCGTTGCGCTATGCGTTGGTTTACTTTTCCAACGGTGTGGAGCCCGAACACTGGTGGGCGAAGGGTAACGGCAAAGAGATGCAATTGGGGCCGGGGCCTTCTCCGCTGGCGCCGCACCGCGAAGACATCGTCTTCCTGCGCGGCCTCTACAACCAGCAGGCCCTACAGTCCACTAGTCCGCATCTGGGGCGTATGGCGAACATGCTGTCGGGCGGTACGGTGAGCCTGGATCCCAGTGAAATCAAAGTGGCCACGACGTTCGATCAGGTGCTGGCGCGCGAGATCGGCGGCAACACGGCGGTGCCAAGCCTGGCGCTGGGCATTGAGCCGAACGAACTGCGCCTGGAAGATGGGCTGTCGATGATTTACAGTTCGTGCATCTCGTGGGCGTCGCCAACGAAGCCGGCGACAAAGGAGATCTATCCGGCACGCGCCTTCGATATGCTCGTCGGCGATGGCAGCGGACGGCCGCTGGACCGGACGATTCTCGATGCCGTGCGTGCCGATGCAAAGAGCCTGCAAGCGAACATCGGCAGCGGAGACAAGCGCAAACTCGACGAATATCTCGAATCCATTCGCGACATCGAGAAGCGCATTGAACGGGCTTCGAAGGATGAGCGGTTGGAAGGATGGAAGCCTTCGCTGGCAAAGCCGAATATCGACCGGCCTCCAGAGCAGTTGCCGCAGGACGTGCCGTCGCATATCAAGCTGATGCTGGATCTGACCGTGCTCGCTTTCCAGATGGATAAGACGCGGCTGGTGACGTTGATGCTGAACAACGATCTGTCGCAGATGAACTTCGGATTCATCGAGGGCGTGCAGGGCGCGCTGCATCTGGATCTGACGCACAACGGCAAAGCGCCCAAGGCCGAGGCAATGTATCTGAAGACGAATCAATTCCACGTGCAGCAGTTCGTCTATCTGCTGGAGCGGCTGAAGGCGATCGACGAGGGCGGGTCGTCGATTTTCGACAATTCGATCCTGATGCTGGCGTCGAACTTGTTCGACGGCGATGCGCACAGCGCGGATCATATGCCCTTCGTGCTTTCGGGGCGCGCCGGTGGCGCGATGAAGACCGGCCGCGTACTGGACTACATGGACAAGGGCGACGACAACCGGCGGGCGTGCAGCCTGTATCTGTCGATCATGGATCTGATGGGGCTGAAGTTGGATCGCTTCGGCGATACGGACAAACGGCTGCCAGATCTATTCGCCTAACCGGCGCAACATGTCCCACAGCGGATAGCCGAGTTCGTCGGCGATCGCGAAGAGCGCGGCGGCCGCCAACAGCGCATAGAGCGCATATTTGCCGTAGTGACGCAGAATCATGGCACGCTGCGATTCGGGACGGCTCCGGGTCCACAGTCGGCGGCGGTTGGCTTGGATGAACTGCTCGGCATAGGCCGCGTTGCGGAGTGTGAAGCGGCGCCAGGCGGGCTCGAAGGTTTGCGAGAGATCGTCGGTGAACGCGATGGCGCTGGTGATGGAGGATGGCGCCCGCACTGCCAGGTGCCGGCTGCGCCACCAGATGGCGGCGGCAGATCCCAGGGCAATTGCGGTGAAGAATGCCGCGAGGCATCCGCTGATGGCCATTCCGTGCAGGTCTCCGTCCCGCAACGATTCGAGCAACGGGGGAATTGTGACGGAGAGAGCCCATCCGCTGCCCAGCACGGGAATCCAGAGGAACCATCCCTGTAGCAGACGGCGGAAGAACAAGGTGGGATCGGGCTTGTCTTCGGCGCGATGCGCCGCAATGCAGCGGTCGCAGAAGAAGGGGTGGTAGCAGACGACGGACCGTGATACGCCATCCTCTCCGTGGGAGGTGAAGACACGCGCTACGGGGAGCCGCGCTTGCGCCGGCGCGCAGCAGTTGGCGCAGATGTGGGGAAAGACCGGATTGCCGGATAGGGGAACGACGTGGATCTCGCCGTCAGGCATTTATTGCGCCGCGGCGAGGCGCGCCTGCACGTTCTTGAGGCGTCCAGGTTCATGGCAGGTGATGCACATGTTATCCGTTTCGCTGTTGAGAGCGGGAAGGGTCTTCCAGCGTTTCGCGCGCGCTTCATAGGGCGATCCCGCGAGCTTGGCGGCCATTTCATCGATGAGGGCGTCACGATCCGCCTTGTCGCCGAGGCGGTCGGAGGCGTAGGCCAGCAGAGACCATGTTTCGCCGCGCATGTGCGGCGGGAGCTTCTCGAATACCGGACCCTGCATTTGCGGGACTTTTCGGAGCAATTCCCGTCCGTCGCGATAGAGCCACTGCTTGTCTTCCTCGAGGGCGTAGTAGGCGCCCATGATCATCGCGCCGCCGACGATGATGTAGACGGCGACATCGTTGGGATTGGCGGCAATGGCCTTTTCCCGCAGCACTTTGCTTTCCGCAAGGTGCCGGCGGTACTTGTCCTTGTTGCCTTTGGCCAAGGCGTCGCGCATGTGGAAATGGGCGGCGAGAAACTTCCAGGCCAGCGCGCTCGAGTCATTCGGATTTGAGGCGAGGAAGCGATCGAGCTTGCGCTCGCCACGCGCCAGCGCTTCGGCATCCTTGGCCATCCAGCCCGCGAATATATCCTCGCGTACCCAGGTATGGATAGTCAGTTGCTCCGGCTTGTCGAGGCTTTCGCCTGTGAGCAGAAATGGAACGGCCAGCAAACCCAGTAAGGTGCAGCGCATGTTTCAAAGCATACCCTACAGTTTCCAGACGGTGCGCAGCCATTCGATCATTTTCGATTTGTAACCCTGAAAGGCGGGGTTCTTCTCCCAGGGACCGACCCCGTGGGGAGCGCCTTCGACGGTGAAGACTTCGCACTGATTGCCATGTTTCTTCAAAGCGTCGCAGAGCAGAGGGGATTGATCGTAGGGCACCGCCGCGTCCTTTGTGCCGTGGATGAGGAGAAACGGCGGTAGTCCTTTTCGCACGTAGTGGATGGGTGAAGCTTCGCGGAGCTTGGCGATGCCGGCCTCGTCGAGTTTGTCGACGCCGAGAAAATCTCGCAGGTTCTTCGTGACTTCGCCGCGCTCCTGCTCTCTCTTGAGCAGATCATGAGCGCCGTAGAAGTCGATGACCGCGGAGACTTCGGCGCCTTTGTTACGCTTAATGCCGGCATAGGCGACCAGGTGTCCGCCCGCGGATTCGCCAAGCAACGCGATGCGGCGGGTGTCCACTTTGTACTCCTTGGCGTGGGCGCGGACCCAACGAATGGCGGCGTCCACGTCCTCCGTGGCGGCGGGGTACTTGTACTGCGGGGCGAGGCGGTAATTGATGGTGAACCAGGCGAAGCCTGCCTTGGTGAGCACGGGGAAGATTGGCGTGACGTAGCTACGCTTGTTGCCGTTGACCCAGCCGCCGCCATGCACGACGATCACCGTGGGGAAGGGGCCCTTGCCATCCGGGACGTAGGCATCGAGCGTAAGCGAGACTCCTCCGGGCCTGGCAAACTCGATGTCGAGCATCTCGCCGGCGGGGGCGCTGGCAGTGGCGAGGAAGAGCGCCAAGGCGCTACTTGCCAAAAGCCGCATACGGGTTCTCCTGTAGTAACGTCTTGCGTTGCTGTGCGGTGAGCAGCGGAACGAACTTCGTGTAGATGTGATCGTAGTCTTTGAATGAGCCACCATCGGGCTCGCCGGGCTTATAGTAGCCGGCGTCCTGCGAGATCAAGGTGCGGTGCAGAAGCTTGTTGCTATCCATGAAGCGCACGCAGTCGAGGTGCCAGTCGAGAGCCTGTTTGGTGGGGCCGATGTGGTCGAACTCGACCCATGCTCCGGCTTCGGCGGCTTTCTTGTGGAAGCTGTGATCCTTCTCGCCATCGGCGTGCACCCAGACGAACTTGGATGTCGGCGCCTTGGTTTCGTTGACGATGGCGATCTGCTCCATGGCAGCGATCCCGTTGCCGGTGTGGGAGGCGATGGTGAGTCCGGTGTCCTTCGTACAGAGCGCGGCGGCGGTGACGATCTTTTTGTCGATTGGGCCAAGCGGCCCGCGGTTGACGCCGATCTTGAGGAATCGTGGCTTCATGCCATCGACTCCGTTGCGGTATTCCGCGATCCAGCGCCGGGCCAGTTGTTCGGCCGATTCCTGATGAGCGTAGTCCGGAAGGAATTCGTGATTGCGGGCGGCGTATAGGCCGGTGTTGGTCCAGATCTCGATGCCGGTGGCATCCTGAAGGCGGCGCAGCAGTTTAGGATCGCGGCCGATGAAGTTGGGAGTGCATTCCTGAAAGCGCTTACATCCGAGCCTGGCGATGGCGTCGAGCTTCGGCTTCACTTTCTCAAAGACGGTGTTGGCGTCGTAAGCGGCGCGTTTGAAATTGACCAGCACGTGCTCGTGGACCAGCACCGTGGGTTCCGGGGCTGCGAAGGAGGCCGCGGCGAGCAAGGAGAAGTGTCGGCGCGTGATATCAGCGGACGGCATCGAAGGTGGCCCTTCCTTGTTGGACGATGGCGTAATAGGCCTCTGCGGAGGCGCTCGGAAAACGGCTCTTCCCGTTGGCGGCGGCATCGGCCAGGTCGCTCTTCTGACGTGTGCGTTCCGGGCCTGCTAGGCGAAGGAACGGGCCGCGTCGGTCCATGAGGAATTTGATGTAGCGCTGACCGATCCAGGCGAAATGGTGGAGCGAACCGGAGCAGTGCACCACGAAGGCGCCTTCACCCTTGCGCGGTCTCATTGCCTGATGCCTCGGGTTTGCCGTCCTTAACGCCGAGCTGCTGTAGAATGGCGGGCACATCGAGTCCCATGGCTTGCAGTTGCTGGAGCAGCCCGAAGATGACAGTGGGTGTGGCTTGGGCGATCTTGTTCAAGCCGGAAGTGCCGTTGGATCCGGATCCGCCGTTGTCGATGACCACCATGCGGTCTATGTTGCCGAGCGGGGCGGCGACGGCGGAGAACACCCCGGAGGAGGATTCGATGATGGCGGGCAGCTTTTCGAGGATTGTCTGCAAGCGCGCGGCTTCATTGAATTGCTTCCAGGCTTGGGCTTTGCGCTCGATGGCAGTGGCCTCGGCGACGCCCTGCGCTTCGATCGCACGGGCCTGAGCGAGACCAATGGCTTCGATCTTGGCCGCTTCGGCCTTGCCTTCGGATTCGAGTGCGGCGGCGCGCCCGGCGCCTTCCTTGCGGAGGCGTTCCTGTTCGGCTTCGGCGAGTGCGATGAGGGCTTGGCGTTTGCCTTCGGCTTCCAGGACTGAGGCTTCCTTTTCAGCCTGCGCGCGGACGACGCGTGCCTGGCGCTCGGCTTCGGCCGGCTTGAGAACCGTGGCTTCGAGTTCCTTCTGCTTGCGGAGCACCTCCTGCTCCTGCACGGAGATCATTTCCTGCGTGCGCTGGCGTTCGACCTTCACTTCCTCGGCGACGACGGACTGGCGGGCTTTCGCTTGGGCGAGTGGACCAGCCTGTTCGGCGCGAGCCTTTTCGGTTTGTACTTCGGCCTGGTATTGCGCCTGGCGGATTTGGAAGTCGCGTTGTGCTTGAGCGATTTCGGCGTCGGCGTTGAGCTTGGCGCGTTCGCCTTCCTGGAGGGCGGCCGCGGATTTGATCTTGGCGTCGCGGGTGGCCTCGGCTTCGCCGATCGTCGCATCGCGCTTCACTTCCGCCGTGCGGCGTTTGCCGAGCGCGTTGAGGTAGTCTTCATCGTCGCTGACTTCCTGGATGGTGAGGACGTCGACGCCGAGGCCCATCTTCTCGAGGTCGTTCGCCGCTTCAGAGGTTAGCTTCTGGGCGAAAGAGTTACGGTCTGAATTCACCTCTTCGACGGTCAGTGTGCCGAGGATGGAGCGCAGGTGACCCTCTAGAGTCTGGAAGATGACTTGTTGAATGTCGTTATGCGTCATGCCGAGGAAGCGTTCCGCGGCGGCATGAAG
>CAYOBO010000016.1:0-76955 GCA_964402295.1 uncultured Candidatus Solibacter sp. | reverse complement strand
CGTGACGAATGCCGAAGGGTTGGTGACACTCCACGCGCATCCCGTGGTGGTGGATACGTTCACCGTGAGCCCCGTGGACCCGCCCGCGGGCGCGTTAAAGGTCAACGGCGTCACCGTGTACACACAAGTCTGTGTGACCGATGGCTGCGTCAACTGGAACGCCTGCCCCGCCACCATCATGGTCGCGGTCCGCGTGCTCCCCGTATTGTTTGCCGCCACGTTGTATTGCACCTTGCCCGAACCCTGGGCACTGGTGGCCGAAGTGACCGTCACATACTCCGGGATGTCGGTGATGCTCCAGCCGCAAAGACTGAGCCCTCCCGTCTTGGTCACGTCGATCTCCAACCCCGTAGACCCGTTCGCCGCCGCTTGTGCGTTCAACGGCGATACGGAGTGCGTGCAACTCGTCGCAAACTGCGTCACCGGGAGATCGATTCCGGCGATCGTCACCGTGGTCGTTCGCGCCGTCGTGTTGCCGGATGGGATTGGGCCGACGTCAAAAGAGACCCATCCCGAGCCCGCAACATTATTGATCGCGCTCACCGTCACAAACCCCGCCCCGTTCGCGTTCCAGGTGCAGCCTGTTCCCTGCAAATTGTAGACGTTCACCTTCATCTGCGTGGCCCCAGATCCCGGAACGTACAAAAACAGGTGCGACAGCGCGAACACACATCCACTGGCCCCATCCTGCGTGATCGTTACAGGCGCCCCCGAAACCTGCATCGTCACCGTCCGGCTGCTGGCCGAGCGGTTCGCCTCCACGACAAACGTCAATGTCCCTGATCCCACCAGGTTCGTCACCGGGTAATCGAATTTCACGAAGGAAGGAATGTTCTCCACACTCCACACGCAATTCGAGCCCGTGTTGTTGGTCACCGTCAAATACGACCGCGTCTGCGACGCCCCCACCGTGATGCTGTTGGGAGAAAACGACACGCTGCAATTCGACAGGCCCGCTTGATTGATCAGCAGCGCGGTGTTGCCGACGGTAAGCACCGTACTCCGCGACTGCAACGCAGTATTCGCCGCAACTGTAATCTGCAGGTTCGCCGAGCCCGTGCCCGAGGCCGGCGTGACCGTGACGAAATTCGATGGATTCTGCACCGTCCAGGCGCAACTGCTCGACGACGCCGTCAGCGTAATCGCCACATTGGCCCCCGTCGCCGCCGCGTTGTATTCGGTCGCGCTCAGCGTGAAGTTGCAGGTATTTCCCAACTGCGCCAATAGCGTGACGCTGAAGGGCTGCTGCTGGAAGCCCGACAGGTTGAGCGTCGCGCTCACGTCAACGCTCCTCGCCGCGGCCGACCCGTTTGGCGTCGCACTCACTCCAATCGCCGTTCCCCCTACCCCGCTGCTTGCCCCCGTGAACGAAAGAAACGACCCCTGTGGCAGCGAAAGCGAATACGTGCACGGTGACGACGGAAGTTGAATGGAACCCGCGCCCCCTGCCGCCCCGATCGGCGTCATCGCCAGCGATGCGTCGCATACCGCCGTTTGGCTCACATTGATCGTCTTGCCCGCTATCGTGGCCGTGCCCGCTCGCGTACTCGCGGGGAAGGGAAGTGCGCTCGGGTCCAGTTCGATGAAGGCCGATCCATGCCGCTGCCCCGGCGGAGGCATCGGGATCCAATTCGGCAACTCCTCGATGCGAAACACACAGTTCGAAGGCGCCACCGGATTCACCGAAACCGACTTCGGCACCCCGTACCCATCGAATACCAGCGGGTTGGGACCAACCGTGAATCCGCAGGTGGCGCTGCTGCTCAGCCGCACCAGAATTGCCGAATCGATCTCCACCCCCGTGTTCCCCGAACCCGTCGCAGCCGTGAACCGGAGCCGCGTCGATGTCTCCGTCGCCGGCAGATCCACCACCTGGCTCGACTGTGCGGCACTCAACGTCAGATACGTGGTGTACGTGCCCCAAAACAACATCAGCCTGCTACCCGTCCCCAAATGGCTCGCCCGAATCGTCAGCCGGTAGATGCGCCCCGGCGTAGTCTCCACGTCCTGGTAAATCGACACCGCGCTGTTGGTGAACCGGAGCCGGTGCCGCCCGTCCCCATCGCTCGCCGGAGCCACCACCACCGAGGTCAGCCCCGCGTTGTTGCCTCCATCCACCACCCACCCTGTCGGGCTCACATTGAGCGTGTCCGAACTCACGTTAGGCAATTCGAAGCCCGAATTCCGCAACAACTCCGCTCCGAACATCTGCACATAGAACGTGGAATCGGCCGCCGTGCCCGCCAGATCAAAGCACCGCACATCCACCGAGGAATCGTTCCCATCGCCCGCCACCAGGTTCGCCGCGCAGGCCCGCGCCCCCGTTTCCGCCGTCGCCAGTACCATGTTGCGCCGCGGCGCGTTCGTAGTGAGCCCCGGAAACGTCACCCGGTAAACCCCCGTGCCGGTCTTGCTGAGCGTCGGCGTTTGCCCCGTCGAGTTGCGCGTATAACTCGAATTCAGCGAGTCCGCGCTTCCGCTCTTGAAGGCGAAGCCCATGGCGCGGGGGAACTCGCCTCCGGAGATGGCCCCTACGGTGAACTGCGCATCCACGGCGCTGCCCGAGGGCGAGTTGCAGCGGACGCCGTTGAGGTCCTGAACCCGGCAGACGGCGTCTGTATTGCCGAACGTGGAGGCCATCAAAGTGCCGCCACTCGTGTCGCGGCCCGCGAAGTTGACGGTGTAGACACCGGTGGTGATGCGAGTGATGGTGATGCTATTTCCCGCGTTCCAGGAGTAGGGTGCGGCCGGGCTGTAGCTGGCCGTAGTAGGCTGATGCGCCAACGCGAAAACCAGCCGCTTCTCGTTGTTGGCGGGAATCTGCATGATCTGGAAGTTGGCGTTGGCCAATGTACCGGCCGCGGTGCGGCACTGCACGCTGGCGGCAGGGATGCCCCAGCCCGAGACGTGGCAATAGAACCCCTGATCGCGAGCAATGGCATGGACATAGCCGTTGCTTCCGTCGCCGGATTCCGGTTGCACGCCTCCAAAGAGGACGGTGTAATTCCCGGTGGAGGTATTAATGACTTGCGTCGTGCCGAGCGGGTTGTATGATTCGCTCTCTTGGATAGCGCCAGAGACGACACTCGCCCAGACTATCTCCTGAGACGCGTACGCTCTTGTCGTAAGAAGCATCACGGCCACTACGATAACGGTGTGATTCATATGCTGAGTAGTAGACAGTGTGCAGAGGGGTGGAAAAACGGCTCACATCCGGTGTACATTCCTTGGGGGGTTCGAGCATGGGGGCGACCTCGGCGATGCATGTAAAGAGTTTTTGGGGCGCAGCGCACGATGCATCAACGGGCTTCGGCGAGATCCTGGATGAAGGCATCGAGGAGGTTTGGGAATTCATCGGCGGGCTCGCCGTGGAAGGCGACGTGATCGGAGTAGATGCCGTGCTTAGGCGCGCCTATGGCAAGCCTTGTCTGCCCTCGACGGTGCGGGGGCCAGGCAGGCCCTTGGGTCAGCGGGTGAGGGGATCTTCGATTTCCGGCGGCGTGGCTTTAATGAGACGACCTAATTCCGGCTCCAGTTCGTCCATTCGCTGCTTCATCTCCCAAGCGACGCGGCGGTAGGAGAAGTGGCCTTTGACGCCGCTGCGGAGGCGCGAGATGTACTCCACTTCGGCGAAATCCATCTTAAAGAGGAAGCGCGAAAGAGCGCCGAAGGGGAGCAGATAGTGGGCGGCCGGTTCGGGGAGGGCTCGCATGGCGTCGAAGGCGGATTGCATGGCTTGCGTATACGCTTCTGTGGCACCGGCGCGTGCGACGGCGTCGGGAGTGTCAAAGCCCAGCCGGCCCGAGTAGGCTTGGCGGAATTGCTGGCAGCGGCGGTGGCGGTGGAGGTCGCGATAGGCGCCGACGTCCATCACGATGTCAAAGATGTAAGGCGCGGAGCGGAATTCGCGGAGAAGCTCGTCGCGGCGGGTGCGGGAGGCGAGAGCGGTTTCGATGACTTCCATGCGGCGGGCCGTGCTCCACTGGCTGACCGTTTCCTGCAATTCGCGGTAAGGACGATCTGTGACGGGATAGAGCAGCGTGGCGGCGATTTCGGCGATGTTGTCACGGGGGAATAACAGATCGACACGGGGGGGCTGTATGCCGGCGGCAGGGGGCAGGTTTTGTTGCGCCCACTGCCGTAGCGCGGCCTGGGATTCGATGCGGTGGGTGTCGGCATCGACGTATTTGGCGAGGGTGGGGGCGATGGGCTCGCGCGGGGCCGCGGTATCCCATACGCAGGCGGGCTCGGCCGCGCAGGCTGCCGCGGCTTCATCGGCGAGGGAACGAATCTCGGCGTACTCGCTCGCTTTCAGCCTGCGGATCTGGCGTTCGAGCGAGCGGATGCTGACCACCTGGCCGACGTTGGTGGGGATGCCGAAGAAGAGCAGATAGCGGGCCACGTCGAAGGCGCGGGCAGTGAGGTTGCGTTGATAGGCATCCTGCTTCATGGCTTCCGGCTTGGGCAGCTCTTCGGTGAGGAGCGCGAACACCGATTTGTGGACGCTCTGGTAGGCTTCGATGAGGTTGCGGCCGGTGGATCGATAGAGTTCGGCTTGGGCGGGGTCGAGTTCCGGGGGGACGATGAAGCCGAATTTGGAGAAATCCTGATAGCGGGTGGATTTGGCCTGGCCGTCCCAGAGTTGCTCATCTTCGAGTTCGGTGGCGGCGAGTTCGGAGATGCCTTCAAAGCAGACGGCGAGGTGGCCGAGATCGGCGATGGAGGCGTGGCCGTACTGGAAATAGAAGCTTTCGAGGAACTTGCGTGAGTCGTGGGTGCGCACCCATTCGACGGACTGGAAGATGGAGTCGGCCGAGCGGCTGTAACGGGCGAGCGCGTATGCCGATTTTTCGGGCGGCATCGGCGACAACATGACGACACGTTTTTGTTCGGATGGCAAACCGCTAAGATAGCAGAATCGAATGACGATACGTATCCGAAAACTCCGCCCCGAAGCCGTGCTTCCGAGTTATGTGCACGGGCCGGAAGAGGACGCGGGCATGGACTTGCGCGCCTGCGTGGAAATGACGATTGCACCGGGGGCGACGGTGCTGGTTCCGACCGGGCTGGCGGTGGAGATTCCGCCAGGTTATGAAGCGCAGGTGCGGCCGCGCAGCGGGCTGGCGTTGCGGCACTCGATCACGTTGCCGAATGCGCCGGGGACGATCGACCCGGGCTATCGCGGCGAGATTGGGGTGATCCTGCATAACCTAGGTTCGCAACCGTTCACGGTGCATGCGGGCGACCGCATCGCGCAAATGGTGGTGGCGCGGTATGAGCGCGTGGAGTGGGAGGAAAGCGAGCTACAGGAATCGACGCGCGGCGAAGGGGGATTCGGCAGTTCGGGGCGCTGATCCGCTATTTGCAGGAGAAGCTGGCGGCGTTGTTGGGATCTCCGGTTCCGTCGTAGGTGACCTTCTGCGGGTAAGGGCAGAGGGGACGGGAGAAATCGGGCTTGGCCCCGTAGGCGATGATTTTTTCGGGGGCGATTCCTTCTTCGACCCAGCGTTCGAGAGCAGCAACGATGTTGCGGTTGGGGTCGTGGGGGGCGTTGTTGCCGTTGCCGAAGCGGTTGGGGCCGGCGCCTCCGCCGCAGTGGCCCATGCCGGGGACCATGAAGAGGCGGAAGAAATCCTGGACGGGGGCTTTGGAGGCGGCGCGGCCGTCGGGGAAGCGGTTTAAGAAGTTGGCGACGTTCTCGTAGTAGTCGATGGAGCTGTAGGCGGAGATGGCTCCGTCGGCCCAGCCGTGGTACATGAGGAGCTTGCCGCCATTGGCGCGGAAGGAGCGGAGATCGGGGTTGTTGGAGTTGATGTGGATGCCGGCTTTCCGGTCGCCATAGGCAACGTCGGAATCGAACTCCATGGCGAGGTAGTTCCAGTTGGGATCTTCGTAGACGGCCTGTCCGAAAAAGGAGATGCCGAAGTTCATCTGGATGGATCGGGCCGGGGGCTTGCCGAGAATCCAGTTGGCCCACTCATTGCCGATGGCTTCGGTGGATGGAGGATAGCCGGGGTAGATTTGTTGGCCGGTACGCGGATTTTTGGGCCCGGCGTAGATCTTCTTGAGGGCGGCGAGTTGCGGGCGGGTGAGGCAGGTGGGGGCGTCGGGGCCTTTGCAGAGGAGGACTTCGGGGTTGAACTTGCAGGCGCGCGGGTCTTCGACGAGTCCGTCGGCGACTCCGTCGAGCTTGTCGCAGGCAGCGAGGGCGGCCTTCTGGATGACGGGGAGCTTTTCGTGGGGGATGAAGCTGCGAGGGTCTTTGCGAAGGGCCTGGGCGTTCCAGACGAAGCCGGCGAAGTGGTGGGACCAGTCGTAGGCGGGTGCTCCGGCGATGATGCCGTCGAAATCTTCGGGGTAACGTTGGGCTTCCTGGAGCGCCTCGCGGCCTCCGTCGGAACAGCCTACGAAGTAGTGTTTGTTGGCGGGCTTGCCGTAGAAGGCAGCGAGGATGGTTTTGGCGTGGACGCTGGTAAGGTGGACGGCGCGGTGGCCGAAGTCGATGATTTTTTCGGGGTGGCCGATGGCCCAGGCAGCGTCGCCGGCCCCGCGGGGGTGGCCGTCGTCAGTGCCGGCGGCGGCGTAGCCTTGCTCGGCGGCGGCTTTGATGGCGGCGACGGGGACGGCTCCGGCCCAGCCTCCGTTGCCGACCTGGCGGTAGCGGCCGTTCCAGTTGGAGATGGGGAGGTGGACTTCGATTTTGATTTCGGAGTCGCGGGTGGGGCGGGCGGTGAGCTGGACGATGCAGAGGTTGGCGGCGGGGGCGGCGCTGGTGATTTCGGCGCGGTTGAGCTTGAGATTGGCGAGGGATTCGCAGGTTTGTTGGGGGAAGGCGAGTTGGGTGAGGAGGAGGAGGGGGCTGAGCATTCGGATATCTTATCTTATGGTGGGGTGAGCGGCCGGGGGGGGCGACGACGAGGAAATTGGAGCGGCTGGACGGTCCCTGATGACGTTTCTGGATGAGGATGAGAATGCCTCCTCGTCGAGGTGATGTCTGGCAAAGGCGCCGTTTCTTTGGCTTGGTGTGTGGGACCGGGTGGAAGAAATTCAAGGGATTCGCCGAGCCAGGAAGAAGCGGCGTTGGGGATGAGGGCGAGGAGGGTTTCGGCGGTCCACTTCTCGTCGGGGGTGAAGGCGGAATAGCCGAGCGAGTCGGCGAGGCGCCAACTGATTTTGAGAATGTTGTCGACGGATTTTTCGCCGGGGACGGGGTCGTCGTGGTGGGTGGCGAGGGCGGCGGCGAGTTCGTCGGGGAATCGCGCAGTCAGCGATAGATGGTCAAGTAGCGTATTCTGAAAAGTGAGAGCCACTTCATGAATGTTCGAACCGAAATTGCCGAGCGGGTTGCAAAGTTGACCCCCCAACAGCAAGAGCTGGTTCTTCTGTTCGTTTCTTCCTTAGCCCCCCGGCACAGCAAGGCGAAAGTGGCACCGAATTAGCGCGGTTCGCGGGATCTCTTGACGAAGCATCCGCCAGAGAAATGACCCAGGCGATCGAAGAAGAATGCGAGCGCGTGGATGCCGGCCAGTGGTAGATACCTGTTGACACCAACATCATCATCGCTTTGTTGGAAGGTGACCAGGGCGTTGTGTCGAGACTCGAACTTGCGGCGGAAGTCTTCCTTCCTGTCATTGCAGTCGGAGAGTTGTTGTTCGGAGCCGCGAGGTCGGGACGCCCGGCGGAGAACGCCGCCAAAGTTGAGCGGCTTGCCGCCGGTCGATCCATCTTGTTCTGTGATCTCCAAGTAGCGCGAGTATATGGAGGTATGAAGCAGCGTCTTCGGGAGAAGGGCCGCCCGATTCCCGAGAACGATCTCTGGATCGCTGCCACCGCCGCTTGTCACGACCTTATTCTGGTGACGCGAGACCAACACTTCAGAGACGTTGATGGCTTGGCTATTACTGTCTGGTGATGCCTTGATGGTTATCTTGCCGGCATGCCGGCGAGGATTGGCTTTTACACGGGCGCGGTGGCGAGACGGGCGTTAAGTTCTTTTTGGGCCGTCTCTGGGGATTCGCCGAGCCAGGAAGAAGCGGCGTTGGGGATGAGGGCGAGGAGGGTTTCGGCGGTCCACTTCTCGTCGGGGGTGAAGGCGGAATAGCCGAGCGAGTCGGCGAGGCGCCAACTGATTTTGAGAATGTTGTCGACGGATTTTTCGCCGGGGACGGGGTCGTCGTGGTGGGTGGCGAGGGCGGCGGCGAGTTCGTCGGGGAAATCCCAATCCTGGGCCATGTAGGCACCGGCGGCGCAATGGTCGATTTCGAAGAGATCGCGCTCGGTTTTGAGCAGATCGTAGCCGTTCTCGTTGGAGACCTCGAGCATACGGACGTATTCGGCGGGATAGGCGGACATGAGGGCGAGAGCGCCGAGGTTATGGAGGAGGCCGTAGGTATAGGCGGTGTCGCGGCGGACGTGGGAGAGGCGGGCGGCTTCGTCGGCGATGAGCGCCGTCACCAGGCTGTGCTGCCAGACCTTGCGTAATGCCGCCAGACGCACGGCGGATTTGATCATGCGGTTAAGGGCGACCATGGTAGCCATGGTCTTCAGCTGATCCATGCCGACAAGCATGATGGCTTGGGGGAGACTTTTCACTTCCCGGCGTACGCCGAAGAGAGCGGAGTTGGCAAAGCGCAGCAACTCGGCCGCGAAGGATGGATCGGTCTTGATGACGTCTCCGATCTGTTGGACGTGGACGTTCTCCTGACCGACGAGGGTGAGGACGCGCTGGGCGACGGCCGGGAATGGGGGCACCGGACGGAGCGCCCAAGGGGCTTTCGGCTTCTCAAGGAAATCGATCATGACATATACCTACACTGCCCTTATCGGCAGGCTCGGCGGGTCATACAGCAAAAGGACGGAGTTCGATGAAGGATGGGCGGCAACGGGCGCCCAAGGCGAAGATGGGAAGCGTTGCCGCCGCGGCGGGCCAGCCATGCTCCGCCGCCGTGATTGCCGAGGACGACGAAGGTGGCGCGGTACCGGCCGCGCGGTTTGTCGAAGCCGTGGGTGATGGTGAAGAAAGCCGCCGGTGAGGCAGATGAAATGGGGCGCCGGCGCAGGCCTTGATCTTTATGCTGTAGAGTACTTGTCGATGAGGATTTCCACTCGCCGCTGTGGTTCGGTCCCTGCTAAAATCCCTAGTCGATGCCTGACCAAAACGAACGCAGAGATTTCCTGAAGGCAGCCACGGCTGCTTTCACCACCAACATTTTCACCGGCAATCTGAAGGGCGCCAACGATAAATATACTGCCGCCTTCATCGGGATGGGCCGGATGGGGCGAAGCAACTTGGGGTTCGCCTTGAAGATGGACTCGGTGGAAGTGACCCATGTTTGCGACGTCTTCCAGCCCCACCTGGAACAGGCGGTGGAGATGACGAAGGGGAAGGCGAAAGGCGTTCGGGATTTCCGGGAGATTTTGGCGGATAAATCCGTGGATATTGTTTGTATTTCCACGCCCGACCACTGGCATCCGTACATGACGGTGGAGGCCTGCAAGGCGGGCAAGGATGTGTTCGTGGAAAAACCCATCTGCGTGGCGGTGGAAGAGGGCAAGAAGATGGTGGAGGCAGCGCGCAAGTACAAGCGGGTGGTGCAGGCGGGCACGATGCAACGCTCGGGGGTGCATTTCCAGAAGGCGACGGACATTGTGAAGTCGGGGAAACTGGGCAAGGTCAGCATGGTCCATACGTGGAACTACAGCAATGCTCCGGTGGAAGGAATCGGGAATCCGCCGGATACGGAACCGCCGGCCGATCTCGATTGGGATATGTGGCTGGGGCCGGCTCCGAAGCGGCCTTTCAATGCGAACCGGTTCGGCGTGGATCCAAAGGCGTTTTCGCATTTCCGCTGGTTCTGGGATTATGCGGGCGGGATGATGACGGATTGGGGCGTGCACTGGCTGGACATTGTGCAGATGGCGTTCGATGAGGCGATGCCGCAGACGATCAACTGCGTGGGCGGAAAATTCCGGTTGAAGGACAACCGCGAGACGCCGGATACGATTCATGCTTCGTATGAATATCCGGGGTTCTGCTGCACGTATGAGAACCGCAATGGCAACGCGCAGTCGATGTTCGGCAAGAGCGGCGGCATTCTGTTTTATGGCGACCGCGGGACGCTGTTCGTGGACCGCAGCGGATACCAGGTGGTGCCGGAGAAGGGAGCGGACTTGCAGGCCGAGGAAGTTAAAGCGTCGAACCAGATGAACGCGGCGCACTGGGCGAATTTCATTGAATGCGTGCGGACGCGGCAAAAGCCGAATTCGGATATCGAGAAGTGCTACCGCTCGTCGGCGACGTGTTTGCTGGCGAACGTGGCGTTGCGCAGCCGGTTGCGGCTCGATTGGGACGGGGAGACGGTGAAGCAATCCGAAGCGAAGAAACTGTTGTCGCGGGAATACCGCAAGCCGTGGAAGCTGACGGTGTGATGAAAACGCATACCGAGTACCTGACGTTTCGCACGGAGAAGCACAGGGAATACATCAACATTACGCCGAAGGTGGAAGCCGCTCTGAAGAAGAGCGGCATCGCCGAGGGGATGATTCTGGTGTCGGCGATGCATATCACGGCGGGCGTGTGGGTGAACGATGCCGAGGATGGATTGATCGGCGACATCGATGAGTGGCTGGAGCAGCTTGCGCCATTCCGGAAGAATTACCGGCATCACCGGACCGGCGAAGACAACGGCGATTCGCATTTGAAGAGCCTGCTGGTGCATCACCAGGTGATTGTGCCGGTGACGGCGGGAAAGCTGGATCTGGGTCCGTGGCAGCAGGTGTATTACGCGGAGTTCGACGGGCAGCGTCCGAAACGCGTCATCATTAAAGTGATGGGCGAATAAACACCGGGAGGTGTGCGATGAAGATCGTACTGGGCGCGTGCGTTGTGGCGGCGGTTTCCCTGGCGGCGGAGCTGCCGGTGAAGACGGTGATTCTGTACAAGCATGGGGTGGGGTATTTCGAGCGGGCGGGGGAGCTGCGGGCCGGGGAATCGGCGCGGCTCGATTTTCAGGCCGGCGATATGAACGATGTCTTGAAGTCGCTGACGGTTGAGGATCGCGGGGGGAAGATCACGGGGTTGCGTTACGATGCGAGCGAGCCGTTGGAGAAGCGGCTGGCCGATTATCCGTTTCAGGTGCGGCCGCAAATTGCGTTGAGCGCGTTTCTCGATCAGTTGAAAGGCGCGCGGGTGGAGTTGCGGACGGCGGCGGGAGAGAATGTGGCGGGGGCGATTTTTTCGGCGCGGGCAGTGGCTTTCGGCGAGAAAGCGCAGGAGAAGGAGATGCTCACGCTGATGCTGGATGGCGGGGAGCTGAAGACGTTTGAGCTGGCGGCTGTGGGGGCGCTTCGGTTTTCCGACGATGTGCTCCAGCGGCAGTTGAAGGAGTATTTGGCGGCGCTGGCGGTGGCGCGGTCGCGGGAGAAGCGGAGCGTGTACATCGATTCGTCGGATGTGCGGTCGCGGCAGGTGCGGGCGAGCTACATGATTCCGACGCCGGTGTGGAAGTCGAGCTACCGGCTGATCTTCGGGGCGGCGGAGGCGACGATCGAGGGATGGGCCATCGTGGATAACACAACGGGCGAGGACTGGACGAACGTGACGCTGGCGCTGGTGTCGGGGCGGCCGATTTCGTTCATCAGCCAGTTGTATGAACCGAAGTACCGGGAGCGTCCGGTGGCGGAGTTGCCGGAGGACCGGGTGGTTGCGCCTCCGGTGCATGCGGGAGCCGTGGCGGGCGCCCGCGCGGAGCAATTCGCCAAGACGATGCCGGCAGCCCCACCCGCGCCGCGGCGAGCCTTGATGGCGGACGTGGCGATGGCGGCGGAGGCGGAGCGTGCGGCGGAGAGCACGGTGGCGGTTTCGGCGCAGGGGCGCGAGTTGGGGGATTTATTTGAATACCGGTTCGCGACGCCGGTGACGGTACGCAAGAGCGAGTCGGCGATGCTGCCGTTCCTACAGCAGAAGATCGCAGCGCGCAAATTGCTGATTTATTCCGACCGTTCGCTACAGAATCCGATGAACGCGGCGGAGATTACGAACAACAGCGGCAAGACGCTGGATGGTGGGCCGATTACGGTGTTCGACAGTGGCGCGTATGCCGGCGAAGCGCTGGTGGAGACGTTCAAGGCGGGTGACAAGCGGCTGATCAGCTACGGCGTGGATCTGGGGACGCGAATCACGACGGCATTCGATTCGACGCGCGATGTGGTGCGCGAGTTCCGGGCGGCGCGCGGGATATTGACAACAAAGACGGCGATTCTGGAGACGCAGACGTACACGATTCGCAATGTGGATGGAAAGGCGAAGACCTTGTGGATTGAGCATCCGGTGCGGGGCGGATATACGTTGCTGAACGTGAAGCCCGTGGAGAGCACGGCGTCGGCGCACCGTTTCGAAGTGAAGCTGGGGGCAAATGCGACGGAGAAATTCGCGGTGCCGGAGGAGCGGCTGCTGGAACAGAGTGTAGCGGTGCTAAGCCTTACTCCGGATCAGATTGGCGTTTACTTGCAGAATCGCAATTTGAGCGCGGCGGGGCGGAAGCAACTGGAGGCCGTGGCGGCACAGAAGCGGCTGGTGGCGGAGACGGATGTGCAGTTGCGCGATCTGGAGCAGGAGATTAACGAACTGGTGCGCGATCAGGATCGCATCCGGCAGAATCTTTCAAGCCTGAACCGGGTGACGGGGCAGCAGGAGCAGGTGAACCGCTATGCCAACGAACTGGCATCGCAGGAGGCGAAGCTGGCGGGGTTGCGGGACCGCGTGGGGCAGTTGCGGAAGCAGAAGACGGCGCAGGAACAGCAGTTACAATCCATTATTGAGAAGATGACGTTTTGAACCTGGCACTGATTGGTTACGGCAGCGTGGGTAAGGCCTTCGCGCGGCTGCTTGCAGAGAAGCAGTCGCAATATCCGTTTCGGATTGTGGCGATCCACACGGCGCGACACGGCACGGCCTACAACGTGCATGGCGTGGGCGTGGACCCGCTGTGGGGACCACGGGCGGCGTCGGTGGAGGAGTTTCTCGACCGGGCGCAGGCGGAGGTGGTCTTCGAGGTGACGACGCTCAATCCGGCGACGGGTGAACCGGCGTTATCGCACATCCGGGCGGCGTTCGCGCGAGGGCTGCATGTGGTGACGGCGAACAAGGGTCCGATTGCACACGCGTATGCGGATCTGGCGCTGGAGGCGCTGCGGGCGGGAGTGCAGTTGCGGTTTGAATCGATTGTGATGGATGGGGCGCCGGTGTTCAATCTGGTGCGCGAAACATTACCGGGCGTTCGTGTTTTGGGTTTTCAAGGGGTGTTGAACTCGACGACGAACGTGGTGCTGGAGGCGATGGAGAAGGGGATGTCGCTGGAGGATGGGGTACGGTTGGCGCAAAAGATGGGGGTGGCGGAAGCGGACGTGGCGTTCGATATCGACGGTTGGGATGCGGCCGCGAAGACGGCGGCGCTGGCGAATGTGCTGATGCATGCGCGCACGAATCCGCTGGCGGTGGACACGAAGGGGATCCGGCGGCTGACTCCGGAGAAACTGGCGGAGTTGCGGCCGAAGGGGAAGACCGTGCGGTTGGTGAGCCGGGCCCATCAGGGCAAAGATGGATTGAAGATGCGGGTGCGGGCGGAGGTGCTGGACTTGCAGGATCCGCTGGCACTGGCGCGGGGGACGTCGAACCTGTTGCGGATTGAGACGGATTTGATGGGGACGCTGGGGGTGTTGGAATCGGATCCGGGGGTGGAGCAGACGGCGTACGGGTTGTTCAGCGACCTGGTGGATATTGCGCGGGTGATTTAGCTTGCGGAACTCCATCGGTGAATGCGCTGTCAGGCCAGCGCCTTTTTCACCACTTCGCCGCGCACGCCGGTGATGCGCTGGTTCATGCCCTGATAGAAGTAGGTGAGCCGTGTGTGATCGAGGCCCATGAGGTGGAGGATGGTGGCGTGCAGGTCAGAGACGTGGACGCGGTCCTCGACGGCTTCGAAGCCGATTTCGTCCGTGGCTCCGATGGCTTGGCCGCCTTTGACGCCCGCGCCGGCCAGCCACATGGAGAAGCCATGCCAGTTGTGATCGCGGCCGGGCTTGCCGACGCCTTCGCTGGTCGGGGTGCGGCCGAATTCGCCGCCCCAGATGAGGAGCGTATCGTCCCAGAGTCCAGTGCGTTTGAGATCGGTCATCAGGGCCGCAATCGGCTGGTCGGTTTCGCCGGCGTGGAGTTTGTGATTGGAGATGCAGTCGTTGTGGCCGTCCCAGGTGTCTTCGATGTGGCCGCCGCCGGAATAGAGTTGGATGAAGCGCACGCCTTTTTCGAGGAGACGGCGGGTGATGAGGCATTTGCGTCCGAAGTCGGCGGTGAGCGGGTTGTGGAGGCCGTACATTTCCTGGGTCTTCGTGGACTCCCGGGAAAGGTCCACCGTTTCGGCGGCGGTGGTTTGCATGCGGTAAGCGAGTTCGTAGGATTGGATGCGGGCTTCGAGTTCGGAATCGCCGGGGTGCGCGGCGCTGTGTTCGCGATTCAGCTTTTCGAGCAGATCGAGAGCGCGGCGCTGGGTTTCGGCGCTGGTTCCGGCTGGGGTGGCGAGATCGAGCAGGGGCGCGCCTTGCGAGCGGAAGAGCGTGCCCTGATAGGCGGCGGGCATGTAGCCGGCGGTCCAGTTGGAAGCGCCGCTGATGGGACCGCCGCGGGGATCGGTCATGACGACGAACGAAGGGAGGCTTTCGTTCTCCGTGCCGAGGCCGTAGCTGAGCCAGGAACCGAGGCTCGGCTTGCCGAGGATGACGTTGCCGGTGTTCATTTGCAGGCATCCGGAGGCGTGCGCGGCGGTGTCGGTGTACATGCTGCGAATGACGCAGAGATCGTCGGCGAAGGCGCTGGTGTGGGGGAAGAGACTGCTGATGGGGAGGCCGCTCCGGCCGTGCCGGCGGAACGGGAACGGGCTCTTCATGAGGTAGCCCACGGGGCGGCTGTTGGATCCGACGGTGAGGGGTCCCTTGTAAGGCGTACCGTCGTATTTGTCGAGTTCGGGTTTGGGATCGAAGGTGTCGATGTGGCTGGGCGCTCCGTTCATGAAGAGGAAGACGCAGCGTTTGGCTTTGGCGGGGAAATGGGGACTCTTCGCGGAGAGGGGGCTGGATACCGCGGCGCGGCCCATGAGATCGAGGAGGGCGAGGCTGGCGAAGCCACCTCCGGCCTGGAAGAAAAAGCGGCGGCGGTTAATCGACATAAACCAACTCATTTGTATTAAACAAAACTCGGGCCAATTGTTGTAGGGCATGGAGTGCGGCGTTCTCGCCGCCCGAGGCGGCGCGCTCGCGTTCGAGGAATGCGGCCATCTCACGGAGTTCGCTCTCGCGCGGGGCGCGGGCGAAGGCGAGCCGGTAAGCGAGCTCGATCTGCTGCTTCTCCCCGGGGCCGGCTTCGCGAAGGAGGCGGGCGGCGAGGTAGCGCGCCTGTTGGTTGACGAAATCGCCGTTGAACAGCGTCAGCGCCTGCGTGGGCACGCTGGTGGTAAGCCGCTGCGCCGAGGACCGCGCGGTGTCGCACAGATCGAGCACTTCGAGCATGGGCACGATCAGCGAGCGCTTCATGAAGACATAGATGCTGCGGCGCGAGGCATCTTCCTCGGGCGAGGCTTTCCAAATCTTGTCCGGGTCGGAGGAGCCTTCGAGCGCTTGCGGCTGGACCGGCGGAAATACGCTGGGGCCGTACATCGCGGGGTTGAGGCGGCCGCTGATGGCGAGGATGGAATCGCGGATGGCTTCGGCCTCGAGACGCTTCACAGGCATGCGCCAGAGCAGACGATTCTCCGGATCCGCCCGTTGATATTCCGGTACGACGCGTTTCGACATACGCCAAGTGTTGGAGGTAAGGATCAGGCGGTGGAGTTTCTTGAGACTCCAGCCGTTGTCCATGAACCAGACGGCGAGCCAGTCCAGCAGTTCAGGATGGGTGGGGCGTTCACCCATGAGTCCGAAATCGGAGGGCGTGCGCACGAGGCCTTCGCCGAAGTGCCACATCCAGACGCGATTGACGATGACGCGCGCGGTGAGCGGGTTGTCCTTCGATGCGATCCAACGGGCGAGCCAGAGGCGGCGGCGGCTGGTATGCGCCGGGGGTATGCGTTCCGGTTGCTGCTGGACGAGAATGGCGGGAACGGCGGGCGAAACCTCCGGGCCCAGCGCACCGGGCTTGCCGCGTATGAGCAGATGTACGGGCTTGACCGCCGGGCTTGGCTCTTCCAGAAAGTAGCCGCGGGGAAGATCAGGGGTTTCCTTGCGCAATGCGGCGATTTGCTGTTCGAGCAGGGCGATCTCGCGTCTTACCGCGGCGGGGAGTGTCTCTTCCCAGTTCTTCTCCTTTGTTTGATAGGGCTTCTTGCGCTTGGCGATTTCCTCGGAAAGTGGAGCGATCTTCGCGTCCCGCGCCCGTTCGCGTTCGATCTCGGCGCGGGTGCCGATGGGGCGGTCGAGTTCGGTGCGCCCTTTGCGAGGCCGTTCCAGACCATCGAAGATGGCAATCATGGAATAGTAGTCGCGCGCGGAGAGCGGCTCAAATTTGTGATTGTGGCAGCGGGCGCAGGCGAGGGTGAGGCCGAGAAACGCCTGCGATGTCGTGGAGAGGATATCGTCGAGTTGGTCGTAACGATCGGTGGCGGGATCGGCGGGCTCATCGTCCCAGGGGCCGAGGCGGTAGTAGCCCGTGGCGATCAAAGTCTCGGCGGTGGGTTCGTCGAATTCGTCGCCGGCCAGTTGTTCGGTGACGAACTGGTCAAACGGCTTATCCTGGTGGAAGCTGCGGATGACGTAGTCGCGGTATTTCCAGGCATGGGGTTTGTGGCCGTCGCGCTCGTAGCCATTCGATTCGGCGTAGCGGACGACATCGAGCCAGTGACGGGCAAAACGTTCCGCATAAGCGGGGGATGCGAGCAGTGTCTCGACGATCCGATCGAGGGGCGCCTGCGACTGCTGCTCGAACAAGGTTGGCGGGAGGCCGGTGAGATCGAGGTAGGCTCTGCGCAGGAGTTGTTGCGGTGAAGCCGGAGGTGACGGCTGCCAGCCTTTCTGTTCGAGTTTGGCGAGCACGAAGGCATCGATGGGATTGCGTACCCAGGATGAATTGCGGACGGCTGGGATCGCGGGACGGCGAAGGGGCTGGAAAGACCAGTGTGTGCGGCCGCGGCGGAACTTGGGATCCTCGTCGACGGCAGTGGCGGAGGATTCGGGCCATACGGCGCCTTCATCGATCCACTGGCCGATGCGTTCGATATCGGCGGCGGGCAGCGGCGGTCCGGCGGGCGGCATGCGGAGGTTCTTGTCGAGGCCGGCGATGTAGCGGTAGAGAAGACTTTGGGTGCGCCTGCCGGGGAGGATGGCGGGCACGCCCGATTCACCGCCCTTAAAGGCGTACTGGCGGGAGTCGAGGCGGAGTCCGTGCATCGCTGTTTTCGCGCCGTGGCAGGACTGGCAGTGGCGATCGAGGAGCGGGCGGATCTCGGATGAGAAGTCGACGGCGGCATTGAGCACGAAAGCCGAGGCGGCCAGCAGCAGGAACATCGTTTTGTTCAGTATATCGGAGCTTTTCGGCGTGGATTGATACACTCATAAATGTGTCGTCCGGCAGAGTCTGGGAGATGGATCGCGAAGCGCTCGCACGGCTGCTTGCCGCGCTCGATCCGGACCCTGCGCGGGCGGCGGAGCGATACGAGGAACTACGCCAGAAGCTGATCCGGTTTTTTGAATGGGAGCGCAGCGAGATTCCAGACCGGGACGCGGATGAGACGTTGAACCGGGTGGCGAGACGGCTGGCCGAAGGGGTGGAAATGAAGTCGGCGGGGGCCTTTGCCTACGGTGTGGCCCGGTTCGTTTTGCGCGAGCAGGCGGCGGAGGCAAAACGCAAAGAACGGGCGCTGGCGGAGTTGGCGATCCATGCGGCGGGAGCGTCGAAGCCTGAGGATGAAGCGATGCAGGACTGCCTGGAGCAATGCCTGGCGACGCTGCCTCCGGAAGCGCGGTGGCTGCTCGAGAAATACTACGAGGGGCACGATAGCGAGCGCATACCCAACCGGCGCGCGCTGGCTGACGAATTACGTGTGGGCGCCAATGCGCTCCGCAACCGGGTGCTGCGCCTGCGCGGCCGGCTGGAATCGTGCACGGGCGATTGTATACGAAGAAAGAGTGATGGAAACGCGATTTCTCCCACTCCTAATTGGGAGGCACGATGAAGCCGCGGCCGGAGCGTGACGAACTGGCTCGCCAGTATTTGCTGGGGCGGCTGACGGAGGCCCAGCGTGAGGAAATCGGGGAATTGCTGTTTACCGACGAATCCTTTTTCGAAATCGTTCAGGCCGTGGAGATGGATTTGCGCGATGCCTATGCACGCAATGAATTAACCGGAAGGGACCGGGACGATTTCGAAACGCATCTCTTGCGAACGGAACGGCAGCGCAAGGCGAGCAGGGTATCTTCGGTGCTGGCGAAACGCCTCCCGAGACGTGCGCCGACGAAGCAGCGGAGATGGACGCAGTGGGTGCTGGTGGCGGCGGCAGCAATGGCGATTCCGGCGGCATTTTACGCGGCATATTTGCAGGAGCAGATCCGGTTGTTGCGGGCTCCGCAGACTGCGGCGCGCATGACCGCGGCTTCCGGGAAGATGCCGGCGGTGGTATCGCTGTTCCTTCCCGATCTGGTGCTGCGCGGCGCCGAGGACTTGCCGCTGTTGCGCGTGCCGGCCGGCGAGGCAATGGTTCGATTGGAAGTGGAAGTGGAGGCGGCGGGGCCTTTGGCGGTTGCGTTGCGAGATGCGGCGGGCAAGGAGGTATTCCGGCAGTCGGGACTGCGCGTGGCGGATGGAGTGGCGGTGATTTGGGTGGCCGCCGGCGCGTTGCCCGATGGAGAACTGGAGTTGGCGGTGAGCGGAAGCGGCGTGGAGGAGCGCCGACGGTTTCGCGTGGGCCGGTGAGAGCCGGATCAATTGCCCACCACGGCAAAGCCGGCCCAATAGAATGGGGCGCTGAACTTCGGATTCTTTTTCACGGCGAGTTGGGCGAGGCGCAGGGCTTCGGCGGGAGTGCGCCGATGCTGCAACATTTCGCGATAGAAATGTTCCATGAGAAGGGAAGCGGCGCCGTCGGCGATGGGCCAGAGGCTGGCCACGACTTGGCCGGCGCCGGCGTGCAGAAAGCCGTGAGCGAGACTGGCTAATCCCTCACCGCGGTATTCGCGGCCGGCCCTCGATTCGCACGAACTGAGCACGACCAGAGCTTTGTCGATGCGTAGGGAGTAGATTTCGCCAAGCCGCAGCAGGCCGTCGCGCAATTTGGCGTCGGGCGTGAACATGGAAAAGGCGATGCCGGAAACGCGGGGGCGCGAGGGATCGATGAGGGCATGTGTGGCCAGGTGCAGGATGGAATTCGTCTTGGCCGCGGCGAGGAAGGCTTCGCGCGTGGCCTCGTGGCGCAGCAGGACTCGCACGCTGCGAGCGCCGGCCTGTTTGCGGATGGCTTCGGCTTCGGCGGCGGAGGCAGCCAGGCGAGGCAGTGCCGTTTCGTAGGCGGGATCGGCAAAGACCGTGATGGGTCCGGGCGGACGTGGTTCGGCTTTGCGGGCAGCGAATGTGGCGGAGGGGAACCACACCAGTGTGTACTGTTCCACCGGCAGCAATGCGGAAAAGGGTATCCAGTGCAGAGGGCCATCGGGCACAAGAAAGATACGCTTGGCGGTGAGTTGTGTGGGGATGAGAATCCGGCGAAGTTTCGCGGCCGCGGCGCGATAGGATGCCTCGGCGCGCGACAAACGTTCCTCGCGGGCGGCGCGCGAAGCGTCCTGGACAATTGCAGGAGCGGTTGCCGACTGCTGCATCGCGCGGATGAGGGGCTCCAGTTCGGCCTGTTTGGGAAGCGTCTGCGAGGTGAGGCTATGCCGGGTGACAGTCCATCGAAAGCCCGACTCGGCGCCGATGCTGTAGACCAGCAGCGCCACATCGGGCGGAAGCGAAGCTTGAATTTCGCGCAGGGAGAGCGGCCGGGGCCGCAGCAGAACGAGGTCGGGATCGCCTTGCGCTTCGAGCTTGGCTACAGCTTGCTCGTAATCGAAGAGAGCACGGTCGAGGCGCCGGCGAGCTTCCTGTTCGCGCTCGCCGGTGACACCGGCGACAAGCAACTGGCTGAGATTCTGGCCGGCGGCGCGCATGCGGCGCTGCCGATCCTGAAGCGCGGTGTTCACGGGTAGGTCGCCGAGGTCAGGGCGCGGCAGGGAGTCGAGCAGAACGCGGGCGCGACTGCGCTCATTGGCGTCGAAGGCCATGGCGTCGAATCCTTTCCCTGGTTCCGCGGCGTGTTGCTGCATGCGAATGGCGGTGAGCAGATGATACACGTCGCGCCGCGAGGAAAGGTAGGACATGCGCAGGTTGGGCGCGAGCAGTTCGGCTCGCGAGGATTCGGTGAGCGCGAGCGATGCTTCGGCCTGCGTCGCGGCCTTCTGCAACTCGCCGTTGGCGCGCAGCGCGTAGGCAAGATCGGCGAGGGCGGCGGCCTCTCCGTTGCTGTTCTCAATGGCGCGGAAGATGCGCAAAGCCTCTTCGAGCAATTCAACCGCCGATGCGGCGTTATTCTGCCGCAATTGCAACCGGCCCTGGCTGCTCAGCGTGGCGGCCATGCCACCGCGATCCCCGGCGTCACGCTTCAGCGCAAGCGATTGCCGGTAGGCTTCGGCGGCTTTGGTGAAGGCATTTGCCGATGCGTAGGCATCGCCGAGATTGTGCAGCACGTAGGCCCGGCTGAGATTGTCTTGCAACTCCGCGAAGATGGCGTGGGCTTGCTGCAATGCCGCTGTCCCATTGGGGAGCATGCCGAGATTGTTGAGTGTACGCGCTTCCCCTGCTTTGTTCTTCGCGGCGCGCCACAAATCGAGAGCCTCAGCGTAGCGCTGGCGAGCCGATGCTTCGTCGCCGAGATCGGCGAATACGAGCCCCATGTTGCTGAGAACATCGGCCTGCTGCGGAGCGGCTTTCTCCTCCCGAAAGAGAGCCAGCGCCTGATTGTACAAATCAATGGCACGTTGGAACTCATTGCGTCTCCATTCGACGGATGCAATGCCGGTGAGGGTGAGACCTTGCCCGAAGCGGTCTTTCAGGCGCTCGCGCAACTGAAGCGCTTTCCGGTAGGCATCGAGCGAAAAGTGTGTTTCACCGATGTAGGAATACGCCGCTCCAAGATTATTCCAGGCGATGGAGGCACGAGATAGATTGCCGGCCGCTTCATTGAGCTCGGCCGAGCGGCGGAAAGGCTCGATGGCTTCGGCGGGGCGGGACTGCTGCAACAACCGATAGGCTCGCTTATACTCGGCGTCGGCATCGGTCTGTTGCGCATTCATGAGGAGTGCCGGCAAATACAACCACATGCAATTTGCTAGCATCTTCGACATCATGAAGCGGCTCACTTTGGCGGTCATCCTCTGCGTCTCGGCATACAGTCAGACTGTTCCCTATCAGGGCTTGAAGTATCGTAGCATCGGTCCGTTCCGGGGAGGCCGTGTCACCGCCGTAACAGGCGTTGCCAGCCAGCCGGATGTGTATTATTTCGGCGCGACCGGAGGAGGCGTTTGGAAGACGACGAATAGCGGGAGACGCTGGGAGCCGGTGACGGACAAGTTCCTGACGACGGGATCGGTGGGGGCTATCGGAGTGGCGGAGTCCGATCCGAACGTGGTGTACGTGGGGATGGGGGAGGTGCCGATTCGCGGCAATGTTTCCCACGGCGACGGCATTTATAAGACGACGGACGCGGGCAAGACGTGGAAGAAGATGGGGCTCGAAGACACGCGGCACATCGGACGCGTGCGCGTGCATCCGAAGAACCCGGATCTGGTTTACGTCGCTGCGTTGGGCCACACGTTCGGGCCGAACGAGCAGCGCGGTGTATTCCGTTCCAAGGATGGCGGCGTGACGTGGGAAAAGATTCTGTACCGCGGACCGAAGGCGGGCGCGGTGGATCTGGCCATGGACCCATCCAATCCCCGCATTCTGTATGCGGCGTTCTGGGAGGTGTATCGCAAGCCTTGGACGTTGGAAAGCGGCGGGCCCGGAAGCGGACTATGGAAGACGACCGATGGCGGCGATACGTGGACGGAGCTTTCCAAGAAGCCGGGAATGCCCAAAGGGCTGCATGGCAAGATCGGGGTGACGGTATCGCCGGCGAATGCGGATCGTGTGTACGCGATTGTGGAGGCTGCGGAAGGCGGGGTATTTCGCAGCGACGACGCCGGGGAAACGTGGACGCGCGTGAATCAGGATCGTAGTTTACGGCAACGGGCGTGGTATTACACGCGCATCTACGCCGATCCGAAGAACGCGGACGTTGTATATGTGCTGAACGTCGGCTTTCACCGTTCCGCCGACGGCGGGCGCACGTTCACCACCATCGGCGTGCCGCACGGCGACAATCACGATCTGTGGATTGCACCGGACGACAGCGATCGGATGGTGGAAGGCAATGACGGCGGGGCGAACGTGACACGCGATGGAGGCAAGTCCTGGACGGCGCAGAATCAGGCAACGGCGCAGTTTTACCGTGTGGCCACGGACAATGATTTTCCCTACAACATCTACGGAGCGCAACAGGACAACACCACCGTGCGCATTGCCTCGCGTACCGCCGATGCGGGCATCACGGAGCGGGATTGGTTTCCCGTGGGGGGAGGTGAAAGCGGCTGGATTGCGCCGCATCCGAAGGATTCCCGAATCGTCTTCGCGGGATCCTACGGCGGGTATCTGACGCGTGACGACAAGCGCACCGGACAGACGCGCACGGTGAATGTGTGGCCGGATAATCCGATGGGGCGAGCGCCTTCGGAATTGAAATACCGATTCCAGTGGAATTTTCCGATTTTGTTTTCGCCGCATGACGCGAATGTATTGTATGCGGCCAGCAATGTGCTGCACCGCTCGATGAATGAAGGACAGTCGTGGGAAGACCTGAGCGGGGATCTGACACGGAACGACCGTTCGAAGCAAGTGTCTTCGGGTGGGCCGATCACGAAGGACAACACCAGCGTGGAATACTACGGCACCATCTTCACGGTGGCGGAATCGCCGGTGAAGAAAGGAGTGCTGTGGACGGGATCGGACGATGGACTGGTGCATGTTTCCGAAGACGGTGGCCGCAACTGGCGCAACGTCACCCCGAAAGACATGCCGGAGTGGATCCAGATCAATACGGTGGAAGCGTCGCCGCACGAAGCGGGTGCGGCATATATTGCCGCAACCATGTACAAGTGGGATGACTTCCGGCCTTACTTGTACAAGACCGCGGACTACGGCAAGACCTGGACGCGCATCGTGAATGGGATGGATGCGGGGGCGTTCACGCGGGTCATCCGCGAAGATCCGGCGCGGCGCGGATTGCTGTACGCCGGAACCGAGACCGGCATGTACGTTTCCTTCGACGATGGAATGAAGTGGGAATCCCTGCGATTGAATCTGCCTGTGGTGCCGATCACCGATCTGGTGGTGCACAAGCGCGATGCCGATCTGGTGGTGGCGACGCAAGGGCGGTCATTCTATGTGCTGGACGACCTGAATGTACTGCATCAGATCAAAGACGGCACGGCGAAGGGCGATGTGTACCTGTTTGCGCCAGAGCCTGCCTACCGCTGGGCCGGTACGGGCCGAACCCGTATTCCGGCTGGTGCTTCGATCGGCGAGAATCCGCCGAATGGGGCGGTGCTGTACTGCTATCTGAAGGACGAGCCCAAAGGCGAGTCGACGCTGGAGATTCTGGACAGCGCCGGCAAGACGCTTCGCAAGATGACTCAGAAACTCAAGCCCGGGCTGAATCCAATTGTTTGGGATTTGCGCATGACGGAGGCGACCACCGTGCCCGGGATGATTCTGTGGGCTGGATTCACGCAAGGGCCGAAAGTGACGCCGGGGCGTTATCAGGCACGGCTGACCATCGACGGAAAGACGCTCACGCAGGGGATCGAAGTGCGCAAGGATCCGCGGTTGACCGATGTTTCGCAGGAAGATCTGGAAAAGCAACTGGCGCTGTCACTGCAAGTGCGCGACAAGCTGTCGGAGACGCACCAGGCGATTCTGAAGATCCGCGACGTCCGCAAACAGATTGACGAGATGACCGCGCGGCTGGATGCGAAGGAGCGCAAGGATGTAGTGGAAGCGGGCCAGGCGCTGGCGAAGAAGCTGACCGCCATCGAAGAGGAGTTATACCAGACAAAGAACCAGAGCAGCCAGGATCCTCTCAATTACCCGATCCGGCTGAACAACCGTCTGGCGGCGCTATACGGCTCCATCCAAAGCGCCGATGCCGCACCGACGCGGCAGGAGCAGTTGTTCTACGAAGAACTGGCCACGGCGATCAACGCGCAAACGCAGGCGCTGCGCGGCCTTCTGGAGCGGGATCTGGCGGCGTTCAACAAACTCGCCCGGGATAGGGACGTGCCGCCGGTCATTGTGCGCAAATAAGGAGTGATGCACCGCTATCTGCTTTTGCTTTTGAGCGCGGCCACGATGGGCTTCGCCGCCGGCCCGGTCTTCGAACGCGAGGATATATTCCCGCTTGATGCGAAGCACAACCATGCCTCCAGCATCGTGGAACTGCCGAATGGCGATCTGCTCGCCTGCTGGTATCGGGGCTCCGGCGAGCGCACGGCGGACGACGTGGCGGTGATGGGAGCGCGGAAGAAGAAAGGCGCAAAGCAGTGGAGCGCACCGTTTCTGCTCGCCGATACGCCGGGATTCCCCGATACGAATCCGGCGCTGTTTGTCGATAGCCGGCAACGCTTGTGGCTGATCTGGCAGGCGATCATCGCCAACGAATGGCACACCGCCCTGACCATCTATCGCATCACCAGCGATTGGGCGGGCGATGGAGCGCCACGGTGGAATATCAGCGAACCGCTGCTGGTGGTTCCCCACAATTTCGCGGCCAAGGTGAAAGAGGTGGTGACACCGATGCTGGGGGCGGAAGGGCGGGCCGGACAGTGGGCGAAGCGGATGCTGGAGCGGGGTAATGACAAATACTTTTCCCGCATGGGATGGATGACGCGCGCACATCCGGTGGAACTACCCGGTGGACGGATTATTGTGCCACTGTATTCCGACGGATATTCGATTTCGCTGATGGGCATTACCGATGATTTCGGAAAGACATGGCACACCAGCGAGCCGCTGGTGGGAGGCGGGAATATCCAACCCTCCATCGCGCGGCGCAAGGATGGATCGCTGGTGACCTATATGCGGGACAACGGACCGCCGCCGAAGCGGCTGCACATCAGTGAATCGCGGGATAACGGGATCACATGGTCGCCGGTGCAGGATACGGACATTCCGAACCCGGGAAGCGGCGCGGAGGTGATGGTGCTGCGAGACGGCACGTGGGCGCTGGTCAACAACGACCTGGAGCGGGGCCGCCATTCGCTGCCCATCTGGCTTTCCGATGACGAAGGAAAGAGCTGGAAATGGAAGCGGCAGATCGAGTTGGATGAGCGCGGAGAAGGGGCGGCGTCCTATCATTACCCTTCGATTATGCAGTCGCGCGACGGCATGATTCACGTGTCGTATTCGCACTTTTTGAACCATCTGAAAAATGGCGAACCGCGGAAGACAATTCGCCACGCGCGGTTCAACGTGGAGTGGGTAAAGCAAGGGAAATAGAGGGTGCGTTGCGCACGATTCTCGATTGCATTCCTGGGGGTCTTGGCGATTGCGCGAAGTTCACCGCATCCGCACCCATTGTGGTGAAATCCCCCAGTCCGCAGTTGAGAAAACACGTCTTTTCCCGCTTAATTCGCGGCATGCCACGTGCAACAGGAAAGGTACTCCGAGAGAGACTGACACACCTGAAAGGTGCAGAGCCATCGGGCAGGATTGATCCTCCGAGCTGCCCGGTGGCTCTCTTTTTTATCCGGCTGTGCTTTACTAGTGCCTGATGGCCCACCTGCTTGCCTTGCTTTTCACCCTCTCCTTCGCGCAGGAATACCGTGCGCCCGCCGGCACGCGGCACGCCATCCGGCGTCCGAGCGCGGAAACGATTCTTCCCGGCGGCCGAATTCTAACGCCGCTCGGCCGGCAGTATCCAACGGGTCCGGGTCCGTTCGGACTGGCGATCAATTCGTCGGGAAAGACGATCGTCACGAGCGACGGAGGCCCGAAGCGGTATACGTTAACGGTGCTGGAGAGCGTGGCGGCCGGCCGGTGGCAGACCAATTCCATTCAGCCCTGGAAAATCGAGCGGATGGACGGCGACGACCAGGACTGGCTGAGCGTGTTCATGGGAATCGCGTTTCAGGATGAGAGGAATGTGTTTGCCTCGGAGGGGAATTCCGGCCGCGTGCGCCTGCTCGATGTGAAAAGCGGCAGGCCCAGGCATATCTTCCGACTCAACGCGGACGGATTCCAGGATAGCTACACGGGAGATCTGGCCTTCGATGCTTCCCGCCAGTTGCTGTATGTGGTGGATCAGGCGAACTTCCGGCTCGTGGTGATCGACGTGGCGCGCAAACGCGTTGCCTCATCGGTGCGCGTGGGACGCATGCCGTTCGCCGTGGCGCTGTCCCCGGATGGAAAGCGAGCTTATGTAACCAATGTCGGGATGTTCGAATACAAGCCGCTACCGGGAGCCGATCCAAAGCGCCCCCGCGAGACGGGGCTTGCTTTTCCGGCGTTCGGATTTCCTTCGCCGGAGGCACGCGATGGCGTCGAGCGGCCGGATGCGTCGGGCAAGATGATCCGGGTCCCGGGTCTGGGCGATCCGAATGTGCCCGAGTCCAATTCGGTGGCCATCGTCGATGTGGAGGATCCAGCGGCGCCGAAGCTGGTGACGTTTCTGCGAACGGGACTGCCTTTCGGAGAAAGGAGCCTGGGTGGTAGCAGCCCCTCCGGAGTCGTAGCAACAAAAGATCGCGTTTATGTTTCCAATGCGCACAACGACACCGTCACCGTAATCGATCCGGCATCGCGCTCCATCGTGGCGGAGATCCAGATCCGCATCCCAGGCCTGGAGAAATTGCGTGGCGTGATTCCCGTGGGGATGGCGATTCACGAAGCTTCCGGCTGGCTGCTGGTGGCGGAAGCCGGCATCAACGCCGTTGGCGTGATAGACACGAAGAGCAACAGGGTGATCGGACATCTGCCGGCGGCTTGGTTTCCCACGCGCATCGTCATCGATCGGGACAACGTGTATGTCGCCAACGCCAAGGGGCACGGCACGGGTCCGAATGCGGGGCGCAATGGCTCGGCTACGTTTCAGGCGGACATCCGGCGCGGTGCGTTGACAATGTTCCCCCTTCCGGGCCGGGATGAGTTGCCGAGGCACACCGAACGGGTGTATGCGAACAACGGATTTCTGCTTTCGAAGAATAAGCCCGGCGCGCTGCCGGAGCAAATCCGGCACGTAGTGATCATTATCAAGGAAAACCGCACTTATGACGAGGTGTTCGGCGATATTGCATCGGCTTCGAATGGGCCGGCGGCGGGAGTCTGGGATCTGGCGCGTTTTGGGGCGGCGGGGGTTTTGCGCAACGACGGCGACCGCACGGAGAGCGGCCTGCGGCAACGGCTCAGCCTGCGCGGCATCAGCGTCACGCCCAATCACCATGCGCTGGCGAAGCGTTTCGCCTTCAGCGACAATTTCTACGCCGATTCGGAAGTGAGCGTGGACGGGCATCACTGGGTGGTGGGCAGCTATCCGAATGCATGGTCGGAGAGTTCGATCATGGCCGGCGGCGGAATGAAGGATTTCCGCATGCCCACCTCCGCGCCAGGACGTCTGCGCTTTCACAACAGCAACTCTTCGGTGCACCCGGAGGATCAGTTGGAGAACGGCACGCTTTGGCATCATCTGGACAGGCACGGAATACGATTTCGCAACTATGGCGAAGGCTTCGAACTGGCGGGCATCGATGAAGGGCCGGGGCTCAAACCCACGGGCGGGCGGCTGATGACAAACGTGCCCATGCCGGAACCGCTCTACCGCAACACCTCGCGTGAATATGCGCAGTACAACACGAATATCCCCGATCAGTATCGCGCCAATCAATTCCTGGCCGAAGTGGACAAGCTGTACGTCAAGGGAGGGGAACCGTTCCCGCAGTTGGTGTTTATCCACTTGCCGAACGATCATATGGCCAAACCACGGCCCGAAGACGGGTATCCTTACCAGGCTTCTTATGTTGCCGATAATGATTACGCGCTGGGGCGTATTGTGTCGTATTTATCGGAAAGCCGGTGGTGGCCGAATATGGCGATATTCGTCACCGAAGACGACGCGCAAGGTGGCGTGGACCACATCGACTCGCACCGGACGGTGTTTCTGGCCATCAGTCCGTACGCGAAACGGAACTACGTATCGCACGTCAATGCCAGCTTCCCGTCGATGCTCAAGACAGTGTTCCGGTTGCTTGGGCTGCCTCCGCTGAATTTGTATGACGGGGCGGCTTCGGATTTAAGCGATATGTTCACCGCACAAGCGGATTTCTCGCCATACAAGCTGCTGCCCGTGCCGAAGGAAGCCTTCGATCCCGAGACCGCCCGCGATCCGCTCGATCCGAAGCCAGGCCCGCGCATGGACGATCCGAAGGTCTTGCGCGAGCAGCACCGGAACGGAGGACGATGATCTCCCGCCGCATGGTTCTCGCCTGTGTTTGCGGCCTGCCCGGGTGCCGGCGTCCGGCGTTGGAGCAGGAGGAGATGCTGCCCGATTACGGTCCGCTGCCGGAGTTTTCCCTTACGACGCACACCGGCCGGCCCTTCACACGCGCCTCGTTGAAGGGCAAGGTGTGGATTCTCGATTTCATCTACACGCATTGCACCCTCGTGTGCCCGCGCATGACAGCCGAGATGCGGAAATTGCAGCAGCAGACGAAGGAGATCGCGCAGGCGCGGTTGCTGAGCGTGTCGATCGATCCGGATCGCGACACCGTGCCCGTGCTGGCTGCCTATGCGGCGCGGCATGGCGCCGATGCTTCGCGCTGGCTGTTCCTCACCGGCGACAAGCCAAGCGTGCGCCGCATGCAGGTGGCAACGCAGCGGCATCTGGACCCGGAGGACATCGCCGCTCACAGCAAGCAGATTTATTTGGTGGATGGTTCAGGGTTCGTGCGCGGAGTATACTCGGTGGTGCAGCCGGGGGCGCTTGCGGATGTGGTGAAGGATCTGCAACAGTTGATCCGCAATCCGCGCAAGCCTGAGCCCGAGCCGGAATCCTGATCTTGCTGGGAGACGTGATCCGATGACCCGACGCACACTGCTCTGTGGAGCATTCGCCGCCATCCAGCGCGGCCAGATCGATGCCGCCGCCGCCAAGATTCAAGCCGTTACAGCAAGCGGCGAGGTATCGGCGGCGGCGCTGTACGTAGAGCAAGGGAGCACACGGTTCGCCAAGGGGTTCGGAAAGGCTCGCAGTGAGAACGAGGTGTTTCTGCTGGCCTCGATTACCAAGCCGATGACGGCGGCGGGCGTAATGGTGCTGGTGGAGCGCGGCGAGATCCGGCTGGAAGATCCGGTACAGAAATACATCCCGGAGTTCACCGGCGGCGATCGCGATGCCGTGACCCTGCGCATGCTGCTGACTCATACCTCCGGGCTGCCGGACATGCTGCCGGAAAACGAAGCGCTGCGCAAGAAGCATGCACCACTGAAGGATTTCGTCGCCGGGACATGCAAGACTCCGCTGCTGTTCCGCCCCGGGACGCAGTGCAAGTATCAGAGCATGGGCATTCTGCTGGCTTCCGAAATCGCCGAGCGCGTGACCCGCATGCCGTTCCGCGAGTTTCTGCGCAAGGAGATCTACGCGCCACTTGGGATGAAGGCGACTTCGCTTGGGCTGGGCGGGCGCAAGATCGCCGATCTCGCGCAATGCCAGGTGCCGAACCCGAACGACGATTGGAATTGGAACACACCCTACTGGCGGGATCTGGGGGCGCCTTGGGGTGGCGCGCACGCTTCGGCGGCCGATGTGGCCGCGTTCCTCAAGTATTTCCTGACGCCGTCGGGCAAGCCGCTTTCCGTGGCAACGGCACGGAGCATGATTGTGAATCACAACCACGGGTTGAACAAGCCCTGGGGAATCGGGTTCATGATCGACCCCGGAACGTTTGGGAAGGGATGCTTGGCGAAGACCTACGGCCATTACGGGTCGACGGGCACCGTTTGTTGGGCCGATCCGGAAAAGAACCTGATCTGCGTCCTGCTGACAACCAAGCCCGCGGATCAGTCGCGCGCCGGATTGCTGGGGCCGGTCTCCGACATGGTCTCCAGCGCCGCCTGAAGCGCTGCTGCCACAATGTCTGTATGCAGGGTGTCCAGATTTTCGGCGTGAAGAATTCGCAAGCCACGCGCGCCGCCGAGCGTTATTTCAAGGAACGGCGCATCCCGATTCAGATGGTGGATTTGAAACAGCGGGCGATCGCCGCGGGCGAGATCCGGCGCTTCGTCGAGAAGTTCGGCTGGGATGCGCTGCTCGACCGCGAAGGCAAGGCATACGCGGATTCGGGTTTGAAATACCTGAAGGTGTCGGAGAGTGAGTTGCTGGGGCGGATTGAGAAAGAGCCTCTGCTGCTGCGTCTGCCACTGGTCAGGGGTGGAAACCGGCTGTGCGTGGGTAAGGATGAAGAGGGCTGGAAGGGATTGCTGGCCGCGCTGCAAGCGGTAACCCGGTAGACCTCTCACCCTACGCGTTCCACCCGCCGCACGAGCAGAAATAATCCGCCGATAGCGATGGCCGGCATCAGTCCCGCGGCGACGAACACCGGCAGGTAGCCGAAGCGATCCACCACAACCCCCGTGGCGAGCGTCACCGCCATGTTCACCACGCCTTCGCACATTCCTGTCAGCCCCGTCAGGCGCGCCAGTACGGGTGGTGAAAACAGGTCCGTGAGCAGCCCGATGTGATTCGCCACCGAAGCCCCTAGGGCGAAGGTCGCCAGACAAATCAGCGCCATCGCCGATGCTTCCCCGGGAGTCAACGGCACCAGCCCGCTAATCAGGCACAACACGCCGCAGATCGCGAACGCCGTCTTTCTGGCGCGATCCACGCTGTGCCCCCGCCCGATCAGCATTCCGGAAAACCAGCCCCCAGCCAGATTCCCCAGGCCGGCGAACAGAAAGGGGATCCCCGCGTATAGCCCGATCATCTCCATGCTGAAGTTGCGTTCGCGCTTCAGGTATTCGGGCAGCCAGTACCAGTAAAAATGCACCACCGGGCCGGCGAAGGCGCGAATCATGACAGCCCCCCAGACCTGGCGCATGCGCAGCAACGGCCCGATCGGCGCGCGCGCCACGGACACCGATTCCGTCTGCCGGCCGCGATACCAGTAAAGCCAGGGCAGAATCCACACCAATCCCATCAGGCTGGGAACCACGAACGACATCCGCCATCCGAGTGCCGCGGAGAGTTTCACAATCAGGTACGGAGCAAAGAAGGCGCCGATGACGGTTCCGCTGTTGAAGATCCCTCCGGCAAGCGCACGCTCCTTGGCCGGAAACCACTGCGAGATCACCTTCACGCCCGCCGAGTAGTTGCCGCATTCGCCGACACCCAATAGGAACCGAAACACGGACAACTGCGTCACCGTGCGGGCAATGGAATGCAGACCGTTGGCGATGGACCAGATCACCATTAGTATGGGAAGGCCGATGCGCGGGCCGGCGCGGTCAATCAGCATGCCCGAGGGCACCTGGGCCAGCGTCAGGCCCAGCAGAAAGCAAGTGACGACATAAGAGTACTCCGTGTTGGATAGCTTCAGTTCATCCCGGATGGTGGGCGCCAGAACCGCCAGCACCTGCCGGTCCAGCAGATTGATCGCAATCGAGAAAAACAGCAGCGCGAGAATTCCCCAGCGCTTCCTATCCGGTGCCGCGTCCATTTGGTTAGGATAAGACGAATGTCAAGCTACGCGGAATTGACTGCTCTTTCCATCGAAGAATTGCGGCAAAGGGCTCGATTGCGCTTCCGGCTGGTGGAGGATATCCCCACGCTGCTGGCGGACTTCGCCTGTGCCATCGCCGATGAAATCCAAGCGGCCAATCGCGACGGCCGCCCGGCGCGGCTGATTCTGCCGGTTGGCCCCGTGAAGCAGTATCCGATGCTGGTGGAAATCACCAACCGTGAACGCATCTCCTGGCGCAACGTTTGGGTGTTCCAGATGGATGAGTTTCTCGACTGGCAGGGCCGACCCATCCCGGAAAGCAATCCGCTCAGTTTCACCGGCTATCTGAAGCGCGAATTGTTCTCCAGGATCGACCCGGATCTGCAAATGCCCGACGGCCACCACGTTGTGCCACATCCGTTTCGCATCGACGAGTTCAGCGACAAGCTGGCGCAGGTGGGCGGCGCCGATTGCTGTTTCGGCGGCATCGGCTATCACGGCCACGTCGCGTTCAATGAGCCCCCGATTTCGCGCTGGCATCGCGTCACGGCGGAGCAGATGCGCCAATCCCTCACCCGCGTCGTGGCGTTGGGCGACGATTCGATCGTGGTGCAGAGCATCCACTCCGCAGGCGGCAATTCGCATGCGATTCCCCCGATGGCGGTGACCTGCGGCATGCGGGACATTCTCGCCGCGCGCAGAATTCGTTTGTACTGCGCGGCGGGGGAACGGCACAAGACGATCTTCCGTATCGCCGTCGCCGGAGAGGTGACGCCGGATTACCCTGTGACGCTGGTGCAGGGGCACGCCGACGCGGAGGTGATCACGGACGACGCCACCGCATCCCCCGTGGAAGTGGGATTGCGCTAGGAGGAGTGCCGCTCGGTTTGCGGAACCGCCCGTAGCTGGGCGTCTTCCAGGCGCTTGGCCTCGTGGTAGGTGTACACCATGCGGTGAATCACGGTGAGGTTGCCCAGCACGGCAATCACCCAGAGCACGGGCGCCATGCGGTCAAAGAGGCATCCGATAATGACCAAAACGATCCGCTCCGGCCGCTCCATGAAACCGACTTTGCAGGTAGGGATGGTGTTTTCCGCGCGTGAGCGCGTGTAGCTGATCATCACCGACGCGGTCATCACGATGGCCGTCAGCACCACATAAAAATTGCGGTTGATCGAGGCGTAGTACACGAGCAATCCCATCAGCAGGCCGAGATCGGAATAGCGGTCGAGAACGGAATCGAAGAAACCGCCGAAGCGCGTCACCTGGTTGGTTTCGCGGGCGACACGGCCGTCCACCATATCGAAAATCCCAGCGCCGATGATGACCAAGCCCGCCGAAAAGAAATGGCCGAATGCGAGCAGCACGGCTGCGCCGACATTGATCAGCAACCCCACGAAGGTAAGAACGTTGGGATGGATGCGCGACAGGGCCAACCCGCGAACAATGAGTCGGATCACCTTATTGCAGGATGCGCCGATCGCTCCGGTATACGTCATGGGAGCCTCCTTTCCGCAGCGCTACACAAGCCCACGATTGTACCACTAGGCCTGGTCATGAATGGTGGTGAGTTCGAGGATCTCCACCTCGCGAACGCCCCCGGGAATGGGGATGCGAACTTCGTCGCCGACCTGCTTGCCGATCAATCCCCGGCCGATCGGCGAAGAGGTGCTGATCAGCCCGTTGGCGGCATCGGCTTCCTCGCTGGTCACCAGTTTGTAGGTGAGCTTGGTGTCTTTGTTCAGGTCGAGAAGCACAACCTTGGAGCCCAGACCAACGCGATCCCGAGGGATCTTGGTGAGATCCACCATGGAAAGCTCGCGCAGGCGGCCCTTGAGTTGGGCGAGACGGGCATCGACGAAGGACTGCCGTTCCTTGGCGGCGTGATATTCGGCGTTTTCACTGAGGTCGCCATGGGCGCGCGCCTTGAGAATCTCTTTGGGCAGTTCATTGCGCAGCTCATATTCGAGCGCGGCGATTTCATCCAGGAGCTTTTTCTTCAGATCTTCCATTCGCGAATGTCCGGGCTAATCGGCCCAACCTCTCCATTATACAAGCCATCGCGGCAAGACTAGCCCGGCAGGATCTTGGTGATGTCGTTGTAGAGAACAAAGACCACCACCATCATGAGGAACACGAAACCTACTTTGAAGACGGCTTCCTTGACGGCGAGGCTGAGATCGCGGCGCATCAGCATCTCGATGAGCAGCATCAGAATAACGCCGCCATCCAGGATGGGAATGGGAAGCAGGTTGAAGATCGCCAGGTTGAGGCTTACCATCGCCATGAGGCTGATAAACGTGGACGGCCCTTCATGGGCGGCTTCCTTGGAAATTTGGGCGATGCGGATCGGTCCTTCGAGGGATTTCGCCGACATGCGGCGTTCGACAATCCCCCTGAGGAAGGAGACGATGAGGCCTGCGTTGCGGGTGTTGGCGCGGATGGATTCCTTAAAGGCTTCCGGCAGCGGAAGGGCGACGAAGGTCACGGGCAGTTCGAGGCTGACGCCGATCATCCAGCGCTTTTGGCCTTCCACTTCCTGTTGCCGGGGCGTGGCGGTGACGGAATGGCGCTCGCCATTGCGGATGTACTCGATTTCCACGGGGCGGCCTTCGGATGCCTTCATGACATCATGCAGCTTGTAGGTATGCCGAATCGGCACACCGTTGGCACTGACGATAATATCGCCCTTCCGCAATCCGATACGCTCGGCTTCTGAGTCGGGAGAGACGCGGGCGATCTGCACTGTCATCTGCTCGGCCCAGCCTGCCGTCCCGACTCCATTTTTCTCGTCGAGAGTCGGCGTAACGGTGATCACCTGTTGCGTCTTGTCGGGGCGCTCGATCAAGACCGAAAGAGGTGTTTTGGCGCCGCCCACTTCTTTCATCGCGATGTCATCCCAGGTGGGATTCTTCAAATCGTTGATGGCCAGAATGCGGTCACCTTCTTTAATGCCGGCCTTGGCTGCCGCGCCATCGGCTGTGAGATACCCGACAGTGGGAGACGGCGTCACCGGTACCTTCGGGAATTGCACGCTGAACAGTCCGGTCACCAGCAAGACGGCCAGGACGATGTTCATGAAGGGACCGGCGAAGGCGATAATCAGCCGCTGCCAGCGCGGTTTCGCCAGGAAGGACCGCGGATCCGAGGATGACTCGTCTCCGGCCTGCTCTCCGGCCATCTTCACGTATCCGCCGAACAGAATCAGCGAGAAGCGGAAATCCGTTTCCCCTTTCTTGAACCCGAACAATCGCGGGCCGAAGCCGAAGCTGAAGGCCTCCACCTTGACGTCGAACAGACGCGCCGCCCAATAGTGGCCCAACTCATGAATCAGGATCATGATCCCGATGAGGACCAGAAGCCACCAGATATTCTCAATTACGCCCATAAGGTATCGATACGCCTTTATACTAGCTCGCCGCGAGCGATGGAGCGAGCCACCTTCCGCGACTGTTCGTCAATGTCCAGCACCTCGGCAATCGAACCGGGGGTGCGCGAGGGCATCTGCTGCAAGGTTTCCTCGACAACCTCGGCGATGCGCGGATACGGGATTTCCCCTTGTAGAAACGCCTCCACTGCTATCTCATCGGCGGCGTTGAGGGTCGCCGTTGCCGAGCCGCCGGCCTCCATCGCCTGGTAGGCCAGCTTGAGGAGTGGAAACTTGCGAAGATCGGGAGGAAAGAACTCCCAGTTGCCCATGCGCGTCCAATCGAGCGGTTCGACCGGCGCCTCCCACCGGTCCGGATAGGTCAGCGCGTACTGGATCGGCATCCGCATGTCGGTCGCCGAGACTTGCGCAATGACACTTCCGTCGTTGTACTCCACCATGGCATGGATCTTCGATTGCGGATGCACCACCACCTCCACCTTCGACGGCGGCAGATCAAACAGCCAGCAGGCCTCGATCACTTCGAAGCCTTTGTTCATCAGCGTGGAGGAGTCAATGGTGATACGCGGACCCATCACCCATGTTGGATGTTTCAGGGCCTGCTGCGGTGTCACGGAATGGAGCGCTTCAGCCGGCGTATTCCGGAAAGGCCCCCCAGAGGCAGTGAGCAGCAGCTTTCGTACCTCTTCATGACGACCCGCGCGGAGGCATTGATGCGCACCGTTGTGTTCGGAATCGACGGGCAGCAAACGGTCCGGCCCATGCTTCCGCGCCGCCTCGATGACGAGGCTGCCGGCGGCAACCAGAACTTCCTTGTTGGCCAAGCCCACGATCTTTCCCCGTTTGACAGCCTCATAGGTGGCTTCCAACCCGGAGACGCCGACAATGGAAGACATCACGACGTCTACCTCGGGGGCAATGGCCACGTTCATCCGGGATGCCGGACCGAATGACAGTTGGGGCCATTCGGATTCCGGCATTCCCGAATCTCGGAGGATACTGATAAGACGTTTCCGGGAGGAATCGGTTGCGAGGGCCGCAACTTTCGGACGGAACTCCCGAATTTGGGAGGCGAGCGCCTCGGCATTGGATCCGGCCACCAGAGCAAAAACCGAGAATCGCTCAGGATGCTGCCGGATCACGTCAAGTGTGGATGTTCCGATGGAGCCCGTGGAGCCCAATATGGTGATCTGTTTCACACAAGTTCAATGATATCAGATGCTGCGCTTGTTTAGCTGTTTTTTGGAAGAGTGACCCAGAGGGCGCCGGGGAGGTTTGCTTCAGGGGTCTTTATGAGGTTAGTCTCGCTTTGGTGGGAGTTGCCTCCCCGGCTTACTTTTACTATAGAATATGGAATTCTGGATTGCAAGAGAAAAATCTCGCAAAAATAGAATTTTCTCCGGTCAGGCCTTCACCTCGATCCCGACAATCGACTCCAACACCTTGATTGTGGAGCAGATATCCTCATCTCCGTGCCCTTGGGCGATGGCCGCGCGGAACAACTGCTGGGTGAGTGCGGTCAGCGGAAGCGGCACATCCAGGTCTTTGGCCGAGTCCAACATCAGCCCGATGTCCTTGTGCATCCACTTTACGGAAAAGTTCGTCTCGAAGTTGCGCGCGAACACATACGGGGCCTTGAAATTGATGAGCCCGCACTTGGCTGCGCTCTTGTCCAGGATTTCGATCATCAACTTGGGATCGACCCCGGCTTTGGTAGCCAGCACAATGCCTTCGTTGAACGCCTGTAAGATGTTGGAGAGAACAAGGTTCTGCGTCAGCTTGGCATTCGTACCCATGCTGTGCGTGCCGCAGTAGAACAATTGCTTGCCCATCGGTTCAAACAACGGCTTAATCTGCTCGAAGATCTGCGGATCGCCACCAACCATGAACGTCAGGTTGCCGCCTTCCGCCCCGGGCTTGGAGCCGGTACAAGGTGCATCCAAATAGTGGATTCCCTTTGGTTGTAACGCATCCCGCATCGCAAGGCTATGGGAAGGAGCCACCGTGCTGGCATCCACGATGACGGTTCCTGGCTTGGCGCCCTCGGCAAGACCATCCGGACCCAGAATCACCGCTTTCGACATTGCCGTGTCGCCGACACATAGGAAGATGACATCCGCGTGAGCGGCAACGTCTTTCGGGGTGGAGCAGGCGATGCCGGATTTCTCTTCGGCAACCAGTTTTTTCGCTTTTGCTTCGCTATGAGTCCAAACGGCTACGTCATGCCCGCCGCGAATCAGATTCCGGGCCATGGGATAGCCCATGATCCCCAAACCAAGAAAACCGAGTTTTGCCAATGGAATGCCTCCTGTGGGTAATAGAAAAAGGTATTGTATACCTTGGCAGGGGGCGGGGGCGAGCAGAGGCGTCAGGCAGACGCCGTATGGACGGTCTCGTTCTCCTCGGGGGTAGTGCTCATGCCGCGCAGGACCATGCGCAGAATCAGCAGGTCCGATGGCTGATAGGTGGCCGACGCCACATGCGAAGCATCCTCTTCATTATTCTTGAGAATGTGGTTGCGAACCAGCGACCGCAACTCCTCCACCGATAGCCCAAGTGCAACGGCGGCCTCCGATTCTGAGTAGTGGCTCTTTTGCGATCTGGTCGTGGTGGGTAGCATAATCCCTGTCTTGGGCCTCCGTTAAATTGCATGATACGGCCCGGAGGCGGGCGATCCCAATTAGGAGTTGCCCCTAATTGGCGAATCGAATGTTCTGACCAACCGTAACGCCATGTGTACTAAGACGATTTCGCGTCCCGGTTCAGCCGGATTGCCCTTGGGCTCCATACCGGCCGCAACGCCCGTCACATGCAGATGCGAACCGCTAGCCGCGATGTATAATGAAAAATTGTCCAGTAGGAGAATGCACTGATGTTTGACCTGTTTCGCAGCCAGCAAAAGACGACGAAGTACTTGCTAGGCGGGTTGCTTTCGCTCGTCGCGATCTCGATGGTCGTGACTCTCATCCCCGGTTTTGGCAGCGGCGCCGATGGCGGCCTCAATGACCAGGTGGTGGCGGAAATCGGCAAAGATCAGGTCATGTTGCGGGAAGTGCAACTGGGCCTCAACGACACCATCCGAGGCAAGAACATTCCTCCGGAACTCGTCTCGGTCTACGCGCCGCAGATCGTCAACCAGATCGTGACCGAACGGGCCATGGCCTACTACGCCAAGGAACTCGGCTACAACGTGACCGACGAAGATGTCGCGCAGGTGATTCAAATGATGGTGCCGCAGTTATTCGAAGGTGGCAAGTTCGTCGGCAAGGAAGCCTACGCGCAGTTCCTGGCCGCCAACAACACCAGTATCGCCGAGTTCGAAAAACAAGCCCGGCTGCGAGCCAGCCTGCGCCGCATGCAGAGCGCCGTGCTGGAAGGCATGGTGGTTACGCCGGAGGAAATCGAGCGCGAATACCGCGCGCGCAACGAAAAGGTCACCATTGAGTTCGTCAAGATCGACCCCGTGAAGATCCAGAGCGAGATCAAGGTCACCCCGGAAGAGGTGAACGCGCATTGGGCATCCTCCAAGATCCAATACAAGATCCAGGAGAAGCGCGCGTTCCGGATGGTGGTGGTGGACGAGGAAAAAGTGAGTTCCACCATTCAGACCAACGAAAGCCAGCTCCGTGCCTACTACGATTCGAACAAGGACCAGTTCCGCACTCCGGAGCGCGTGAAGGTCCGGCACATCCTTATCAAGACGCTGGAAAAACCGAAGGAACAGGAAGAAGCCCTGCGCAAGAAGGCTGAGGATCTGCTGAAACAGATCAAGGGCGGCGCCGACTTCGCGGAGCTGGCGAAGAAGAATTCCGAAGATACCGTTTCCGCAGCCAAGGGCGGCGATCTCGACTGGGTCGCCCGCGGGCAGACGGTGAAGCCTTTCGAAGACGCCGCGTTCGGGCTTCAGCCCAAGCAGATCAGCGATATTGTGAAATCCGAATTCGGTTTCCATATCATCCAGACCATGGAAAAGGAAACCGCGCGCCTCCGGCCGTTCGAGGAGGTAAAGGACCAGATCGCCAAGGACCAGGTCAAGCAGCAGGTCTATGACCGTATGCAGCAGATCGCCGATCAGGTGCGGGCTGCGCTGCTGAAGAATCCGGGCGCTGCCGAGCAACTGGCGAATGAGTTCAAAGTCGGCTACGCCAAGGTGGAAAAGGCCGGCCGCGGCGATGTGTTGCCTCTGGTAGGGCAAGTGACCGATATCGACAACGCTGTTTTCGATCTACAGGCGAAGGGTAATGTCACCGAAGTGATTACGACTCCCAGCAACAAACTGGTGGTTGCCGTCCTCGATGAAGTCTTCCCCGCGCGGCAAGCGGAATTGAGTGAGGTCGAGGCGGAAATCCGCAAGACGATTGCCAGCGAACGCGCCAACCGCATTCTGAATGAGCGCGGCGCTGCGCTGCTTGAAAAAGTCAAGTCCATGGGTGGCGACCTGCGCAAAGCCGCCGCCTCCATGGGCTTGGAAGTGAAGAAGGCGCCGGAGTTCGGCCGCGATGGCAACGTCGAAGGCCTTGGCACCGCCAACTACGTCGAGGAAGCATTCCGCCGCGACGTCGGCGCTGTCTTCGGCCCCGTCAACGTCAACGGCCCACTCTTCGTTTGCAAGGTCGTGGGCAAGACTCCGCCCGACATGAGCAAGTTCCAGGAACAGCGCTTCGATCTGTTGCTCCGCCTGAAAGGCCAGAAGGCACAGGAACGCCGTGACCTGTTCGAGGACGGCATTCTCAATAATCTGAAGCAGCGCGGCGTGGTGAAGATTCACCAGGACGTGGTGCAACGCCTCATCGACACGTTCAAGAACAGCTAGCGCATGTTGGAAGCGCTGCTGGAATTCATCCGGACCCTCACCAATCCGGAAAAGCTGATTCATCTTCTCTCGACCGTACTGGGCGGTCCACTCGGTTACCTCATGCTGATCGGCGTGGTATTCGCCGAAACCGGCCTGCTGATGGGCTTCTTTCTTCCCGGAGACTCTCTTTTGTTCACAGTGGGCGTGGTGGCGGGCGCCGGGCAGCTCAACATTGTTGTCATTAATATCGTGTTGATGGCCGCCGCCGTAATCGGCGATGGAGTCGGTTACTACCTCGGATACAAGACGGGGCCGGCCATCTTTTCGCGCCCGGACTCGCGCTTCTTCAAGCAGGAGTATTTGCGCAAGACCCAGGCGTTTTACGCCAAGCATGGCGGCAAGACCATCATCTATGCGCGATTCGTTCCCATCGTTCGCACGTTCGCTCCGTTCATTGCCGGAGTGGGAAAAATGGAGTACCGCCGTTTTCTGTCGTTTAATATCTTCGGCGGCATCGGATGGGTGTTCAGCATGACGATGCTGGGTTACGGTCTGGGTAACGTGCCCATCGTACGCGCGCACTTTGAAAAAGTGATCCTCGGGATTGTCTTCCTGTCCGTGGCCCCGATGCTGCTCGAATTCCTGCGTTCCCGGCGGCAATCGCACTGAGCCACACACGTCGCCGATAGGCGAAACTGAAAGCATGCAGATTCCCACATGGCCCATCTCGGGCGACCGCGAACGCAAGCTCATCGAGGAAGTGCTTCAATCCCCGCAATGGGGTGGTTTTCATCCTTTCGTCGAAACCTTCGAGCAGCAGTTTGCGGCGTATCACCAGTGCCGCTATGGAATCACCGCGTGTAACGGCACACTCACCCTGGAACTCGCCCTTGCAAGCGCCGGCATCGGACCGGGCGACGAAGTCATCGTTCCCTCCATTTCCTTCATCTCCACTGCCACCGCCGTCTCCCGTGTCGGCGCGGTTCCCGTGTTCGTCGATATCGAGCCTTATTCCTTCAACATCGACCCCGCTTGCATCGAAGCCGCCATCACACCGCAAACGAAAGCCGTGATCCCCGTGCACTTCGGCGGACCGCCGGCGGACATGGATCGCATCCTGGCCATCGCCGCGGCGCACAATCTCGTCGTCATTGAAGATGCGGCGCACGCCCACGGATCGGAGTGGAATGGCAAGCGCGCCGGCAGTTTCGGACTCGTCTCCTCGTTCAGCTTCCAGAACGGCAAGGTCATGACGGCCGGCGAAGGGGGCATCGTACTCACCAACGACGAAGCGCTCGCCGTGAAGATGCGCTCGCTCGCGAACCAGGGGCGCCAGATCGGGAAAGGGCATTTCCATCACTTCACCCTCGGCACGAATTTCCGCCTCACTGCGTTTCAGGCGGCTGTGCTCATCGCCCAACTGGAACGCCTTCCGGAGCAGATTGCCACACGGTCGCGCAATGCCGATCTGCTGCTTCGCGAACTGCGCGACGTGGACGGCATCCACTGGCAGAAGGTCGATCCGCGCATCAACCGCCACTCCTGGTACCTGCTGCTGGGACGCATCGACGAAAAGGTCTATGGCCAGTCGCGCGATGAATTCCATCGCAACCTGACTGGAGCAGGCATTCCCTGCACGCCGTTCTACCCGCACACGCTGTATCAAAATCCCCTGTACCGGCAAATCCCTTGCCGTGTCATGCCATGTCCTCAAGCCGAAGCCTACCTCAAGGACGCGTTCTGGATTCCGCATACGGTGCTGCTTGGCGGAGAAGACCTCATCCATCGCGTGGCGGGCATCATTCGCCGCGTTATGGTAAGTAGATAACTCATGAAGCTACTGCTGTTGTCGGTGGGCGTGGTCTCGCTGGGCGCGCAGACCCCGCACTTGATACCGGCGGATCTCTACAAGCTGCGCAACGTTGGCGATGTGCGGCTTTCGCCCGATGGCGCCAGGATCGCCTACACCGTCTCTTACGCCGAGCGGCCCGGCAAACCCTATTCCAAGATCGAAATCCTCGAGATCGCCACCAAACGCCGCATCACACTGAGCGGCGATTCGTCCTCCAATCCTGTCTGGTCCCCCGACGGTACAAAGCTTGCCTGCAACGCCACCATCGAAGGAAAATCCGGACTGCACGTGGTGGATGCCGGCGGCGCCAACCCGCGCTTCCTGCATCCGATGGATGGCACCAACTCGCCGTTGCCACTGACCGGCGCCAGCATCGCCTGGTCGCCCGACTCCAAGCGCATCGCTTTTCTCCATGCCCTCCCCGGCCCCGAAACCGAAGAGGCATCGGGCGATCCCGTCGTCATCACGCGCTATCTCTACAAACCCGACCACGATGAAGGCAACACCCGCTTCAACGACAACAAGCGGCTTCACATTTTCACCGTTGACCTTGCCGGAGGATCGGTCCAACAAATCACCGATGGAGTGTTTTATGAGCATTCCATCGACTGGTCGCCTTCGGGCCAGGAGATCCTCTTCGTCTCCAACCGCGAACCCGACTCCGACGTCTTCCACAATTACGACATCTGGGCCGTTCGTCCGGCCGGCCGCGCCATCCGCCGCATCACCGCCACCGAGCATGCCGAGTACATGCCCCGCTGGTCTCCCGATGGAAAACGCATCGCCTACATCGGCACGCGCCGCGGACTCACGGATCTCGAAACCACGATGGAAGACACGCACGTCTGGACCGTCAACGCCGATGGTTCGAACCGCCGCGAGATCGGCCGCGTGGTGGACAACCGCCAAGGAGGGCCGCAATGGTCGCCCGAGGGCGAGCACCTCTACTTCACGGCCCATGATCGCGGCAACGTACGCCTCATCCGTTTGCCGGTCTCCGGCGGAGTCCCGGAAACGTTGGTGAAAGACCGTGGCACGGTAGGTGGCTTTAGCGTCGCCCGCAATGGCCGCTATGCATACGCCTTTACCAGCGTGAAGGATACCGCTCAGCTCTTCCTCAAGGATTCGAACGCCGCGCTGCAACAACTCACCGATCTCAACGCCGATGTTCTCAAGGGCAAGCCAATCGCTCCAGTGAGCGCCTTCACCTTCACCAGCAACGACTTCAAGTACGAAGTCGAAGCTTTCCTCACCGAGCCGCTCAACCGCACCGCCGGATCCCGCCACCCCATGATCGTCATGATTCACGGCGGTCCGCACGCCCAGCAGGGGCCCGCATTCCACTTCAAGTCGCAGGTCTACGCCGCCCGAGGCTGGGCCACGCTGATGGTGAATTACCGCGGCTCCACCGGCTATGGCCAGAAATTCGCCGATGCCGTGTTCGGCGATCAGAATGGCAACGAAGGCCAGGACGTGCTCTACGCCGTCAGCGCGGCCGTGCGCCGCAATCCCTGGATTGACCGTAACCGCCTTGGCGTCGAAGGCGGCAGCTACGGCGGCCAGCTCTCCGCATGGCTTGTCACCCAAACCCACATCTTCAAGGCGGCGATCCCGCTGGCGCCCATCATCAATCTGGTCAGCTACAACTACATGACGTACTACAACATGTATGAGCAGATGGAGTTCGGCGTTCTGCCGCACCAAGGCGATCTGATGGACACGTTGTGGAAGCGCTCCGCGCTGCGTTACGCCGCTCAGGTGAAGACTCCCGTCATGCTGCTGCACGGCGAGAACGACAACGATGTCTGCATCGCCGAAAGCGAGCAATTCTACATCGCGCTCAAAGATGTCGGTGTCGACGCCGTCATGGTCCGCTATCCCCGCGAAGGCCACGGCTTGCGCGAAACCAAACACATTGTCGATTCCATCGACCGCTCCATTCGTTGGTACGAAAAATATTTCCCCAAATAATATGAAACTCTCGCTATTGTTTCTTACCGCGCTCGCGCTCCAGGCCGACGGTTCCGGCCGGCTCGAAAGCAAGTTCGCCGCCGCGGACTTCGAACTTACCGCCGATCCCAATGCCGCGCCGTGGAGGGGCGTGAAGCCCACCATGGCCACGACAGATCGCTACGGCAAACCCGTACCGGGCCATGCAACCGAACTCCGCTCCCGCTGGACGAAGGATTTTCTCTATATCCTGTTTGTCTGCCCGTACGAGAAGCTCTACCTCAAACCCAACCCCACCACCAGCGAAGAAACCAACAAGCTCTGGGATTGGGATGTCGCCGAAGCCTTCATCGGTTCCGACTTCCAGAACATCAACCGCTACAAGGAGTTTCAGGTTTCCCCGCAAGGCGAATGGGTGGATCTCGACATCGACCGCGTCACTCCCATTGCCGAAGCCTGGAAATGGAATTCGGGTTTCCAGGTCAAAGCCCGCATCGACGAGAAGAAGAAGATCTGGTATGGCGAGATGAAAATCCCCATGCGCTCCATCGACTCGCGCCCGGCAGCGGCCGGCAACGAACTGCGTTGCAATCTGTATCGCATCCAGGGCCCGTTCGAGCCGCAGCGCAAACACATCGCCTGGAACCCGGTTCATGCCGAGTCTTACCACACCCCGCAAGCTTTCGGACGTTTGGTATTGGTGAGGTAGATGCAACGTACACAGCGCCAGCTTCGTATCTCCACGGTGGGTTTGCGCGGCGTCGTCGGCCAGGGCCTGGAAGCCTCGCACGCGATGGATTTCACGGCCGCTTTCGGGACGTTCCTCGAGCCCGGCCCAGTCATCATCGGCCGTGACCCGCGTTCTTCCGGTGTGATGATCCGCGAAGGCGTCGTCTCGGCCCTGCTCGCCACCGGGCACGACGTCATCGACCTCGGCATCGCCTCCACGCCGGTCATCCAGCATTCCATCCAGCGCAACAACGCGGTCGGCGGCATTTCCATCGGTGCGTCGCATAACTCGGCGGAATGGAACGCCCTCAAGTTTTTCGCCGCCCGCGGCACCTATCTGTCCACCGCCGAGGCTTCCGAGTTGCTCGATATCTACCACCTCCGCAAGTTTCACTTCGTCGATTACACCGGGCTGGGGAAGCTGTATCGCAACGACGTCGCGCTCGACCGTTATCTGCACGATCTCGCCGCGGTCTTCGATCTGGAGGCGCTCCGGCAGTACAAAGTCGTTGTCGATTGTTGTAACGGCACTTCGGCGTTGATCCTGCGCCGGCTGGTCGACAAGTATCGTCTCAACTTCATCCTTATCAACGAGCGTATTGAGGGCGTCAGCTTCGCCCATGAGCCATCCATCAACGCCGCCACGGTGTCGCTCCAGTTGGCGCCGCTGATGAAGCCCCTTGGCGCCGACGCCGGCTTTCTGTTCGACATCGATTCCGATCGCGTTGCCATTGCCTGTGAAGACGGAACGCCGGTCTCCGAGGAAATGGTGCTGCCGCTCATCGCCGATGCGCAACTTGGCAAGGGGCCTGGGAAGCTGGTGATCACCAATCTCTCCACCACGGCGCTGCTGGAGGAAGTCGCCGCCAAGCATGGCGGCCGCGTGGTACGGGTTCCCGTGGGACGGCAAGCCGCCATGGACGCGCTTGCCACCTACAGGCCCGAGCAGATCGCGGTGGCCGGCGAAGGCACGGGCGCGATCATGATGCCCCAGTTCCGCTTCGTCTATGACGGCATCGCCAGCATGCTCGCCATCCTCACCCTGATGCACGAACGCCGCGCGAAGCTTTCTGAAATCGTCGCCGCCTACCCGCGTTACTCCATCCTCAAGGACGAAGTGCCGTTGGTTTCCCAGCGCATTCCAATGCTCATGATGGATCTGCACCGCTTGTATGGCGATGGCATCGCCGATATGCGCGATGGCCTGCGCATCTCCTGGCCCGATCGCTGGTTTCATGTGCGCGTCAGCCAGACTGAACCGATCGTGCGCGTCATTTGCGAGCAGAAGGGCGACCCGCCCAGCGCATTGTTTGAAGCCTTAATGGATCAAGTGAGGAGCATGGCCTGATGCGCGAACATCGTCTCAAGATCGGAGTCTCGGGCATCCGCGGCGTTGTCGGCGAGTTCCTCACCCCATCGCTTGCCGCTTCTTTCGCGCAAGCCTTCGGCACCTTCGTCGGCGTGGGCCGAGTCGTGCTCGGCCGCGATACGCGCAGGAGTGGAGAGATGTTGCAGCATGCCGTTTCCTGCGGCCTGCTGGCCACAGGCTGCGAAGTGGTGGATGTCGGCATTCAGCCAACCCCCACCATCCAAATCTACGTCGGCGCCACGCGCGCCCGCGGCGGCATTTCCGTCACCGCGTCCCACAACCCCGCCGAATACAACGCCCTCAAGCTTTTCAATCGCCAGGGCCTCTTCTTCAATCACTACGAACGGCGCGAACTGCTCGACATCTATTACGAAAGCGAGTTCCGCACCGCCACCAACGCCGAGATCCGCCGCATCACCCAGGACCATGAGACCCCGATGCGCATGCATACCGAACGCGTGCTGCATCATGTGGACGTTTCGCGCATTCGCGCCCGCAAATTCCGTGTGGCGCTCGATGGCGTCAACGGCGCCGGCTCAGTGCTCAGTTGCCGCTTCCTCCAGCAGGATCTCGGCTGCACTCTGCACGCCATCGGCGTCGATCCCACCAAACCCTTCTCGCGCGAAGCCGAACCGCGCCCCGACACACTCGGCGACCTCCGCGAACTGGTGATCAAGGAGCGAGCCAATATCGGCTTTGGACAGGATCCCGATGGCGACCGCCTCGCCGTCTGCGACGAAACCGGCCACGTGCTCGACAACGATGACGTCCTGGCCCTGGTGGTCGACGCTGTCCTCACCACAATGCCCGGCGACGTCGTCGTCAATCTCACCACATCTTCCGTCATCGATGACATCGCCGCGCGCCACGGACGCAAAGTCTACCGCACCCCCGTCGGGGAAGCGAACGTCGTGGAAATGATGCAAGCCACACAAGCGGTGATCGGCGGCGAAGGCTCGAACGGAGGCATCATTTTCCCCAGCGTCCAGTACTGCCGCGACAGCTATACCGGCATGGCGTTCCTGCTCGACCTGATGGAGCGCACCGGCAAGACCGTCTCCCAACTCGCCGCCGAACGGCTGCCGCGCTACACGCGCCTGGCGGGCAAAGTGGCCTTCGAGCACGGCCGCCTCGGCCCCGTGATGCAAGCCCTCGAAGAGAGCTTCCCCAACGCCCATCTCGATCGCACCGATGGCTTGAAGTTGCTGTTTGACGACGCCTGGATTCACGTGCGGGCATCCAACACGGAACCGATTCTGCGTCTTGCCGTCGAAGCCAAATCCGAGACCCGCGCGGTGGAACTGCGCGACATGGTGAGCAAACTACTGGCTTAAATCCGGATCCCCACTTTCCACAACCCCAAACCCACCGCCTGGCGAAAAGCGAGCCAATGCTGCGCCCACGGCGTCAGCGGCGCTTGCCGTTGCCGAGGCGACCCATACACCGTGAAGCCCTGATTCTCGAGCAGCTTTTTCGCGCGGTAAATGTGATATCCGTCGCTCACCACAATACAGGACCGCAGATTCATGCGCCGCATGATCTCCGATGCCGCCGCCGTCGATTCCACCGTCGATTCGCCCTCGGGCTCGATGATGATCGCCTCCACCGGAACACCCTTCTTGCTCAAGTACGAGCGGCCCACTTCACTTTCCGTCCACAAGGGATCGCCGCCCGCGCCGCCCGTGGTCAGTATCCGCGGCGCCAGTTGCTTCCGATACAACTCCAGGGCATGATCCAGTCGCGCGCGCAGCACCGGCGATGGCTTCCCCCGATACTCCGCCGCCCCCAGCACCACGATCACATCGGCGGGCTGCGCTTCGTCGATGCCCGCCTGCTTCTCAATGGCTACCATCAGACGCCACAAGTAGAGTGCGGCGCAGGCTGCCGGCAGCAGGGAGCATGCAAAGATCCAACGCTTCATCGAATTCGTATTCTTAGCATATGCCACGGCACCCGAATCATGATGGAGGAACGTTGTGCGCGGCGCGGGCACGAAGCCGCCGGTATCCACTATCGCCGGACGATGTAGCGGATCGCCGTTGGCCTCATTCGCGCCCACCTCATCCGGTGTGCCGAGATCCTAGAAATAAAATTTCAGAGCGAATTGGATAATGCGCGGGGAGACGCTATTGGCGTTCATGCGTCCAAGTCCGCCGAGGTTCAAGGATCGGGCGACGCAAGCCGGCGATAGAGACCGGGTCTGATTGGAGGCGCCCAATTCGGCGGCGTTGGCCGGGCAGCCGAAGCCACCGGGGCCGGGGCCGGGGAGGGCAGCGATCGCGCTATCGACGGGAGTGCCGAAAGCTTTTGCGATGATGGCGTCCCAGACGCCCTCGGCCCTGAGATTGGCAAAGCGGTTCTGGACGCCCTGTACAGGCACGAAGTTGGGCGAGGTGCCGGTTACGAGAGGATTCTGATTGGCGCCGCTGAGCACCGGGCTGATGTTGGGATTGGCCACGTACATCTTCCTGTTGAGGACGTTGAAGGCTTCGGCGCGGAGTTCGAAGAAGCGGCGCTTGTTCTCCCACGGAGCGATGCGCTTGAAAACGCTGAGGTCGAAGGTCTGGATCCATGGATGGTAAGCATCGAGGTTGCGGGGCGCGTTGCCGTAGCGGCCGGGGTCCGGCACGGCGAAGGCTCGCGGGTTGATGTAGGGGACGCCGCGCCAGGAGTTTTCGCGCGTCCAATCCGGGTTGATGAGGGGGACACCGGCAATAATGTCAGGGCGCAAGGAGCCGCCGGGTGTTCCGATGTCGAAGGAGTTGGCGAGGCCGAGGGGAACGGAGACAGGGGCCCCGTTGCGCAGGCGGGCGAGTCCGTTCAGATTCCATCCGCCGATCATGTGGTCTTTCCATCCGCCACCGTTCCAGAATCTCTTGCCTTTCCCGAATGGGATGTCCCAGAGGCCGACCATGTTGATGATGTTCGGCGTGTTGGTGGAGGAGATGGACCATTCCTGCCTGACATCGTAAGGGTTCTGATTGCGGAGGATGCCGACGTCGAGGCCGGAGTTGTTGAAGGAGTTGTTGGGGATGGGGAAACGGATGCCGCCGGAGGAGTTATCGAGGGCGCGGCTGCGGGTGTAGTTGAAGCGGAACTGGAGGCCGTTGGAGAAGCGGCGCTCGGTTTCCACGACGAAAGCGTTGTAGATGGCGTTGGTGTTGGTCGGATCGAGGAGGAAAATGCCGCCGCTGAGACGGCCGGCGAAACCGGGGTAGGGGAAACGTCCGGTGAACTGGTCGAGGCGGTTGAGATTGATGCTGGGGCCGAATAGATTGTGGCTGCGTGATCCCTGATAGGTGAGGCGAAGGACCGTGTTCGTGACGATTTCGCGCTCGATCTGGAGGGACCAGTTGTGGGTGGTAGGCATGCGGAAATCCTGGTTGCCCACAACGCCGGTGGATTGATAGAGAACGTTCTGGCGAGGGGCGCCGGAGGAAAATGGCTGTGCCTGGTCGCCGGGACGGATCACCCCGCTGTCGGGTACGCGGAAGAGGGTGGTGTCGGGGGCGAGCACGGGATTGTTGAACCCGAACTGCATCGGTACCGCCGGGTCATCGCAGCGGGCCAGGCCGCAGGTGGCGAAGTTTCCTGGGGAGAGAAAATCGTTTGAGCCGAGCAGGTAGCTGATCTGGCGGTAGCCGGTGGCGGTTTGCGAGCCGAGGTTCGGGATGGGCTCGCGGTCATTGCCCATGAGGACGCCGTGAACCATCCCGTAGCCGCCTCGGACGACGAGTTTCTTGGAGGAGTTCCAACTATAGTTGGGGGTCCACGCAAAGCCGAAGCGAGGTTCGATGACGTCCTTTATACTCGGCGTGATGTACCGCGAGCGGCCATCGATGCCGGCGTATTCGAAGACAGGAGCGGGGAGGTTTTGGAGGAACGGATTGGGTTCCAGGCGATTGAGATTGAGTTGGCCCTGGCGATTGAACTTCTCCCAGCGCGGGGATTGGAACTGGTAGCGCACACCGATGTTGAGCGTGAGATTGCTTTTCACGCGCCAGTCGTTCTGGAGATAGCCGCCGAGGTTCAGCCACCGGTAATAGTAGGGGACAGCGAGGTTCTCGGTTTGGACCTGGGTGCCTTGCGGTACGCCGAGCATGAAGCTGGCGAGTTTGTCGCCGCCGAAGACTTGGGCGGCACAATTTGGGGCAACCCCACCGAGAGGATTGGTGACGCAGGCCTGTTCAGCGGTTTGATCGCGGCTCCAGAAATAGCGTCCGCCGACGAGGGAGCCGACACCGAGGGCGCTCTGGTTGAGTTGGAGATGGCTGGCGGAGAAGCCGAATTTCCAAGTCATGGAGCCACGGACCCACGAGAAATCGTTGGTGAGGGAGTAGCTATGCTCGCTGTTCTTGCCCACGTCCTGGGGTTGGGAGAAGCCGAGTTGATCGAAGCTTGCGCCGCCGGCCTGGCCACTGGAGGAGAACAGCGCTCCGCCGTCGTAGAAACGGGGCATGCCGTAACCGAGGAGGTTGACGCGGCCCACGCCGGGTCCGCCGATATCCATGTACTTGTTCGCCCAATCCTCGTTGAGCAGGGCTTCGGGGAAATTGCGTCCGAAATTGCCATGCACGTAGTTGAGGCGGAGTTCATTAATCATGTTGGGGCGTGGGGAACTGGTGAGTGCGAGCAACAACTGGCGGGCGAGGTTGGCATCGCTGATGAGCCCGTTTTGGATGACATCCCGCTGGCGGCGGTTACCGTACTGGGGTTGTTCCGTCCAGCGTCCCGTGAGCCGGTGGTTGTCGGTGATGCTGTGGTCGATTTTAATGGTGTAGCGGTCGTCGTTGTAGATGGTTTGGCGGAAGAAGGCGTAGTTTGCACCGAGCAGGTTCATGACCTGGGCGGGGTCGGTGATGTTGGGGCGCGGATAAAGCTCACGCATGATGCGTTGCGCTACGGGGTTGACGTAGCTGCGTCCGGTTTCATCGACAAGAACGCGGCCGCGGCGGGCGGGATCGGGGTCATTGGGATTGAACAGGGGAAAATTACGGTACTGATAAATGAAATTGGTGGCGCTGGCGGGGAGGGCGGGGTTGTATTGCGGATTGGGGCGCAGGGCGAGGGTTCCGTCGGCGCGGCGGTTGAACTGGTTATACAGCAGTGCCGTCGGTTGGGTGCGGACGCTGCCGTCGGCATTGCGGAAATAGACGAGGCTTTGCGAGAAATCGCCGTTCAATTCGAGATCGGTGGGGACGCGCGTGAAGGAAGGGCCTGCCGGATTGGAGGAGAGCTGGCGGGTCGGCTCAAAGCTGAACATGAAGAAGGTGCGGTTCTTGCCGTTGTAGACTTTGGGGATGTAAACAGGGCCGGTGACCACGGCGCCGAGTTGCTGGCGGCGCAGCGGGGGGCGGTTGTCGAAGTTGGTTACGGGGCTGCGCTGGGAATCGAACGGGGTGGCGGTGAAAGCTTTCTGGCGGTGGAACCAGAAAAGGGTGGAGCGGAGTTCGTTGGTGCCGCTCTTGGTGGTTTGCTGGACGATAGCTCCGCCGGCCTGGGCGAATTGGGCGGAGTAGTTGGCCTGCTGGACGCTGAATTCCTGGATGGTGTCCGGCGTGAAGGAGATGCTCATGCGGCCGAGGGCAATGGATGTGACATTGGCTCCGTCGGCCTGAAACTGCGTGGAGCCGACGCGTCCCCCGTTGATGGCGAGTTCGCGTCCGGGGACGGGCTCGTTGGTGGTGAGTTCGCTGAATTCGGTGCCGGCCGATCCAGCCACGCCCGGGAGAGTCAGCGCCAGTTCCAGCGTGTTGCGGCCGTTGAGGGGGAGTTCGTTGATGGTGCGTTGATCGACGGTTTGTTGGACCGCGCCGGAATAGGCTTGCAGAAGCGGTGCTTCGCCAGTGACGCTGATGGTTTCGTTAACGGATCCGACTTTGAGCACGATGTCGACAGTGCTGACCTGGGCGGTGTCGACTTTCAGATCGGTGATCTCGGACTTGGCGAAGCCATCGGCCTCGACGGTGATGGAATAAGTAACGGGCTGGAGGGCTGGTACGACATACTGGCCTTCGGAATTGGTTTGAACGTTGACGATGCGGTTGGTGCCCGTTTGTTTGACGGTAATTCTGGCGTTGGGGACGGCGGATCCGGATGGATCGGAAACACGGCCCTGGATGGTTCCGAAATTCGACTGCGCCGTGGCGGCAGCCGTCAGGGTTAGCAGAAGGAAATGAAGCTGGAATGACATGATAAGACTACCTTGTGAAGCTATCCTTGACCAAAGTGTAGATCAAAGTGCGGCAGGGTGGGTAGGGCGGCTTACGACGTGTCCCACGATGGAACAGATGAGTTCGATGAAGTGGATCTGACGGCCGGATGCGCCGTGCGGGGAATCGATTGCCACGAAGCGGCCGTTATGGCTGAAGCGGGGATGGGTGCCGCAGCGTCTCTCGCCGGTGTATGGCTTGGGCGAGTGGAAGTGGCCGGGAGGCTCCAGGAAGCGCTGGAGAAACTATATCCTATTTGTCGGATAATGTGAGATAAATCGTTGGGATTCTGGCTTGGGTGCATCCGCGATTGTGTTTACAGCGGGACGCCGGCGGCTTCGAGGGCGGCTTCGAGCTTCTTGAGATCGGCGTCGATGGTTTGGCGGATGGTTTTCTGGTGATTGGTGAGTTCTTCGAGGGCGATCTTGTAGCTGTCCTGGTCTGTTTGATGCGGGGCTCCGGTGAACATGCGGTAATTGCCCCGGATGCTGTTGACGCGCGTCTGGATGGACGGCGGGAGGTTTTCGTATCGCTCGGCGAGGGCGCGATCGCCGGTGAGCGCTTCCTGCACGGCCTTGAGGTTGCGGTCGATGCGGGCAGCTTCGTCGCGGAGACTGAGCGCGGCCGCGGAATTGTCAATGGCTTTCAGAATGTTCGCAAGGCGGGCACGGGTATCGGTGACCGTGCGGTTGGCCGCGAGGACTGCGCGGTGGAGCTTGTGCACGCCGGTGAGAAATTCGTGGAGCGGCTTGAGTGTGGCTGGGCCTTCCACCGTGAATTTCTGTGGCTGGCCGATGGGGGTTACGACGCCGTTGACGCGTTTGGCCATGGCCACTTGATAAGGGCCGGGAATGACGAAAGGCCCCTGGGATTGGGTATCGGCGAGGGCGGTGGGGGGAAGTCGCAGATCCCAGGCGATGCGGTGGAAGCCGCCTGTGGCGGGTCCGGTGAGACGGCGGACGATGCGTCCGGTATGATCGGATACGGTGAGGAGAATGGCGGGGGCTTCTTCAGCGGCTTCGGCGCGGAGTTGGGCTTGGGTAGGGTAGGGCGCGTCCTTCTTTTCCTTGAGCAGATTGCGCTCGGACTCGTTGCGCTGTTGCTTGGCCGTGCGGTAGCCGTCTTTGAGGTAGTAGGTGAAGACCGCGCCGTAGGGCGGGTTATCGGCCATGAAGAAGGATTCGCCTTGCCAGGATTTGCCGCGGCCTCCAAGCGGCTGCGCTTCTATGAAGATGGTGGAGGATTTGACGGGGAAAATGGCGTCATTTTCGAGCAGTTTGGCGCGCAGCGGGCTGTAATCGTCGAGAATATAGAATCCGCGGCCGAAGGTGGCGAGGATCAGATCGTTTTCGCGCGGCTGGATGGCGATATCGCGGATGGCGATGGTGGGGAGTCCGCCCTTGAGACGCTTCCAGGAAGCCCCGCCGTTGTTGCTGCAATAGAGCCCGTGTTCGCCGCCTACAAACAGGAGATTGGGATCGATGTGATCTTCGGCGATGGCCCAGAGCGGTTCGGTGGCCGGGAGATTGGAGGCGATGGAAGACCACGTTGCGCCGCGGTCCGTGCTGCGGAGGATGTAGTGCTTGAAATCGGCGTTCTTGTGGTTGTTGAAGACAGCATAGACGGTGGAGTCGTTATGCTGGGAGGCGAGAACGCGGGTTACGTAGGTGCGATCGGGCACGGTGGGGAAGGTTTCGATCTTGCGCCATGCGGCGCCGGCGTTTTCGGTGATCTGGATGAGTCCATCGTCCGTGCCCGCATAGAGCAGTCCTTCTTTCTTGGGCGATTCGGAGAGGGCGGTGATGTTGCCGTAGAAGGATGTCGATTGATTTTTTGCGACGGAATCGGCGGGCCAGATGCGGCCCATGACGGGGAGGGCGTTGCGATCGAGTTGGCGGGTGAGATCCGGGGAGACGGCTCGCCAGGAGCTGCCGCGGTCATCGCTGCGGAAAAGAATGTTGGCGGCGAAGTAGAGGCGGCTGGGCGAATGGGGGCTGATGAGGATCGGGGAATCCCAATTCCAGCGATAGGGCGGGACGTTCTTGCCCTCGACGGGTTGGATGCCGGTGCGTTCGCCCGTGCGTTTGTCGAAGCGGATGAGGCCTCCGTACTGGCTGGTGGCGTACACGATGTTAGGGTCTGTAGGATCGATGCGGGATTGGAAGCCGTCGCCGCCGTTGGTGACAAACCAATCGGAGTTGCGGATGCCGCTGGCGGTGAGGGTGCGCGAGGGGCCGCCGACAGACCAGTTGTCCTGAGTGCCTCCGTAAACGTTGTAGGGTGTCGCGTTGTCCACGGCGACGTCGTAGAACTGCATGGTGGGGAGATTGGCTTTGAACTGCCAGGTGGCGGCCTGATCGAAGGATTCGTAGACGCCGCCGTCGCAGCCGGTGAGGATGTAGTTATTGTCGCGGGGATCGATCCAGAAGGTGTGGGTATCGATGTGCTTGGCGTTGTCGCCGACGTTGCGAAGCGTGGCGCCGCCGTCATCGGAGATTTTGGCGAAGACATCACCCACGTAGATGCGGTTGGGATTGACGGGATCGGCAATGATCTGGCCGTAGTACATGCCTTGGCCGTTGTAGGGGGACCGCTTTTCCCAGGATTCGCCGCAATCGGTGGAACGATAGATTCCACCCTCGTTATCGGCGACTTCGATGCGGGCGTAAACGAGGCAGGGCTTGGCGGGGGAGAACGAAATGCCGATGCGGCCGATATCCTTGTTGGGCAGCCCGCGGACCTTGTTCCAGCTTTTGCCGCCGTCGGTGGATTTGTAGATGGCGGATTCGGGGCCTCCGTTGATGAGGGTGTAGACATGGCGGCGGCGCTGCCAGCTCGCGGCGAGGATGGTTTTGGGGCGATGGGGGGAGAAGGCGACGTCGGTGAAGCCGGTGTGTTCGGAGATGTCGATGGACTTATTCCAGGTAGCGCCCCCATCGGTGGAGCGATAGAGGCCGCGGTCGCCGCCGGATCCCCAGAGCGGACCTTGGGCGGCCACGAGGACGTGATTGGAATCGGTGGGATCGATGGCGATGCGGCCGATGTGCTCGGAGGACTTGAGGCCGAGATTGCGCCAGGTGCGTCCGGCGTCATCGGAGCGGTAGATGCCGTCGCCATAGGAGACGCTGCGCTGGGAGTTGTTCTCGCCGGTGCCGACCCAGACGGTGTTGGGGTTCTTGGGGTCGAGCGTGACATGGCCGATGGAGTAGGAGCCTTCATTCTCGAAGACGGGGGTGAAGGTGACGCCGGCGTTGGTGGTTTTCCAGACTCCTCCGCTGGCGACGCCGACAAAGTAGTAGGAGCGGTTGTTGGGGTCGACGGCGAAGGATGTGACACGGCCGGAACTGAGAGCCGGGCCGATGGATCGGAAGCGGAGGCCGGAGTAATCCTGGGCTTGCGCGCAGAAGGAGAGGAGGATAGGGAGGAGGAAAAACATGAGTGTGGATCCCGCGGTTGGTAGTATAGCGGAGGATGTGGGCTGTTTTGTTGACGTGGGGGGATGGATTGGGTAGGATAAGAGTGCGGGGTGGAGCAGTCTGGTAGCTCGTTGGGCTCATAACCCAAAGGTCGAAGGTTCAAATCCTTCCCCCGCAACCAAGTCCAGCTTGGTTCCGGCCAGCCGCTCACCTGCCCGCAATTCCCATCGCATTCCCTTTCGTCGGCGCTACGTGTAACGTAACGATCAGGACTTGCGCCCCGGGTAGTTGGGCGAGTAGAGAAATCGTTCCGGGCGCATGGCGAGCCGGCCCGATTGAACGAACGGCGCACCGCGCACGGAGAGATACTGTAGCATGCGGCCGCGCCACTTCCGTAGCGTTTCCTCGTGCGTGGTGTCACCGGCGAGATCGTGCCGTTCCAGGCGGTCCTTTTCAATGTGGAAGAGTTGCTCTTCGCCGTCCCGCGCGTGGTAGATGTATTTCCATTTGCCGTCGGTGAGCGCGTTCCAGTGGTTCGACGGGTCGTAGCAGATGTCGTGTTCGAGATCGATGTATTCGCGCCGCGCTTTGCCGGCCGCGGCGGCAAGCAGGCTGATGCCATCCAACTGGCGCTGTGTGGCGACGCCCGCGGCGTCGAGCAGTGTGGGAAGAATATCGCGGAGCTCCACAGGCGTGTCGTTGACTTGGCCTCGTTCGGCGGAGGAAAGGCCCTTCGGCCAGCGGAGGATCATCGGAATGCGCGCCGACGGCTCATAGGCGTAGCTCTTGCGCCAAAGGTGATGATCGCCGGTCATGTCGCCGTGATCGGAGAAATAGACAATGAGGGTGCGCTCCAGCAGCCCGCGCTGTTCCAGCGTTTCCACGATGCGCCCGATCTGTTCGTCCACCTGCGTTACCACACCGTAGTAGCCCTGCCGCGAATGGCGCGCCGTATCGTTGCCCAAATCGCCGCGCCAGATTTCATTGGACATGTTGTTGCGCGGCCGGTTACGGTCGGACCACTTCGCTTCGGCCCGCGCGGGAATGTCGGCCCCCTCGTAGGATTGGAAAATCCGCGGCGGCGGATCGTAGGGGCTGTGCGGGCGCGCGAAGGAGACCTTCAGATAAAACGGCTGATCCTTGTCGTAGGCGTTGAGGAATTGGACTGCGGCGTTGCCGGTCCAAACCGTCGGGTGAAGATGTTCGGGCAGCACGTAAGGCCGAGCGCGGTAGTCGTTGAAGCCGATGCCGGTTTCATCGGGGTTGCGGTGGGGAGCTTGCATGGCGAACCAGCTTCGATAGTCGGAACGGAACTCCGGCGCTTCCACGCGGCCGGATTCATCGAGCAGAAGCTGATGATAGCCGTGCGGATTGCGCTGCGGCGAGAAATGATTCTTGCCGATGGCCATGGTGAAGTAGCCCGCGTCGCGAAGCGCTTGCGGCTTGGTGAACGGATATCGCTCGGCGACGCGGCCATAGCCGAGCATGCCGTGGTTCCACGGGCTTAATCCGGTGAGCAGGCCCGCGCGCGCGGGGGTGCACGTGGGCGTGGATGAGTAGGCGTGGCGGAAATGCGCTCCCTGGCGGGCCAGATTGTCAAGATGCGGCGTGCGAACCGCCGGATGGCCGTCGCAGGAAAGGCAGTCGCCGCGGTGCTGGTCTGCCATGATCATGAGCAGATTGACGCGCTCGCGCCGCACTGTATTCTGCGCGGGTGCGGTGGCGGCGGCCAGCGATGCGGTAAGGAACGTGCGCCGGGTTGGAACCATCCCCTCAACTTATCAGATGCGCGGGGGGGACTTGCGGGAAAAAATCTGTAGCGCGGACGGTGCGCGGCCGAAGCCGTAGCCGATGGAGAATCCCAAAGGCGCCGCGCTTTCCTGGTAGGCTTTGCGCAGATCGCGCTGCACCATGTGGCGGAAGCTGCCGTAAGGTTGCCAATAGCGGCCGTAGAGACGCGTGTTCCATTGCCCGGGGTCGATGAACCGGAAAGGGATGCCGGAGTCATCCTGCACGATGGCTGTCGCATGTTTGAGGATGAGTTCTCGCAGCAGGGAGAAGTCCGGGCGGTGCGGCATGTAGGATGTGGACTTGAAAAAGGCAGCCGCGGCGGAGCGGGCGATGAGTTTCCGCAGGGGCAGATTTTCGTTCAGCCCTGCATTGTTGAGATTGGCTGCCAGATAGATGACCCGCGCCTCGGCGCCACTGGCCGACTGGATTTCGATGCTCACCCCGCGGTTGCGTTTCACGGCGCCGGTTCGGGCTTCGAATTCCCCGGCGTCGTTGAGGGTGACCGGCCGATGCGACAGAACGGTGTAACCGCGGCGGGCGAGTTGCACCAGCATGACTGGGAATAGGCCGTCGGTGACCTGGCCGCGCACCTGCCGGTCCATGCTCGCCGTGATGAAGAAGCTGCGGCGGAGCAGGCTGTCGAGCGTGAGCTCCATCTGCGGGAGTTGGCGATCGAGACTGGCCTTCCGCACGCTTCCTTCCGTGGGAAGCGTGCCCGGCGGTTCCAATCCGATGAGGATGTACGTGCGGTGATTGGGGAAGAGCGTAGTAACGGTGAGGACATCCGGACCGCCGAAGGGATAAAGAACCGTATTCGAGGAACTGCCGATTCCGGCCATCTCCTTTTGTTGAAAGGCGCGCATGGCGGGGAGACGGACCTGCTCGAACTTCGCCCACATGCGATCGGAGTTCTCCTTGTGGCGCAGCCATGCGGGGTTGGATTCGAGGGCGTGGAACGGACCATCCGGGCGGCCGGGAATGCCGGCCAGAAAGCGGGCGATGTCGTTGGCTTGGGGATCGGGGACGCGGGCGGGAACGGCTTGGCTCTTCGTTTGCGGGGGCCGCGAACAATCGAGCAACAAGAGTGTGAAAACACCGATGAGAACTAACCGCGACGGCACTTGCGCATCAGTGTAGCGGATTTTTCGGCTGTTCAGGAGCGCGCCGGGTTTATCGCCGCAGCCGCCCGTACAGCCAGGGCAATACCATCGCGGCGAGGAAAGCCAGCAGGAACGAATCGAGGCCCGCTGAGAAGGCGCCTGCCGCCGCATACACCAGCGAGATGCCGAGGTTGGCAAGCGCGGTCACGGCGAAGAATCGCGCGAACGGCCGGGCCATGGCGCCGGCCATGATGACGCTGGCTTCGGCCAGCATCGGCACGGGGCGCGATACCGCCAGCATCCAATCGCCTCGCCGTTCGAAATCGCGCGCAGCCATGGCCATGTCCTCCGCACTCAGCAATCGCCCGAGCAGTCCTTTGCCGGCGAAACGCCCCAGTGCATATCCGCCCACGCAGGCTGAGGTCATTCCCATCCAGCCGGCGGCCGCACCCAAGGGAAACCCCAGCAGGTAGCCCGCCGAGGTGCTGACAATGCTCGAAGGAATGGGCAGAACGATATCCGCCAGCAGCAGCAGAACGATTGCGCCGAAGGAAAATTCCTTGCTCCGTTGGGCATGCAGCATGGCTCCGGCCCAGGCGTTCATGGGGTCTTCCCAAAGCGCGAAGGGAATGAGAATGAGAACAAACAGCACGCCCACGGCGAGCGCGAGTTTCCTGCGGTAGGGCGCCACTTACTTGCGCGCGGTGAGCACCCGGGAAGGATATCCGGTCTGGCGCACCGTGTGGTCCTTCTCGATGCGGAATTCGAAATCGGCCAGCATGCCGGGCACTTTGTTTTCCACCTGGCGGCCCCAAAATGCCGGCACCATCGTTCCACCGATTTGATAGAACGTGTTGAACAGTTCGGTGTTCTCGCCGATCAGCACCAGCGTGAAGCTGCCGCCGGGCCGCAGTACGCGCTTTACCTCGGCGATGGTCCGCAGGATATCGTCCTGGCTGAGCAATTCCAGCAAGTAGCAGCAGACGACGGCGTCGAAGATCTCGTGGCGGAAGGGAAGGTGCCGCGCATCGACGGCCTGGCAACTGGCCTTTGCGGCGGGGAACTCCTGGTTCACTTTGCGCTGCGTGCGCGCGGCCATCTTCGGCGACAGGTCGAGCCCGATGGTGGTTCCTCGCGGATTGGCTTTCACCAGGCGGCGGAACATCTCGCCGGAGCCGGTGGCGATTTCCAGTACGCGCATGCCGTCGCGAATGCCCGATTGCTCCAACGCGCAGCGGTGCGCCCGCTGGTGGAAGAACATCGTCGAGAAATGATAGATGGACGACAAACGGTCATAGACCTTCTTGGTCCGTTCGGCAATCGTTACGGGCAGGCGGTCTTCGAGGCCGGCCGAAAGCACCGCAGTCTTGATCAGGTTCTGCATGAGCGTCTATTTAGGATACCGCTGTAAGGGCGTGCGTGAGTTGGGGGATCTCAATTTCCGTCCGCGTGCCCTCCCCGGGCGAACTGTGGATGCTTAATCGAAAGTCGTTTCCATAAAGAACTTTCAATCGTTCGTTCACGTTGCTGACTCCTATGCCTTGCTCGAAGAGGTTGGCGAGTTTTTCTTCGGCGATCCCCACGCCGTTGTCTTCCACCGTGATCAGCAGGCGGTTGCCGGCCATGCGGCTCATGAGGCGGATGGCGCCGCCTTCCACCTTCGGGCCCAGCCCGTGTTTGATGCTGTTTTCCACGATCGGCTGTAGCACCATGCTGGGCACCAGCACATCCAGCGTCTGCGGGTCCACTTCCTTTTGAAACCGCAGCTTTTCGCCGAAGCGCACCAGTTCGATGGACAGGTAGTCTTCGATGAAGCTGAGTTCTTCGCGCATGGAAGAGAAGTTTTCCTGCTTGCGCAACAGGCGGCGCAGAATATTGGAAAGCTTGTAGACCATTTTGCGCGCCTGCTCGGGATTCGTGCGGATGAGCGAAGAGACCGAGTTCAGCGTGTTGAAGAGGAAATGTGGATTGATCTGGCGGGTCAGCGCGGCCAGGCGGGCTTCCGTCAGCAGCGCCACCTGCGCTTCCAGCTTGCGCTCATTGCGCGTGTTGTTCCACACCTTCAGCGGCAGAATCACCGACAGCAGCGTGGTGAGATAGGTGGCGATCACCGTTCCCGTGCCTGGCTCCTCGGGATACAGCACGAAGACGAACTGCTTGCCGAAGAGGCGGCCGAGATTCACCAGCAGGAATTGCCCGAAGAGGACCGTGAGCAGGAACGCCAGTTGAAACAGGAGGCGGTAACGGCCGGAAGGGCCGCGGAGAATCTTCACGATCCCGAGGCCGAAGAAAGGCGACATCCGCCAGATCTCTTCCTTGTCGGGTGCAAGGTCGCGCAGCAATCCGCCCACCACGCCGACACCGGCGTACAGCGGCATGGCCAGAAACTCGCCGTGCAGCATGGCGGGGATAGAGATGAGGATCCCGCCAGTGAGCCCCGCCACGTATCCGCCGATGAGTCCGCAGAGCAAGCAGCCTTCCAGCCCCAGGTCGACGCCCTGGTAGCTGTTGCGGCTGAGAACCCGCATGGTGACACTGGTTCCGAATACCACGGAGAACAGCAGGGCGAGGCGGAACCGTTGTTCGAGGGTGCGCTCTTCTTCGAGCAACATGCGCTGCACGAAGGCGGGGCGGGCGAGCACGCTGGCGAGCGACGCCGAAACGGCGAGTTTGACGAACAGGATGACCAGATATTGTTCGAGCATCGCCGTCTGATAGAAGCAATTATAATGGATAGACAGCCCTCCGCTGTTTCATCCGCAATATCGATCCATGACTTCCGCTGCTTCGCTCCGCATCGAAAAGGCCGCCGAGGCCGAATTCCCCACTCGCTTTGGAAAGTTCCGCATCTTCGGATTCCGCGGCCATTACAGCGACCGTGTGGAGGAAGCCGCCGTGTTGGTGATGGGTGAGCTTGGACTCCAGGAGCCGCCGCTGGTCCGCATTCACTCGCAGTGCCTCACGGGAGACGTGTTCCACAGCCTGCGCTGCGATTGCCGCTCGCAGCTCGAGTTATCGTTGAAGCAAATCGCCATCGAAGGCCGTGGCGTGCTGATCTACGAAATGCAGGAAGGACGCGGCATCGGCCTGATCAACAAGCTGCGTGCCTATGCGTTGCAGGACGAAGGCGCCGATACGGTGGAAGCCAATCAGGCGCTGGGCTTCGAAGCGGACTTGCGCAGTTACGAGCTTCCCGGCGCGATTCTGCGGAGCCTGGGGTTGACCAGCGTGCGCCTGTTGTCGAACAATCCGGAAAAGATTGAGGCGCTTGAAAAGGCGGGGGTGCGGGTCGCCGAACGTGTGCCCTGTATCGCGCCGCCGCTCGATACCACGGAAGATTACCTGCGCACGAAGAAGGAAAAGCTGGGGCACCTGCTGGAAGGTTTTTAGGCAGATTCGGGGTTGGAAAAGGAAAGGGGGGCAAGCCGCTGACGGCCTGCCCCCGATTGCTTTCTTAACGTTGCTTTAGCGAACTGCGATCGACACTCCGGTTTGCGATGCCGCCCCGCCGACGGTTACGGTGAGTGGCACGGCGTTTCCGGTGGGCGCATCCGCCGGGATGAAGAACGACACCTGGCAGAGGCCCAGCACCGTTGTCGGCACCGAGCCCGCGTAGATCACCTGCGCGTTGCGGTCACCGACGCGCACGGTCACATTGGCGATGGGGTTGCGCAACTGGTTCGCGTTCGAGATCAACCCATCGACGCCGGCCGGTGCGGTCTGCCCTTCACCCGTCAGGTAGACGGTGGCGAACTGCCCGCGCGCCACGGGGTTGTTCGGCCCGTTCAGCGAGAAGTCGTTGTTGAGAATGGCTCCTTGTCCCGACCCCTGCTGATTGGTGGTGAAGATGCCGGGTGAGGCATCGACCACGCGAACGTTGAGCGGAGCGCTGCGAACCCCCTGGTATTCGACGACGACGTTCGCCGAGGCGCGTCCCGCCATGGCGTAGGGCACGATGGCGCTAACCACGTCGGCGCGTGCGTAAATCATCGGCGCCGGGATGTTGTCGAACAGCACCCGGACTCCGTTGAGGTTCGTATCCACCAGTCCGGCCGGCGTCAGCCGCAGTTGTTGCAGCGTTGCCGGGCCGAGGTTGGAACCGAAGATCGCCACAATCATGCCGGGAGCCGCGGCGGTCGGCAGGAAGCTGGCCGCGTTGGTCATCGACAGAACCTGCGGCGTCGCCACCGAGCCGTAGTTGAAGGTGACCGGGATGGTGATGGGCGAAGCCAATCCCAGGTTGATGGTAATGGTGCCGGAGTAGGTGCCCTGCGGCAGGTTGTTCACGTTGGGCCGCACGGTCAGCGTGGCCGGCGTAATGCCGGTGGTGGGAGTCACTTCCAGCCAGTTCGGCTGACCCGCGCCCACCGTCACCGAAGCGCTGTAGTTGAGATTGGCCCCGTTCGAGGTCAGCGTAACGGTTTGTGCCGCCGGCGCCGTGCCGATCGTCGTGGCGGTGAACGCCAGCGTGGTCGGGTTGGCCGTAATGGTCGGCGCATTCACCACATTCAGGGTGACGTTGATGACCTGCGGTGAGTTGGGAGCTCCGGCCGCCGCCACCACGACCGTGCCGGTGTAGGTGCCAACCGGCAGCGACGCCGCGCTCACCGATACGTTCACGGTTGCCGGAGTAACGCCGGTGGAAGGAACCGCCGACAGCCATCCGCCTCCGCTGTTGGTGGAGACAGCCGCGCTGTAGGTGTACTGTATGCCTCCCGAAGATAGCGTGAGGCTTTGCGAGGGAGGTGTCCCGCCACCGAACACCTGGGTGAAGGTCATCGTGGTGGGCTGCACGGAGAATCCGCCCGTGCCTGGGCCACCGGAGCCGACCTGATACACGACGGGGATCACCAGGGGGCTATTGCCGGCGGCACCCGCGGTAGTTGCGGTTGCCGTCACGGCTCCGTAGTATGTTCCGTCCGCCAGTCCGGCGGGATTCACGGAGACCGAAATGCTGCCCGGCACCGTTTGTATCGCCGACAACCAACCGGAGCCGGATGTTGTGGTCGCCGCTACCTGGAACGGCACCGTGGCGCCGGTGGTTGTGACCGACACCGTCTGCGGGGACGGTGTGACGCCGGCCTGCCCTTGGAAGCTCAGTGCGTTCGGCACCGAGTTGAACAGCGGAATGCCGCTCACGTTCAGCGTTACAGGGATGGTGATGGGCGCCTGGCCGAACGCGGTGAAGGATACCGTCCCGGTATAGACCCCGCCAGGAAGGTTGTTGGCATTGATCTGGATCGACACATTCGAGGTGGTGGTTCCGCTGGTGGGCGTCACCGTCAGCCACGATCCACCGGCCGGAGTGTTGATGTTGGAACTGACCGTGAATCCCACCGCGCCGCCGTTTGAGGAAACTTCGATGTTCTGCGCTTGGCCGGCGGGCACCGTGCCTCCGATCTGGTAGTTGAAGTTAGCCGAGTTGAGGTTCAACCGCAGCACCGGTGTGGAGCTGACATTCAGCGTGACGGGGATGTTCGTTGTCCCCGATCCGCTGAAGGTTACGGCGACCGTGCCGGTGTAAGTGCCCACCAGAAGATTGGCGGGGTTGACACTCACGGCAACCGCGCCGGGCGCCGATCCGCTGATCGGCGTCACGTTCAGCCACGATCCGCCGCTTGCCGTGGTGGCTGTGGCCGTGAAGGATCCAACGGTTCCACCCGCGGTACCCAGCGCCAGGATCTGCTGCGGTGGATTGCTGGTGCCCAACTGGTGCGAGAAGCTGAGTGACGACGGAGAGACGAAACCGGAGGTTGTCGCCACCGTGCCCACGGTGAGATTCACCGGGATCTGCGCCACGGTGACGCCGTTTACCGCGATCAGGACTTGTGCGCTGTAGAAGCCAACCGGTAAGGATGCGGCTCCCGTCGGTTGCACTGTAATGATGGCTGTCGCCGGCACACCGGAAGTGACTCCCCCGGAAACCGGTCCCACGGAGAGCCAAGAAATGTTGTTCGAAACGCCGTTGTGCGTCACCGTGTAGTTCACCGAAGACGGCGACTGTAGAGTGACCGTTTGTTGCGCCGGAATCGGACCGCCGGGCGTGTAGTTGAAGTTCAGCAGTGTGGGATTGACGCTGTAGCCGGGCTGCGTCCCTCCCCCGCCGCCTGTTCCGGTGACATTCAGCGTCACGGTGACAATGGCGTCGGGCAGGCCGGAGGAGCGCACGAAAATCTGTGCGGTGTATGTCCCCGCCGTGATATTGGACGGAGGTTGCACGATGGCATTGATCGTCAGGTTCGGCGTTGTCGTTCCACCCGTGTTCGACAGGCGCAGGAACCCGATGGCGTCATTGCGGATTTCCGCCGTGAAGATGACTGCCGATTGGGAAATGATGCTGAACGGCTGTGGCGCGGGCGGCGCCTGTCCAATGGTGTAGTTGAACGTGAGCGCGCTCGGCGAAACACTCAGCGCCGCGGACCCGCCGCCTCCGGTGGTGCCGGGTACGAAGGTGACCGGGATGGTCTGCTGAATGCTGTTGTTCACAATTACGAGAATGGACCCGGTATAGGTTTGTCCCACGGTCAGACCCGCCGAATTTGCCGAGACCGTGAACGACACCGTGCCGGAGCCGGAACCGGAGGCGGGAACCACCGATAACCATGCTCCTCCGGAGTTGGTGGTTGGCGTCGCGCTGTAGGTGTATGTGGCGGTGGTGTTCGGAACGATGCTCACCAGTTGCGAAATCTGGTTCACGTTGAAGTTGATCGTCGATGGGGACAGCGAGTAGCTGGTAACGGTTCCACCCCCACCTGTGGTTCCCGGCGTGAAGGTGACGGCGATGTCCTGGAACTGGGCGCCGATGGTGACGCGTACGGTTCCGGTATACGTTTGTCCCGTGGTGAGACCCGCCGGATTCGCGAAGATGCTGAATGCCTGCGCACCGGTCACGTTACCCGGCGACGAAGTCAGGCTGGTGCTCAGCCATCCCTGCCCCGTGGTGGTGAAACTCGTCAGCGAGTAGGAATAAGCGAGCGCGGTATTTTGCGGGGTGATGGTCACCACCTGCTGTGTGGTCGATGCGTTGAAGTTGACCACGGTGGGGGATATGGTGTAGCCGGTGATTCCTCCTCCGCCGCCCGTGGTGGCCGGCGTGAAGTTCACCGCGATGTCCTGGAACTGGTTATTGATGAACACTCGTACGGTACCGGTGTACGTGGTGCCAGCCGCCAGTCCGCTGGGGTTGGCGATCACGTTGAAGAGCTGCACTCCTCCCGTAGTGGCGGTGGCCGATGAGGGCGATACGCTCAACCACGAAAGGCCGTTCGCCGTGGTGACCTGCGTTGTGAAGGAATAGGGGACCGTGGTGTTGGAGGGGATGATCTGCACCGCCTGTTGCGTTACGCCTCCGGTGAGGTTCACCGTGGTCGGGGTCAGCGTGTAACCGCTGATGGTGCCGCCGCCGCCTGTCCCGCCGGGTGTGAAGCTGACGGCAATGTCCTGTGACTGCGTGCCGATGAACACGCGCACCGTGGCGGTATAGGTGGTTCCTTGCGTGAGCCCGGCGCCATTGGCAATCAATGTGAACGATTGCAGACCCGCCGAACCGGCCCCCTGCGATTGCGCCGGACTGACCGTCAGCCAGTTCCCCGTCATCCCGATGATGCTGGTGAAAAAGAAGTAGGGTGTTGTGGTGTTGGATGGCTGGATGAGAACCGCCTGCTGGGTGAGGTTGGAGTTGAGGTTGACCACCGTCGGCGTGATGGTGTAGCCGGTGATGGAACCTCCTCCTCCGCCCGTGCTGGTGGGCGTGAAGTTCACCGTGATGTCCTGCACCTGGCTGTTGATGGTGATCCGCACCGTTCCGGTATAGGTGGTGCCTGGCACCAGTCCCGTGGCATTGGCGCTGATGGTGAGTGCCTGTGCTCCGACGGCGTTGTTAACCTGATTCGGAAAGACCGTCAGCCAACTGCTGGCGCTGATGACCGATGCGTTGTAGGAATATACGCTGCCGCTGTTGGCCGGAGTGATCGTCACTGTCTGCTGCGTCTGGGTGGAACTCAGGCTGACCAGCGTCGGGGAAATGGTGAATCCCGAAATGCCGCCGCCGGTTCCGCTCGGACTGTAGGTGACGGGAATATCCTGCTGTTGGCTGCCGATGAAGACACGGACGTTGCCCGAATAAGTGGTTCCCGCGGTCAGTCCCGCCGGGTTGATGACAATGGTGAACGACTGTGTGCCGGAGACCGTGGACGGCGATTGTGCCGGGCTCACCGAAAGCCAGTTCTGGCCTGTGGTGGTGGTCACCTGCGTGAAGAAGAAATAGGCGCCCGTTGCCGTCGTTTGGGAGATGGTGACCAGTTGCGTCGTCTGGCCGCCGCTCAGGCTCACCGCGGCCGGCGTAATGGAGTAACCGGTCAATGTCCCACCGCCGGAACCGCCCGGCGTGAAGGTCACGGCAATATCCTGAAACGATGTGCCGATGAAGACCCGCACGGTTCCCGTGTACGTTGTGCCAGTCGTCAGGCCAGCGGGGTTGGCAATGACGGAGAAGGATTGCACGCCTGCAAAGGATCCGCTGGAACTGGTCGGGCTGGTCGACAGCCATTGCTGCCCGGTGCTGGTGAACGCCGCGGTGGTGTAGGTGTACGGCGTTGTGTTGGATGGGGTGATGGTTACAAACTGGGAAGTCTGGCTGGAATTCAGATTGATGCTGGTGGGGCTGATGGTGTAGCCGGGAATTGCGCTGCCGCCGCCCGAGCCGCTGACAGTCAGGGAGATCGGGATATTGATGGCGCCGGACTGGTTGGCAATCGTGATTTGCAGGTTGCCGGTGTAAGGCGTCGTGGACGGGCTGAGGCCACTTGGGTTAAAGGTCAGGAAGATATTGGCGAATGCTCCGGTGCCGCTCGCTCCCGAAGTCACCGTGACGAAATTCGTTCCCGATGTCAGAAAGGCGCTGTAGGTGAACTGTTGCCCCGTGTTGGAGCTGAGCGTGATGTTCTGCGTCGGGGCGGCGCTGCCCGGTATGTATGTCAGGCTGATTGACGATGGGTTGGTGGTAAAGCCTGGAATGGTGGTTCCGCCACCCGAGCCCGACCCCACAGTGAGTGTCACTGACACCGACAACTGCACAGTCGGATTATTGGATTGCTGGAAGAGAACGGTTCCACTATACGTCCCGGTGGGGATATTTGGATTCACCCGCACCTCCACGGCGTTGCCGGTCGTTCCGGTGGTGGACTCCGACGGATAGACAATCACGCTGAGCCAATTCCCGCCCGAACTGGTTGATGCCGTGGCTGTGAAGGTGATGGGCGAGCCCGTGGTCGACTCCAGCACGAAAAACTGAGACCGCAACGCTTCGGACGGGTTGTTGAAAGTGATCTGCGAAACCTGAGTTCCTCCTCCCACAAGTCGGAACTGCGCTGAGGCGGGCGCAGCCATCATCAGGAATGCAAGCAACGCAAAATAAGTCGCGCGAATAGCGGCAAGTGGTTTCAAGACACTCTCCTCCCTGAAACATTCTGACAGATCTTTGTTGGGTGTGGGGTAAGCCTGCACCAATGGTATACGGGGACGCGGGCAGTTTTGGAGCGGACGTGTCCTAAATGGACCGCTCGGGTGTACACCGTAGGACAATAGCACGCGGAGTGCCAATATGGGTGGGGTAATAAAACCAATACGTTAGAGGATAGGTCTGAGATTGGGGTGAGTCTTTCTGTCCCATCGTGTAGCCGAAGTTCCGGTAAGTATTACTTGTTCTTTGAGGTACTTGCCCTAAAGTGGCTCACCTAGCGGGCCGATAGAATAGCGTTCCAGAGTCCATTGTGTCGTTCTCCATACCAAAGAACAGTCTGCTGCGAGTGGTTGACTCCGACCTCGCCCGCCGGGTCCGGCTCGGGGGCTTTGTCTTCATCGGGTTCCTGATTGCCGTATTGCTGACGACGGAGAAAGCGGCAAACGAGCCCGTGATCTTCTGGAGTCTGGCGATGCTCACCTTGTTCACGACCGCCGTACGGTGGCTGTTGTGCGAGATGCTACGCCCGACTGCGGGGCAATCCCTCCCGTACTGGCGGCATTATCTGGCGGCGACGGTGTTGGCGAACGCGTTGGGTTGGGGCCTGTATACGGCGCATACGCTGATCGAGCGGGGATTGGAAGACTGGGAATCGCAACTGATGATCATTCTGGTGGCCGGCACTACTCCGGTGGCGATGACCGCTTTCACGCCTCTTCCCTGGCTGGTACGCAGCTTCTCGCTGGTTTTCCATGTGCCACCCGTGATTGCATGCGCGGCCATCGGCGGTACGCGCGGATGGACTCTGGTGTTCGTCTTCTGCATGTACCTTGCCTACCTGCTGTTCTATTCCTCGCGGGCGCATAGCGATTACCTGGAAGAGCTGGCACGCAACCGCGCACTGGAAGAAGCCCGATGCGCGGCCGAAGAAGCGAGCCGCGCCAAGACGGACTTCCTTGCCAATATCAGCCACGAACTGCGCACGCCGATGAATGGCATCATTGGCATGACGCACCTGGCCCTGGGCACGCCACTCAATGCGGAGCAGCGCGAGTATCTCGAAACCGTGTACTCTTCCAGTCATTCGCTGTTGCGGTTGCTGAACGAGTTGCTCGATTTCTCCAAGATCGAGGCGGGTAAGGTGGAACTGGAGTGCATCGGGTTTTCCGCCCGCGCCGTGATCGACGAGGCACTGCGCAACTTCCAAGGGGTTTGCGGGTCGAAGGGGCTAGCACTGGAATCGGCCTGCGCGGCGGAAGTGCCCGAGCGCATTTATGGGGATCCGGGCCGGTTGCGGCAGATTGTCATGAACTTGGTGGGGAACTCGGTGAAGTTCACCACCTCTGGCGGGATTCGGGTTAGTCTTCGTCCGGTGAGGCAGGATGCCAGGTCGGTGCGCCTACAGTTGCAGGTGCAAGATTCGGGTCCGGGCATTCCAGAGGAGAAGCGCCGGCAAATCTTCGAGCCGTTTGAGCAGACGGACCGTTCCACCACGCGGCGCTTCGGCGGTACCGGACTGGGCCTTTCCATCTGCCAGAGACTGGCCGGGCTGATGAAGGGACGCGTTTGGGTGGAGAGCACGGTTGGCGTGGGCAGCACGTTCTACTGCGAGTTCGAATGTGCCCGCACGGGTCTGGAAACGGTCACCGCCGCGCCGGAATTGGGGATTGCTCCGGTTTCGCGTCCCAGGCGGATTCTGGTGGCGGAGGACAACACGATCAACCAGCGGCTGATCTTGCGGCTGCTCGAGAAGCGCGGTCATGATGTGCGGCTGGCCGCGAACGGAAGAGAAGCTTGCGAACTGTTCGCCAGCGAGGAATTCGACGTTGTGCTGATGGACGTACAGATGCCCGAACTCGATGGCTTGGAGGCGACAGCCAGAATTCGCGCGGGGCAAGCCGCGGTCCGCCGCAAGGTGCCGATCATCGCTTTGACAGCGCATGCCTCGGAGTCCTCGCGGAAGGAGTTTCTGGAGGCGGGCATGGACGACTTCCTGCCGAAGCCCATCGACCCGGCTCGCCTCTACAACCTCATCGACCGCTTGCAGTAAGGTGCGGCAGTCCGCCAATTCGTTGTAAAACAATAACCAAACCCTTTGCGTACGGATATCCAGGAGCTGATTGACCGGGAGTTGGCGCAGCGTTCGCACGCCAGCGGCTTCGTCCACATGGCGGTGTTCTTCGTCATGGCGGCCACCACAACCATCCCCGAAGTATGGGTGGGGCCTTTCGTCTGGGCGATGTCGCTGGGACTGGCATTCGCCACGGCACGGTTCTTCCTGGGCAGGAATTTTGAAACCTGGTATCCGAAGCAGAAGCGGTGGTGGCGCATCGCCTATCACGGCACGGTGCTGCTGATGGTGGCGGATCTGGGTGTGTTCATTGGCGCAGCGATCCTGCGCTTTGGCGGATTCAGTTGGGAGACCCAGATGCTGGTGACCTTCTGTGCGGGGTCGGGCCCGATCTCGGCGGCCGCGTTCACTCCCGCGATCCGCCTGCTATGGCCCGCGCTGGCGCTGCTATACCTGCCGCTGGCCGCGGCATCCTTCTGGTCCGGGGAGCCGGCCGGTTTCCTGGCAGGGATTGTCGCCCTTTTCTATCTGGCGTTTCTGCTCTACTTCTCCCGCCACTTGCACCGGCAGTGGATGGAGTCAATGGAACGGCAGTCCGCTCTCGAGGAGGCGCGCATCGCCGCCGAACGAGCCAATCAGGCGAAGTCGGAGTTCCTCACCAACATCAGCCACGAATTGCGCACACCGCTGAACGGCATCATCGGAATGACGCACCTGGCGATTTCGACGGCGACCAATCCCGAGCAGATGGAATATCTGGAGGCCGTCAGTTCCTCAAGCCACCATCTGCTGCGCCTGCTGAACGATCTGCTCGATTTCTCGAAGACGGAATCGGGAAAACTGGAGTTGGAGAAGCATACCTTTCCGGTGCGGGAAACGGTGGAGGAAACCCTACGGCCGTTCCGCTTGCTGGCCCGCGAGAAGGGTCTGTCGCTGACGCTGGAAGTGGTGGGGGCGATTCCAGAAAATGTCCGCGGGGATTCGGTACGGCTGCGGCAGATCATTATGAACTTGATCGGCAACGCCGTGAAGTTCACCATGCAGGGCGGTGTGAAGGTGCGCTTGCAGTGTCCGGAGACCACAGCCGGCCGCGTGCGGCTGGAAATCGACGTGGCCGACACCGGGCCGGGCATTGCGCCGGAGAAGCAGCGGGCGATCTTCGAGCCTTTCGTGCAAAGCGATCCGTCCATGACGAGGCGTTTCGGGGGCACCGGGCTGGGGCTGGCGATCTCCGCCAACCTGGCGAGCCTGATGGATGGCGGCATTACTTTGGAAAGCGTTCCCGGTGTGGGAAGCACGTTCCGGTGTTCGCTGTGGTTTGACAAGGGCCGCGATACGCTGGCGGGCTTCGAACGTATTTTTCCGGCCGGGAAGCCCGCTGTGCGTCCGAGGAATGTTCTGGTGGTGGAGGACAACGCGCTCAACCAGCGGCTGGTGCAGCGTCTGCTCGAGCGGCGCGGGCATGTTGTCACTTTGGCGAAGACCGGGGCTGAGGCCTTGGCGCTGCTCGAGAAGCAGGCGTTCGACACCGTGCTGATGGACGTGCAGATGCCGGAGATGGACGGGCTGGAGGTGACCCGGCATATCCGCAATTCGGCGGTGGCTTCGATCCGGGAGATCCGCATTATCGCGTTTACGGCGCATGCCGGCGGCGGATCCAGGCAGACCTTCCTCGATGCGGGGATGAACGATTTTCTCCCGAAGCCGCTCGATCCGGCCCAGCTTTTCCGGGCCATCGAGGATGGTTCAGATCAGTAGCGGCTCGATCGCCGCGTCAAGCGTGGCGTCGTCCCAACGGGGGATGACGATGCCGCGATGGAGCGTCCAGTATTCCGTGTGGTGCAACCATTCGCCGGGCTTCAACTTCGTCATCGGGCCGAGGGTTTCGATCTCCAGAACATTCGCGTTGGTAAATGTTTCGTAGGAACAACCCATGTCGGGATAAGTCCGGGTGGGGTCGGCGGTGTATTGCTTGAGGAAGAGCGTTTCCTTGTAGAGGTAGGCGCCCCAGGTTTTGGGGTTGAACAGGCCGAGCTTCTGCGGACTCTTCTGTTTCGGATCCTGTTTGAGGATGAGGTACTTCTGTGTGAAGCGCCAGCGCTTGTCGGAGAGATCGGAGAAGGCCCACATCACCAGCGGATTGGTGGGTTGCAGGACTTTCGGGTGCGTGCCGCGCGGTGGGAAGCCGGCGATGCCCACGCCGCCGGGGCGCATCATTGCCAGCACCCACGGAGCGAGCAGTTGCGCCTTGCGTCCGGCGTTATGCAGCGAGTGGGTCGCTTCCACCTTGCTGCCTTTGCGCGCGAGCTTCAGGCTGATGCGCTTCTGGAGGCCGGAGGCAGGCTCGACGGGCGAGGTTACGGTGAGCACTCCACCCACTGTATGGACTTCGCAGGGGGCGTTGTCCACGGCGTAGGTGCGGGGCGAATCGTCCTCCGGCGCAACCCACAGGCGGCTGCCGCCGCGCAGCTTCCAGGTCGGCTCATTCGTGCCGCCAAGTTCCGATTCGATCTCCAGGAATAAGTTGTCGCCGCCAATGTAGGCATAGCGCATGACGCGGGGACCGACGTCGGCGGTCATGATTAACTCCACTTCTCCGTTGGTCAGCCGGTAGCAGTTCGGCCAGCCCCTCCAGGCGATCTTTTCCATCATGTTGGTTCAAGCCTTTCTGGCGAGGATAGCGTCGATGGGTGCTCCGGTGACCCGGCCTTCAACCGTGGCGAAGCCGGCTTCCCGGAGCAGCGCTTCGTATTCGGCAAGGGTCCGCTCCTTGCCTTCCGTGCAACAGAGCATGTTCAGCGATTGCATCAGCGCCGTGGTGGGGCCTTGCTTGTCGGGGTCGAGGAGACGCTCGACGACCAGCAGTGCGCCGCCTTGCGGCAGCGCTTCATACACCTTGCCCAGCAGGGTGCGGATCTTCGGTTCGCTCCAGTCGTGGAGGATACGGCCCAGGGCGTAGAGGTCGGCGGGCGGCAGCGGGTCGGTGAAGAAGTCGCCGGGGATCAGTTCCACTCTTGGGTCGGCAAAGGAGCGGGCGGTTTCGATGACCGGGGGCAGATCGAAGACGGCGGCTTGCAGGTTGGGGTAGCGCTCGATGGCGGCGTTGGGCAGGTGGCCGGTGGCTCCACCGAGATCGACCAGCTTGCGGAAGCCGTTCAGGTTGAAGGCTCGGACAACCTTGGGCGATCCGAGCAGCCCGAAGCCGTGCATGCCGAGCAGGAACTCGTACTTCGATTCCGGAGTGCGGAAGAAGTGGGAGAACAGGGCGCCGTCGAGATCGAAGGTCTGCTTCCAACGGTGTGTGCCTTCCTTCACGGCGTGTTCGAGGTTTCCCCAGAGATAGTACAGTACCCGATCGGAATAGAGGATATAGCCGGTCATAGTGGTTGGGCTGTTGCGGCGCAGGTAGGCGTGGGCAGGCTCTGTGTTGGCGTATCGATCGCCATCGTGGGTCAGGAGCCCGAGGCTGACGCACCCGTCAAGCAGCCGTTCGAGGGCATCGGGGTCGGCTTGGGTTCGTTTTGTCAACTCACCCAGGGATGCCGGAGTGTAGTCGAACAGGCCGAGGCTGACGGCCGTGAACATGCACTTGGAACGGCGGAACGCATCGATCAAATCGAGCACGATGGAGGGGTCTGTCATGGCTTGCGGAAGTGGTCGTAACCCATTGGAAGGATTGAGAATTCGTCGAGAGTGACGGCGCCCGGCGTGCCCTTGCGGATGGTGCCGATGCGGGTCACCGGAACCCCGGAAATTCGTCCGGGTAATACTACACTTTTCATCACTGTGAAGAGAAGTTCGTAGTCTTCGCCGCCGTGTAGAAACTGTTCCATGGAGGCCCCGGGGAAGGCGGGCAAATCGCCGTCAAGATCGGCCGAGACGTTCGATTCGAGGCAGAGGCGATGGAGGTCGGTGGACAGCCCGTCGCTGAGGTCCATGCAGGAGGTGGCGTGGAACTTCTCGCGGAGGATGGCGCCGATCTTGAGCCTGGGTTCGGGGCGGAGGTGCCGCTTCCAGGCGGCGCCCTTGCGGGTGGCGAGTCCGAGGGCGGACCCGCCGAGCATTCCGGTCACGTAAATGTGATCGCCGGGTTTGGCGCCGGATCGGCGGAGAGCTGTGCCGGCGGGGGTGGACCCGCAGACGACGATGTCGCAAGTGATCTTGCCGGAGTGGGCGAGGTCGCCGCCGGCGAGCGGGGCTTGGGTTCGTTTTGCCAAATCGAGAAGGCCTTTGTAGAAGCTGTCGAGCCAGCGGTCCGTGGTGGTTGCGGGGACGGCGAGCGAGAGCAGGCAGAACTTCGGCGTGCCTCCCATGGCAGCGATGTCGCTGAGGCCGCGGGCGAGGGCTTTGTGGCCGATGTCGGCCGGGGAGTGCGTCGTACGGAGGAAGTGCACGTCCTCGATGAGCATGTCGGTGGTGAACAGGAGTTCCTCGCCGGGCTTGGGCCGATAGATGGCGCAATCGTCGCCGATGCCGAGCCTCATGCCCCGGGCGCGGCCGGCGGAGCGGCGGATGCGCGCAATGCGCTCCAGTTCGGTCATGCCTCGCCTGTGTCTTCTTCGGCGGCCAGGACGAGTCCGCTGGGGAGCTCTTCGCCGAAGATGCGGCCGAGGTCGCGGCCGCCCTCGCCGTCGAGGATGGCAAGAATGGCGGGTTGATCGCCGATGGCCTTGCGGGCGAGATTGCGGGTGACCTCGCTCAAGTCGCGGGTGGCGTCGCCGGTCTTGGCGGCCATGGCGGCGAGGGCGTCGGCAGTGGTCTGTTTCTGCGTCTTGGCTACGGCTTCCACCCAACGGGTGACGGTGGAAGCGGGCACCACCAGGTTGATGGGTCCGTGGAACAGCGTGCGCGCTCCGAGGCGTGAGAGGCACCACAGCTCGCTTTCTCCGTAGTCGTTGGCTTTGATGCGCTTGACCAGCGCTTCGCCGAGTTCGGTCTTGGTGCCGACGGGCAGCAGTTCGAGGCTCGCTGCGGTGCGCCACATCTCGCGCAGCAGGCTTGAGTTGATGCGCGGCGGTTTCTTCTGCCCACGTGGCAGCAGGTACTGCGAGATGCGGGCGTAGAGGTCGGCCTGTTGATTGCGGTTGAGCCCTCCGGCGACGCGGCCCCAGAAGATCTGCCACTCCTGTTCGTTCTGGACCTGATTGGAAAAGAGCAGGCCGCTCGCGTATACGCGGCGGGCTTGCTCGATGCGCAGATCGTCGCCGGGGAAGCCAAAGCCGGGGCGGAGACAAAAGCCGGTGAGGTTGAGCCAGCGCAGTTCGAAGGCGGCGCTGCGCCTGCGTCCCTCGGCGTGTTCGAGCAGTTTGTCGGCGAGCTTGCGGATGGCGCTGACGGGCCAGGAATTGCGGCCGAGGGAGATGGCCTGTTCGAGACGCGAGGGTAGCTCTTCGGGCGCCAGCGATCCCTTGCCGAAGGTGTTGACGATCAGCTCTTCCGCTTTGGCGATGGCCTCGTCCGTGACCACGGCGGCGGGCTTCTGCGCGGGCTTCTGCGCGCTCTTGCGCAGCTCGAATTGCAGCCGCCAGCGCTGCTCGCTGATCTTCGATTCGGCCCAGATTTCGAGCGTGCCGACCTCGGTGAGTCGGGCCCCGAGTTTGACGGGGATGAGGCGCTCCTCGATCTTTTTGCCGAAGCGGATGACGGCATTGAGCGGAGCGTGCTGATGCATCGTATCGATCTCTTCGGGAGTGAACTCGACGATCTCGCCAAGCTTGTCTTCCGTGCGGGTGAGCGAGCTGTAAAGGCGGAAGGAGACGGGACGGTTGGCGACGAGTTGCAAGCCTTCGATGTCGAGATCGAGGGTGCTGCCTTCCTCCGTGCCGCGGGGGGCGAGGCATACGGTGCGGACTTTGTTGCCAGCGCCTGAGCCGATGCCGATGAAATAGGCGCGGGGAAGACCGCCGCGAACGAGGACTCCGCTGCCGCTCTTGCGGACGTAGCTGTAGTAAGCAGCGCCGACAGCGACGGCGAGATCGAGATCCTGATTTTCGAATACGGCGGGGCGCTTGCCGTACCACTTCTCGACCACGTCGGTGACGCGGTTGCGGCAGACTTCCGGGATGAAGAAGCCGCCGTTGAAGAGGATGGCATCGATGCGTTCGACGCCGGCGGAACCGAGGAATGCGGCGAGATGGCGGGTGATGGCGGGATCGGCGACATAGGGCAGGCCGAGTTCGCGGAAGAGACTCTTCTTTTCGTCCTTGGGCTGATCGCCGAGATGGCAAAACGGGAGGAAGCCTTCGAGGGTGAGTTCGAGCGCCTCTTCGCGCAGGATCTCGGTGCGCATGGCGCCGCCGATCAGCGATGACCCCGAGCCGAGCACGGTGATCTCGACGCTTTTCTTGTTGGGGTCGGCGAGGATCTGTTCCTTGGCCGCGGCGCACTGGCGGCGGAGCGCGCTGCGCTGGCGCACGCTGAGCGACTTGCCGAGCTTGGCTTCGACGAGCCAGGCGAGCGTGAGATCGAGGTTGTCGCCGCCGAGCAGCAGATGCTTGCCCACGGCCGTGCGGGTGAACTGCACGCGGTCGCCTTCGCGATTGACGCGGATGACGGTGAAGTCGCTGGTGCCGCCGCCGACGTCGCAAATGAGAACGGTCTGTCCATCGAAGAGCGCCTTCTGCGATTGCGAAAGATGATTGGCGATCCAGGAGTAGAACGCGGCGGCGGGCTCTTCGAGCAGGGTCAGGTTTTCGATGCCCGCCTGGCGCGCGGCATCGACGGTGAGTTCGCGGGCTTCTTCATCGAAGCTCGCCGGGACGGTGAGCACGACGTCCTGCTGGGCGATGGGCAGATCGGGGTGTGCGGTATTCCAGGCCTCGCCGAGATGGGCCACGATTCGGGCCGAGACTTCGACGGGGGACATGACACGTCCGCCTTCCTGCGCATCCCAGGGAAGGATCTTGGCGGTGCGGTCGGCTTCGGCGTTGGAGAGCCAGCTTTTGGCC
>CAYOBO010000015.1:0-78265 GCA_964402295.1 uncultured Candidatus Solibacter sp. | reverse complement strand
CCCCAACCGTTGACCGGAGGAATCGAGCAGCGGTGCGCCGACATAGGCTTCGGCGCCCATTTCGCGGAGCATCGTGTCCAGCGGGAACTGGGCCTGGACGCCTTCCGGGAAAACGCAGCAGCCGTCGGAGAGGACGGAGGAACAGGGCGTGCCGGTCAAGTCGTATTCAAGGCCTTCCGAGACGGCGCCCGCGTTGTAGATGGCATGGCATCGGATGCGTTCCGAACCCGTAGCCAGGTATTCCCCGACAAGGGCATAGTCGGCATCGAGCAGTACGGCAAGCTTGCTCACGAGGCTGCGCAGAAACTCGGCGCCCACTTCGGAGGAGATCTGCTGGGCGGTGAGGGTGAGCAGATCCTCGGCCTGCTTGCGTTCGGTGATGTCTTCAAAGGACACCGCGAAATGCTCGGGGCCGGTGCGGAACGCGGCCACGTTGAAGTGGCGGCGGAGTCCGGGGGCGTAGTGTTCCATTTGAAGCGTCTCACCCGACAGCACGACGTGTCCGTAGCGGGCGACCAGATCGGTCTGCGTGAGGCCGGGGATGACCTCCGTGGCGCGGCGGCCGAGAATTTGCGCTCCATTCAGCCCGGTCAAGCGTTCGAAGGCCGGATTGACACGTTCGAAGACATAGTCTACGGGGTTGCCCTGCTCATCGACGATCAGGCGATGCAGAGCCAGACCGCTGAGAGCATGTTCGAACAGGCATTCCAGATGGTCGTGGGAACCGGGCATTGGCGCAGAGACCCTATTACATTTATCGAATAGTTTGGTGGAATTGTGAATGCCTTCCGAGCAAGCCGCCCCAAAGGGCGGATTCCCCGCGCCTTTCCCATGACGAACGAAGAACGGGCGAAAGCCGATCGCGTTGTCCATCCGGTTGGGGCGCTGCCGGAAACCGGTCGGCCCCATACAAGCTATTCTGAAGAGACAGCCCATGGCCATGTATCGAGTTCTGATCGTTGGTTTGACCGTCATCGCTGCCCTGGCGCAGCAGAAGGCCTACAAGCCGAAGGAAGAGAAACTGCCCGGCGATCCGGTGAAGCAGCCCATCGCCTACAGCCACAAGACGCATGTGGCGGCGGGACTGACCTGCACGGGGTGCCATACAATGCCAGGGGATGGATTCGCGGCTACGTATCCCAAGGAAGCCTTCTGCATGGGCTGCCATCGGAGCATCAAGACAGACAGCGCGGAGATTCAGAAGTTGGCCGGGTTTGCGAAAGACAAGCGCGCGGTGCCGTGGGTGAAGGTGTATCGGCTTCCCGACATCGTGTGGTTCAATCACGCACTGCATGTGAAGGATGCGAACATCCAGTGCGGGGAGTGCCATGGCGATGTGGCGCAACGCGACGTGCTGTTCCAGGAAAAGTCGATCCTGATGAACTCCTGCATGGATTGCCACGCCAAGCGCAGCGCGCCCAACGGCTGCGATACGTGCCACGCCACGCAATAGAGGCTACTGGCGGCCGAGCCAGCGGATGCGGATGTTGGTGGCGCGGCCGTTTCCCCCGTAGAACTGCCCGAAGCGCGCGGAGGTGACGGTGTTGTTGACCGTCTCCGGATTGATGCGGTTGGTGATGTTGTTGGCGCCGACACGCAACGCCCAGCGGTGGCCGCGAAAGACGAAGCGGCGTTCGAGGTGGACGTTCAGTTCGAAGAAGAAGGGAAACCGGAACGCGTTTACTTTGCCTTGAATGCGCCCATCCTCCTGGCGCGTGCTGTAGGGGAATCCATTGCGAGCATCGAGGAAATAGGCCAGGGACCAGTTCTTCAGGGGAGTGGGCAGGTAGGCATAACTCATCAGGCGGTGCGGGGCGTCCCAGGGCATGGGTCCGAAGTTGTCGGTGACGATGATGGGATCGTCGATGTTGACGTCGACGACGGCATTCGACAGGGCGCGCGAACGGGTGTAGGAGATGAGCCACTCGTACTGGCGGCGGATGTTCTGGCGCACGGTGAAGGCGACGGCATCGTAGGAGTCGTGGCGGTAGTTGTCGAGCGTGTAGACGGCATCGACGGCCGCCGCATTGCGCTCGATCGCCCAAGGCGGCGTGGTCTGATCGGGGGTGAAATAGGCGTTGCGATAGGTGAAACCGTGGACGCCGCGGCGGTGGATGAACTCGGCGCGGAAGGCGAGCCGCCCGGGCCAGTAGTGCTCCACGCCGGCGGTGTTGTTGCGATAGCGGGGACGGCGGAACGGGACATCGGGAATGGTGAACAGGCTGAGGGCGGGGCCGCGTCCTAACCGGCCATCGGGGGTGAAGTAACTGGTGAGCGTGTACTGATCCATCTGGCGTGTGAACAGGCGCACGCTGGAGGCGTCGAAGATGCGCGATGTGCCGCCGTAGAACTTGGTATTCGGCAGAAGCTTGGGGGACCAAGCCATGGCGAAGCGCGGGGCGGGAGACCAGCGCCCGATGAGGCGGTCCCAATCGGCGCGGATGCCCGTTTCGATGAGCAGTCCGGGCTTGACGCGCCAGGAATCCTGCACATAGGTGGCCACCTCCTGATTGGTGCGCGAGAAGAGGCCGGATCCGCCGAACAGTGTGCGGCTGACGAGGGCGCCCGATTCGCTGTAATTCTCATAGCCGGAGCGATGCACATTCTGGCTGTAGCGGACGAGATTCCAATCGACCCCGGCTTTGACCTGATGGCCGCCGAATCGCGTGAAGGACGGCAGGTAGGTATTGGCGAGAAACTGGTCGCGGCCGCCATGGCGAACGGCATCGACGAAGTGGTTGCCGCGCCGTCCACCGGGGGTGAGTTGGAGCAGGCCGGGGCCCTGGGGGATCTCACGGGCGAAGGTGCGGTTGGAGGCGAAACCGAATTCGGCCACCGCGCCGTTCTCAAAGGAGACGTGATCGCGGATATGGAAGAACCACTGGCGGCTGCGGCGGTCGATGGTGGTTTCACGCGGATCGAGCGCGGTGAGTCCCGTGCGAGGCGCATTCCAGATGTTGGCGAGGAAGCCGGAATGAAGGATATGGCTGCGGGTGAGATTGACCTGCGCGTTGAGCAGATTGCCGTAGCGCATGCTGGAGGTGCGGTCGGCGCCTTTGGGCAAGTCACGGATGACGGTCTGGAGGTATTGCAGGTCGAAGGCATCGGAGAACCAGGCGCGGCCCTTGCGCACCGGTCCGGCGAAGGTAAGCCGCGGCGACCAATCGCCGACGATCCAGCCCTTGCGATTCTCGAAACCGGGCATGAAGTTCGTGGCCGAATAGCGCAGCTTGTCATCGCCGATGTGAGTGCGGACGGCGAGGGCTCCAGCAGAGCCTTTGCCAAATTCAGCGGGAAGGTTGCCGCCGGTGATTTCGACATTGTGGACGGATTCGACGTTGAGGCGGGTTTCGAAACGGCCGGTCAACGGATCGTTCACCTGAAAGCTGTTCAGGGTGTAGAGGATCTGCTCCTCGCCGGCGCCGTTGATGTGCAGGCCGCCGCGGTTATCGCGGATGACTCCAGGGACGATGCGGAGGGCGGAGCGGAAATCGTTGCTGTTGGGATACGGGATGTTGAGAATCTGGCGGTCGCTGAGGGTGCGGCGGGCGGCAGTGCTGTCCAAGTCGACGGTGAGGGGGTTGGTGGTGACATCGATCGATTCGCGCAGTTCGCGCACGGGCACGAGGGTAAGCGCGAGTTCTTCCATTTGCTCGGCGGCCGTGATGCGCGTTTGCAGGGGAAAGAAGCCTTCGCGCTCGACGACGAGAGTGTATTCGCCGGCTAGCGGCAGGGAAAACGAGAATCGGCCTTGCGGATCGGCAACAGCGGTGAGCGGCGAGTCAATGGCGCCGGTGAGGCGGAGACGCGCGCCGGCAATGGGATCGAGATTGGGACCGGAGACACGGCCCTCGAAAAGGATCTCTGCCGCCATGGCGCAAGTACACAGCGCGACCAGCAGCGCGAGCCTTTCCAACAGCCGGACCATACCCCTTTCACTAGAGCAGAATCCGATTGTAGACGGTTCTTCTGGAGAAAGCTACCTCTTACTCTTTTATGTAAGCTGGGATATACAAGCCGTCGAACCAGATCGTGCAGGATTGGCCGGCGAGCTTTCCTGGTTGAGTTGGCCTCGCCGATTGCATACTTCGCAGTGGCGACGTGCGTTCCCCCGGATTACTGGCGGCGGCGCTCCGCGGTCTGGGGAACTTTGTTTACAAGCTGGTTGGGCTTGTTCTTCTGCTTCTTGAGATCGAAGGCATCGTAGAGGACGCCCCGGGCAGTGCGGGCTTCGTAGTGCAGTGTGTCCCCGTCGATGCGGATGATCTGGCAGAGTTGCGTGTTTTCGGCGGCGCGCTGCATCCAGTCTTCGCGGTCGAGATTATACATCTTGGGGCCGGAGACGGAGACGACGTAGACCGTGCCCGCGGTCCCTTCGCGCGTGCTGAGGCCGGTGCGGAGGTTGCTGCGGGCGTAGGTGTGATCGTGGCCGGTGAGCACGATGTCCACTTTGTGTTTGTCGAAGACAGGCTGCCAGGTTTCGCGGAGTTCTTTGTTGTCGCGCGACCGGGCGGCGGAGAAGATCGGGTGATGGAAGGTGAGGATGGTCCAGCGGTTGGGGTTGTTCGATAGCGTCCGGTCGAGCCACTCAGCCTGTTCCTTCTGCATGCGGTTGGAGTTGAGGGCGACCACGCGCACGCCCTGGATGTCGATGAAGTAGTTGGTTTCTTCGAGTCCCTTCACGCCGTTCTCGGGCAGAGTGAATTGAGGACGCCAGTGTGGGGCAAGCTGCTTGGAACCGTATTCGTGATTGCCGGGGGTCGGGACAGAGACCACGCTGCGGTTGATCCAGCCGGCGGCGGCGTGCCACTCCCCCCACTCGGCATCGCGGGTGGCGCGATTGACGAGGTCGCCGGCGTGGATGATGAATCGAGCCTTGGGGGCCTCCGCGAAGCCTTGGCGGATGAGGCGCGACCAAAGTTGAAAGATATCGTTCTGGGCGTCGCCGACATAGAGGAATTCCACCGGGGCGGGGCCGGGTTCGGCGGTGCGAAATTGATTCCACTCGCTCCAGTTGTAGCCGTCGCCGACGCGGTAGGCGTACATGGTGGCGGGCTTGAGTTGCTCGAAGCGCGCCGAGTGATAGAGAGCCGTGTTGAGATCGGACTGGAAAGTCTCACTCGTGGCCTGGACGGTAACGGCTTTCTTGACGAAGTCCGGCCCATCGCCGGCTTCAGCCAGTTCGGCCACGGCCTTCTTCACGGAAGTGTCGGTGCGCCAAGTGACGGCCTGGGTGGTGGTGGGATCGCCGGCCCAGGTGAGAATGATGCGGTCGGGGACAGGGGTGGGACGATGGATGACCTCCTCGGCCACTTTGGGGTCTTTTTCCGCGACGAGCACGTAGGCGGCACCGCCCATGAGCCCGAAGGCAAGCACAAGATGGATTCTATTCATCGACGCCAGTCCCGGTTGGTTTCCTTTCTCTCACGATACCGCGATCGGAGGAGCGGATGAAGGTGACGATCTCGTCGGCAAGCGGCCCCGGGGTTTCGGATTCGATGTGGGCGATGGCGTCGTTGAGTTTCAGCCCGGAGCGGTAGAGCAGGCGGTAGATCTGCTTGAGCTGGCGGATGTCGTCGCGCGAGAAGCCGGCGCGGCGCAGGCCGACGAGGTTCAGACCCTTGGGGACAACGTCGAAGCCGGTGTAAAGGAAGAAGGGCGGGAGATCGCTGTTGACGCGGGTATTGCCGCCGACCATGACGTAGCGGCCGATCTTGGAAAACTGGTGAACGACGACGCCGCCGGAGAGGAACGCGCCGTCGCCGACTTCAACGTAACCGGCCACGAGGGCGCAACTGGCGATGACGCAGCGGCTGCCGATGATGCAGTTGTGGGCGATGTGGCCGCTGGTCATGATGTAGTTATCGTCCCCGATGCGGGTGATGGTTTCGGGCTTGGTGCCGCGAGAGATGGTGTAGTGTTCGCGGATGCGATTGCCGTTGCCGAGAATGAGGTAACTGCGTTCGCCGGTGAAGTTCTTATCGAGCGGGTCCGTGCCGAGGACGGTGCCGGCGGAGATTTCGTTGCGGTCGCCGAGCGTGGTCCAGCGCTTCACGTAGACGTAGGGCTCGATGAGGCAGTGCGCGCCGATGACGACATCCTGCTCGATGAGGCAGAACTCGCCGATGCGGGTTTGCGCTCCGATCACGGCATCGGGATGGACGCGGGCGGTGGGAGCGATATAGGCAGAGGGATCGATCAATGCACTTCAAATTATGACAGGGACTCGAGGATGAGCGTGACGGGTCCGTCGTTGATGAGTTCGACATCCATGTGGGCTTGAAATACTCCGGTTTCGACGGGAATTTGGAGGGAGCGGGCGCGAGTTACGAAATATTCGTAGAGGTTGCGGGCGAGTTCGGGCGGGGCGGCGGCATCGAAACTCGGCCGGCGGCCTTTGCGGCAATCGCCGTAAAGGGTGAACTGCGAGACCACCAGGAGAGCGCCGCCGGCATCGGCGAGGCTGCGATTCATTTTGCCGTTTTCGTCGGGGAAGATACGCAATCCGGCGATCTTATCGACGAGGTAATCGGCCGACTGCTCGGTATCGGATGTAGCGACGCCGAGCAACACTAGCAGGCCACGTTGGATGGCTCCGGTAACGGCGCCATCGACTGCGACGCTGGCACGGCTGACTCGCTGCACAACTGCTTTCATGGGGCTCCTTTGACGGATGTGTTCGGCTATGATGATTTCGTGATAGAGACTTACGCCTATGCACGCGCGGGCCTGCTAGGGAATCCCAGCGACGGCTACTACGGAAAGACAATAGCATTCCTGGTGCGAAACTTTCGAGCGCGGGTTCTCGTCTACCCGAGCGCGCGGCTGGAGATCAAGCCGGGAAAAGCGGACATGCCGGTTTTCGAGGGCTTGGACGATTTGTATTCGACGATCCGGTGGCGCGGCTATTACGGCGGAATCCGGATTATACAGGCGATCATTATCCGGTTTGTGGATTACTGCCGGGAGCATGGCATCGAGATCGAGGAGCGCAACTTCACGCTGGAGTATGAATCGACCGTACCGTTGCGGCTGGGGATGGGCGGATCGAGCGCAATCATCACGGCGGCGCTGCGGGCGCTGTGCCAGTACTACAAGGTGGATCTGGAGCCGGCGATTCAGGCCAAGCTGGTGCTGGAGGCGGAGACACATGAACTGGGCGTGGCGGCGGGACCGCAGGACCGCGTGATCCAATCCTACGAAGGCCTGGTGTACATGAACTTCCGCCGCGATTTGATGGAATCGCGCGGCTATGGGGAGTATGAGCGGCTGGATCCGAATCTGCTGCCCACGCTGTATCTGGCCTACCGGACGAGTTTGAGTGAAGGCACGGAGGTATTTCATTCGAACATCCGCGAACGCTGGAGGCGGGGCGATGCGGAAGTGGTGGATGCGATGTTCACTTGGGCATCGTATGCGCAACAGGGCCGGGAGGCCCTGCTGAAGGGGGACTACGAGACGCTGGACCGGCTGATTGACAGCAACTTCGATCTGCGCGCGAAGATCTATCAGATCGGGGAAGGAAACATGGAGATGATCCGGCTGGCGCGGAGCGTGGGGGCAAGTGCGAATTTCGCCGGGTCGGGCGGGGCCATTACGGGCGCCTACCGGGGGGAGGATATGTACCGGAAGTTGGTGGAGGTGATGGCGCCGCACAACATTGCCGTGATCCGGCCGAGAATCGTGCCGTAGGGTGTTCGTCCGAGAACGGCTCAGTAGATCCTTGAGAGCCACTTACCAGAAATCGCCGATATGCAATGCCGGCATGGGCATTGATAATGAGGGCGTACCATGCGAAAAAGGCGAAGACTTGGCTCAACGGACGGGTTCTACCGTTTCGAATCGATGAAAACGAGAAACGTCGTGTACGGGTCGGGGTACGGCGATTTCATCCGCCTGCGCGACGAATTCGGCAACGTCTGGCGTGGATCGGCGGAGCGGCAGGCCGACGACACGGTGACGTACCGGTTCCGCGATTCGAATGGGAAGACGATCAGCGGAATATCGGACAGTTGGGGCGTGATTCTGCGCGACGAGAAGGGGAACGTCTGGCGCGGATTTGTGGATTAACGCACGCTGACTTTGTCCGCGGTGGGGAAATCTTTGGGGATCTTTTGTGTCACTTTGCCGGTGGCGGCCCATTCGGCGCCGCGCTGGAGAGTGACGATGAAGCCGACACATTGCATGGCGTTGACATCGTGCCCGAGGATGGTGTGGAAGACGCGGCCTTTGCCGTAGGCGATGGCCATGAGGGCGGGTTCGTGTTCGCCGGTGCCTCCGGTGGATTTGTCGGAGTAGGCGGTGGCGAGTACGGTGACGTTTTCGGCGGGACCGCGGAGGCTGTCGTATAGCTCATCCTTGGCGTGCATCCATTCGGCGGGGAGTCCTTTGGTGATGGGGTGTTTGGTGTCGCGCGTGGCAACCTTGTATTCGTGGGGGCGGCCGTGGTGGCCGCCTTTGCCGGGGGTGGTGTCGCGCTCGATCTTGCCGTTGCGCCAGCGGATGTAGGGTCCGGATTTTTCGTCGCGCCCCATCCAGCCGCCGACGGCGATCATCCGGTTGTACTCCAGCCAGTTGGGAAACGCGTTGTCGGCCGCGTGGACGGAGACGAAGCCGCCGCCGTTTTTCACGTAGTCTTCGAAGTCGCGCTGCGTTGGCTCGGGCCAGACGCTGCCGCCGCCGAAGTCGGAGTAGTTGGAGAGGACAACGGCGTAATCCTTGAACCGGGGCCGGAAGCCGGAAATGTCGGCCCCCTTGGGCGGGGCGGTGGCGACGTCCACCTGAAAGAGTCCGGTGTCTTCGAGGATCTTCTTCATGACAGGAGTCGTCTCCTGCCACTTGTGGTTATTCTGTCCGTCGACGATCAAGACCTTCTTCGGCGCGGCGAAAGCGGCCGCGGAAAGAGCGAGCAACAGAGCAAGGCGCATGGCAAGAAATCCTATAATAAGATTATCCCCCTCCGCATGAAGAAAACTTCTCTCGACAAGAGCAAGATCAAGGTGTTGCTGCTCGAAGGCGTGCATCCGAGCGCTGTGAAGCTGTTTGAAAGCGACGGATACACGCAGGTGGATTACCATGAGAAATCGCTGCCGGAAGCGCAGTTGGCTAAGGCGCTGAGCAATGCCTATATATTAGGGATTCGCTCGGCGACCCAGTTGACGGAACCGCTGCTGCGGCAGGCCTCGAAGTTAATCGCGGTCGGGTGTTTCTGCATCGGGACGAACCAGGTGGATCTGCGGGCGGCGCAACTACGCGGGGTTCCGGTGTTCAACGCTCCGTTTTCGAATACGCGGAGCGTGGCGGAACTGGTGCTGGCGGAAACGATCTTTCTGATGCGCGGCCTGCCGCAACGCAATGCGATGGCGCATCGCGGCGGATGGGTGAAGACGGCCTCGGGATCGAATGAGGTGCGCGGCAAGTGCCTGGGGATTGTGGGCTACGGGCATATCGGCACGCAGGTGGGATTGCTGGCCGAGGCGCTGGGCATGCAGGTGCTCTACTACGACATCGAGACGAAGCTGGCCCTCGGCAATGCCCGGCCGGCGGATTCGCTGGGCGAACTGCTGGCGGCGGCCGATGTGGTGACGCTGCACGTGCCGGAGACGCCGCAGACGAACCGGATGATCGGCGCGCCGGAATTGGCCCGGATGAAGCCCGGAGCGAAGCTGATCAATGCGGCGCGGGGCACGGTGGTGGACATCGATGCGCTGGTGGCGGCGCTCGATTCAGGGCATATCGCCGGTGCGGCGCTCGATGTGTTTCCGGTGGAGCCCAAAACAGCGGGGGAGGAATTTGTTTCGCCGCTGCGCGGGCGGGACAACGTGCTGCTCACGCCGCATGTGGGCGGCAGCACGGCCGAGGCGCAGCAGAATATCGGGATCGAAGTGGCGGGGAAGCTGATCAAGTACAGCAATAACGGCTCGACGTTGAGCGCGGTGAACTTTCCGGAGGTTTCCCTGCCCGAGCACCCGGGACAGCACCGGCTGCTGCATATTCATCGCAATCAGCCGGGCGTGCTGTCGGAGATCAACGCGATCTTTTCGAAGCAGAACATGAACATTGTCGGGCAGTATTTGCAGACGAACGCGGAGATCGGTTACGTGGTGATCGATGTGGAAGCCAAGGGCGAAGCGATGCAGGTGAAGCGGAAGCTGGCGCAGGTGGCGGGGACGATCCGGTCGCGGATTTTGTATTGAGGGACTGGGCGGAGCGATGGGTGCGCCCCGCCCATGGTGGGAGTTAGATGCTGGAAAGGCCGAGCTTGGCGTACCAGGGCTTGGCCGGCTTGAGGGCGGCATTGACGGCGTTGATGTTCTTCACACCTTCGTCGAGCAACCAGTCTTCGAGGGCCTTTGCGCCCTGCTTGGCGTAGACGGGGATGCCTTCCTTCCAGGTGGCGCGGCCGCAGAGGACGCCGGAGAAGTCGGTGCCGGCTTCGGCGGCCATGCGCAGCGATTCGGTGAACTGATCGTTGCTGACGCCGGCGCTCAAGTAGATGAACGGCTTCTTGGCGACTTCGGCGCAGGCGCGGAAGTGATCCTTGGCTTCTTCCATGGACTGGGCTTTCTGGCCCTTGTAGACGCTGCTGCCCTCGACGAAGTTGGCGTTGATGGGCACCTCGACTTTGAGCACGTCGACGTTGTAGTGGGGCTTGGAGAATTCCTCCATGCTGCGCTTCACGATTTCGGGCTTGATCTTGGCGAATTCGAAGCCCTTTTCGTCCCCACCTTTCGGATCGTAGCCGATGAATTCGAGAAAGAAGGGAATCTGGTGATATTCGCACTCGGCGCCGATGCGTTCAATGAAGGCATGCTTGATGTCATTGATGGCGGCATCGTCGAAGGGCGTGTAATAGATGAGAATCTTTACGGCATCGGCGCCCCAATCCTTGATGCGCTTCACCGAGACGTGGGGAAGCAGATCCGGCAGACGGCCGGGCTGAGTGTTGTCATAACCGCTGAGTTCGTAGGCCAGCAGGAGACCGGCGTTGGAGCTGCGCACTTTGGTGGCGGGCAGTCCGTACTCGGGATCGAGCAGGATCGCGCTGGCGTGGGGAGTGAGAACTCGCGTCACGGCGATCTTGAACTCCTCCATCATCTCGGCTGTCACGGATTTGGGGTCGACGCCCTTGGCAGCGGCAATGGACTTTTGGAGGCTGCCGCGCTGGTCCATGGCGGCCGCGGCAATGACGCCGCGATCGTCGGACAGCGCTTTCATGTGCTTCAACTTACCTTCAGATATGGACAAGACTACATCTCTCCTTAGCGAACAGGTTAATTCTTAGTATAGCGGGCAGGCAGGATGCGGCTGTAGCGGCGGTGCCACGCGCCGGCGCGGCCAACATCGTGCAAAATCTGCAATTTCAGTAGCTCGGCGGAATCGAAGCGGCGTTCTTCGCGGAGGCGGTGGGCGAAAGAGACGCGGATGGTTGTGGGGGGAGTGTCGAGGGGATCGAGCAGATAGGTTTCGATGGAGAGCGCATCGCCCGCGAAGGTGGGGCGGAAGCCGATGTTCGAAATCGATCGCCATTGGCGGCCGGTGTCGAGGCATTCGGTTCGGGTGACGTAGACACCCACGGCGGGGAGGACTTCGGCAGTGGTGGAGAGATTGAGCGTGGGTACGGTTTGGCGGGAGCCGATGCCGTGGCCGCGCACGACCTTGCCTTCGAGTGCGTAGCAACGGCCGAGCATGCGCGCGGCTTTCCGCACGTCGCCCTCTTGGAGGAGTCGGCGGATTTCGCTGCTGGAGATGACATGGCCGCGCCAGGATACGGGTTCCAGTCCGCATGCTTCGAAGCCGTATTGGGCGCCGAGTTGTTCGAGGAGCGCGGCGTTGCCGGCCTGCTTGTGGCCGAAGTGGAAGTTCTGGCCGATGAAGGCGGCTTTCACATCGAGGGCTTCGACGAGAATGTGTTCGACGAAATCTTCGGGAGTTTTCGAAGCGAGGTCTCGATCGAAGGGAAGGATGAGCACCTGCTCAATGCCGGCTTCCTGCATCCACCGGCAACGCTGCTCGATGGTGCTGAGGAGCTTGGGCGCGCGGTGCGGGGCGACGACTTGGCTGGGGTGTGGACTGAAGGTGAGCACGGATGGACGCAACCGGCGCTGTTGGGCGATGGCCCGCACCTTGGCGAACAGAGCCTGGTGGCCGAGATGGACTCCGTCGAAGTTGCCGATGCTGAGGGCGGAGGGTCCGAAGTTGCCGCGCGCCTCCTGGAGACTGCGATAGACACGCATGCTAGAGGGCATCTCCTATTTCGAGCGTGAGTCCGTCGTAGGCGAGGCGCACGTGTGGCGGAAGCAGTTCTTCCGTGCGGGCGTGGAGCAGGTCGTGCGAGAGATGGGTGAAGAAGGCGCGCTTGGGTTTGAGGCGTTCCACATACTGGAGAGATCGCTGCACGGTGGAATGGGTGGGATGCGGCTTATGGCGCAAGGCATCGAGAAACAACGTGTCGAGGTTTTCCAGTTTCTCGAGCGATTCCTCGGGGATATCGCTGTGGTCGGTGAGATAAGCGAACGATCCGATGCGGTAGCCGTAGACGGTCCCCTTGCCGTGCCAGACGCGGACGGGCATGACCTTGATGCCGAGCACATCGAGTTCCTCTTCGGGGCCGAAGGTATGGGCCTTGATTTTCGGCACCCAGCTTTCGTTCTCCTCATCGGAGAAGATGTAGGCGAAGACGCGCTGGATGACGGCGATGGTTTCCTCCGAGCCGTAGATGGGGATTTCGCCGCTCTGGCGGAAGTTGAAGGGACGTGTGTCGTCGAGACCCATGATGTGGTCGGCGTGGGCGTGGGTGAAGAGGACGGCGTCGAGGCGATTCAGTTTGGCGCGGAGCACTTGCGTGCGGAAATCGGGTGTAGTGTCGATGACGATAGTGCGCCCGCCGATGCGCAGGGCAATGGACGGGCGCAGGCGCATGTCGCGCGGATCCTCGGAGGTACAGACTTTGCATTGGCAACCGATGGTGGGGATGCCGGCGCTGGTGCCCGATCCCAGCACGATCACTTGCAGGCCGCCGCTTTCCGCCTCCATCAAGACTTCGTTTCGTTGAACTGCTGCACGAACCGGAAGCGGAGTTCGGTGAGCGAATTGTCGATCAAGCGCTGTTCTTCGAGCGAGAGATTGCCCTTGGTCTTGGACTGGAGCATGGCCAGCATGTCGATGGTGTGGCGGGCCAGACGCTTGTTGGGTTTGGGGCGGTCGGCCTCATCGCCGAAATGGAGGAGCCCCATGTGCATCTCGGCCTGCGTTTTGAAGGAGAGCGTGAGGAATTCAAAACTCGGCGGCGGAAGAGGAATGGATTCGTCGTCAGCTACGGAGTTGGGTTGGATTGCCTCGTCGTTCATACACTCTTATTTTACTTCGCCCCAGCCGCCGCCTCCAGGGGTTTCGATGCGGAGGATGTCGCCGGGTTGGACGGAGAAGTTGGTTTTGGCGGGGAGAGGAATTTTCTTCCGCCCGCGGAGGAGTGTGTTTCGGCCGGGTTTGCCGGGGGTTCCGCCATGGAGGCCGTAGGGGCCCTTGGCGCGGCGGTCTGAGAGGATGGTGACATCGGCGGGGGTGAGAAATTCGTATTCGCGCGCAATGCCTTCGCCGCCCCGATGCATGCCCTGGCCGCATGATCCGTTGCGGATGCGGTAGCTCTTGATGCGCAAGGGATAGAGATGCTCGAAGGCTTCGACGGGGGTGTTCCAACTGTTGGTCATGTGGGTGTGGGTGGCGCTGAGACCGTCGTTGGCGGAGTTGGCGCCCATGCCTCCGGCGATGGTTTCATAGTAGGCGAAGGGGCGGTGGCGGAAGGGGTCGAAGCCGCCGAAGCTGACGTTGTTCATGGTGCCGGAACTGGCGGCGGGGATACGTTGCGGGACGGCCTGGGCGAGCGCGCCGAGTAGGACATCGGTGATGCGCTGTGAGGTTTCGACGTTGCCGGCGGCCATGGCGGCGGGGGCTTGGGCGTTGACTACGGTGCCTTGCGGGGCGATCAGGCGGATGGGCCGCATGAGGCCGGAAGTGAACGGGACATCTTCGCGGATGAGACAGCGGAACACGTACATGGATGCGGCGAGGGCGATGGCGTAGTTGGCGTTAACGGGTCCGGCGGCTTGCGGATCGGAGTCGGTAAAGTCGATGGTGGCTTCGCCTTGACGGATGGTAATGTTGACTCGGATGTGGACGGGGTTAGGGTTGAGGCCGTCGGAATCGAGCGAATCTTCGAAGCCGTATTGGCCTTCGGGGAGTGTGCCAATGGCGGCGCGCATCATGCGCTCGCTGTAATCGAGCAGAGAGTTCAACAAGGGCGCGAGGCGCTTGCCGTGTTTCTGGTGCAGGGCGCGAAGGCGCTGTTCGCCGCGCTGTAGCGACATCCACTGCGATAGAATGTCGCCTTCGCGCTCGACGGGCGTGCGCACGTTGGCGAGGATGAGGCGGAGAAGTTCGCGATCGACTTTGCCTTTGCGCACGAGAAGGATGGGGGGCAGGCGCAGCCCTTCCTGGTAGATTTCGCGGGCCATGGGCATGGAGCCGGGACTCATGCCTCCGACGTCGGCGTGATGGGCTCGGTTGGCGACGTAGAAGGAGGGCTTGTTCGATTTCGCGAGGAAGACGGGCATCACCGCGGTAATGTCGGGCAGGTGTGTGCCGCCCTGGAAGGGATCGTTGACAATGGCGACGTCGCCGGGGCGGAGGGTGAAAGCATCGGTGACGGCGCGGACGGAGAGCGGCATGGCGCCGAGGTGGACGGGCATGTGATCGCCCATCGCCACGGTGTCGCCGGAGGCAGTGTAGACGGCGCAGGAGTAATCGCGGCGCTCCTTGATGTTGGCGGAATACGACGTCTTGCGCAGGACGGCGCCCATCTCTTCGGCGATGGAGACGAGTTGGTGGCGGAACAATTCGAGATCGATGGGATGGATGCGCATGCGGAGTCAGGGCTTTTTCTTGAGTGTGGGCGGACGGCGCGGGCCGGCGGGCGTGGGCGGCGCTTGCGTGGGATCGGGCTCGGGTTCGGCGGGAGGTTCGGCGAAGGTGAGCGGCGCGGGTTTGCATTCGCCGGCCTTGACTAAGAAGGAAGATAACGTTTGCCAACCGCCGGGGCCGCGCTTTTCGATCACGAAGGATTTGGTGGGGGCGTCGGCACGGATGCGCCAATCGGGGTTGGGCGTGCGCGGGCGGCGCAGTTTGATGGGATTGGGGCTGACCTGGCGGAGGCTCCAGCTATCGCCGCCGGAGTTGGTTTCGTAGAATTCGTGGCGTCCGCCGGATTCGCCGGTTTGCGTGCGGTCGATCAGCAATTGGCCGGTGGTGCGCGTGTCGAAGACGAATTGCTCGATGGCGCCGACGCGGCTTTCCGAATAGAGCGGCTTCTTGCGCCACGTCTTGCCGCCGTCTTCGGTAATGAGGAAGAACGGATCGCGGGGGAGTGCGAGCAATTGCTGGCCGCCGATCCATCCCATTTCGAAGTCGATGAATTGAATCTGTTCGAGGCCGGTGGAGCGCATGCGTTCGTAGAGTTCGGTCCAGGTTTTCCCGCCGTCTTCGCTGCCGAGAAGGATGCTCCACATGGTGGCGTCGCGGGTGTGGAGATTGCCGGTGGCGAAGAGTTTGCCGCCGACGGATTCGAGGGCGGCCAGTTCGAGGTAGACTTCGCAGGGCTCGTCTTCCGTGCAGGTCAGGCCGAAGGCCATGATGTCTTCGTCTTTGCAGGTGAACTGGACACTCAGCGGTTTGCCGGAATAGGTGTAGACTGGACGCGCGGATGCATCGGGTTTGGGCGCCTCCGGAGGCTCCTGCGGGAAGAGCGCCTCACAGAAAATCAAAGTCGCAACCCAGGTTCGCTTGCGTGACATGGCTTAAGAACAGTTTCCCGTATCCGCGCGTGTAATGTGGGGGCGGCGGGGTGAACTGGCGAAGACGGGCGTTGAGTTCTTCGGCGCTGAGATGCAGGTGGAGATTGCGCGCCGGCACATCGAGCGTGATTTCATCGCCGGTTTGGACGGCGGCGAGCGGGCCGCCGATGGCCGATTCGGGGGCGACGTGAAGAACGACGGTGCCGAAACTGGTGCCGCTCATGCGGGCGTCGGAGATTCGGACGATGTCTTTCACACCGCGGTCGAGGAGGACCTTCGGCATGGGAATGTGTCCCCACTCGGGGAAGCCGGGTCCGCCCTTGGGGCCGCAGTTTTTCATCACGAGGATTGTGTGTTCATCGACGGGGAGATCGGGGGAGTTGATGGTGGCGAGCATCTGCTTGTAGGTGTCGAAAACGAAGGCTCGGCCGCGGTGCTGCATGAGATGCGGGGAGGCGGCGGTTTGCTTGACGACCGCGCCATCGGGGGCAAGATTGCCGCGCAGGACGGCTGTCCCGCCTTCTTCGCTGAGCGGACGGCGGAGCGGACGGATGACTTCGTCGTTCCAACAGGGAGCACCGGAAATGTTTTGGCCGATGGAGCGGCCGGTGACGGTGAGGCAATCGCGGTGGAGGAGGCCCTCGATGCGGGCCATGACGGCGGGGACTCCGCCGGCGGCGAAGAACTCTTCCATCAGGTATTCGCCGGAGGGCTTGACGTTGACGAGAAAGGGAGTCCGGCGGCTGATATGGTCGAAGTCGTCGAGTGCGAGGGAGACTCCGGCGCGGCGGGCGATGGCGAGCAGATGGACAACGGCATTGGTGGAGCCGCCGATGGCCATGTTGACGGCGATGGCGTTTTCGAAGGCGTGGCGCGTGAGAATGCGCGCAGGACGCAGATCTTCATGGACCATCTCGACGATGCGGCGGCCGCTGCGCTCGGCGATTTCGAGGCGGCGGGAATCGGGGGCGGGGATGGCGGCGCATCCGGGAAGGGTCATGCCGAGAGCTTCGACGACGCTGGCCATGGTGGACGCGGTGCCCATGACGGTGCAGTGGCCGGTGCTGCGGGCGATGCAGCCTTCCACTTCCACCCACTCTTCTTCGGTGAGCTTGCCGGAGCGGTACATGTCGAAAAGCTTGCGGCCGTCGGTGCCGGCGCCGATTTTACGATTGCGCCATTCGCCGCTGAGCATGGGTCCGCCGGTGACCATGATGGAGGGGATGTTGGCGGAGGTGGCGCCCATGAGTTGCGCGGGCGTGGTTTTGTCGCAGCCGCACAGCAGGACGACGCCGTCCATGGGATAGCCTCGGATGGACTCTTCGACATCCATCGCCATGAGGTTGCGGTAGAGCATGGAAGTGGGGCGGAGGAACATTTCGCCGAGGGAGATGGTGGGGAACTCGAGGGGAACCCCGCCGGCGGCCCACACGCCGCGTTTCACGGCTTCGGCGACTTGGCGGAGATGGGCGTTGCAATTGTTGAGTTCGCTCCAGGAGTTGCAAATGCCGATCATGGGCTTGCCATCGAAGACGTGCCGTCCGAAGCCTTCGCTGCGAAGCCATGCTTTACGGGAGAAGGAGTAGTATTCGGGGGTGTCGAACCATTCGGCGCTTCTTAGCTTTCGCGGGGTGTCCATGGTATCTCTAAGATATATTGCTTCGATTGTCGCCGGTCCGTACCTTTTGCGTGTTGCTGCTGGCGGTGCGGTGTGTCTGGGCACAGAACGGCAAGCCGGCGCCGGAGCCCGCCGCGGCGAGCGCGGTAAAGCCCGCCGTGGCCGCGCCCGCCTCCGATGCGGCACGGACGAATCTCAATCTACTGGGGCGCACCAATACACAAGGTGGCGAGAGCCGGCGCAACGAGAACGTGCAGTTCAATCTGATCGACAACAATGCGCTGAAGGAATTGAACGTGCGGCTGGGAACCACGGCGACGATTGTGAGTGAGATGCAGCCGCAGCGGAATTACTATGGATCGGAGTTTGGGAATGCGGGGACGAGCGTGTTGCACGTGGGGGCGATTCGCGGCAATCCGGCGGTGCACGGCAACGTGTTCTGGACGCATACCAACAGCGTGTTCAGCGCGCGGTCGTTCTTTCAGGTGGGGAGCGTGCAGCCGGCGCGGGAAAACAATTATGGCGTGAATGTTTCGGCGCCGTTGTGGCGGAAAGCGTTTCTGACCGTGGAGGGGACGCAGCAGAAGATCCGGGGAAACGTGAATGGAAACGTTCTGATTCCGCTGCCGGAGGAAAGGACCGTACTGGCGGTCGACCCGGAGGTGCGCGCCGTGGTGGAGGGTTACCTGCGGGCCTATCCGAATGTGGCTCCGAATCGCACGGATATCGACCGGCGGATGCTGAACACGAACGCTCCGCAGCGGATCGATACGGACACGGCCTCGTTCCGGCTGGATCAGTTGCGGGGGACGAAAGACCGGTTCACATTGCGGCATGCGCTGACAAATCAGAACGTCGATGCGTTTCAGTTTGTGGGCGGGCAGAATCCGGATACGACGATCAAGTCGCAGACGGCGCGGATCACGTGGTCGCGGGCGTGGTCGGCGAACACGACGGGGGATTTCACGGCGGGCTACGACCGGCTGCGTTCGCTGCTCATGCCGGAGCCGAACGCGGTGGGGCCGCAGGTGCAGATCGGGACCGCGTTCACGGCGTTGGGGCCGAGTGCGAACGTTCCGCTGGACCGGATCCAAAACCGGTTTCGTTATGCGGGCATGGTAATCCACCGGCGCGGGGCGCACCGTTTCACGTTTGGCGGCGAGGCGGACCGGTTGCGGTTCAACGGGCGGGAGGCTTCGTCGAACCGGGGAAATTTTTATTTCCGCAACGATTTTGGACGCGATGCAATTACGAATTTCCGGCTTGGGATTCCCAGCCGTTATTCGACGGGGATTGGGGAGTTGGACCGCGGATTCCGGCGGTGGGAAACGCACTGGTTCGCAGGCGATACCTGGCAGGCGTATCCGAATCTCACTCTGCAATTCGGGCTGCGGTGGCAGCCGATGGTGGCCCCCTACGAGGTGAATGGACGGACGAAGATCCCATTCGATTGCGACTGCAACAACCTGGCTCCGGCGTTTTCGTTCGCCTACCGGCTCCCGCCAAAGTACGGCGTGCTGCGCGGGGCGTATGGGATTCACTACGGAGAGTTGCTTCCGGTCACGTTCCAACAATTGCGGTGGAATCCGCCGGAGTTTCAAAAAATTGAGGTACTGGCGCCGTTTCTGATCGACCCGCTGCGGGATGCGGTAATCGACCCGAACGGGCGGGCGGCGGTCTACATACTGCCTCGCGATGGGAAGGCTCCGTATTCGCACCAGTACAACTTCAGTTGGGAGGCTCCGGTATACAGCAACTGGCGGCTGCAATTGGGGTATGTGGGTTCGCGGACGCACAAACTGCTGATGCAGTGGCATCTGAACCGCGCGCGGCAGGTGCCGGGAGTTCCATTGACAACGGCGACGGTGACGGACCGGCGGCCCGATGCGCGGTACTTCGATGTGCGGACGGTGGTGAATTCCTCGCGGGCGTACTTCGATGCGGCGCGGGCAACGCTGGTGGTTCCGGAATGGCGCGGACTTTCGGTGGATGCCTCGTACTGGTTCAGCAAGGCCATCGACACGGGGGCGGCATATACGAACACGGCGGCGGGTGACGATGCGCGGCAGGGATACAGCCAGACGGAGGACAACGTGGCTGGGGATTTGAAGGGGCCCAGCGTGTTCGATCAATCGCATGCCGCGCTGGCGCGCGTCCGTTATGCGTTGCCCACGCTTGCCGCACACGGCAAGACGGTTAAGGGCCTGTTGGGACGATGGGCGTTCAGCGGGGTGTGGCTGAAGAAGACGGGAATGCCGTTCACGGTGATTTCCGGCTCGGATGGGCCAGGGTTCGGCAATGTGGATGGCGTGAACGGGGACCGGCCGCATATTGTGGACCCGTCGATTCTGGGTCGCACAATCGGGAATCCGGACGTGGCTATGGCGCTGTTGCCGCGCTCGGCGTTCCGGAACTTGGCGGTGGGGGATCTGGCGGGGAATCTGGGAGTGAGCACGTTCCGGCGCGCGGGATTCACGAATGTGAATGCCTCGTTGTCGCGGACGTGGACCCTGGCCAGCGAACGGGCGGTTACGTTTCGCGCTGAGTCGATCAATCTATCGAACACGCCACAGTTCGCGGCTCCGAACTTCGATCTGAGTTCGCCGTCGTTTGGGGCGATCACGAATACGCTGAATGACGGGCGGACGTATCAATTCACATTGCAATTTCGCTGGTAGGTGAAAGGATCGGCCTCGTGAGGGAATTACGAGGCATGAAGCCGAAACAAGTACTCGCATTTTTGCTGGCGGTGGGCTGTGCCTTCGCGGCCGGGCCGAGCCTGACGATTTACAACCAGAATTTCGCCGTGGTGCGGGAGAATATTCCGCTGGTGCTTCAGCAGGGGCTGAACGTGGTGCGGTTCACGAATGCAACGGTGCATCTGGAGCCGGATTCGGTGATGCTGCGCGATCCGGCGGGGAAGGTTGCGTTTTCCGTGCTGGAGCAGAATTTTCGGGCGGAGCCGATCTCCGAAGGCCTGCTGCTGAAGCTGTTTGAAGGAAAGGAACTGGAGTTTGAGACCACGGCTCCGGTGACCGGGGAGAAGAGGATCGTCAAGGGCAAGGTGATTCGCAGCGGGTATGTGCCGCATCAGCGGGCGATGCAGCAGTACGGGGCGAATTATGCCTACACGCAGACGGCCTACTCGCAGGGCGGCAGTGCGCAGCCCATTGTGGAGGTGGCCGGAAAGCTGCTGTTTTCGCTGCCCGGAAGGCCGGTGTTTCCGGCGCTGGCGGCGGATGCGATCCTGAAGCCGACGCTCGATTGGCGGATTCACGCGGAGCGCGCGGCGCGGTTGGAAGCGGAGTTGAGTTATGTTTCGGGCGGCATGCGGTGGAAGGCGGACTACAACATGGTGGCGGATGAGACCGGAGACCGGCTGGACGTGGTGGGGTGGATCACGATGGATAATCAGAGCGGCAAGGATTTCGAGAATGCGCGGATCAAACTGGTGGCGGGCGATGTAAACAAGATTCAGCCGGTGGGAGCGCTGTATCAACCTGCGATGGCGGATGAGGTGCGGATGGCGCGGGAGGCAACGGCGTTGCAGGTATCCGAGCGCAGCTTCGACGAATATCACCTCTACACGCTGCCGCTGGAGACAACGCTGCATGACCGGGAGAGCAAGCAGGTGGAGTTTGTGCGCGCGGCGAATGTGCGGGCAAAGCGGATCTATGTCTACGACGGCGCGAAGATCGACCGGCGCCACTACGGGTGGGACGCGGCTACGGTACGGAATCAGCCGGAGTACGGGACGCAATCGAACGCGAAGGTGTGGGTGATGCGCGAGTTTTCGAATACGGCGGAGAACGGTCTGGGGATTGCGCTGCCGCGCGGGCGGGTGCGTTTCTACCGGCGGGATGTGGGCGGCGCGATGGAGTTCACGGGGGAGAACAATATCGACCATACGCCGCGCAATGAGAAACTGCGCGTGTACACGGGCGATGCCTTCGACATCGTCGGCGAGCGGAAGAGGACGAACTTTCAGATGGACCACAACAAGAACTGGCTGGATGAGACGTTCGAGATTCGCGTGCGCAACCGGAAGAGTGAGCCGGTGGAGGTGCGCGTCGTGGAGCACATGTATCGCTGGACAAACTGGCGGCTGGCGGCGCAGTCGCTGCCGCACGAGAAGACAGAGAGCCAGACAGCGGAGTTTGTTCTGCGATTGGGGGCGGACCAGGAGCGGGTGCTGACGTACACCGTGCACTACACGTGGTAGGTTTGGCTTAACGGCCATGCCTACGCGAAGAGAGTTTCTTGCCATGCCCGCGGCGATGTTGCCCGCGCAATCGAATGGAGGCTGGTATGACCGGCCGATGCGCTGGGCCCAGTTGACGCTGGTGGAAGACGATCCGGGGAATTACGATCCGCGGTTTTGGCTCGATTACTTCCGGCGCACGCATTCGGATGCGGCGTGCTTGTCGGCGGGCGGGTGCGTGGCGTATTACCCGACGAAGGTGCCGCTGCACTATCGCAGCAAGTGGCTCGGCAACCGGGACAGCTTCGGTGAGTTGGTGCAGGGCTGCCGGAAATTGGGGATGAACGTGGTGGCGCGCACGGATCCCCACGCGGCGCATCAGGATGTGTACGATGCGCATCCGGATTGGATTGCAGTGGACGCGCAGGGCAACAAGCGCAGGCATTGGGCCGATCGGGAGTTGTGGGTGACGTGCGCGCTGGGTCCGTACAACTTCGAGTTCATGACGGCTGTGACGCGGGAAATTGTCGAGTTGTACAAAGTGGATGGAATTTTCAGCAACCGCTGGAGCGGATCGGGGATGTGTTACTGCGAACATTGCGCGGCGAACTTTCGCAAGTTCTGCGGGCTGGACTTGCCGCGCACGGCGGACCCGCGGGATCGCGCGCGGCGGGAGTATTCGGTGTGGCGGCAGACACGGTTGTTTGAGTTGTGGCGGCTCTGGGATGGGGAGATCAAGAAGATCAACCCAGGCGCGTCGTTCATTGCCAATGCCGGCGGGGGCGCCTTGAGCGATCTCGATATGAAGACGATTGGGGAACTGGCTCCGACGCTGTTCGCCGACCGGCAGGCGCGGCATGGATTGATGGCTCCGTGGGCGAACGGGAAGAACGGGAAGGAGTACGGAGCGGCGCTGGGGCGGAAGGCCATTGTGGGCATTTTCAGTGTCGGCGTCGAGGAGCAGTACCGGTGGAAGGACTCCGTGCAGAACGGAGAGGAGATCCGCTTGTGGGTGGCGGACGGCATTGCTCACAATCTCCGCCCGTGGTTTACGAAGTTCAATGGCAAGGTCGTGGACAAGCGCTGGCTCCAGGTGGTGGAGGATATCTACGGGTGGCATTACCGCAATGAGCGCTATTTGCGGAATGAACGGTCGCTGGCCCGGGTGGGGATGGTGTATTCGCAACAGACGGCGACGCATTATGGCGGCGCCCGGGCTCGGGCGATGGTGGAAGATCATACGCTGGGGTTCTATCAGGCCTTGCTCGAAGGGCGTGTGCCGTTCGATATGGTGCATGACCGGATGCTGGATGCGGCGAATGTCGAGCGCTACCGGACGTTGATTCTGCCGAATATCGCGGCGTTGTCGGAGGCGCAGTGCGCGCAGTTGCGGGCGTTTGTGGCGCGGGGCGGGAATCTGGTGGCAACGCATGAGACGTCGCTTTACGATGAATGGGGCGTGAGGCGAAAGGACTTCGGACTGGCGGATTTGTTTGGGGCGTCGTTCGATGGACGTGTGGATCGGGATGTGCGGAATTCGTATTTGCATATTGAGAAGGATCCGGCTTCGGGACAATATCATCCGATTGTGCGCGGGCTGGAGGGGGCATCGCGGATCATCAATGGGGCGAATTGGGTGCATGTGCGTCCCGCGCCGAGGCCTGTGTATTCGCCGCTGACGCTGCTGCCGCCGTTTCCGGATTTGCCGATGGAGCAGGTTTTTCCGCGGGTGCCCCGGACGGATATCCCCGGCGTGTATGCGCGGGAATGGGGCAAGGGACGGGTGGTATACTTTCCATTCGATCTGGATCGCACCTTTTGGGAGGTCCTGAGTGGGGATCATTTGCGGCTGCTCTTGAATGCGGTTTCCTGGGCGCATGGGGAGGAGCAGCCATTGCAGGTAGAGGGACGGGGTGTGATGGATGTGTCGTTGTGGATGCAGAAGGATTCGATGACGGCGCATCTGGTGAATTTGACGAATCCGATGATGATGAAGGGGCCGGTGCGGGAGATCCTGCCGTCGCCCCCGCAGAAGGTGCGGATACGCGTGCCCGCGGGCCGGCGGGCGGTGAAGGTGCAATTCCTGGTGAGCCTAGGCTCACCGCGTTGGAACATGCAGGGCGGCGCGGTTGTCGTGGAGGTGCCCGCTGTCGGCATCCACGAGGTGATTGCCGTGGATCTGGCTTAGATCTTGAAGAAGATTTTTCGTTGATAGAGCCAGTAGCAGAGGTACCACATGATGGCCATCACGATGAGGTTCAACGGAATGGCTCCGGCATCGCCGAGGAAGGCGAACTTGCCGGTGAAGTTGCCGACTCCGCGGGCGAGCCAGCCGCGGAGCACTTGCGAAAAGCTGTAGATGAAGATGCAGTTCATGCCCACGACGACGGCGGGGAACGTGGCTTTGCGCCAGCCTTTGCATTCGATGAGCCAGTAGCACGTGGCGAAGGCTAGCAACACCCAGCCCGCGCTGAAGAAGGTAAAGGACCCGAGCCAGAGGCGCTTGACCATGGGGATCCAGTTGGCGAGCAGCAGGCCGAGAGCGAAGCACGAAGCGGCACAGGCGAGAAGGACTTTCAAGCGTTGGGCGTGTTCCCGGTAGTGGCCGAGGAGCATGCCGGTCCAGACTCCGAAGAGGATGGTGATGCTGTTGCCGAGGAAGTTCAGGGTGGTGTAGTAGCCCGAGTAGTTGTAGCCGAGGAGTTTGGCATCGAGCACCGCGCCGATGTTGCCCGATTGGGAGAAGGGACCATCGGGGCCGGGGAAGAGATAGAACAATGCGTGGTGGAACACCATCAGTCCGGCGGCGGTGAGCGCCTGCATACGGAAGGGGAGTTGCATGACGGCGAAACAGACGACGTAGCCGAGGGCGATCTGGCAGAGGACATTAATGAGCTGGAATTTGAGGCCCTGGGTGGTGTTCCAGTTGGAGAGGAGATTGGAGAGGACGATGAGGAAGGCGGCGCGCCAGAGAACGTGGCGCAAGAGTTCGGAACGGGTTGCGCCTTGCGCCATGCGGCGGGCGGTGGACAGCGGGATGGCCACGCCGACGATGAAGGTGAACGCGGGTTGGATGAGATCCCAAAGCGTGCATCCGGCCCAGGCGCGATGCTCGAACTGATCGGCGAGCCAAGCCAGGGATGCGTTGTTCTGGAATGCCTCATGGATGCCGAACCCGTGGGAGATGAGGAGGAGCATCGTCAGTCCACGGAAGACATCGAGGGAAAGCAGACGCTCGGTGGCATTGGATGGAGTGGTGGGTTGCGAGGATGCGGATCGCGTCCGTTCGGAGGGAGGAGCGGATACAGCGGCCATGGAACCGCATTGTATCAGGTCTACAGTTCGAGATTGCCGTGGTAGAGCATGGGCTTGAGTTTGAATTGGCGCTGGATTTGCATCGGGCCGATCTCGGCTTGGATTTCGATGAAGCCGTCAGTTCCCGTGAGGTTTTCGAATCTGGGGAAATGCAGAGCTGCCATGAGGTGGGTGCCGTGTTCGGGGATCTCTACATTTGTTGCGTGGAGGCTGCGGCGGCCCTTGACGGAGAGGGTCGCGGTCTTGAGGAGCTTCTTTTCGATGGGTGCCGTGCTTTCACTGGCCAGAACGGTGGGGATGCCGGCGATGTGGATGAGGTAGTCTTTTGGGGGCGGCGCGACTTCGCCCGTTCGGTCTTCGATGGCCAGGGCTTGGCGAATGGGGAGGGCGCTCGACCAGCGGATGATGAGATAGGCTTCGGTCTTCACGCCGCCGGAGGAACGCGGGTCGTTGCGTCCGGTGGGGACTGGGAAGCGGCGGTCGGAGCCTCCGGGGAAGCCGACTCCGGGTATGCGGGGGAGGCCGATGCCTCCGGGTAAACCGATTTGGCTGAAGCTGCTCTGAAACGGAGTGGCGTTGGGGAGAACGAATGGCGCTGTCAGCGGGTGGGCCCACGGCGAGTCGGTGAGCATCTTGTCGACGAACTCGCGTGGCCAGTTGGGATAGGCTGGTTGCTCCCAGTTTTTGGCGAACGCCGCGCCGGCGATGGAGGCAAGGAAGACTCTGCGGTGCATGCTTGCTGTGTGTGACGCGGCCGCGCTTTGTGCGGTTGCCAGTGTGATAGACTCGTGCGCGATTCCATGAGACGGCGCGATCTGTTATTGGCGGCGATGGCTCCACCGGGAGACTTGCGATTGAAAGAGATCGCGGCGGTGCACACCGCGATTGCCGAAAGGGCCCGGCGATCGAAGATTTGGGGACGGATTGGCGGCTCGGCGGCGGAGCATGCCTCGGCGGCGGCGTTGCGGGATCAGTTGCGGCGCTTCGTCCCTCAAGTGGAGTTGGAGGAGTTTTCGTTTCGCGCACACCGGGCCGAGGATTGGACGGTGAGCGTGGATGGGACAGTTCTGGAGACGGCCATGCCTGCCCCTTTCGAAGCGCGGTTTCCCGATGGGAAGATCAGCGCGCGGCTCGAGGCAGTGGAGCCGGATGGGGATTGGAGCCGCGCGAAGGGGAAGTGGGCGTTTGTGCGGAGCGGCGCCACGACGTCGACTGCGTTCAACATCGTGCGCGAGAAACTGCTGTATCAGCGGGCGGTGGCGGTGGGTGCGGCGGGATTGCTGTTCGCGCTGCCCACGGCGAAGGGGTCGCGGTGGAAGTCCGTGGTTCCGGTGGATAAGCCGTATGCGGTGAAGGATGAACGCTATGCCGGCGGGTTGCGGCCGATTCCCTGTTTTTCCGTGGACAGTGTCGATGGTTCGCTGGTGGCGAAGGGTCGGGAAGTGACGGCTTCCATTCGCTATGCGGCGGTGGAGAAGCATACGGGGCGGAATGTGGTGGGTTTTCTGCCGGGCAGCAGCGATTCGGCGGCGGGAGTCATGTGCCACATCGATTCCTTCTTTACCGGGGCGATTGACAATGCCAGCGGCATGGCGGCGATGGTGGGGATGGCGGAATCGCTGGCCCGGCTGCCGCGGAGTGCGCGAAAGTGCGGCTTCTATTTTCTGGGATTATCGGCGCATCACGATGAGGCTGCGGGAATGCGCGATTGGGTGGGCCGCGATGCGCGCCGGTTCGCGCGGGTAAAGCAATTGTTCCTGCTGGAGCACGTGGACGCCATCGATTCCGAGGAAGGGCGGCAGGCTGGGTGGGCGATGCCGCTGAACAATCAGCGGGTGGCGTATCTGGGATCAGAGGGTTGGCCGCAAGTGCGGGCGCTGTTGCCGGAGTTGGTGCGCGCCAGCGGCGTGATGACCGTTGATCCAAAGATGCAGGATGCCTGTATCGCGGATTTGTTCGTTACTTGCGGGAAAGTGAAAAGCTTCTGTTTGATGAACGCCCCGCCGTATTATCACACCGATCACGACACGATCGAACGGATTGGAGAGACGGGACTACGCAACGCCGCGGCGTTTCATACCATGCTGCTGGCCAAACTCGGCCTTGTTGCAAAATAACGGGGCGTGCGGCGGGAAAGCTCTGTGCCAACCTTCCGGGCCGCACGCTGGGATTGGGTCGCTAGCCATAGCTTAAAGCCGATCCGAGCCTTTTCCAACAGGAGTTTTGTAAAGGATTGTTAAGGGCTTTAGCAATTCCTGTAGCGACAAATACGTACGGAACAGCAGTGATTTAATGGCGGGGACGGTGGTGTCCATGCGGGCGGCAATTTGTGCGTAATCGAGCCCTTCGTATTTATGGAGGATGAGGGCTTGACGCTGGCGCGGCGGAAGCGAGTTGATGACCTCGCGGATGCGCTCGATGTGTTCGCGGTCGAGGAGTTTGCGCTCGGGGGTGGCGCTGGGTTCCTGAAGAAGGCGGAGGGAGTTGGGGTGGGCATCGAAGCTGGTGGTGTTGCGGTGTTGCTGTTGCGAGCGAAGCCAGTTGAGGGAGCGATTGAAGGCGATGCGGTAGATCCAGGTGGAAAAGGAAGCGGTAGGCTCGTAGCGTTCGCGGGCCTGGTAAACGCGAAGGAAGACTTCCTGGGAGAGTTCTTCGGCCACGGCGGCGTCTCCGGTGATGCGGCGGATGAGGCGCAGCACATTCGTGCGGTGGCGCTTGTGGAGGAGTTCGAGGCTGTCGGCGTTCCCGTTTTTCAGGGATAGCATTAACTCGCGGTCGTCCAGTTCGATGGTCGGCATGGAAAAATGGCACACTCGATGCTGGGGGCCGGACGCGGCGAGATCCCCTAACGGCTTAAGGACGATTGTAGCAGGCGGCCGGTTTCACTTTTCTTTGCGGATGAGGAGCAAGCCGGGTGCTTTGCCGAAGGATTCGGGTTTGGTGAGCTTGCGGACGGCGCCACCGTGGACTTCGAAGGATTGGCGGGCGCCGGTCCAGGTGTCGATCCAGGCGGCGTCGCCGGCGCCCTCGAGCGCGTGGAGGTTCACGGTGACGCTGGGCTTTTCGGCGTACACGGCGTAGGCTTCGCCGGGCAAAGCGAGGCAGGGGCCATCGACAGCAAGATGGTTGGCCGGATTCATCCGCCAATAGGGGAGAGGTTCGAGGGACCTGCGGAGAATCTCGAAGGCGGCGTAGCCGGGAGGTTCGGGATCGATCTTGTTCACGTCCCAGGATGTGTAGTGGTAGTAGTAGACGCCGTAGCCTCCGGCGAGGTAGATCCAGTAGGCGCGCCGTAATTGCTCCTGCCAATCGTCTTCGCGGCCATAGGTGGGGAGCTTCGGGCCGACGCCGCGTTCGTAGCCGAATTCGGAGTTGATGACGGGGCGGGGGCGCATGGCGCGGTCAAAGGCGATCATGCCGGCGAAATCGGAGTGCTGTTGATCGGTGCGGAAGTCGAGTGTGGGCCAGTAGCGGGGATCCCACTCGTAGACATCGTCGTCGTGGGCGGTGGTGAGGCGCTGGTAGGCATCGAGCGAGCGCACGTATTGCAGCAGGCGGGCCTGCAATTCGTTGTCCTTTTCGTTGTAGGATTCCTTGGAAAAATCCCAAACAACGTTGGAAAACGCCTGGTAGCGGGCGGTGACATAGCGGAAATATTTCCGTTCTTCGGGGCTGTTCTTTTCCGGCCAGTGGACCTTCTTGTTGTAGACCTTGAGCATGATGTGGGCGATGATTCCCTTGTCGCGAAGAGCTTCCATCATGCCGTCGTAGAGGCGGAAAAACTCGACGTTGAGGCGGGTGTGATCGGGCTTTTCGTTGGTCCCTTCCCAGGCGTACATTTCGGGCGGGCCGTAGTCCCACTCGTTCTGTTTGCCGGGGCTCCAGTTGGTGTCGTGCGCGTAGACGTTGACCAGGACGTGGTTGAATCCTCGCGAGGCGATGCGGTCGATGAGTTTGTGCATCTGGGTGCGCTTGGGATCTTTCATGTCGATGCCCCAGAGCCAGTCGGCCTCGTAGCCCATGAGGAAATAGCGCGTGCCGTCTTCGTAGCGGAAGTGGTAGGGATTGGCGGCGTCGACTCGTAGTGCGCCATGAATGCCGGTGTGGCGGTTGGGGGTGCACTCGATGGCGGCTTCGGTTTTTCCGTTTAGTGCGCCTACAGTGGACTTGGTGCGCAGGGTCCACTGGCCGACCCGGGTGGGTGAGAAACGGATCTTCCATGTGCCGTTGCCATCGTAGAATCCGGGCACGGTGAGGCGGATGCCGTCCGGTCCGGTGAACTCGCCGTCGAGTTCGATGTCGAAGGGATTGCCGGCGGTTTGGGCCCGGAAGGAGAAGTCGTGAGAGTGATACTGTTGGATTTGCACGGCGGCCGCGGGCATCGCGAAGGCCGCGAGAAGCAAGAGAACAGGCATGCTTATATCATTATGGAATGGATAGGCGCACTTTTCTTGCCACGATGAGCGCGGCGGCGGGACCGCGGCAGGATGCGCTCGATTTGCTGGCGCACAATCTGGGCGGACGCGGAGCCGTCTTGCATCGAGGGCGCACGGTGCACTCGTGGGGAGATCAGGCCGAGGTGAGCGATTGGCTTTCGTCGGCGAAGCCGGTGCTGAGCACGTTGCTGTTCTTCGCGATGGCTGAGGGAAAGGTGAAAAGCATCGATGCGCCGGTGGCGGGATACGGATGGCCGCTGGTGGAGAAGGATCGCACGATGACGTTGCGGCATCTGGCGAATATGACGAGCGGCTATGCGCGGCCGGATGTGCCCGGTGCGGCGTGGGCCTACAACGACTTCGCGATCATGCTGTATCAGAAGACGCTGTTCGACCGGATTTTTGAACAGAACCCGGATGAGGCGGCGAACCGCCGTTTCGCCGCGCTGGAACTGGAAGACGGGCTGCGGTTCCGGGCTACGAACCGGCGCATGAGTGCTTCGGTGCGGGACTTTGCACGGATCGCCTGGTTCTGGCTGGAGCGCGGAAAGTGGAAGGGGAAACAGGTGCTGGCGCGGCGGTACTTCACCGAGTATTGCAGGGCGCAAACACCGGCCGGGTTGCCGCATACAGTGAAGGCGGAGACGAATGATTATTTGAAAATCGGGAGCTACGGCGGAGGCTCCGACCATTTCACCGAGTACGGGGCGGGGATTTATGGGTGCAACTGGTGGTTCAATGCGAAGGGGCGGCTGCATCCGGATGCGGTGACGTGGCCGGATGCCCCGCGGGATACCTTCATGAGTATCGGGGCGGGCGGAAACTGCGCGGTGATGATTCCCTCCGAGAAGACGGTGCTGCTGGCAGCGCGGGCGAACTGGGGAAAGCATACGCCGGGCGATGCCTCCGCGCCCACGAATCAACACATCAAGCTGCTCAGACAGGCATTGGGGAAAGGTAAGCGATGAAGCCCCGAAAGGTGACTTCGCGCGGTTGGCCGTCGAACACGGGCGCGAGCGTTTCCTCGCACCAGGCGCGGATTTCGCTTTCGGCGGCGCCGTTGCGCATGGCGGCAGCCACGTTGGTTTCCGTCATGGCATATTCGAGGTAGAACTGCGGCGCGATGGAGATGGGGACGGCGAACTCCTCGCTTTCTCTGAGTTCGAAGCCGGGAGTGTCGGTGGAGAGCGTTTGCGGGTTGATGGTGCGGCAGGGCGGCGAGGGATAGCGCTGCTTGAATTGCGCGTTCCATCGGGCGAGGGCGTTGGAGCCGGCCATGTCGTCGCCTTGGCCGAAGTCATACACGATCAGCGTGCCGTTGTTGGCGATGACGCGGCGCGCCTCGGGGAAGAATTGCGAAAGATCGGCCCAGTTGAGCGAACCGGCTGCCGTCAACAGCGGCATGGATCGGGAGCGCAGGGGAATCGCTTCGGCGTTACCGGCGAAAAAGGCGGCGTTGGGGGCGATGGTGCGGCTCCAGCGAAGCATGTTGAGGTAGGGCTCCATGCCGATGGGCTCCTCGGTAATGGGCATGAGGGCGCGGGTGGAAAGGCCGGTTCCGCAGCCGATGTCGAGAGCCCGCTCGACGCGGCCGATACGGCGCGCGATGAGTTCGATGACGTGCGGGTGCACGGCGGGTCGCCATTGGGCGTAGCCTTCGCCGAGGAAGTCGGAGTTGAAGATGTCTTGCATCAGGTTGTTTTTTGCCCTTTCCATTCTTTGGGTTTGCCTTTGTCCGGGGTGAGGCGCACGGTGTAAGTGCCAGGTTTGTGGACACGCGGGGTGAAGGTGCGCCCCTGGATGCGGATGGTGAAGGCTATTTCATTGGTGGCTTCGTCGACGACTTGCACGACGGGATCGTCGACGGGAGACTGGATTTCCGGCAAGGCGTAGCGCGCGTTGCTGATGCCGTTGTCGTATTGGTGAATGACGATGGGCCAGCCGGGGTAGGGCTTGGCGCCGGGCTTGGTGGCATCGACGTGGCGGGCCCAGTTGGCCAGGTGGATATTGCGCGATTTGCGGTCGACTTCGATGATGCCATAGCCTGTGGCGCGGTCATACAACGCGGCGGGCGTGAGGCCGGTTTTCTGGGGATTGGCGACAGCGTGCACGGTGATCTTATTGCCGAAGCCATCGACGTATTCGCCGCAATAGCGGGGGCTGCCGGCCGGGCAATTGTTTCCGGGTTTGGGCGGAAACCAGCGGCGCGGGAACAGATTGCTGATGGCCGGTGTGCAGATCATGTAGGGACCGTCGTTGAAGTCGTCGATACCGTAGCGGACGGTGCTGCCCAAATGCTGATCGCCGCCGATATGGAAAGCCGATGCTTTGCGCATCGCTCTGAGGCCGCGCGTGCGCGGGGTTTGCGGCCAGCCGTTGGAATCGTGATCGGCCACGAGCATCTCGCCTTCGGCATAACCGCCGGGCGGGAGAATCGGCAGCTTCCCGGTAACGGAATCGGTGTTGGCGGGAGGCGGCAGCGTGCAAAGATTGGCCCACAGGGTTTGGGAAACGAGCACCTTCATATAGGCGCCGTTCCAATCCTGCGCCCACTGTTCGAGGAAGGCGAGTTGGCGGGGGCCGAGGAGTTCGGCTCCGGGGACGTCGCCATCCTGCGGAGCCTTGTAGCGCGGGTTCTGGGCCCATCCGTTGCGGATATCGGCCCAGGGGATGGTGTGGCGGGGCGACGATTTCCACTTGCGGTCTTCGACGATGGCGAAGCTGACGCCACCGTAGAGGAGCGAGGTGTAGTAGACGCCGATGTTCTGGCTGACGGGCGTGGGATCGAAGGGATCCGGCAGGTGGCTGGTCTGGTGGCGCTGCACCATGTTCACCAGTTCGGCGGACATTTTGTAGCCGCCGGAGTCCTGCCAGCTTTGCACCGGGCTGGTCTTGGTTTCCGGATCGTTGGGATCGAGGATGGCTTTTTTTCCCGCCGATCCCCACACGTTGCCGTGATAGACGTCGTGATCGTCGGGCATGCAAACGGTGGGGATGTCGTGGAAAAACTCGCGGAAGCTCCAGCCGAAAATGAGCCACTTGCGGAGGTTGTCGAGAGCGGCTTGTTCGGTGGGCTCGAATTGAATGCCGTAGCCGCCGACACCTTCGTAGATTTGATCGCCGGTGAAGAAGAGGATGTCGGGGTTGAAGTGGCGCACGTTCTTGACGATGTCCTGGTGGGGGAAGCCGACGTCGTCGCAGCAGGTGAGCGCGCCGATGATAAGCTTGCGCCCATCGCCGGGATCCTTGCGCACGGTGCCTTCCCAGGTGTGCTCGGCGCGTTCGCCTTTTTCGTCGCGGAGCGTGAGCAGCACACGATAGGGTGTGTCCTTGGTGTCGTCCCAATCGGGGACGCGGAAGGTGGCGGTGCGGGCGAGCGGGTCCATGGTTGCCGTGGCCACGGTTTTCCATCGGTTGTTGGCTTTCACTTGCAGTTGCGCTTCGTGATTGCCGGCTTCGAGCGGGGCAAGTTGCGCGGTCATCTTCAGCACGCGGCGGCTGAGCGTATGCATGGCGAAGTAGATGGGGCCATAGGCCCGGTCTTTGAACTCGGAGACTTTGCTGCCGCTGAGATCCCAATCGGTGAACCAGAAACGGAGGTTTCCCGTGCGGGGGGCGTTGCGCCGATGGATGGGGCCCTTGGGGATTTCGCCGGAGTGGCAGACCAGGGAGACTCCGCCGGCAATGGATGCGGCGGGGACGCTTTTCTGCACCTGGGCGAGGCGTGCGCCGGCGCGGTCGAGCGCTTCGAGCGTGAGGGTGTAGTCCGTTTCGCCGGGCGTGGCGGTGAGTTTGAGTTGCAGTTGCGGATCGAGGGGGACTTGCACCGCCGCGCCTTCGGGCTGGCCGATGAAGAGGCGGCCTTGGGAGGTGACGCCCACATTCATTCCGTTGCCGTGGACGGCGTCGGAGCGGTAATCCTGGAACTGGCTCTGGATGCCGATGCGGAATCCGGCGAAGCCTTCTTCGAGCATTTGCCGGTCTTCTTCAAGACGTCCGAGTTTGACGGACATGGTGAAGTCGCCTCGAGTGGCGTTGACCGCGCGCGTGAGCAGGAACACGTTGCGGTCGACTCCGGCGATGAAGCATTCCAGCCGGCCGTTGCGGATGCGCCAGTCCTGCATGGGATTGGCCCAGTATTCCGGGCCGAGCCAGGGGCGGGAGAGATCGGCTCTCCACTGGCTGTGGAAGTCGGCGGCGTGGGCGGCCGCGGCCGCTACGGTGGTGGTGACGAAGGAACGGCGTGATAGGCGTGGCACGCTATTAGGATATCGAGTCGCATTGCGGGTGCGGGGACCGCTTCGCGCTACACCAAACCCGCCTAGTAGTACAGTTTCATCGCGAACTGCATCTCGCGGTCCGACGCGCCGGCCCCCGCGATCCCAAATCCGCCGCCGCCCAGGCCGCTCCCCGGCAATACATCCGCCCCAGCAGAATATCGGCGAACGTCGTGCCTGTGTTGGCAATCGTTCCGCCCGCGGCGTTGCGGCCGCTGGTCCACCGCGTCTGAAACACCCACTACCTCGACCCATTGCTTCGCGATTTCGTTGGCGTTGAACCGGATGAACGATCCACCCAGCTTGATGGTGTGCGCGCCGCGCATGAGCGTGTAGTCGTTGTTCACTTCCGTCGTCAACGAAACCCGCGCGCAGGCTCGTGAACGGGCGCGGCGATAAAACGCGATTCAGATTCAGCGCAAGATTGTGCCGGTTCCGGATGTCAATCGCGTCCGGATCCAGCCGGATCGTGGGAACGAATTCACCAGATCGAACACGTTCCGTCCATTCAGTGGCTGCTCCACAATTCCTTTGTTCTCCACGACGTGCTCGACACTGCCGGACACCATGTCCACCGTCGGCGCCGTACCGCTCACCGCAATGCTCTCCGTGACGGCGCCCACCTCGAGCCTCGGATCCTGCGTCACGTTCTGGTTGATCTCCAAGCGCACGCCCTTCACCACCAGACTCTTGAATCCCGCCTGCTCCGCCCGGATATGGTATATCCCGGGCAGCAACTGCGGCGCCAGATAGACCGGCGCCTCAGTTGGGCAACACCAGCACGCCCCAAGGCCCGTCGCCGGCCTGGATCCGCTTCACCACCGCATTCGCCGTCAGATCCACCACCACGACTTGCTTCGCCGGACCATCCGCCGCGAATAGCAACTTCCCATCCGGCGACACGTCAATTCCCCATGGGCGCGTTCCCACCTCCACCGAACCCGTCACTTCATTCTTCGCCGTGTCGATCGTGTACACATTCTTCCCGCGCCCGCTGCTCACGTACGCCTTCGTCCCATCCGGCGACAGGATCACGCACATCGGCTTGATCACGCCCTTCTCGCCCAGTGGAATATCCTTGATCGCCTTGTGCCCGACGGCGTCAATCAACGTCACGTTCCCGTCGTTCTCGTTGGTGACATAGGCTTGCGATCCGTCTTTCTTGAACGCCACCGAACGCGGACGCCGCCCCACCTTGATCGTCTTCAGCGTTTTGTGCGCCTCCGTGTCAATCACGGCCACCGTTCCATCGTCCTCCGATGTCACATACACGAATTTTCCATCGGGGCTCGTGGTAACACCTTCCGGTTCCTCGCCCACTTTCACCGTATGCACGGCCTTCCCTGTCTCAATCTCCACGATGCTCGTCTCACCGGAGTCTTCATTGGAGACGAAAATCAACTTCCCGTCGCGGCTCAAATCGAACTGCTCCGGATCCGAACCCGCCTTGATCGTGCGCACCAGCTTCATCGACTCCGCATCCACCACACCGATCCCATCGGCGCTCTTATCGGGCGGCGGCAGCGTGCTCTCATCCACTCCCGGAGGCGCCGCCGGCGAGCCGCTCAATGCCACGTAAATCGTCTTCCGGTCCGGACTCGCATGAATCCCCCGCGGGCGCTTGCCCACCGGAATCGCCGCCATCGCCTCCAGCGTCGTGCCGTTGATCACCGTCAGATCGCCGGAATTTTCATTCGTAACGAACACCCGAAAGGCAGGCTTCGGCTCATCTTTCTTCTCCGCCACGGGCTGGCTCTTCTCGCCGCAGCCCGCCAGCAGCAAAGCGGCCGCCGCGGCAACATACCGTAGATTCTTCATGCGTCACTCTCCCTCAAATGCGAATCCGATTTCCACCCTGCCCGATGGCTCCACGCGGATCTTCCGTTCCTGCGTCCCGAGCTTTTCCTGCCAAGCTTCCAGCGTGTATTCCCCAGGCGGCAGATTGGGAATCGTGAACGACCCGTCGGCGCCCGTCACCGCGTAATAAGGATGCTCCATCACCGCGGCCCAAGAACGCATCCACGAATGCACGTTGCACTTGATGCGGATCATCACCTCCGGCCATACGAACTTGCGTTGCAGCGGCGGATCCCCCGGCCCCTGGCTCTGATTCCACTCGCGATTATTCCGCGCAATGGGATGCACGTTGTGCGTCACCGGATCGGAGTTCGTCACCTGAAACACTTGCCCGGTGCGCGTCGCCCACACGCGCGGCGCAAACTGGCAGCCCCGTTGATCCAGCACCACCGGTCCATCCGGAGGCGGAAACGTCTTCCCCTCCAGTCCCGCCTTCACATACACGAACACATTCGCCAGCGTGCGATCCTGGTTCACCACGATCGAAGCATCGTACATCCCGCGTGGATTCAGTTTCACGCACTGCTCGTCTTCATCCAGATCGATCCGCTCGCGCCGCGGGATCTTTCCCTGAAACGTCGCTTTCCCCGTCACCACGCCCGCCGTGGCCGGATCCACGCGAAAGTATTCCGGCGCCTGTTTCTCCGGCGCCTTCGCCGCCTGCTTCCGCTCTCCGCAGCCGCTCAACAGCGCCAGCAACGCAATTGCGACGCCCGCCCTCATAGCCCGCCCGGAGGCCCCACGTTAACCGGCATCTCGCAATCCAGCGCTTCGAGGAACGCCACCAGATCGGCGCGGTCCTGTTGCGACAATTTCAACTCGCGAATCTCCTTGTCCAGATGCGGATTCGCACTCCCGCCGCCGACATAAAAATCCACCACATCGCGCAGCGTCTTCAGGCTGCCGTCATGCATGTACGGCGCGGTCTTCGATATGTTGCGCAACGTCGGCGTGCGAAATGCGCCGCGATCGGCCTCCACCTTCGTGACCTCATACCGGCCCTTGTCCCGCAATTCGCCCGTCTCATCCATCCCCGTGCCGATGTTGTGAAACTTGCCGTCGCTGAACAACGCAAACTTCTCTTCGATGGTGTGGCACACGGCGCAGTTGCCGCGCTTGGCATCGCGGAAAATCGCGAGCCCGCGGATCGCCGAAGGGCTCATTGCCTTCCTGTCCCCGCCGTATTGATAGCGGTCAAACGCCGAATTGCCGCTCACCACCGTGCGCTCGAAACTGGCAATCGCCTTTTGCACCTTGTCCATCGTGATGCGTCCCGGCCCGAACGCCTTCGTGAACATGTCCCCATACATCGCATCGCCATTCAGCCGCCCCAACAGTTGCTCATGCGGCAGATCCATTTCCACGGGATTGGCAATCGGCCCGGCGGCCTGCTCCTCCAGCGTCGCCGCGCGTCCATCCCAGAACTGGAGCGGGGCATACGCCGCATTCCACACCGTCGGCGCATTGCGCGTTCCCGTCTTCGCCTGCACGCCCGCCGAAACTTTCCTTCCATCGGCGAAGCCAAGCACCGGGCTGTGGCAACTCGCGCACGACACCGTGTTATCGCGCGACAGCTTCGTATCGTAGTAGAGCCTGCGCCCGAGCGCGATGGTTTCCGCCGTCGGCGGATTGTCCGCCGGAAACGGCACAGGGGGCAAACCCAACGAAGCCGGCAACGCAACTACCGCGCCGACCGGCTTCGCCGGCCGCTCCACCGGCTTCTCCGCCGCGCACGAAACCAGCAACAACGGCGCAACCGCCGCCAGCGCCCACCTAGAAAACAACACTGTCCTTCTTGGCCTCAATCTTCTCCACATCGATTCCCGGCACCTTCTTCAGATCCTCGATGCTTTTGAAGTTGCCGTTCTCCTTGCGGTACCGGATCACCGCCGATGCCTGCGACCTCCGCAGCGACAACCGGCTTTCCAACTCGATCGCCGTAGCCTTGTTCACATTCAGCGGCGGCACCGCATCGGCCGGATAGTTCTTCACCAGGTATTCGAGCACGAGCGTGAACTCCTGCTCCGTTCCCTTGATGCCCATCGCCACCATCTTCTTCATGGTGGCTTCCCATCCGCCGCGGTCCTGCCGCAACGAAACCGACCGCGCCAGTTCATGGCAACCCTTGCACAGCCGCTCCGTCTCCGCTTTTCCCGGACCTTCCGGCAACACCTGCGCAAAACCGCTCCCGGCGCACACGGCCAGGCTAGTGCTCAATAGGAATCCCAAACGCATGTAACGTACCATCGTATGTACTCAAATATAGCTGGCTTGCGCCCCCCGATAAACCTCCGCTTGTGGCGAACGAAGTCATCGTCTTCCCGCTCGACCACAATTCCTTGCCGCTCACGCCATCGAAGGCGTACAACACCGCCGCTTCCGAATTCTTCACATTGCCCCGGAATCCGCTCGATACCGCGAACACCACGCCATTCATCACCATCGGAGTCATCGCCGCCACCATCTCGCGCGACGTCCAGCCAATCTGCAATCCACCGTCCGTCCACTTCCACGCCGTCACACCGGAAGCCGTCGGAACCAGGATCCAGCGCGTGCCGGACGGATCCTGCCAGCTCGCCAGCGCCTTTACATTGTAATTGGCGGCCTTGGCATCGGCATCCGATTTCGCCACGCCGCTCATCGTCGCCGCGTCCACCACATGCACGCGCCCGTCCACGGCCGCGGCCGCAACCATCAGCTTGCCCTTATGATCGAACACCACCGGCGACGATGCGAACCCTTGCCCCGCGTGATAGACGCCCTTCACCTGGAGCGTCTCGCCGGCCAGGCTCACCAATTCGCCGCCGCGCGTGGCCACATACACCGTGCCGTCCGGACCGAGCGCCGGACCCACATTGCCCGCCACACCCTTCGGCGATTTCCAGTGCGTTACTTTTTTCGATGCGAAATCGAGCACCCACACGCCATCGTCCACGCCGTTGCAATTGCCATCCGTGGCCACGTAGAACAAATCCTCCACCATGATCAACCCGCTTGCATTCGCGTTGCCCGGCAGAAAGCGCACCGGAGGATTCACATTCGCCCCGTTCTGCGTATTCAACTCATGCAACATGCCGTTCGAGGCCAGCGCATAGATCGCGCTCGGAGCGCCGAATCCACCCGCCGGACGCGCCGTCCTGCGTGCCGGAGCAGGCGGCGCCGCCGGCGCCGGCCGCGGTGCGATGCGGGCCAGCGTCACGGCTCCCTGCCCCGGTTGCCCGACATCGGATTTCGCCGGACCGCCGCGCCCGCCGAATCCAGCCGGTCCGCTCGATGACGGCGGCGGCGCAATGCTCAGCGAAGTCGGCCGCGTGAGGGCGCTCGTCAATCCGCCCGGACACGCCGCCGTGCCTGCCTGCGAGGCGCCGCCAGGCAGCGTCACCTGCCACTCCAGCCGCGCCAGATCGCTATCGGCCACAATCACCTGATCGGAGCTGCCACCCAAAAACACCAGCGCCCGAAATCCCTTGTAGCCGATCAGCCGGTCCATGATCATCGCCGGCGTCAGCGCGTTGAGTTGCCTCGCCGCATTCTGAAACTTCATCTTCCACAAATGCGCGAACCCCGCCTTCTGCAACGTCGCGGGCGAAATCTTCCCATCCGTCCGGATCCACGAGGAGCGCTGCGCATCGTTCCCGCTGGTGGTCCACTCGCGCCCAAACTGCGCCAGCGCCGCGCTCGGCAGCAACGCGCTCATGAGGAAGACGGCAACATTGAGCCTTCTCATCGTCGAAACTCCTTTACTCAATCAATTCGTTTTCATCGCCGCGGCAATCGCTCGCTCCGCCAGCGGGGCCATCGCCTCATAGGCGGCATCGTTGAGCAGAAATCCGTCCAGGGTCATCTCCGGCTTCAACGTCCGCCCTCCCAAGGCAGGGGCGAAATTCAAATACACCGCGCCGCTCTTGGCGGCCTGCTCTTCCAACCACTCGTTCACACCCATGATCTTGCCCACTGCGCGCTTCTGTGTCTGCTTCACTCCCGCGCAATCGCACACCGGAGGCACGCTCGCCAGCACCGCGCGAATCCCGTTCGCCTTCGCCAGATCGAGCATGGACAAGATATTCTCCGCAATCATCGGCGTGGTGGCGGGCCCGGTCAATCCGGCCAAGTCGTTCGATCCCGCCTGTATGACGACCACCTTCGGCGCCAGCGAAATCACATCCTGCCGGAACCGCACCAGCATTTGCGCCGACGTCTGCCCCGCGATCCCGCGATTGAAATACGGCTTGCCCGGAAAAAACCGCGCTTTGCCCTCGCCCCACCGCTCGGTGTGTTCATCGCCCAGAAACACGACACGCATCTCCCCGGGCCGCGGAGGAGGCACTTCCGTGTTCGCGCTCCCGTAACGAATGAGACCCGCCCAATCGTGCAGCAGGCGCCGTTGCGATTCGATCTTCTCGAGCAGACGCTCCACCGCCGCATCGCTTGCCTGTGCCCACGACACAGCGCCCATCGCCAACAGGCACAGCATTCTTACCACGCCCCGCATCGTGCGCTTACTTCTGAATCCCAAAGCAGTAGATCATGCCGTCGAACGTCGAGATGTATACCTTGCCGTTCGCCACCGAAATCCCGCTCCAGTGATTCCACGATTGAATCTGATCGCCGCTCGACCACAGCTCCTTGCCCGTCTGCGCATCGAGCGCATACAGCACCGCTTTCGTCGATCCCTTGATGCGATACGCCGCGCTGTTTGCGCCCAGCCCCAGCTCCGGCGTCGATTGCGTGGTATCCTCGCCGTTGCCGTAAGCGAACACCACCCCGTTGGCGACCACCGGCGGCTCGGCACGGTTCATGTCCCGCGAAATCCACGCCGGCACAAGCTGCGGCTTCCCATCGCGGTCTTCCACCTTGAATGCCGCCACGGCGCCGTGCTTCACCACCCCGTGCTCGATCGGAGCCTTGAACTTCGAATGCTTCGGCCCCCAGAACGGCGTCAGCACCCAGCGCGTTCCTTTCGCATCTTCCCAGGTCGCCAGCGAACCCCAAATGCCCGCCGAGGCGAAATTCACTTCCTCATTGCAGATCAGCGGCGTGCGCTGTAACGGCGTACGGTGATCGTCGCCGCCGATCGACTCCGTGTCCATCAGGTACAGCACGCATTCCTTGCCTGCGTCCACCATCAGCTCCTTACCCTTGTAGGGAAAGATCGTCGGCGTCACCTGCATGTCCAGATCGCGCTTGAACAGCCATTCCGCGTTCGACGGCCCGTAGTAATCGGTCAGCACCGCCGCCTTCGTTTCCGGATCCTGCTGCACCCCGATAATGCCGTTGCCATAGAGCCCGTTCTCCGGATCCCAACGCCCGTCGCCGGTGCCCGTATACAGCGTCCCGTTCGAACTGATCGCCGGCCCCGAACGGCCCCACATGCCGCCGCCCGCCGGCCCCCAGCTTCCCACTTTCTTCGTCGCCAGGTCGTAAATGTACACCATGTTCGGATTGCCGCCGCACCCCTGCGCCGTATGCGTGTAAATGGCGTTCTTGAACAAGTTCAACGCATAGGGTTTGCCATTCGGAGGCATGAACTTCGCCGGCGGCGCCAGCGCCTCTCCATCCGCCAGATTCAACTGGTGCAACGATCCGTCCCAGGAAGCCGCATACAACACGTACTTTCCCGGCCCATCGCCCGGCCCGATCGTAGGCGTCGCCGTCATCCCGCCCGGACACAGCACCCCAGGCCCGCGGCCCGTCGGCGGATCCTGATACGTGCTCTGGAAATGCTTCTTCCAAAGCAGCGTGCCTTTCTTGGCATCGATGGCGTATATGTTGTCGGAAACTCCGGCCACGACGGCGATTTCCTTGGGCCCGTCCGCCGTATTCACACTCCCCGCAATCAGCGCCGGGAACAAGGCATGCATCTGGCGCGGCTCATTGTCCGTCTTCAGCTTCCACAGCAGCTTGATATCCTTCGCCGTGCTGACGCTGAGGATCTTCTCATCGCGCTGCCAGTTGGTGCGAAACGTATCCGCCGCGTCCGTCAGCCAGTCGGCGCCCCACGCGCAACCGAGCGCGCATGCCGCCGCTACAAACAGTCTTACTCTCATTCCTTACCTCGTGTGGGAGTGGGATGGGCGCGCGTGTCTGCCATCGCTCGCGCCGCTGCCCTTCCAGTCTCAGGTTAGTATACACCTGCCATTCCCGAGGATGGGCATATGCCAACTCCACACACAAAGAAAAAAGCCTGCCGTTCCAGGCAGGCCTTTGTGGGAAATGGAATACTGACCGATGGAATCAGGTGCGCTTGCGGCGCAGGTATAGCAGGGCTCCCGCCAGTGTCACCGCGCTCAAGCCGAATGTCGACGGCTCCGGCACCCCGGTGTCCACCAGTCCGCTCGGCAGCCCGCCATTGGCCAGAATGTTCAGAAAGAATTGCGTGTTGTTCTGGTTCACTCCCGTCACCGTGTTGGAATCGATGTGCGTCCCGAAGAGATACACTCTCCCCAATTGGTAGCGGTCCACGCGAATGGCATCGGAAATCGATGGCGACTCCACCACCGCCAGATGCGTTCCCCCCATCAACAGTCGCGTCTGAGTGTAGTTCAGGCTCTGCCCGTTCAGGTTCGCCACCGTGCCTTGTACAGCAGGATCCGAACCGCTCAACGAGCCCCAGTTCAAGCTCGTTCCCGGAAAACCGCTCGTCATCGTCTGCACGCTCATCGTCGTGCCGCTCAAACCAGGACCCAATGCACTCAAAATTTGATTCGCCGATGTGACCCCCGTGGTCGGAGTCGCAAACAGTAGCAATGTGCCGCCGCCCCGCACATAATCCACCAATAACGAAAGCTCCTGCGCGGCAAGCGCAGTCGCACTGCTCTCCACGATGAAGTGTGTGTTGTTGGCGATGTTCTGCGCCGTCAGCGTCTCCGCCGATTCCACCGTGTGTCCGGCGCCAACCGTCGCCGCTACAAAAATGTTACTGAAATTGCCCGGGTTCGCCCAGATCGAAGAATTCCCCGCTAATTGCCCCACGGTTGCGCCAAACGCATTGAAAGATATTGTCACCGATAGAGCAGCCAGCAGTATCTTCCTCCTGCCTCCCACTCCCCAGCTATTGAACATCGACTTGCCTCCGAGTACGTGTTCGCCTCTGCCCAATCTCCCGGTAATAGGACGAGGGCAGTTCTACGCCAGAGTCAGTATAGCACGAAACCGGTACTCCGCAACTAAAAACCTTGGTACTAAAGTTTTATACCGAGTGCTCACGTCTCGATCCATGACCCATTACTAAGCGATACCCTTGGTACACTCGCCCGCGCTGTCCCATTTCACACACCTCTCCCCCAACAAACACGCGTATCCCTCTTGTACATCAACTGTTTACAGAGACTCCGCCAGCAACGCCCCCCAATTGTACCCCGCCCCAAACGCCGCGAAACAGATCAACTCCCCGGGGCGAATCCCTGATTCCACCGCCCATTCCGATGCCGCAATCAGCATCGACGCCGACGACGTGTTCCCATACCGCCGGATGTTCGAAAAAAAGAGCTTTCGGTCCACTCCCAAACTGTCCGCCACCTTGTCGATCAGGTTCTGATTCGCCTGGTGCATCAGATACGTCCCCACATCCCCAGCCTTCACGTTCAACTTCCCCAGCAGATCGCTGATCACCCGCGGGATCTTCCGTGTCGCCTGGAGAATCACGCTCCGCCCGTTCATCGCGATTCCCGATTGGTACTCCAGTTTTAGATCTTCCGCAAACGCCCCGTCCGACCCCAACAGCGATCCGCGAATCCGCGCCACCCCTTTGTCCGGATGGATCAGGCAAGCCCCCGCCCCATCTCCGAAAAGTACCGATACCGCCGAATCCTGTGGCGCACGCATCGCGATCCGCGACATGATCTCCGCGGCTACCACAAGAATAGGACCTCGCGTCGCCGCCAAATCCCCCGCCAGCGACATCCCAAACAGCGCCCCAGCACTCGCCAGCGGCAGATCCACCGCCGGCGTCGAACCCAACCCCAGCCGGTGCGCCAACTGCACCGCCGGACCCGGAAACTGCCGCGTCCCGCTCGAACACGACAACAGAATCATCCCCAGATCCTTCGCCACCATCCCCGCCTTCTCCAGGCAATCCTTCGCCGCCGCCGCCGCCAGATCCACCACCGACGTCTCGCCCTCTACCCACCGCCGCTCCTGGATCCCGGACACGTTCCATATCCATTCCGGAGTCCGGCCCACAAGCGGAGATAGTTCTTCGTTGGTTACGGCGCGCTCAGGCAGTGCCGCGCCGAAGCTATGCAGAAATGTCACGCCTCGTTCAAACTCTCCAAATAGGATTCGATGCGCTCAATCGTATCGAACTTCCGCGGATGGAGATCCGCGTCCGGGATCTTCACCTGAAACGCTTCCTCTATCCCGCCCACCATATCCGGCAAGGCAAACGAATCCAGCAGCCCGGAGTCGAATAGCGATTCGTCCGCCTCCGGTGTCACGTCCTTCTTCGAAACCCGGCGGATAATATCAATGAGTGTCGCGCGTCTGTCCATGCAGTTGTGTTCCGATGAGTTGCTCACGAAGCTTGGCAAACGTCGCGTAATGGTCCATCAGATCCTGGAATACCGCGCCTCCCATCAGCCGGTATCCCGGCGAGGTAAAGTGCACGTAATCGCGTTGTGCCAAGCCCGCGTCTACCCATTGTCGCATGGAACCCTTCCCGCCCATCTTTTCCCGCATATCCCAAAACGCACACCCCGTCCCGAGAGCCGCCTGCCGCTGCGCCTCCACAATCCGGTCCACCTTGTCGTAAACCACCCAGCCCCGGTTCCGCGCGCGGTAATAGCGGTCCGGCGGCCCGATCACCAATATCGACGCCGTCGGCGTGATCTGCCGGAACCGGTGAATCAACGACGCATACATCTCCCGGTACTTCTCCAGCGTCCAGTCCGGATTCCCCGCTTCATTCGTCCCGTACGCCAGCACAATCAACGCCGGATCGCGACGCCGCAGATGGCTCGCCAGCAGCTTCTCATCCCAATGGAAAACAATGGACGCCTGCGCCCCATTGATGCCCAGCGTCTCATAAGTCACCCCGCGCGCATGCTCGGCAACCCATCCAAACAGCCGCACCGGAGCCCGTTCCACCGTCTCCAGCGTGAATCGATGCACCCCCGCCCCCGGCATGTACCGGTAAAACCCCGGACCCAGTTCCCCATTCGTTTCAATCCGCTCCACCAACTCCCCGTTATCGCGAAACTCCACCGCCCCGCCCCCCGGCTGCTTCAAATAAAACAACTCAAGCGATTCGCAGGCCACTTCCAGCGCCACGGACTCCCGCGGACGGCTCGTCGTGATGCTCACCCCGCCCAACCCGTACAGCCCGTCGCCCACGCGCCCCGCCAATCCGTCCGAGTACCACCCCTTCGATCCCGCCGCCCGCAAATCCAATCGCCGAAAGCTGTTCCACGGCCGCCCCGCATACGTGAAGCCGCTCCCCCCATCCCCAAACCGGTTCTGAAACAGCGCCCGCAAGAACCCCGTCCAGTCGTCTGCCGCCGTATGCGAATCGCCGTAATGCAGAATGTGCAATCCGCCTTCCCCCTGCCCCTTCTCATGCCGGTACAACTGCTCGAAGAACGGAACCAGAGCCGCCACGTTCTCCACCGGAACCTCGCGCATCCGGTCAAGCCACGCCCCCGCATCGAACCGCACCGCCGGCTCGGCTGCCTTCTTCGCAGCCGTTTTCCGCGCACTCTTCTGCGCCGGTTTCTTCGCTGTCGTCTTCCGTGCCCCGCTGCGCTGCCCCATCGACACCCACGGCAGCAACGCCACAAGGGCGATCGACGCGGCCGCGCGTGGAAACCGTAGCTTCATTTGCCCGCCACCATCGACCGTTTCTGAATCAGCCGCAGCTTGTAATTGTTGTATCCCTCCAGCAACGCCTGGTACAGCAGCCCCCCGACAATCTTCGCCCCACCCGGCATCGGGTGGATGAAATCGGCGCCCACCAGCCGCGGCTCCGCCGCATACCACCGCCCCATCGTCCCGATCCCGCCCATCGCCTCAAACGTATTGAAAAACGCGCAATCGAGATCCGCCGCCACACGCCGCTGAATCGCCACCAGCCGCGGTATCGCCGGCGCCGTCCCAATCTCTCCGCTCGTCATCCGCTGCCCGCGATCCATCGGACTCATGATAAGAATGCTCGCCTCCGGCACCGCGGCCCGCAGCCGCCGTACAATCTCGCGCAACTCCTTCTCCGACGCATAATCCACAAACTGCGGGTACACGCTTTCGTTGGTGCCATAGTTCACAATCACCAGGTGCGGCTGGTAATGCCGCAACTGCTCGCGCCAATGGCCTTCATTGAAAAACTTCGCCAGCACCGACACATACGCGCCGTTCACCCCCAGGCTGTGATACACCACCCCCGGCGAATCCTTCGTGAACATCATCCCGAACACCCGCACCGGACCGCTCATTGCCTCCACCCGCACCACCCGTGCCTCCGCCGGCAGCGCAAACGACGCAAACCCCGATTGCGCCCGCTCCGCATCCGTATCGATCGCACCCAAATCCTTGTCCCCCGCATACACCCGCAACTGCCCGCCGCCCGGCTGCTTCAGAAACGCCACTTCCATCCGCGCATGCGGACCGCTCAATTTCACTCGCCCCGTCGATCCCGCCCCCCCGCGAAAACTCACCCCGCCCAACCCGTACAGTCCATCCTTAATCGACGATTGATTCGCCGCGTCCACCGTCCATCCGCTTCCCTCCACGTCCGCGCCCCGATGCGAATACCACGCCCACGGCTTCGCAATCAGGCAGAACCCATGCCCCGCATCCCCGAACTGCTTCTGCAACAGCGCCCGCGCATCGCTCGTGATTAGATCCGCCGTCGTCGGCGAATCTCCGTAGTGCAGAATCCGCACCTGCGCGCCGTTTCCCTTCCCTTCCGCCTTGTGCAGCGCAGCATAGAAATAGTCCAGGTCGTGATCCGCATCCTCCAGCGGATACTTCGCCTGCCGCGCCGGATCTGTATTCGGACGCAGCCGCTGTTGCTCATCGAGTTCCGGCGATGCCGACGGCTGGCGATCCACAAAGTGCAGCACCTCCGGCAGTGTCCGCCAATCCATCACCTTGAAATCATGCAGCGCCGGCACCGCATCGGTCAGCAGCATCAGCCCGCCGAAGGCCAGAATCGTCAATGTGGGATAACGTGGCAGGCTCATTGTCTTAAAACCGCGTGTAGATGAATGGAGCCGCCCCCGTCGCATTCACATAATGAATCGCCAGCAGCAGCAGCGCCATCGCCGCCGCCTGCACATAAAAAGGAGAACGCACGAATATGCGGTCCGTGGCCTCGAACCACCCGTCCGGGGTGTAATGCGCCAGCGCCGCAATCGCCATCACCACCGCCACCGGCCCGGAAATATTCGCCGTCGAAAACGTCAGCGACCCGATCCGCTGCACAATCTGCACGGCGTTTTCGAGGCTCGCCGCGCGGAAGAAAATCCAGGCAAAGGCGACAAACTGCACCGTCCAGAACGTCCGCAGTCCGCGCGCCCACCACGCCGCATTGGTCTCCGTCCCCCGCCAGTTCTGCCACGCCCGCGTCGCCGCCAGCGCCAATCCGTGCAGCAATCCCCACACCGCGAACGTCCAGTTCGGCCCGTGCCACAGTCCGCCGATCGCCATCGTCAGCACGAGATTCGTATACGTGAAAATCTTCCACTTCGACCGCAGCCCGGGCAGCGAAAAATACAAATAATCCCGCAGCCAGTTCGACAGGCTGATGTGCCACCGGCGCCAAAAATCGGCGATATTTTCCGCCGCATACGGCATCTTGAAATTCGGCGGCAGCTTGATCCCCAGCATCAATGCCGATCCGATGGCGATATCCGTATACCCCGAAAAATCGTAATAAAGCTGTAGCGCGTAGCCATACACCCCAATCAGCACCTCAAACCCCGTATAGAGGTTCGGAAAATCGAACACCCGGTTCACCAGATTCCCGCCCAGGTAATCCGCAATCAGCATCTTTTTCATCAACCCCAGCCCGATGAGAAACACCGCCCGCCCCCCATCTTCCATGGACAGCTTGCGGTCCTTCTTCTCAAACTGGCTGAGCAGCACCGAAACCCGCGTGATCGGCCCCGCCAGAGTCGTCGGAAAGAAGCTCACCGCCGACAAGTAGGCCAGATAACTATGCGTGGCCTTGGCATCCTTGCGGTACAAATCGAGCGTATACGTCAACGACTGAAAGCAGTAAAAGGAAAGCCCGATCGGAAAGCTCCAATGCCATTCCGGCTTCGCCGCGCCGGTCACTGCCGACCAGTTCTCCAGCACAAACGGCGTGTACTTGAGCGTTGCCAGCAATCCCACATTCCACAACACGCTCAGCGTCACCAGCCCGCGCCGCACGCCCCTATGCTTCCACCGCCCCAGCCCCAGCCCCACCAGAAAATCCACCGTCGAAGCCGCCGGAATCAGAAACAGGTAGAACAGATCCCACTTGGCATAGAAAAAGTAGTTCGCAAACAGAATCGCCGCCAGCCCCAGCGCACGCACGCGCGCCACCGGCCAGTACAGGAAAAAAATGGCGACCAGAAATACGAAGTACGAAGACGAGGATAACAGCATGAAGATGTGGTGCTGAGGTTCGATTATAGCGTCTACGGAGCCCCCGCAAAGACGCCCCCGCAAGTTCACAGCGTTTCTCTCGAACAACTGGAGAAACGCTACGCGGATGGATTAGTTAACTTCCCCGAGGCAGTCCCCCCGCCACCCAGTGGCGAATGAGGCCGTCGAGGCCGCTGAGGAGTTCCAGGCCATCCTCGTCGCTTGGAGCGAACGCAACTCCGCGGCAATGACAGATGCCATGTCGTCTACAAACCCGATCGGAACCACGTAGCGGCGACTTGGCAGAAGGATCCGGAGTAATGCGCTCAGCGAGACGGATTGATCCCAATGCGGATCACTTGCCGAGGCTGAATGGTCTCCAGCGCCGCAAGACATTCCGGAAGCAGCGGAAGCAGGTCGGCAAGTCGATTCGAGTAGGCGTGAATGATCAGCAACGCGATTCGTACTGAGTCCAGATTCTGCTGTTGCGGAAGGTTCTTATCGAGCGTCAGGAGCACATCGAAGAGCGGATCAGCCACGGCGATCAGCTCGCCGTTTTTCTTCCCGGACCAACCGCACTGAACGACCGTGCGGCATTCGTGTCCCTCAAGATGTGCGACGAGTTTGCGCGGCAGGTTCTCGTCGATGAGAATCTTCATCGCGGGCTGGTGAGGAGGGCCTTGGCTTCTTCCAGTGCGGCGATGGCAGCTTCTCGGGTCACGGACGGGAAGTTGTCCAGGAATTCATCCAGCGTGTCACCGGCTTCGAGGTAGTCAATCAAGGAATCGACAGGGACACGAGTCCCCCGGAAGCACGGCGTACCACCCAGGATTTCCGGATCGCTCACGATGACGGATTCGCGTTCCATGGAATACCTCTCAGTCCTTAGTCTAGCAGGGACGTGCGATTGCACGAGCAGTTCGAGAGAGTTGCAGCGGCACCCCAGGATGGATGCAAACCGCCACCAGTTCGAGACTTGCTCGTCCGCGGTGCGAACTCAAGCACGAGGTTCAACCGCATTGGCCACCCTCAATCTCTCGAACTCTCGTGTTTTTCCTTTGACACCTCCGCGCTTGTTGACACTCCGTTTGAGAGCGGGGGTCGGTCGGTGTCTCTCGGCCCAACGCGGACGCGGAACACGATCTTGTCGCCTCGAGGTGAGAACGCCAATCCACCCCGGACTTCCCTTTGGGCGAAGAGTGAGAAATCTCGATTAGCCCTTGCCGGCCAACCAAACAGGATACCTGCGGCCTCCCGTTGACTTCCTCGAGCTTCTGGCTCCTGACTTCCCAATCCCGCCGGGATATCCACGGCGAAGCCCTCGGGCTAGTTCGGGTTGGAGAGGAAACGCAGGGTGCTTTCGAGCGCCGCCAGCGTCGCGTCGAGCAAAGGCTCGCTGCGGCCGGCGTGGCCTTGCGGGCCGATAACGAAGTCGTGGTAGCCGTTGGCGTAGATCTCCATGCGGACTTTCTTCCCCGCTTTCTCCATGGCGTCGTGGAGCATCCGGTCGACATGGAGAAGGCTGTCGGCGGTGCCCACCAGAATCAGGAGCGGCGTTTCGATGGGAGCGATATTGGCCGCGGCGCGCTCGGCGTCGTGGGTGGCGCCTTGCCAGCGCTTGTCCTTGGGAGCATCGGGGTTCGGGCGTGCGCCGAGAAAGCTGATAGGTGCTCCAGCGCCGAGAACGGCGGCGCGGACTTTCTCGCGCTTCAACAGGTGCATGACAACGTCACCGCCGAGGCTGACTCCATAGACGTGGATGCGGTTGGGATCCACATAGGGGAGCTTCCTGATGTACTGAACCACGGCTTGCGCATCGTCGGCGTAGGTTACGCGGGCGGGGTCCTCGGCTTCCGCCAGGCGGTTGAAGTTCTGGCCGCCGCGGTAATCGGAAACGACGGTGACGTAGCCCTCCTTGAGGAATCGCTCGAAGACGGGGCTGCCATGATCGCCGCGAGACCAGCCCACGAGCTGCTCCATGCCGCGGCCGCCGGGCGCTCCATGGAAGTGGATCAGCGCTGGGAATGGCCCGGCGCCTTTCGGTTTCCGGAGCGCGGCGGCAACGTATAAGCCGTCCTTGGACTTGATGTACAACTTCTCGATAGGGGAGTCGGATTCGGAGACGGTGCGGATGTACGAATCGTGCGGGAGCACTTTGCCGCCGGGGAACTCTTTAATCTCGGCGTGCAGGGAGAAGATAAGCAGTAAAGGCAGCAGCAGTCCCATGGGCTCAATTCTAACCCTTTGCACTCGAATAGCGTAAAATGAAGGGTTTGTCATCTCCTTGCGCGACCGTTGTCATTCCCACTTTGCACGCGGGAGCCACATTGTCTGAATGCATCGCCGCCTTGCAGCAGCAAACCCGCGGGGATTTCGAGATCGTGGTGGTGGATAACAGCGGGACCGGGCTGGTGCGAAGGCATGGCGTTGCCAAAGGCGTTCGAGTGATCGAGAACACGGACAATAAGGGTTACGGAGGCGCGGTGAATCAGGCGGCGGCCGAATCGAGGGCGCCTTATATCGCCGCGCTCAACGATGACGCCGTCGTCAGCCGCGAATGGCTGCACGCCTTGATTGGGGCGATGGAATCCGACCCCAGTGTGGGAATGTGCGCCAGCCGGGTGATGCTCGCCGAAGGGGTGATCGACTCGGCGGGCATGCTGCTCTGCCCCGACGGCAGCAGCAAGCAGCGCGGGCACCGCCGGCCGCCGGAGGAGTTTGCCTCGGCCGAGGAGGTTTTTTTCCCGAGCGGATCGGCCGCCTTGTACCGCCGCGAGTTGTTCCACGAAATGGGAGGCTTCGACGAGGATTTCTTCCTGTATTGCGAGGACACAGACCTCGGGCTGCGGGCCCGCTGGGCCGGCTGGAAATGCCTCTATGTGCCGGAAGCGGCCGTTTTCCACCACTACTCGCGCACCGCGGGCCGGGTTTCTCCCATGAAGGCCTTCTACGTGGAACGCAACCGGTTGTACGTCTTGCGGAAGAATTTTCCACCGAACATGCGGCGGCGGGCGTGGCTGGCGGCGCTCGAACGCTACTTCTGGCACGCGATGTATCTGCGCCGGCCATCGAGCGCGGGCAATTACCTGCGCGGCGGCAATTCGTTGCTTTCCGCGGTGGCCCTGCTGCTGCGGGCATGGAGAGACTACTGGAAGCAGCGCGGCGCGCTCGACCGCAAGCGCCGAGAAACCATGCAGGCGGCGAGGATCAGCCCGGCGGAGTTCGAACAATTGTGCCGGCGCTTTGCCATCTCGCCGAAGCAGGTGGCCGCCCTATGACGGAATACGGTCCACTGTTGATCATCGTGCCCGCCTACAACGAGGAAACCAACGTCGGGCACGTCGTCAAGGAAGTGCACCAGGTGATGGGCAACGTCCCGCTGCTCGTGCTGGACGATTGTTCCTCCGATGCCACCGCGGCGGTGGCGCGGGCCGCCGGCGCGCGGGTTCTCGCCATGCCTTGCCATCTCGGCTTGGGCGGATGTGTCCAGGCGGGTTACCGGCTGGCCTTTGAACTGGGCTTCGATTACGTCATCCGCCTCGATGGCGACGGGCAGCACGATCCGCGCGATATTCCGCACATCTATCAGGCCTTGCGGGAGTCCGGCTGCCAGATGGTCATAGGCTCGCGGTTCGTCGAATCCGAGGGCTTTCAGACCAGCGCAATCCGCTCCCTCGGGATACGGTTTTTCCGAACGATTCTCCGGCCCATTCTGGGCAGGCCCGTGCGCGATCCGACTTCCGGATACGTGGGAGTCAACCGCGAAGCCCTCGCCCTCTTCAGCCGGAGTTTCCCTCTGGAGTATCCTGAGATAGAAGCGCTCGTCGTGCTCCAGCGCCGCGCGTTCCGCTTCGTGGAAGTTCCGTGCCGGATGAGGAAGCGGAGAAGCGGACGGAGCACCATCACTCCCCTGCGGTCGCTGTATTACATCATTCACGTCCTGTTGGGCGTGTTTGTGAACATCTTGAAGTTCGAGCGTCACCGGTGGCGCCGCTGAAAGGAGAAACGGGATGGACCGGCTGTCGAATATTCTGACGGTCTTCAGTCTGGGACTGATTCTGCTGGTGCTGAGCAGCGTACGGCGGGCTCATATTCGAGTTGAGTACTCCGTCAGTTGGCTCGGGGCCGCCGTAGTGCTGTTGATCCTGTCCCGGTCGACCGTGGCCCTTTCCTGGCTGTCGGAGGCGATGGGCATCCACAATCAGCCATTGGCTCTGATCCTCGTGGTGCTGGCGGTCTTCCTGTTCGTGTTCTACCGGTTTTCGGTGATGGTTTCCAATCTGAAAGATGCCAACATTGCACTGACGCAACGTGTGGCGATCCTCGAATATTATTTGCGCTCAGAGAATGAAAGCAACGAAGCATAAGCCGCCGGCACGAGCCGAAGCAGCATCCACGGCACACGGCGCGGCGCTGCCGGCATGGGTCTGGGTGGTGTGCGCCGCCATCGCCCTGGCCTTGGTATTGGAGATTTACTGGCCTTCCATCCGGGGTCCGTTCGTATTCGACGATGAATATCTCTCGTTCCGCGATCCCGGTTTCTCGGAAAAAGGGCTGCGGTCGTTGAATCCGGCGGTGCGCCCGTTTCTGCATCTGAGCTATCTGCTCAACGTGTATGTCTCCGGGCAGGAGGACACGTTCAGCTTTCACTTGTGGAACGTCCTGCTCCATTTCGGCAACAGCGTCCTGTTGTTTTTCAGTTTGCGCAAGCTGCTCGCAATGGCGGGCGAGGAAGAGAGCCGGGCTCGTTTGCTGGCGGCGTTCGGCGCGGCGGTGTTTCTCGTGCACCCCGTGCATACGGAAGCGGTGGCCTACATTGCCGGGCGCAGCGAGTCCTTCAGCCTGTTGTGGTTTCTGTCGGCCTATTTATTGTTTCTCCACCGTCGCGAGCAGGGCCTCGGCTGGCTGGCGTCTCTGGGCACGCTCGTGCTGTTCGGCGCCGCTGTTCTAAGCAAGGAGCATACGGCTGTGCTTCCGGCGCTCTTTGTGTTGACGGATGGCTACTTCGCCAAGGATGGGGTACTGGCGGCGCTGCGGCGCAACTGGCGGCTGTATGCCCCGATGATGGCGATTGGCGCGGCGGGAGTGGCGATGGTTTGGCGGGTGTTGACACAGGCGACCACCGCGGGCTTCGGCATGAAGGATCTGCCGTGGCATGACTATTTCTACACGCAGTGGCGGGCAATCTGGATCTATTTGAAGCTGGCGGTGTTTCCGGTGGGGCTGAATGCGGATTATTTCATTCCCATTTCGCGGTCGCCGTTGGACCATGGGGCGATTCTCGGGCTGTTGGGTTTGTTGGGCTTGTTGGGGACGGCCGTTTACTTCCGGCGGCGGTTTCCACTCGTGTTTTTCGGAGCGCTGGTCTTCTTCCTGCTGTTGGCCCCGACCTCCTCGTTCGTCCCCATCAAGGATCCCGTGGCAGAGCGGCGCCTCTACCTTCCCTTCCTCGGTTTACTGCTGGCTCTATGCGATTTCTTGCGGCGCTGGAAGGCTTCGCCAACCTTGCGGTATGCGGGCATGGGATTTGTGCTGGCGGCCCTGGCCGTGGGAACCCACCAGCGCAGCGAGGTGTGGAGCGATCCCTACCGGCTGTGGAGCGACACCGTGGCGAAGGGTCCCGATAACGGCCGCGCCCAGTTTCAACTGGCCATGGTGCATTACACGCGGGGAGAATGCGATCTGGCGCTGGACAGGTTCGCTCTCGCCGACCGTACTGAAATGAAGAGGGATTACAGCCTGTACTTGGATTGGGGCCTCGCCTATGATTGCCTCAACGATCATGCCAAGGCAGAGGAGAAATTCCGCAAGGCTTTGACCATGGCCAAGGACGAGAGCAGCGCCAACAGGGCGCACGTACGGGCCTTGATCGGAATGGCACTGGCCCGCCAGAACAAGCTCGGTGCGGCCCTCGAGGAATTGAATGCGGCGGCCGAGACCGATCCAAACTACGACATGACCTATGTCTATCGGGGTAAAGTGTACCTGGTGATGAACGAACTGGATCGGGCCGAAGCCGAATATCGCAAAGCGCTGGCGGTGAAGCCCGACAGCGCCGCGGCCCGGCAGGCTTTGGCGGAGTTGTCGCAACGCAGGGGCGCGGCGCGTTAGATGGGCCGCCCTCTTCGCATCGGGATCAACGCGCTCTACCTCATTCCCGGGGGAGTGGGCGGAACGGAAATCTACCTGCGCAGCCTCATTCAGGCGATGGCCGCGGTGGATCCGGTGAACGAATACTTCGTATTCACGAACCTGGAGACGGGCAGCGATCTCACCCCGCACCAGGCAAATTTTCACGCGGTGATCGAGGGGGTACGCGCCGTAGTGCGCCCGGCCAGGCTGAGCTGGGAGCAATTCGTCTTGCCCTGGCGCGTGCACCGGCTGCGCCTGGACGTTTTATTTAACCCCGGCTTTACCTCGCCGCTGTCCGCCGGATGCCCGAACGTAACGGTTTTTCATGACCTCCAGCACAAGCGGCACCCGGAGTACTTCCGCTGGTTCGACCTGCCCTTCTGGCGTTTCTTCCTGTATTGGTCGGCGAGGCGGTCGGCGCGGTTGATCGCCGTCTCGGAGTCGACGCGGCTCGATTTGCTGCGCTTCTATCCCGTGCCGGACGCGAAGATTCGCGTGGTGCCGCACGGCGTGGATGAGGCGTTCTTCGGGGTGGGCCGGCAACGAAGGCAGCAAGACCTGCGGCATACTCTGCTCTGCGTTTCGACACTCCATCCGCACAAGAATCTCGACCGGCTGGTGCGGGCCTTCCGCCGGTTGCACGCGCGGCACCCCAGATACCGGCTCATTATCGCCGGAATGCACGGATTTCAAACCAATCGCATCGAACAGACGATCATCGAATGCGGAATGGGGGCCCACGTTCACATCACCGGATGGATTCCGCGCGAGGAGTTGCTCGACTTGTACCGGACGGCATGGGCTTTCGTCTACCCGTCCACCTTTGAAGGGTTCGGGATGCCGGTGCTGGAGGCCCTGGCATCGGGGATTCCCTGCGCCGTCAGCGCAATTGAACCCATGAAGGGGATCGCCGGCAACGCGGCATTGCAGTTCGATCCCATGGACGAAGAGGCGATTGCCGCGGCGATGGAGCGCATTGTCTCGGAACCGGAGTTGCGCGAAAGGCTGAGCGTGCTGGGGCCGCGGCGGGCCGCGGATTTCAGTTGGCGCACGGCGGCGCAGCAGACGATCCGCGTGATCGAAGCCGCCGCCCAATAGCCTACTGCCCGGATTGCGTCACCGTGTAGGTCGATCCGGCGATCACCATTACACCGACGCGCGTCTGTCCGGTGTTATTCGGGGCGACGGTGTAGCCCACCACACCGTCGGCATTGCCCGCCGGACCGGCGGTGATTGTGATCCACGAGTTGGGATTCGATACCGTCCATTCGCAGCCATTGCTCGCTAGCACAAGCACGGAACTGCTTCCCCCAGCGCGGGGGAAGGTTTCCGCGGCCGAACTGACGAAGTAGGTGCAGGATACGGAACCGGCGCCGCCCACCTGGTTGACGGCGTAGGTTTGACCGCTGATGTCGATGGAGCCGAATCGTGCCGCACCGGTTGTGTTTTGAAAAACGAAATAGGCCAACGTCCCGTCGCCGGAACCGCTGGGAGTGGCAATACTGATCCAATCGTTCGTTGTGGTGGCCGTCCAGGGGCAGGTGGCGAAGATGGTGAGGCTGTACAGGCCAAGATTCGGGGGATGCCACGACCCGCTGGATGCCGGTGTGACGCACACACCGCTGACCTGTTGCAGCGTGTAAGTCTGTCCGGAGACGAAGATGTGGCCCACTCGGAGCGGTCCGGTATTGGCCGCAACGGTGTAGTTCACCTGGCCGTTGCCGGTTCCACTGCCGGAGTTGATGGTGACCCAACTGACGTCCGTGGTGGCGTTCCAGGCACAGGAGGCAGAGGACAAAACGTCGAGGGTATAGGTGCCGGCGGTTTTGGGGAAGAACGAACCCGACGAGCCTAAGGTCACCGGACAAGGGGCCAAGCGCGTGAGAAAACCTTCCTGCGTCCCGCCGCCGCGGGTAGTCTGCAACGCGCCCGTGGAAACGGGGAAATCCGTCGAGTTGGTGAAGCCCGCAACCACGGGACCGTTCGTGGGCGACACGGCGAGGGCGAGGCCGGCGTCTCCGGATCCGCCGCCCAGGTACGTCGAGAAGACAAGCGACGATCCCGCGGCGTTCAGTTGCGCGATGAAGGCGTCTCCTCCGCCTCCCGGCGTCGATTGGAACGCGCCCGCCATCGGAAACCCGGAACCGGCAAGGCCCGCCACATGCGCGTTGCCATTGGTATCGAGCGCGATCGCGAACGCCGCGTCGCATTGATAAATGCGGAACGGATCGGTGACGGAGCACGAACCGGATCCCCCAAGGAAGGTCGAGTAGATCGCCGATGCGCCGTCGGCGCTCAGCCGGGTGATGAAGGCATCGGCGCCCCCTCCATGCGATGTACGATACGCGCCGGCGGTGGTGGGGAAGCTCGAGGAAAAGGTCTGGCCCGCGAGGAAGGCTTCGCCAAATGGGGACACGGCGACGGCGTATGCGCGATCGACGTTTGCGCCGCCGAGAAACGTGCTGTACACGAGCGCCGATCCGGTGGCGTTGAGTTTCGCTGCGAAAGCATCGGTCGATCCGGCGTAGGATGTGCGGAACGAGCCGGTGGTGACGGGAAAATTGGCGGAATTGGTGAACCCGCTCACGTAGGCGTTCCCGGTCGAATCGACTTGAATGCCGGTGGCTTGGTCTTCGGCGCTCCCCCCGAGAAAGGTCGAATAGATCGCGGCCGTGCCGTTGGGATTCAGTTTCACAACGAAGGCATCCGTGGCGCCGCCGTAGGTCTGCTGGGCCGCGCCGAGAGTCGTCGTGAATGTGGCCGTATACGTGTGGCCCGCGATGAACGCGTTGCCGGAGCCATCCACCGCAATGGCTTGGCCCGCGCCCGCGCCATCGAGATACGTGGCGTAGGCAATGGCGCCTCCGCCGGCGCTGAGTTTGGCTACGAAGATCGCCGGCGCGTTGGCGGGCGATTCGCGGTAGGCGCCGCTGGTGGTCGGAAAGCGGCCGATGGTCGATCCGGTGAGGAACGCTTCTCCCGCGCCGTTGACCGCGATGGCGCGGCCGTAGTCGGCGAACGTTCCGCCGAGATAGGTGGAATATAGGATCGCCGTCGCCGTGGGATTGAGCTTCATCACGAACGCATCGGCATCGCCCGGAGTCAGCGTGCTCTTGTATGGCGTTCCGGCAGTAGGAAACGAAGTCGAACTGGTGTAGCCGGTAAGGTAGATATTCTCGGAGGTGTCGAGCGCGATTCCCGCCACGATGTCGACATCGTTGCCTCCAACGTAGGTGGTGGTCAGGGTTGGATCGATGATCAGCGGGAGGGCGGGATCGTAGGCGCCCACGCGAAAGCCGAAGCCACCCGAGCCGTCAACGGAAAAGGAGCACTCCACACGCCGTTGCCCCTCCGCGGTCGGCTGATAGGCGAAGGGTTTCCCCAGCCGCAACTCTCCCTGGCGCGTGCGCAGCGACAAAGTTCCATCGCGATTGCGGCGGACCTTGCGCGCCCCCCGCACTTCGAAACGGACCTGCGACACGTCGGCCTTGGGGCTAAGCACAATGTCGAATTCCAGTTCGTTGTGCGTGCCGTAGAAGAAAACATCGATTCCGGGAAAGGCGTTCTCGTACCGGACACGCGAGTAGTGGGGCACCCCGCGGATCCATTGCGATTCGTCTTCCCCGCGCAGGTAGTGGCTGACGCCCTCCGCCAAGCCCAAGCCTTCCAGCCGCGGGCGGCTGGCCGTGAGCCGCGGGGCGATCTCGATGGTCTCCGCCGAGGGTGGCACCGACACGACCACGGCATCGTCGCGCAGATAAAGGACGCCCCGGGGGCCGCGCGTGAGGAATCGCACTTCCGGGGCGGCTTGGCCGCGGTTGGGTTCAAAGACAGCGGGAATCGATCCCAGGGAAACGCCTTTCGGCTTTCCGTCGCTGTGCGTTGCCAGCGCGGTGAGGCAGATCGCAATGATGAATCCGCGAACCACGGCCATACTCCTTTGTCCAAGGAGTTAGTGGGCCGGGCGCGGCCTTTGTATCAGAGGGATGCGGAAGGAGTGAGAGAAAACCGGCATCGCCTCCACTATTTCAACGAGCCTATTTCGTATACTGCTTGGGGATGCTACCGCTGCTGATTCCCATGATCGCTGCCGTGCTCGGGGCGGCCGGTCCGGTATTCGAAACAGGCGTTGCGGCCGCCACCAAGGATAAGCCGCAATCGAAGCTTTGGTTCGCACAGGGAACCTGGTGGGCGTGGATGCCGCAAGCGGCGGGAAGCAGCCTCTGGCGGCGCGCAGGAAGCCGCTGGGAGCGGCGCAGCGATTTGAGCGATGTCCTCGGCGGGCTGCCCGGCCAGGCGGACGTCTGGGCCGACGGTAACGATGTAGCGGCGGTGCTCGTGGAAAAACACCGGCTGGCTTTTGTGCGGGCGCGGCTGAGCAAGGGAACCTATGAGCTTGCGAGCAAGCCCGCGGTGTTTGCCGCTGCAAACGCGGTCGAGACAGCCACTCTGGCGCGTGACAGCGCGGGGCGGTGGTGGATTGCCTACAACGAAGGTCGGCGCATGTATGCGCGGGCTTCGCGGAACGAGGTCGGAGATCGATGGCAGGAACCGGTCGAGGTGACCGAACGCAAGGCCGGCGCGGACGACATCTGCGCCATCGCCGCCATGCCGGGCGGCGTGGGGGTCATCTGGTCCGATCAGGAGCATGACGCGGTGCTGTTCCGGTTTCATCCGTCAAAGCATCCAGACGGGCGTTGGGGACCGGTGGAGACGGTGCAATCCGGCAATCGCACGGCCGACGATCATTTCCACACGGCATTGGCGGCCGATGGCACGCTCTATGTGGCAACGAAGAATTCCGTGGATGCGGTGGGCCGGCCGCAACTGGTGTTGCGTGTGCGGGACAGAAAGGGCCGCTGGACAAATCACCCGTATGCGCCACGCACGGCAACCGGGGAGCCAAGCCGGCCGATTGCCTTGATCGGCGGCGAACGCTTGTACCTGCTGCATTCCATCTACCGCAAGGCGCCGCCGGGGTTCATCGCGATGCAGAGCACGGCTCTGCGCGAGTTGCGGCTGGATGTGGCGGCGCGAAAGCTTCTCGATGCAGCCGTGCCGGTGAATAATGTGACAGGGCCGAAGGCGGCGTTTCCGGCCGATGCCCCATGGATTGTGCTGGCATCCGATGACATGGGACGCGTGTACGAGGCCGACATCCGGCGGTTCGGCCATGCCCCGCAACCTTAGAGACCTCCTCCCCCGTCCGCCATCCCGCAAGGTACAATCTCTGAATCGGAGCCCCCCTGCAAAACCGGGAAGAAATCATCGCGCGCCTGCACCAGTCCTACTCCTCGCGCGTCTATTTCCTCGCCCTTCGCGAACTCCGTTCCCCTGCCGCCGCCGAAGACGTCGTCAGCGAAACCCTCCTCCGTGTCATGCAAGCCATCCGCGCCAACCGCATCGTCACCCCCGAAGCCCTTCCCGGCTTCGTCGCCGGCACCGCCCGCAACGTCGTTCAGGAATTCCGCCGCAAGGAATCCCGCACCGCCCCCTTGGACGGCCGCGACGCCCAAGCCCCGCACCACGAACCCGTCGACCACACCGTCCGCCGCGCCATTCAACTGGTCCTCGCCCGCATGAAGCCCCGCGAACGCGAATTGCTCCGGTTATATTATTACGAAGAGCTGTCCAAGGAAGAGATCGCAGCCCGGCTCGGCATCGATCCCGAACGTGTCCGCCTCATCAAATCCCGCGCGCTCCAATCCTTCCGCGATTTCTATGAGCGCCTGAAAAACCGGGGAAAAGCATAATGCTGCTACAAAACGCGCATTCGAATCACTTAAAGGCAAGATCGGGCCAATGACCCACGAAGACATGGAGCGGCGCGGTATCGCGGAGGAATACATCCGGGGGCGGCTCACCGCCCAGGAACGCGCCGACTTCGAAGATCACTACTTCGCCTGCGACTCCTGCTTTGAAACCGTGCAGCGCCTGCAACAACTCGCCGCCGGCATCAACGATGCAGCCCGCACCGGCCAACTGCCCCCAATCACACACACCCACTGGCTCCAGCCCGCCTTCTACGCAGCCGCCGCCGCTGCCGTCGCCATGGCCGCCGGTCTCGGCTGGACCCTCCTCCTCGAACGCCCCCGCCTCGAAGCCGAAATCGCACACTACCGCGACGCCGGCCGCGCCCAACAGCGCAAACTAGCGGAACTCGAAAGCAAGCTATCCGCCCGCTTCTCCTCCGCCAACCTCCCGCTACTCATGCTCGAAGCAACCCGCGCCCAGCAGCCCCCCAAATTCGCCATCCCCGCCGACGCCGAACAAATCGCCCTTTGGATGGAGCCTCCCCCCGCTCCCTCAGACACACTCTACCGCCTCGAAATCGCCGGCCCCGCCGGCCGCGTCATTCATGTCATCGAAGGCGCCCGCGCCAACAGCTACGGAGCACTCGCCATCGCTCTCCCCGCCCAACCCCTGCACCCGGGAATCTACACCGCGAGGCTCTCTCTCTCTCCCGCCGGCTCACCCCTCATCGGCGACTACCGCTTCGAAATCGTCAGGTAACCATGTTCCTCCTTCTGACACTGGCAACATCCACCCTGTTCGCCCAAACGCTGGTTCCGGGCCAGCCCGCCTCCGCAACATTGGCCGAAAAGCAATCGCAAAAATTCATCCTCTCCGCCACCGCCGGAAGCTATCTCCATCTACAGGCCGAACCCGGCCGTGCCGACATTGTCCTCACCCTCTACCGCCAGAATGGCGCCCCCGTCGCTTCCGTCAACCGCTGGGCCGAGGGCATCGAAGAAATCTTCTTCCTCGCCCCCGCCGATGAGTCCCTTACCATCAGCCTGCTCAACCGCGGCCCCGGACAAACAACGTTCACCTTGCGCGCAACCACAAGCCCCCCCGATGAGCGCGGCCGCAACTGCGCCGCCGCCTTCCAGAAAAGCTGGATCGATCGCACCGCCGCCAAAGGCACTCCCGTGCAACAGGCGCGAGCCAACATCCCCATCCTCGAAGCCGCACGCACGGACTGGCAGCGTTGCGGCAATGCCAGTTGGGAAGTCTTCAACCTCGTGCAACTCGCGCAGGCCCTCGCCGCCACCGGCGATCAACCCAAAGCCCTCGCCACCATCCAAGCCGCCATCGCACTGCAGCAGAACCTGAACGAGCCCAAAAATCTCGCCATCAACCTCACCATCCTCGGAATCCTCCACAGCAATCTGGGCGACCACAAGTCCGCCATTGCCGCCATGGAGGAATCCTTGCGCTTGCGCCGCTCGCTCGATGATGTCCCCGGCCAGGCCGCCGGACTCCACAATCTCGCCGTCATGCAGGAGCAGGCCGGCGCCCGCGCCCGCGCTCGCGATCTCTACATGCAGTCCCTCGCCATCCGCCGCGCCCTCCAGGATCGCGCCGGCGAGGCCGACACCCTGTCCAACCTCGCCACCTTTCACACCGCGCAAGGCGAATATCAACTCGCCCTCGAATACGGCGTCGACTCCCTCCGCATTCGCACAGAGCTCGGCAACAAGGAGCGTCAGGCAGTGAGCAACACCACCGTCGGACGCGCCTATGCCTTCCTCGGCGATTACCGGCAGGCCGAAATCTACTTCACCCGCGCACTCGAATTCTATGAGCAGCTCGGCAATCCCGGCACGCTCGCCATGATCCTCACTGACCTCGGCTCCCTGCGCGAAAAAGCCACCGGAGATATCGCCGCCGCCATCCCTTTGTACGAGCGCGCGCTCGACCTGCGCAAGAAAACCGGCGTGCCGCGATTAGTCGCCAACGCCCAATTCGCCCTCTGCGATGGCTTGGTCCAGACCCGCCAGTATGAGAAAGCGCGCGCCGCCGGCAACGACGGCATCCAAACCGCCCGCCAGGTCGGCTTCACGCCCGTCGTCGGGAATTGCCTCTACTGCCTCGGCCGCATCAGTTTCGCCGAAGGCAAACTCGATCAGGCTGTCAAGGAACTCACCGAAGCAATAGCCGTCCTCGATGAAGCCGTCTCGCGCGACCGCAAGGCCCAGGCCCTCGCCATGCTCGCCCGCGTCGAAGCCGCCCGCGGCGATCTCAATGCCGCGCGCACAGCCATCGAGCAAGCCAACAGCGTCGCCGCCCAAACCCGCGAATCCATCGCCGGCCCCCGTCTCCGCGCGTCCTATCGCAGCCGCCGCGAAGACCAGATCGACGTGCACACCGATATCCTCATGCGCTTGGATCAGTCCGCACAGGCGTTCCTCGTCACCGAGCGTTGGCGTGCCCGCGCCCTGGTCGAAGCCATTGCCGCACCTACCCATTCCCTCACGCCCGAACAACGCCAGCGCGAGGATGCCCTGCTCGCGGCAATCGGCGCCGTCCAGCGCGAACTCCTCCGTGACTCGCTCACCGAGTCCGCCAAAACCGCCTTACGCACCCGCCTCGCCACCGCCGAGGCTGACCTCGATCTCTTCCGCGTCGGATTGCGCCGCGCCCCCGTCACCGCCGCCCCCCCGCCCGTCCTCGATGACGCAGAGGTGCGCCGCCAGTTGCTCGGCCCTCGCGAAGCCGCCATCGTCTTCGCCCTCGGGGAGCAGCGATCCTATGCTTGGCTCCTCACCCCCAGCCAACTGCACAGCGCCGTCTTGCCCGCGAAGAAGAATGTAGCCGCAGCCGTGCAAGCCTACCGCGCCCAATTGACGCGCCCCGTCAATGCACTCACCGCAGCCTCTGCCTTGCGCCGCCTCGACACCGAAGGGGCAAAGCTGCACCAGATGCTGATTGCGCCCTTCGCCCCGCATCTCCAGAACGTCGATGCCCTCACCATCGTCCCCGATGGCGTGCTCGCCTACCTGCCTTTCGAAGCCCTCCCCGGCGGCCGTCGCATGATCGAGCGCTTCCGCATCCGCTACGCCCCATCGCTTTCCGCCATCGCCGTCCTCCGCGCGCGCAACAAATCACGCCAGTCCCCGCCCAAAGCTCTCCTCGCCTTCGCCGATCCGGCATATCCCACGGCCAAGGACGCATCCCCTACCCTCGCCGCATATCGCGAACGCGGCGTCCCCGACACCCGCCTCCCCGGCAGCCGCACCGAAGTGCTCGCCATCCGAGCCCTTCATGGCGCCGCCAATTCGCGAGTCTATTTCGGCGAGGAAGCCCACGAGCCCGCGTTGAAGCAGGAAGCACTCGAACAGTACCGTTATCTCCACCTCGCCGCGCACGGCTATTTGGACGAGCAGCAACCCACCCGTTCCGGCATCCTCCTCTTGCCGGGGCCAGGCAACGACGATGGAATCCTCCAGGTCGAAGACATCCTCCGCCTCCGTCTCAACGCCGATCTCGTCACCCTGTCTGCTTGCCAGACAGGCATCGGCGAAGTCGTCGACGGCGAAGGTGTCATGGGCCTCAGCCGAGCCTTCCTCCAGGCCGGCGCCCAAGGCGTCATCGTCAGCCTGTGGAACGTCAACGACTCCGCCTCGGCCGAGTTAATGCAGACATTCCATCAAAACCTCAAATCCGGCCTCGGCCGTGATGAGTCTCTCCGCCGCGCCAAACTCGCCCTCCTCCGAAAACCCGGCCCCTGGCGTCATCCCTATTTCTGGGCCGCCTTCGTGGGAATGGGCGACTGAGCTACGAACCTCGTTTCACGCGCTCCCTGTTACAATTCGAGCAAATGAGTAGTACGATAAGGGTCCGTCTGCCTGATGACTTGGCCGAGTGGCTGGATGCAGCTTCTCGAAAAGCCGGTGTGCCCCGAGGACGAATCGTTCGCGATCAACTCCAACTGGCGCGCAAGCAGGAGAAACGTCCCTTCATGCGCTTGGCGGGGTCGATCGACGGTCCGCGCGATCTGTCGGAACGCAAAGGGTTCTCCAAGTCGTGACCGGCATAGCCGACACTGGTTTATGGTAGCGTTCGCCAACCGCAAGGACCGCCACCACTGGGCAGTCGAGGTTGCTTCCAGAATAGACCGCAGGCTGTTGACCTGCGACGCCGTGCGGGCCGAGACTGCGTTCCACTTCGGAGACGTCTCGCTGGTGCTCGCCATGGTGGAGGAAGGGCTTGTGGAGCCCCAAATGGTCATTTCCGATCACCTGCCACGGTTGGCGGAACTCGCCAGGCGATACTCGGACCGTAAGCCAGATCTTGCCGATCTTTGCCTCATCCGGTTAAGCGAGCTAAACCCATCGCTGCCGGTCATCACTACGGATGTGCGCGATTTCCGTGTGTATCGCCGAGGACGACGTGAGATAATCCCGCTCTTACACCCTCCCCAAGTCTAGTGGTCAGCCAGGCTTCACCTGCACCCCAGGCGAGACCTTTGCACCAGATCATCCACCAGATCGTGCGCCGTCATGAAGTACGCCGGGTTCCCCCAATCGGATTACATCATACCAATGATTCGCCGAACTGACCTTCGTCGCGGCTTACCCGCTTCGTGCGGAGTCATCCCTTTCCAGACGGGTCCACAAACACTAACAGAATCCGCTGGATCAGGCCGGGCCGGTCAATTCTTGCGTGGTCGTCATGCCGTCTTGGCCTCGCTGTCCGCCTCTCGCTTGGCGCAGCAAGTCGGGAGGCCACGCCTGCTTGCTCTTGCTGAACGCCACAGCCTCTCTCAAGACGGCATTGTCGGCAGGCATGGAATCGATGCTCTGACCGGGAAACAACTCGTCCAACGCCGCTTGTGTCACGATGTGAGGCACATCGTCGGGCTGTGGAGAGCCCAGCCGGCAGGCGATCACCCTTGTGCGTACCAGAAGACGTTTGATGCGCCGGGCCGCTCCCGGCCCTTGGGTGTCGGCAACTGCGGCCCACGCCTTAAACGCGTCGTGAAATCCCTGGCTGTCTATAAATCGGTCCTGCGGATGGAAGGCTCGCCACGACAACCGCGCCAGAATCCAGATCACCGACGCAACGGCGGCATGATAGGACCACGGTAGCGCCATACGAAGCTCAGCGGCTGAGGGTTCCAACAGTTGGAAACCCGGCCATTGAAGACACAGAAACCAGGCGCCGACGAACACAAACCCGCACTGGACGATGAGGTTCCGCGCTAAGCGCCCCATCTCTCGGGCGCGGAGTTCCACGTCCCATGACAGTCGCTGCTCGTCCGACATCAAAGGGTCAAGGTACCGCGATACCTCAACTCTTCTGTACTTCTCTTCAACATGGATTTCTGCCTGGATGATCTTCTTGAGGAATAGCCTTACATGGGCCTCCGATTGTCCCAGTTCGGTCGCCAGGATGGACTCCACCTGTTCGCGCGACATACCCAACACAATCCCGATCGGCCCGGCAGTTGACAGAAAACTGCAGGTCTCAATCGCGGTCCTCAAGTTCTTCGGTGAGCAACGGTCCAGATCGTCAAAAAACACCACAACTCGTGTCGGCGCAACAGCCCGCAGCGCTTGCGAAAGCTCCTCTTGTGCACGATGTCGAAAGCTGATCTGGCCGGCCAGAAAAGCGTCCGTCAGGCGGGACTTGGGTCTCTCCGGCAGGTGAGTCCGAACAAAAGCCGACAGGTTGTACAAGCGCCTGAGGGATAGCACCAGGGTACTGAAGGAAACACCGCCCAACATGGCTGCTGCACTGAGTTTTTCCGCAAGAGACTTCCATAGACTGGTAATCGCGCTCTTTTCGGGAATCAGCACCTGCAAGTCTGCTGTCCACCTTGCAAGCTTGTCTGGATCGGAGAGCGCCATCCCCACCGAACCGCCGATCATCAGGAACCAGTGAAGGCCGTGCCGCTGGTAGAGAACACGAAGCCGATACCGGACTCCATCCCACCTGTAGATTGGCGGCGGACCGTTCCGCCGTAGTTCCTCAAGTACCGCTGAGAGCAGGCTTGCTTCCGACTCATGGTGCCAGGGATTGATCCAGACCGTGCGGGCTTTCTTCATCCTGAGACGATGTTCTAGAAGGCGCATATAGGATGTCTTGCCGCTACCCCATGCCCCTTCCACGGATAGACACAGAGGCAGTTTCGCTCCGTGGCTCACGAAAGCGTCAGCGAAGCGTTTTGTGTCCTCCCAGAACCCCATGCGATCCTCGACCGGCAACCTGATAGCGGCATCCGTCACGCTCATCGTGTTGAGGGACTCGATGTAATTCTGGCGGAACGCGAAGATCGCTTTTCGAGCTCTCTCGAAGAACACCAATGCCCCCAGTACGACTACAACAAGAATGACCCACGCGCCCGTAGCGACGGGTCTTGGCACGGCAGACACTTGCTGTTCTGCCGCCTGAATGTCGATCACCAACTCCGATTTCGGGTCAGCGCTACCATGCTCGATGCGCGGTCCGCGAATCGACGTCTTCACATTCAGCGCGCTGGCCAGTTCCTCTGCCTCCTCAGCAAACACCGGCAGCCCCAATTTGTTGATGGCTTTCCCAAGCCCCACTACCAAATCGGCGAGTCCATCGCCGTCTTTCGCTGTATAGACCACAGGCGAGCCGCCGATTCGCAAACCCACCTGCTGCTTCGGCGATGCCTTTCCCTTCAAGCTGATATTCCACGAGCGCACCAGCGGACGGATGATGGGCTCGCGAACGCGTTTGCCAACAAGAGAACCGTCAACCGTGTTCTTGTAATCGCCTCGGTCCAATCCATATGCCCAACTTCCATTACAGGAGCCGCCCGTTACCCAGCCTGTGGCCCCCTCGTCATAACACCAGAACGCACCTTGTCGATCCGTGGCCCCGATTTGTAACCGGTTAGAGTCCCAAATCTTAGCCGAAGCGAACTCGACAGGTTTGCCATCGGAAGTGAGAGGCGACGGGTGTGTACCGCGTAACTGGAAAGTAGTCCACTCGCCATCGCGTTTGCTGGCTGCCACGATTCCATTGCCCAGAACGGCATATGTGGTGAGACTCCGCCTCAGATAGCCTATGTCAAGGACGCGAGCCTTCTCCGGAAGCTGAGTCCTCATCCATGTACCACCGGGGTTGCGCTTTGTAAGAATAGCGCCCCACTCCGTTCCCGCCCAGACCCTTTCGGCCGACGAATACGCTGCCGTGATCCACGAGTCGATTGTAAACGCCTTGTCCTGCCCCCCGCTCATGCGGCCAGACATCCACCAAGACACAAGAATCAGCGCCAGTGACAACACGACCCAGGGTAGTAGGTCACGAGGAGCGGGGGCAGGTTCGGGCAGGGGATCCGATTGCAGCGCTTGACCAGGACCCTCGGACTGCTGCCTGGAAGTCGCTTCCTTGCTCACCGCACGCAGCAACCGTGCCGGCAACCATCGAAGGCGAAACGTAAGGAGTACGATAGAGAATGCTCCTGTCAGGAGCCAGAGAGGTGCCGGTAACCACGCCGGCAACCAGTTGGGCCTCTTATCGAACTGCCGACCACCGCGCGTCACGTCGATCCAAACATCCGCTTTCGTTCTGGCTGGATTGTAGAGCAGCACTTCTCCCTTTTCGCCGACAAGAACGCCCGTGCACGTGGTGCCATCCATCCACGGCCAAACTCCTATGGCTTTCCACCGCCCGCGCATTGGCAACTGAACGTCACTCTTCTGGTCTCCAATTTTTTTCGTGATTACACCGGTGTCCACATTTTCCTGAATTGTCCAGGTGGTTTCCTTTCTGGCTTCCTCTTCGGATTCCTTGCATGTCGCGGATTGGTACGGTTTTCTCCAGCCTTCACCCCCCTCGACATGCTCGCGTACCGTCCCCTTATCTCCGATCAGAACCACACGGCATTGACCGCCAATGTTGACGCCATAGATCGCCCGCCAACCGACTTCCCCAGCATTCCCAACTTGCTGCAGTTCTCCCTCGCCATCCTTGCTGGAAAAGACACGTACGTCCTTTCCTTCCAGCCGATACCTTGTGTCTTTGCACCTTGCCTCTTGCGGCAAACTGGAACTCAATTCATAGTCACCCCCATAGCGATAGCCCGATTTTCCAATTGCAGATTGTGGGTACAAATACACGAAAGCCTCGGCGTTTCTCTTGGGAACACCCGCTGTGCCGGTCTCATTCTGGGGCGATACCTCGCGGAAGTCCGCATAGAGCCTGTACACAGATGAGCGATCGCCGGCAAGGAGGATGTCACCGTCAAACCCAACGGCGTTTATCTTTTCGATTTCCGGGAGCAGACCGATGCGGTTGAGAATGATTGGCCGGCGCGCCCACAGTCGCGTATCGGTGCTCATGGAGAAGCCGTCGGGGCGCGGTTCCTCACTGACGTTCACCCAAGTCGCGAACAAGAGGATCAACAACAGGATCAGCGCAGCGGTTGACCGCATCCACCAGTGCCAGAATTTCACGCGCCCCCCTATATCAAAGCGTAGCCAGACCATTTCCAGGTCAATCAGATTTCATTAGGGTATCATTCGCCGAACTTGGTGCTGCACACATTTCGCGCACGCTCCAGCCAAACGCCATGCCGTCAAATTTTCCTGATACAAATCCCCCCCATCCCGCACTTCTCAGGGACCGCCTGCCCAAAGGCGGCAAATCAGGAGGATTCCACCATCATGCAGTCCCGCAGTACCCTCGCAACGGCCATCCTGCCGTTCTTCTTGCTCGCCGGCTCTCTCTCCGCCGCGCAATTCGGGGTCACCGTCAGCGTGCCCAACCACAACGGCGACGCCCTCGCCCTGTTGTTTCAATTGACCAACGCCAACCCGGCCGCCAATCAGGCCGTCCTCAATAACTTCACCTTCTCCAGCGCCTCCGTCGACGGCGCCCCCGTCTTCCAGGGCGATGCCTCCGGCTCCGTCGCTGGCGGCATCACCATGGGCGACACATCCAACCCCAACACCGCCCGCATCAACTTCACCCCCAGCGGCGTCGCCTCCGTCACCTTCAACCTCGACATCTCCGAAAACTTCACCGCACCCGGACCCGGCGATTTCTTCGGCTTCAACATCCTCCTCAACGGCAATCCCCTGAGCAGCACCGCCCCCGGCGGAACGAATCTCTTCCTCTCCGGCCCCATCGGCCAGAACGGCATCTCCTTCACCACCTTCACCGACGGCCGTGGCATGACCGTCACCTTGAGCGATCCCTTCCCCGAATCCGGCAACGTCCCCGAACCGGCCACCACCGCCCTGCTCGGCCTCGGACTCGCCGCCCTGGCCGCCTACCGTAAGGTTCGCTAGAGGAGAATCTCCATGCCCATGACGACAGCTTCTTTGCCCCCGCAGGTGCAGCACGCGCCGGTGGCGTTTGTCGAGAATCGCGGCCAGGCTTCACCGCAGGCCGTCTATCAGTCGAGCGCGCTCGGCTATCGCCTCGAGATCACCGCCGAGGGCGCTGTAATCCGCAAAGGAAAAGACGCCGCGCAACTGCGATATGTGGGTGCGAGGAAGCCGTCGATCGTGGCCGCGAAACCGCAGCAAGCAAAGTATCACCTCTACCGCGGCAACGCCCGCGCCGAAAACCTCCCCATGTTCGGCGAAGTGCGCCAGAACGGCATCTACCGGGGCATCGACGCCGTCTACTACGGCTCGCAGTCCAATCTCGAATATGACTTCGTCGTTCACGCCGGAGCCGATCCCTCGCAGATCCGCTTCCGCTTCGATGGAGCGAAAGTGCGCATCGCCGCGGACGGCTCGCTCACCGTCGACGTCAACGGGCGCCAGTGGCGTCAGAAAGCGCCCCTCGCCTTTCAACAGGCCGCCCAACGCTTTGACAAGGTCGAAGCCCGCTACGTCGTTTCCGATAACGGCGAAGTCTCCCTTGCCTTGGGCGATTACAACCGTGCCAAAGATCTCATCATCGATCCCATTCTCACCGAATTCGGCAACGTCGGAGCAGTGGGAATGGACGAACCGCTCGAAGTAGCCGTCGATGCACAGGGCAGCGTCTATGCAGGCGACACCATCGACGTGGCCAAGTTCGACAGCCAGGGCGTACTGGTATACCAGTTTCACACCGTCACCAACGCCGAGGACGAACTCCTCCAGTCCATCGCCGTCGACGCCGACGGCGGAGTCGTCGTCGGAGGCATGACCGATGGCAGAGATCTTCCCACCAGCGCGAACGTCTTTCAGCCAAACAAAGATGTCCGCACCTGTTTCACCTGGCTTGGCGCCGTGGATTGCATCCTCGAAATGAAGCGCGCCGACGGCTTTGTCATCCGCCTCAATCCCAACGGCACACTACGATGGGCCACCTATTTGGGTGCGGGCGACCGCGACAACATTACCCGCGTAGCCTTCGGCCCGAACGGCACCGTGTATGCCGCGGGAGAAACCCAGTCGAATTTCTTTCCCACCAGAAATGAATTCCAGGGTTGCGGAACCTTCCCCTCAAACGCATTCTTCACCGTCCTCCGCGCCGACGGAACAGACATTACCTACTCGACATGTCTGCACCCTACCGCCAACATCGGGGACAAGTTCTCCAGAGCGATGGGCTTGGCTGTCGACTCCAGCGGCTTCGCCTATATCGCCGGCCACGTCAAAACAGGCTCCGGCGAGTTTCCCGTTCAAGGCGCCAATGGAGCCGCGCCCTTTCAATCCCAACCCGGAGGCGGCATCGATGGCTTCATCGCCAAGTTCAACCCCGCCGCCGTCGGCTCGCAATCCCTCGTGTACTCCACCTTCGTCGGAGGAAGCGCCGACGACAAACTCGAATCGTTGACTCTCGACTCCGGTGGTGCGGTCTGCGCCGCGGGACACACGAAATCCTCCAATTACCCCAAATTGGCCCCCGCCGGAACAAATACTCCGTTGAATGCGTTTCTCGGACCCGTCGACCTCGTAGTGACTTGCCTGTCCGCCAACGGCGGATCGCTTGTTTTTTCCAATGTCTACGGCATTCAAGTAACCACCAGCGGTGTGTTCCCTCCGACTCACCTGCAATCCATTCAGCGCGACGCCAAAGGCGGATTGCATATCGCCGACAGATCCTCGGGATCCTTCACAGCCGTCAATCCCTTCGACAACGCCGGCGGTCCGGGAACCGGCACATACCTTCGTCTGCGAGCCGCCACCCGCGTCGTCCAGATCCTCTCGCACACGGTCGAAAAGAACGGTTCCGTGGCCGTCGATTCGCAACTCACCGCGTTCCTCGGAACGCAGACCGTCATCCGCCGTGTGACCGAACTCTGCGCCCCCGACGTCACCGGCCTCGTGCAAGTCATCCAGGGCAACGTCATCTTCGATTTCGCCACCGGCCGTTTCCGCCAGAGCGTCACCTTGCGCTCCCTGGCGCCGGTTCCCATCGGCGCCGGAGCACGCCTCGTGTTCACCCAACTCCCCGCTGGCGTCGCCGTGTTCCAACCGGCCGGAAGCACCACCTGTTTCGCTCCCGCCGGAAGCCCCTTTGTGGTCCTCCCCACCATCCCCGCCTCCACCGCCGGCACGGTATCCATCACCGTGGAGTTCACCAGTTCCGGTGCGGCCGTCACCTATTTCCCCAGAATCGCCGCCCCCGGCGATGGAGTCTAATCCTGAAATGATGTGAAAATCAAAAATATTTTGCACAAAATCGGAAGAAATGTGATAGACTGCTCATCAGGAGTCAGCCATGCAGTCCCTCACCCCCAAGCAGCTTGACGTCCTCCAGGCCCTGTCCTCCGGCCTGAGCGTCACCGCGGCCGCCGATGCCGCCGGCATTCATCGCACCACCGTCCACCACTGGTGCCGTACCATCCCCGAATTCCGCGAAATGCTCGACGCCCTCAAACAAGCCCGCATCGAAGCCGTCCGCGAGCAGATGGATGCGCTCGCCGCCCCCTCCATCGCCATCCTCCGCCACATCCTCTACGATGAGTCCGCCCCGCCGGCTCTGCGCCTTCGCACCGCCATGTCCATCATCAAATTCGCCGCATCCACCCCAAAATCCGCCGCCCCCAGAGACGTCCGCACCGAGGCGGCACACGAAATTCATCACAATTCATCACTTTCACCGACTGATGAACCGGCTGATGAATCCGTCGAAGCAGCCCAACCCCAAACCCCGCGCAACGCCCTCTGCCCCTGCGGCAGCGGCAACAAATACAAGCGTTGCTGCGGCCGCAACGCCCCGCCGGTGCTCGGAAAGGCGGCCTAAAACCGCCACTCCATCCCGATCAGCGGAAACGCCCCCAATTGTTCATTGAACTGCTCGGCATTCAACCGGCGATTCCACGTATAACCAGCGAAATTCTTCCGGTTCAGTACATTCTGCACGCCGAGGAACACCAGCAGCGGCTTGTCGCGCACGGTGAACGTACGGTCTACCCGCAAATCCACCCGAACATAATCCCGGGCCCGCTCCCCGTTCACGCGCGATAAATCGAAGATGCCCCGCCGCTGCGCCGTCGACTCCGCCGCATCGAACGGCGTGTATGGCCGTCCGCCCAGGTACGCCAGGCGCGTGGATAGTTCCCACTTCCGCGTCAACCGGTACCCGCCGACGGCATTGAAGATGAACGGATAGTCGAAGCTCCCCGGCCGGTAGACGCCATCGAGCGCCGCATGCCGCGTCCGCGAAACCGAGAAGTTCGACTGTCCAAACCACCGCTCGGAGAACTTCTTCTCCACGAAGAACTCCACGCCGCGCACACGCCCCCGCCCGGCGCTGGCCAGGGGGAACAGCGTGTCGCGCACGTTAAACGTATCGCCCAGGTTTGCCAGCGAGAGCGAAGGAAACTGCAAGGCCACCGGGTAGTCCTTGTAGTCCTTCGCATAGCCTTCCACCGTGAATCGGAGCGTACTGCTCGCAACATAGGTGAATCCGGTCACCCAGTGATCCGCCCGAAACGGCGTCAAACCGCGATTCTCATCGAACGCGGAAAGGAACAGGAAAAACGGTTGCTGATAATACGTCCCATACGTCGACCGCCACGACAGCTTATCCGTAATGCGGTAGCTCAACCCCACCCGCGGGCTGAAGCGCGAATGCCCAATGAACGGATAGCGGTCAAACCGCCCGCCCCACGTCAGGTTCCACTTCTTGGTCAACCCGCGCGTCGCCTGGAAATACGCACCCTGCTGATAGGCTCGGAACTCGCGGTTCAAGCGGAACGCATTCAACCCCGGCTGCCGCGAATAGGGACTATCGTTCCCGAATGGCGAAGCCGAATCGTACCGGATCTGAAAGATCTTGTAGCTCCCCCCCGCCTGAATCTTGTCCAACATCGGAGCATAGGCCGTCAGGTCGTACTTGATCGTGCTCTCCCCTTCCCGCGAATCGTCGCGATACACCTGCGGGCTTGCCGCCAGCAGCTCATCCACCGGCGTCCCATCCAGCGGCCGGCCGCTCCGAATCAGGTCCCGCACCGACGTCGTCAGCCGTGCCTCGCTATGCGTCACCCCCAGCAGACCCACGCCCCGGGTCCCGAACAGCCGCTGCCAGTTGAACCCCGTCGCGCTGCGCCACCCGTTGTAGCGGATGTCGAAGTTGCTGATCTCTTCCTCCGGATCGCTGTCCTCGGTCGCTCCCAGCCGGATTTTGTCCACACCCGATATCGTCACACCCCATATCCGATCCCGTGGGGTCAGGTCGTACAGCGCCTTGGCGTTGAACGTATACAGCACCGGCACTCCGCCGAAACCCACATCGTTGGTGAACAGGTCCAGAAAGCTCCGCCGCGCCGACACAATCCACGACCCCTTGTCTTTCTTGATCGGCCCTTCCAGAATCGTGCCTGCACCGGCGAATCCCAACGTCGCCCGGCCGCCGAACTTCTCCCGGCTTCCTTCGCGCTGCGCCACCTGCAACACGCTCGATACGCGGTTGATGTATGGAGCCGGATACCCGCCCGTCAGAAACGTCACATCCTGAATCAGCCCCGCATCCAGTATGCTCACCGTCCCGCCCGCCGATGCGAAGTTCGCAAACGAGTTGATGTTCGGTATCTCGATGTTGTCCACCACGAACAGGTTCTCCAGCGGACTCCCCCCGCGCACGATAATGTCGTTGCGGAAGTCATCCGAGCCGATCGCCACTCCCGGCAGCGTCTGCACATAGCGAGCCACATCCTGCAACGCCCCCGCGCTCTTCGAGATCTCCACCGGCTGCACCAGAAAGCTGCTGCTCTTGATCTCCTCGGGAGCCACAAACGCGGATTCGGTCACCGTAACCGATTGCTGCGTCCCGCCGATCTCGGGCAGCGTCACCTCGATGCTTCCTTCCAAGCCGGCGTGCACCACGATGACTCCGCTCGTGACCTTCGGCTGGCCCGGCACGGAAACCTCAATCCGGTACTCGCCCGCGCGCACCTCCGTGAAACGGAACTGCGCATTCTCATCGGCCGTGACACAGCGCCCCGTGCCCGCCAAGCACACCTCGGCGCCCGGACGCGGTTGCCCCGCGGCATCCGTCACCTTGCCCTGCAACGAGCCCACACCGCCTGTATCCTGAGCGTGCAGGCACAATCCAAGCGCAAGAAAATAAGAGAGGTAAAGCACCATTTCTGAGGATGCCCGCGAACATCTCCCCGGTGCAAAAAATCCATTCTGCTAAAATGAAAACTCTCCATGTCAGCGGCGGCAGCAAAGAAGGCGGGTATGATGGCAGCCCCCATTGCCGGTCCCGATCCTCGCGCCCTCAATCACGGCAAGAAGATCGGCATCCTCGTCGTTACTTATAATGCCGTGACCACCCTCGCCAAGGTGCTCAACCGCATCCCGCCCGATGCATGGGACAACGTGGCCGAAGTCGCCATCCTCGATGACGCCAGCCAGGATTCCACCTACGAACTCGCCCTCGGCTACAAGTCCGTCGCCCAGAACGACAAGATCCACGTCGTCCGCCACGCGAAGAACCTCGGCTATGGCGGCAACCAGAAAGCCGGCTACCGCTACTTCATGGACAACGGTTTCGATGCCGTCGTCCTGCTGCATGGCGACGGCCAGTACGCCCCGGAAATCCTCTCGCATCTCTATCACCCCATCGTCACAGGACAAGCCGATGCCGTCTTCGGCTCGCGCATGATGAGCGACTACGGCGGCCCGCTCAAAGGCGGCATGCCCCTATATAAATACGTTGGCAACCGCATCCTCACCACGATGGAAAACCGCGCCCTCGGCATGCACCTCACCGAGTTTCACAGCGGCTACCGCGCCTACAACCTGCACGCCCTGCGCCAGATCGACTTCACCCACATGACCGATGACTTCCACTTCGACACGGAAATCATCATCAAGCTCCACCATCAAGGCTTCCGCATTACGGAGGTGCCCATCCCCACCTACTACGGCGAAGAGATCTGCTACGTCAACGGCCTGCGCTATGCCAAGGACGTGACCAAGGCCGTGCTGCGCTACAAGCGCACCGTCCAATCGCTCGAAAAGTTCCCCGAGTTCGCCGAATATTGGACCCACTACCCCGTCAAGGAAAGCCGCTATTCCAGCCACTATTACCTCCGCCGCTGGGTCGGTTCGCACCAGCGCGTGCTCGATGTCGGCTGTGGCGAAGGCTTCCAGGCCGCCGACATCGCCGGCGCCGGCAACGAAGTCAGTGGCATCGACATGGTCGAGAAGCCGAAACGCCTCGATGCCATGCGCCAGTACGTGCGCGCCGACTTGAGCGAAGGACTCGGCGCCGTCATCCCCCAACTCGAAGAGAAGCGCTTCGACAAGGTGCTGCTGATGGACATCATCGAGCATCTCCCGCAACCCGAGCGTATCCTCAAGCAATGCCGCTCGCTGCTCACCGACAAAGGCCAGGTGATTCTGTCTCTCCCCAACGTGGCGAACATCACTGTGCGCCTTAGCCTTTTGCTCGGCCGCTTCGAATACACCGAACGGGGCATCCTCGACCGTACGCACCTGCGCTTCTTCACCCGCAAGACTGCCCGCCGCATGATCCGTGAGGCCGGTTTTGAGATCGTGCGCGAAACCATGACCGTCATGCCCGTGGAACTGGCGCTCGGCATCTCCGCCCACAATCCGCTCATGAAGCTGGCGAACCTCGCCCTGCGCGTGGCCACGAAGCTCATGCCCGGCCTTCTCGGCTATCAATGCATGTTCGCCCTGCGCCCCTCCGCCGAGAGCAAGATTCCTACTGAGGCGGGCTTTCCCCAGTCATGACAGCTAGGTCCAACGTAACCCCATCTCGTCCGGTGCGTCTCTTATAAAGGGTGAGGCTGCCGCCAATAGGTGGTATAGTCTTGGCGAGAGGGTGGATTGAATGCTCCATTGGAAACGATACTTGGTGATCCCTGTCGCCTGCGTGGTGGCGGGCTTTCTGGCCACCGCCGATGCACAGGGCCCGAAGAAGGAATCTTCGGAAACCGTGGCGCGTCCGCGCAAGAAGGGCGGCACGGCAGCCGGCGAGGAAGCCGAGCTTCCGAAGATCCCCTCCCGCACCATGAAGAAGGAAGGGGAGCAGAAACTCCCCGAAGGCCTCGCCACCTTCCGCAGCGACGCCACCACGGTCAGCGTGGATGTCGCCGTCATCGACAACAAAGGCCGCTTCATCCCCAAGATCCCCGGCGGCAACTTCCGCGTCCTCGAAGACAACGTGCCACAGAAGGTCACGGGCTTCAGCATGGGCGAGGCCCCGATGACCGTCGCCATGGTCATCGAGTTCAGTAACCTCTACCAGCAATATTGGAGCGAGCCCTGGTATCAAACGTTGATGGCCGCCTATGGCTTTGTCGAGACGCTCAAGCCCGAAGACTACGTCGCCATCGTAGCCTACGACCTGCGCCCCGAGATTCTCTCGGACTTCACCACCGACCGCCGCCAGACGCAGGAAGCTTTGCAGCGGCTGCGCATCGCCGCCTATTCGGAATCGAACCTCTTTGACGCGCTGGTGGATACCGCCGAACGCATGTCGGAAATCGAAGGCCGCAAGGCGATCGTTCTCATCTCCTCCGGCGTCGACACGTTCAGCAAACTCACCTTCGATAAGACGCGCCGGGCGCTCCAGAATGCCGGCGTACCGATCTACGCCCTCGGCCTCATGCAGGCGCTCCGCGAGTATCTCGACGCCCGCGGTTTCCTCGGCCCCATCGCCCGGCTCGACTTCCTGCAAGCCGATAACAACCTCCGCACCTTCGCCAAGGAAACCGGAGGCATGGCGTTCCTGCCCCGCTTCTACGGCGAGTTCCCCGCCATCTTTCGCGCCATCCATGACGCATTGCGCAATCAGTATGTGCTCACCTACACCCCAACCAATCAGGCGCGCGACGGAAAGTTCCGCAAGCTGAAGGTGGAGCTGGTCAATCCGGCCACCAATGAGCCGCTGAAGATCACCGACGAGAAGGGCAAGCCGATCAAGTACCAGATCATCGCCAAGGCCGGCTACACAGCTCCCCGCGAGGTCGAGTAACGTCGAGTAACGAATTTGATCGATCCGGTGCAAGTCTTCCGCCTGAGCTTTCAGGAGGAACACAATGTACTGGAACAAGACATTCCTGAGCGCTCTGTTGGCGGTCTCCGCCTATGCCGGCACGTTGCTTGAGGTGCAACCCGAAGGCCCCTCTGTCTTCGTTTCGGCGCCGATCGGCGCCAACGCGGCATACGCCAGCGGGTTCACACTCGACCAGACCTATACGAATGTCGGCATCGAAGCCGCCATCGGCGCGACGGGCACTTACCCCGCGGGAAACGCATTCCTGATGCGAAGCATCGGAACCGGCGCCACCATCGCAGATCAGCTACAGGCCAAGACGATCCATTTCCCGGTGCTCGCCAGTATCGTGAACGTGCCGTTTCAACTCATCTTCTCGGGCTTGACTCTGGATGCCGGAACCTATTACCTCGTCGTCGAAACGCCAACGGGAAACAGCACGCATCTTGTGGGCATGGGGCTCGGCAATGTTGTCGACACCGCGCCGGGGGTATCGCTGACAGGCAACTTCGGCCGCGCGCCGGCGGCGCTCTATGCGCCCGCCAGCAACTTCGCGGACTTCACAACCTCGAATTTCCGGATTCGCGTCTCCGGCGACCCGGCCGTGCCCGAGCCTGCCACGCTCGCCCTCGCCGGCGCGGCGCTGTTGACGCTCAGCCTGTTCCGCCGCCGGTGCGGCGGTTAGAAGTAGACTTTCATGGCCACCTGAACGATGCGCGGATCGCGGGCCGCGTTGAACTCGCCGAAGTATTGTCCGAGCGGCGCCGATGCTCCCGCCGGGCGGACGTTGTTGGTGATGCGCAGCCCGGAGTAGTTCGAGAACACGGCATTGCCGATCG
>CAYOBO010000014.1:71391-80855 GCA_964402295.1 uncultured Candidatus Solibacter sp. | reverse complement strand
CCCGGACGGGACTTTCACCCGCGAGAAGAACGCGTCTTTCAGGACGCACCATGTGACCCATGTATAACACTTCACCGTGCCCTCCTTGACACCCCCACCATCCGCGCATCATGATGTCTGTCACCGGACCCCCAAGCATGACCGATCCGCAAACCCTCTCCCGCCGCCAATTCCTCACCGCGGCCGCCGCCCTTCCCGCTCAGGCACAGCAGAACAGCAACCGCCCCAATCTCGTTTTCCTCTTCAGCGATCAGCAGTCCTACGACATGGCGGGCTGCTACGGCAACTCGCAGATCCAGACCCCGAACATCGATCGCCTCGCCACCCAGGGCGTGCGCTTCACCCGCTGTATTTCGAATGCTCCCGTCTGCACTCCATTCCGCGGCCTGCTCTTCACCGGCCAGCACCCGCTCTGGTCCGGCGCCCTCGGCAACGATCTCCAGATCGTCCCCGGCAACGGCAAATATCTCGGCGAAGTCCTGCGCGACGCCGGCTATCGCCTCGGCTATTTCGGCAAATGGCATCTCTATGGAGGCGACCGTGTCCGCCCCATCCCCGCCGGCCCCTACCGCTACGGCTTCGACGGTGAATTCCTCACCAACAACTGCACCACTCTATTCGATAAAGAGCGCGCCTACTATTGGGATGAGAAAGGTCAGCGGCAGCTCTACGGCGATTGGGAGCCATATGCCCAAACCCGCCAGGCCATGCGCTTTCTCGACAAAGCCAAACCGAACGAGCCCTTCGCGCTCTTCCTCTCCTGGCATCCACCGCACAACTGGCAGGGCGCCGAAAAATATCCCGTCCCCGCCGATCTCGCCTCGGTCTACGACCCGGCCGCCATCAAACTCCGCGGCAACTGCCAGGACACCCCCGAACGCCGCGAGGCCTATCGCGGCCACATGGCCATGTGCACCAGCGTCGACACCTGCGTCGGTTGGATCATGAAGAAAATCGACGAACTCGGTCTCGCCGAAAACACCATCCTCGTCTTCACCTCCGATCACGGCGATTTGCTCATGTCCCATGGCCTGCCCGGCAACAAAGGCCGGGTCGAAAACGAATCCATGCACGTACCCTTGGTCGTGCGCTGGCCCAAGCTACTCCAACCGCGCGTCTCGGAAATGCCCATCGGCGCGCTCGACCTCATGCCCACCCTGCTCTCCCTGCTCGACATCGCCCCGCCGGACACCTGCCACGGCCGCAACCTCGCCCCGGCCATCCGATCCGGAAAAGACGTCATCGCCGAATCGCTCCCGCTCTTCCTCATGGTCCACGATTGGCGCGGCCTCTACACGCCGCGCTACACCTACGGCTATGCCGTACCCTCGCCGGCGCCCAATTGGTGGAACCGCAATCCCGGCCGCGATCCCGAATCGCACAACCGCCTCTACGACCGCGACACCGATCCTCTCGAAAAGAACAATCTCTTCCACAATCCCGCGTACCGCAAACTACGCGACGACCTTCACCGGCAAACCCTCGACTGGATGAAGAAATTCGGCGATACCGGCCTGTCTTATCCCGAAATCGTCTCCCGCTGCGAGCACGAAGAAGATCTCGACCTCGACCGCCGCCGCATGCTCACCCGCAGCGGCGCAGGCAAACTCAAGGGCCGCCCCATCGACTTCCTGTAAGCGGCCGCAAGAGCCTACTCCGCCGCCGCTACCGCTTCCTCCACCTCCGCCTGATACGCCCGCAATAACTCTTCATTCTCCGCCTCAAACCGCAGCACCAATATCGGTTGCGTGTTCGACGCCCGCACCAGCCCCCACCCCTTCTCAAACAGCACACGCACCCCATCCACCTCAATCACCGGACGCCGCGCCCGGAAATGCGCCGCCACTTTCGACACAATCTCGAATTTCTTTTCCTCCGGACAATCGTGGCGGATCTCCGGCGTCGCCACCATCTTCGGCAACCCCGCCAGTTGCGCCGACAACGGCTTGCCCGACGCCGCCACAATTTCAATCAGCCGGCAGGCCGCGTACAGCGCATCGTCAAAGCCGTAGTAGCGGTCCGCGAAAAACATGTGCCCGCTCATCTCACCCGCCAGTTCCGCGTGCTCTTCCTTCATCTTCGCCTTGATCAGCGAATGCCCGGTCTTGTACATAATCGCGTTGCCGCCCAGCTTCCGCAACTCGTCGTACATCACCTGCGAGCACTTCACTTCGCCGATAAACGTCGCCCCCGGCTTCCGCGTCAGAATCTCCCGCGCGTAGATCAGCATCAGTTGATCGCCCCACACGACCGTGCCTGTCTCATCCACCGCCCCGATGCGGTCCGAATCCCCATCGAAGGCGATCCCAAGCTCTGCCCCATGTTCCACCACGGCCGCTTTGCAATGCTCCAGATTCTTCTCCACCGTCGGGTCCGGATGGTGATTCGGAAAATTCCCATCCATTTCGAAATACAATTCCACCGGATCCACGTTCAATTTCTGAAACAATGCGTGCAGCGTCGGACCCGCCGTCCCGTTCCCCGCATCCAGCACCACCTTCACGCGCCGCGGAAAGGCAAACTGCGACGCCACCTCATCGACATAGGCCGGCATCACATCCGCCGTCCGCAGCGTACCGGTCCCCTGCTCGAAATCGCCGGCCTCCATCAGCCGCCGCAGATGCTGGATCGCTTCCCCGTAAATCGTGCTCTTCCCGTGCATCACCTTGAAGCCGTTGTAATCCGATGGATTGTGGCTCCCGGTGATCATCACGCCGCCGGAGGCGTGCAGGTGGAACACCGAATAATACAGCAGCGGAGTCGGCACAATGCCGATATCCGTCACATCCAGCCCCGTCGATAGCAACCCCGCCACCATCGCATCGCGCAGCCGCTCACCGCTCAGCCGGCAATCGCGGCCGATGTGGATCTGCTTCTCCCCGTTGCGCCGGAAATACGTCCCGATCGCACGGCCCAGCAACGCAATGCCTGCGGAAGGCAAATCGACATCGGCCACGCCGCGGATGTCGTACTCGCGGAAAATCGTCGGACTCAGCATAATGCGCTTACAGCCATTCCTTGTAAAGCTCGACGATTTTCTTCGTCATCTCGGTCTCTTCCGCCGTATTGTTTTCGAGCGGTGGACGCACCGGCCCGCCCTTCAGCCCGATCAGATCCATCATCGTCTTCATGATCGACACTTCGTAGCCGCGCTTGCGTTCGCGCAGCGCATACAGCGGATGCACGAACCGGTTCACCAGTTGATTCAGGCTCACGAAATCCTGCGCGATCCCCAACTCCGCCATCTTCAGCGACAACCGTGGCGCAACGTTCGAAATCGACGACGTGTACCCCTGCACCCCAATCGAGAAGTACGGCGTGATGCAATCGTCGCCCAGCCCGCCCAGCCACGCCAGCCGGTTGCCCAGCTTCGACATGATCTTCTGATACCGCCGCGCATCGCCCTGCCCGTCTTTCCAGATCTGCAACGTCGGAACCTTATCCGCCAACCGCGCCACCATGTCCGGAGTGAACACCGCCCAATCGCGGCTGTAGATCGCCAGCGGCAACCCCGTCGCCCGGCCCACCTCCGCGTAGTAATCGTACAACCCCTCGGCCGGAGCATTCGTGTAATACGGCGGCATCACCAGCAGCGCATCCGCGCCCGCCTTCTCCATCTCCCGAGCCATCTCCGCCGCAATCCGCCCGTTGAATCCAACGCCGCCGATCACCGGCATCTTTCCATTCGTCACCGCCACCGTGCGGCGCACCACTTCCACGTTCTCGCCCGGCGTCATCGAATACATCTCGCCCGTTCCCCCTGCCGCCACCAGCGAACAGAACGGGTGCTTGATCATCTCCAGCACGTTGCACTCCAACGCCTCCAGATCGATCGACAGGTCTTCTTTCTTAAATGGGGTAATGGGAAATCCGACAACACCCTTCAATTTGTCACGCAACATGGGAGCTCCATTTCCAAACGGAATCAGTTTTTCTGAGCCAGCAGGCTGTGCTTGCGGCCGTACAGATTGTATAAGAACAGTCCGATGATCAGCCAGCAGAAAAACCAGACCCACGTCTGCAACGGCAGGCTCAGCATCAGAACAAAACAAAAGAAAATCGACAAAATCGGCACCAGCGGCACCAGCGGAACGCGAAACCCGCGCGGCCGCTCCGGCTGCTTCTTGCGCAGCACCAGCACGCCGGCCGACACCGTCGCGAACGCAAACAGCGTCCCGATATTGCTCAAATCGGCGAACGTCGCGATATCCCAAATCCCCGCCGGCAGACCCACCGCAAACCCGGCAATCCACGTGCTGATATGCGGCGTCTGATACTTCGGATGCACTTTCGAAAAATACGCCGGCAGCAGCCCGTCGCGCGACATCGCAAACCAGACCCGCGCCTGCCCGTATTGAAACACCAGCAGCGAACTCAGCATCCCGCCCAACGCGCCCGTCGTCACCAGCGCCCGGATGTTATCCATGCCGATATATTCGAGCGCCTTCGCCACCGGAGCCGGATTGTTCAGCGTCTTCCAATGCATCACCCCCGTCAACACCAGCGACACCGATACATACAGAATGGTGCAAATCGCCAGGCTGACGATAATCCCAAACGGCAGGTCCCGTTGCGGCCGCCGGCACTCTTCCGCGGCCGTCGACACCGAATCGAATCCGATATAAGTGAAAAATACGATCGCCCCGCCCGTCAGCACTCCGCTGAATCCGTTCGGAAAAAACGGAGTCCAATTCTCCGTTTTCACTGACTTCGACGCCGCGAACACAAACAGCAGAATCGCGGCGATCTTCACCGCCACCATGAGATTGTTCGCCCGCGTCGATTCCTGCACGCCCCGCACCAGCAGCGCCGTCAGCCCCATCAAGATCAAGAATGCCGGCAGATTGAAAATCGAGCCCGTCGCCTCGCCCCCCACAAACATCGGCTCCGACAGCGCCTTCGGCAAATGAAATCCGAATAGCGAATCCAGAATGTCGTTGAAATACGCCGAAAATCCCACGGCCACGGCCATGTTCGATACGGCATACTCCAGAATCAGATCCCACCCCAGGATCCACGCCACAATCTCGCCCATCGTCGCGTACGAATACGTGTACGCCCCGCCCGCGATGGGAATCATCGAAGCCAGTTCCGCGTAGCACAGCCCCGCCAGCGCGCATACAAACGCCACCAACGTGAACGACAACGCAATCCCCGGCCCCGCCCCCGGACGCCCGATCGTCGACACCGAATCCGTCCCGTGCCGGATCAGATCCAGCACCGGCGCATTCATGATCGACGGCACGCTCAGCGTTTCTCCGGCGGCCGCCGTGCCCGTCAGAATGAATATCCCCGAACCGATCACCGCGCCGATGCCCAAAGCCACAAGACTCCACGGCCCCAGCGTGCGGCTGAGCCGCTTGCCCGGCTCTTGGCTCGCCGCGATGAGGTCGTCGATCGACTTGGTGCGCAGATATTGGCCCATGGAAATTGGGAACGCGGCGGAGAGACTCCCCGCCGCGCGGCAATCGGAAAGGTGGGAAAACTAGCGCTTGCGCTGGCCCTTCGCCATCTTCGGCACTTTCTTCTTCATCGAGCCTCGGGCCACGCCCGCCGCCCGCTTCGCCGCCGGCGCCGCCTTCTTCCGGGCAGCGCGCTTGGCCTCTTTCCGTTCCTTTTTGTCGGTGATGTGTTTCGTGTTCATGCTGATTCGGTTATTCCTGCGTATTTCGCGATTATTTTTTTCAAACCATGGCCGGGAAAGCTCACGGTCAGTTTGGCCTCGGGACCTTCGCCTTCAATGCGCACAATGGTGCCCTTGCCCAATGTCGGGTGGCGGATGGTCGCCCCGGCGGAGATCTTCGATTTCGGTTTCTGCGCCTGCGGCGCCTGCTTCCTCCCCGCTTGCGGAGACGGCGGCCGCACCGGTGCCGCCTGCTGCGGCGCGCGCGGCGCGGCGCCCATCCCTGCCAGATTCACCGGCAAATTGCGGTCTTTGAAAAACTGTGCGACGTTCTCCACGGAGTTGTACGTCTTTCCAGTGTAGAGATTTTTCCGTACCGTGTGGCGAACCTCGTATTGTTCGCTGAACAAGTCCACTTCCCGCGCCGATGGGCTGCCTCCCATCTTGTGCACCAGGTGCGGCGGTATCTCCCGTAAAAAGCGGCTCGCAATCGATGGCTCGGGCGGCGATCCCCCCCACCTGCGCCGCATCCGCGCCCAGGTCAAATACAACATCTTCTCCGCCCGCGTCATTCCCACGTAGCAAAGCCGCCGCTCTTCCTCCAGCATGGCTTCGGAATCCCGCGAACGCTGGTGCGGAAACAATCCCTCTTCCATCCCGGCCAGAAACACCACCGGGAACTCCAGTCCCTTCGCGTTGTGAATCGTCAGCAGCGATACCTGCGCTTTCTCGTCCACCGAATCCGCATCGGATACCAGCGCCGCATGATCCAGAAAATCCGACAGCGTTTCGCCGCGCTCTGCCGCCTCGGCCGCCGCGTTCAACAACTCGTTCAAATTCTCCAGCCGCGTCTGCGCTTCCTCGCTGCGGTCCATCTCCAGCATCTTCTGATAGCCGGAATGTTCCAGCACCGCCGCCAGCAGTTCATCCACCGGCTTGCCCGTGAACGTGCGCAAATACAGAATCAGATCGCGAAACCCTTTGAGCGCTGCCGTGGCCCGCGAGCCCAGTTCGTTGCCCTCCACGAAGTGACCCAGCGATTCCCACATGCTGATTTTCCGCTCGTTCGCCGCCTGCTCCAGCGCCTCGATCGTGCTCTTCCCGATTCCCCGCGCCGGCGTATTAATCACCCGCAGCAAGCTGATGTTGTCCGTCGGCGTCAGCAGCATTCGCAAATACGCCAGCGTATCCTTGATTTCCGCCCGCTGGTAGAAACTGAATCCGCCCACGATCACGTACTTGCGCTTGTACCGCCGCAGCGCCTCTTCAATCTGCCGCGACTGCGAATTCGTGCGATACAGCACCGCTACCCGCGTATCCGGCTCCGATTGAATGAGCTTCTCAATCGTATCGGCGATGAACAGCGCTTCATTTTCGGAATCCATCGCCTCGTACACCGTCAGCAAATCGCCCTTCGCCCCCGCGGTCCACAGCGTCTTGCCCTTGCGGGCTTTATTATTCGCCACCACCGCGCCCGCGCCTTCCAGAATGTGCTTCGTCGAACGGTAGTTCTGCTCCAGCCGCACCACCTTCGCCCGCGGGAAATCCTTCTCGAAATCGAGAATATTGCGGATATCGGCGCCGCGCCAGCTATAGATCGACTGGTCCTCGTCGCCCACCACGCACACATTCCCGCGCACGCCGCCGAGCAGCAGCATCAGTTCATACTGCGACCGGTTCGTATCCTGATACTCGTCGATCATCAGGTACTGAATCCGCTCGTTCCATGCCTGCCGGGTCGCCGCATCGTGCTGTAGCAGCCGCACCGATTCGAGCAGCAAATCGTCGAAATCCAGCGCATTCGCCGCCCGCAGCCGCGCCTCGTAATTCTCATAGAGCACAGCCACTCGCGTCGCCACCGGGTCGGTCGCCTGCGCCTTCATCTCATCCGGCGAAACCTTATCGCTCTTCGCCTTGCTGATCATCGACAGCGCCGCCCGCGGCTCCGGATTCTTCGCCTCCATCCCCAACTGCCGGTAAATCGACTTCAGCGTCGACACCTGGTCATCGTCATCGTAGATGGTGAAGTTCCGCGTAAACCCCGGCCGGATGTCCGCCAGCCGGTCCCCGTGCCGCCGCAGCAGCCGCACGCAAAACGAATGGAACGTCGCCACCGTCGGCGCTTCCGTAATCCGGCTCCCCGAAAGCAGAGCCTTCACCCGGTTCCGCATCTCCTCGGCGGCCTTGTTCGTGAAGGTCACTGCCAGGATAGACCACGGCGGCACACCGCGCTCGCAGATCATATAGGCGATGCGGTGGGTGATCACCCGTGTTTTGCCGCTGCCGGCGCCCGCCAGGATGAGCAATGGCCCGTCCAAATGGCGTACGGCGTCGGCTTGCTGGGGATTCATCCCCGCCAGAAAATCCATGTGTGTCGTTGGGAACGCCGAATAAGTCGAGCGGCCTCTTGCTATTGTGACATACCCGCGTGGCGCGGTTCATGTTCACTCCGCCAATTCATCCCTCGCCGACGAGATCAGCAGCAGCAGGCACCCATTCTCCGTGGAAATGCGGCTGTGGATCCGGTCCGCATCGAACCGGCTGTAATCCCCCGCCGTCATGATTACATCGTCCTGCCGCACATCGCCCTCCAACACCAGGCATTGTTCCATGGCCGTGTGCCGGTGCGCCGGATAATAGCAGCCCCGCTCCATGCGCAGCAGGTTGGTCACCATCGTCGTTTCCCGATCGTAATAGAGCGTCTTATACGTAACGCCCGGAAACGGAGTTGCCTTCCATTCCCCTTCGCCACTGCGAACCACGTGCAACCCGGACCCCGCCGCCGGCTTCGCCACGCGTCCCAACAATCGGTCCCGCACCGCCGGCGGCGGTGGCGCATCCGGCAGGCTTTCCGCCAGCAGTCCCGCAGCCGATGCAAACGATTGCGCCTCTTCCCGGCATTCCTCGCACACCGTCATATGCTCTGCAAACGCGCGGGCCTCCTCGGCGGACAAAGCACCCACCGCATATAGCGCCGCGGTGGAGCGCATCTCGTCCTTGTCATGCGTATGCGCCATGCCCTATGCCCTCCCCTCGCCGATGAAATCCCGCAAACGCATCATCCCCAGCCGCACCCGCGTCTTCACCGTTCCCAGCGGCAAGTCCAACCGCTCCGCCATTTCGCTCTGCGACAAACCCCGGAAATAGGCCAGTTCGATCACTTCCCGGTGCTCGGCCGGCAACGCCGCGATTGCCGCCGCCACGGTGCGCCGCTCCTCACTCATCGAAGAGAGCACCTCGGGCGACGGCTCGTGAGAAGGATGATCAAAATCGACCGGCGCCGACTCTCGCTTCTGGCGCGAGGCATGCGAACGCAGCCGGTCGAGCGCCCTGCTCCGCGCGATGGTCAACAACCACGCCCCCACACTCCCCCGGCTGGCATCGAACCGGCGCGCCTCGCGCCACGCTTGCAGATACACGTCCAGCGTCACCTCCTCGGCATCGGCGGGGTTGCCCAAGATGCGCGAGACCAGCGAGTGCACCCGCGATGCCGTCTGATCGTACAGCGCCGCGAACGCTTCGTGATCCTGCTGCGCGCAACGCTCCAGCAATGGGAACAAGTGGCGGTCCTTCTCCCGCCACACACTCGTACCCATCGCTGCCGGAGCGCTCACATCGGATGATACGGGTTCAGGTGGCGGATCGGATTCCAACACGAAAGAATACCGCAACAGAATGGCTGGGTGGCAGCCCACGGCTTCATGTCCTGTGGCTTCCGCTTGTGCGCTTACGCTATTGTGCTCTTGTGCGCACCACCCTCGATATCTCCGACGAAGCCTACCACCTCGCCAAAGCCATCGCCCGCGACCAAAACCGCAGCCTTGCCCAAGTGGTCAGCGAT
>CAYOBO010000014.1:48171-71291 GCA_964402295.1 uncultured Candidatus Solibacter sp. | reverse complement strand
GATTCCACCTCCGCACCGGGGTCGATGCCTCAGCCGAGTCGGCCAAGCGCTTGCTCTCATCCATCTCCGCTCTCCCCCGGCATGAGTTCTGGCCCGGCGACGCCTCCTACCTTGACATGCCAACGAAAGGCATCGTCGGCTACCGCCATGTCACGAATGCATACCTCGTCACCCTGGCCCGCAAACACGGCGGCCTCCTGGCCACGTTGGACCAGGCACTCGCCGCAACTCATCCCAACGCCACAGCCATCCTCTAACTCCTACACCCTCGCCCCCACCGCCTTCCCCAAACCCGCCGCCCCAACATCGTCAACGTCATCCTCGACGCCCTCGCCAGGAACGACACCGGCCGCATCAAACCCGTCGCCGATTTCACCGGCGCCCGCCAATTCCTTCCCGCCAACATCGGCGGTGCATCCTTCGCCGCCGAAGCCACCGGAAAATCCCGCCGCCGCGGCCACGACCTCTCCCGCGACCCCAGCGAGAAAAACGACCTCGCGGCCCAAAACCCGCGCATCGTGGCGCAACTCGACGCCTGGGTCCGCGCCCACCGCGCCGATCCCCCAGAACAAATCGAACCCTCAAAGCCCAAATGCCAACGCTGGCGATGAACCTCCGCCCTTGTCTACGGGTCTCCTCGCCAGGAAGATGCACTTTTCGAGGTAACATAAGCTTAGGTCCACAACGAAATGATTCGGCAATTAGACGCCATTTACGAGAACGGATTGCTTCGCCCCCTGGAGCCTCTCGCCCTTGGCGAGTCGCAGCGGGTCCGCATTACAATCTCGGATGCCACCGGCTCCTCTGTGCAGCGGTTGATGGATCACGCCCTCCTCGAAGAAATTCGCGCGGAAGTTGCCACAATCGAACGCCACCCCACCCTCGACGAAGTCCGGGCAGCTCTTGCAACAATCAGCGGGAACATGTCGGATGTGGTGCTGGAAGAACGCGGGGATTACTAAGATTGGCAAGGGTCTTCTACGATACGAGCGCGCTCGTCAAGCACTACCATTCTGAGGCGGAACACCAGTCGTTTCTCAACTGATGAATGGCGGGGAGAACATCATCTCCGTGCTCGGATTCGTGGAGGCACAAGCCGCTTTCGCGGCGAAAGTCCGGTCCCGAGAGGTCTCAAAAGAGGCGGCAGGACTGCTCCGATCTCGGCTGCTCCTCGACATTGCGGCTGGACACTGGAACGTCATAGCCCTGACCCGAGATCACTTCGAAGGGGCCGCTCGCCTCATCGGAAAACACAGCTTCTTGCACCGCCTTCGAACCCTCGATGCTCTCCAATTGGCAACGGCCATCGATCTCCGGCGCGAGGACATCATTGACCTCTTCGTCGTTGCGGATCAAGCTCTGCTCGATGTCGCAACCTTGGAAGGCGTTGCATCCCTCAACCCGGGGATCCAGTCCTCAGCAGATTAGCGGGGAGCCTATCCCCGACACCTCGACCATTTCGCACTCGGCGGCAAGTCGATCTTCAACCTCACCCGTTACGCTACAATGCGAGACTTGTCAGCCGCCATGCAGCACCACTTCCGCTCCATCGGCCGCCGCCATTTCCTCCCACTCCTCGCCACCCCTCTACTCCCCGCCAAGCCGCCCCGCCCCGAAATCGTCAACGCTCACTACTTCCGCGCCCACATGTACACCTTGGTCCCGCGCCACGTCCGCGAAGACCTCCAGTGGATGGCCGATGCCGGCTGCACCCATCTCACTCTCGCCGTCCTCGAACAAGACCTCTTCGCCGCCGTCGAAAACATCGAAATCGTCTGCAACGAGGCCGCCAAACGCAACCTCAGAGTCATCGCCACCCCCGCCCGCTGGGCCGGACTCACCGCCGGAGCCCCCAAAGTCCCCAGCCTCTTCTCCACCCTCCATCCGGAAACCTGGATCCGCAACCAGGACGGCTCCGTCTATCAATCCCCCCGCGTCTCCGGCGTCATCAGCAGCATTCACCACCCCGCCACCTACGATTTCTTCTGCCAGTCCCTCACCACGCTCTTCACCAAGTTCCCTATCGACGGCATGATTTGGGATGAGCCCAAAGGCTTCCGCCTCGACTACAGCAAAGCAGCCCTCTCGAACCTTGCGCCCAACGCCCCCCGCGAAGCGCACTGGAAAGCCACCGCCGATTTCTACGGCCGCGTCAGCCGCTTCGTCCGCGAGAAATTCCCCGCCAAACGAATCGCCATGTTCGTTCAGGCCCACAACAATCTCCAGCAAGTGGAAATCTGCGCCCAAATCCAGGGCATCGACACCTTCGGCTGCGACGGCCGCCCTTGGGACATCGACACCGAAAAGCAATGGTCCGAAGGCCCCAAACAGGAAGACCAGGAAAGCGGCAAAGGCAAAGTCCTGCTCGGCAAAGGCGAACGCATCACCGCCCTCGCCCGCAAATACAGCAAGAAAACCCTCATGCTCGCCGAAAACCACAACCTCCCCGCCAAAATGCTCCCCGCCATGGAACAAGGCCTTCCCAAAGTCCTCGCCCTCCCCCTCGACCACCTCATCTTCTACTACTACCCCCGCAACATCGAAGAGCCCGAGCGCAACATGGCCATCATCGCCCGCGCCCTCAAAACCGCCTGGTAGTGCGTTACGCTACAATACAAGATTTGTCAGCCGCTACTCAGACTGCTTTGATCTTTCCTATGTTTCTCGAACGCGCCGGGCGCTGGTTCCTCCACTCCGGCATCCAGGAGGAGCACGGCGGTGTCGCGCGTTACTACCGCATCGACCTCGGCCGCAACCTCCGCATCTCCACCGAAATCACCGGCTACGCCGTCAGCGCCCTGGTCTATCTCCACCGGCAGACCGGACGTCAGGAATACCTCGACGCCGCCATCCGCGCCGCACGATTCCTCACCGATTCGGCATGGGACGCCGAACGCCAGGTCTTCCCCTTCGAGTGGCCGCCCACCCAGTCCCCCGAAGAAAACCGCGTCTATTTCTTCGATGGCGGCATCATCGTCCGCGGACTCCTCGCCCTCTCCCGCGCCACCGGTGACAACCGGTACCTCCAAGCCGCCGCCGCCTGTGGCGATCGCATGGCGCAAGTCCACGAACACAACGGCGCCTACGCCCCCATCCTCCAACTCCCCAACCTCCATCCCCTCCCCTACGGCGGCAGTTGGTCCAACAACCCCGGCTGCTACCAGCTCAAATCCGCGCTCGGCTGGCGTCAACTCTGGGAAGCCACCGGCGAAGCCCGCTACGAATCCTGGTTCGAAACGGCCCTCGACCGCGCCCTCTCGAACGACGCGGACTTCCTCCCCGGCACTCCCGAACGCCACCGCGTCATGGACCGCCTCCACGCCTACTCCTACTTCCTCGAGGCGCTTCTCTCCGTCGCCGACCGCCCCCAATGCCGCCAAGCCCTCCGCAACGGCATCGCCAAAGTCGCCTTCTACCTCCGCGACATCGCCCCCGAATTCGCCCGCTCCGATGTCTACGGCCAGCTCCTCCGCGTCCGCCTCTTCGCCGCTGCCCAGCAAGCCGTACCGCTCGACGCCGCGCAGGCCGCCGAAGAGGCGGCAGCCATGGGCGCTTTCCAGCTCGAATCCACTGACCCGCGCCTCGATGGCGGCTTCTGTTTCGGACGGCGCAACGGCGCTCTCACGCCCCACGCCAATCCCGTGTCCACGGCATTTTGCCTGCAAGCCCTCGAAATGTGGCGGCAGCATGAAGGCGGGGCCATCCGCGAAAGCTGGCGAGACCTGATTTGACCGCCAAGGTCGCCTTCGTCAGTTGCAAGGATCACCTCATCGCTCCCTACCTGGAGCGCATGGAAGCCCTCTTCCCAGAAATCCCCCTCTACGTCGTCGCCGAATTCCCCCCGCCGCGCGGCAAATGGATCCCCTACCATCCCACGCGCAGCATCGCCGATAACTTCGCCCGACTCCAGGCCGCCCTCGGCGGAGCCTCCATCCGCCTCTCCGGCGCCGTCCTCGAACCCAATACACCCTATTGGCCCATGCGCTGGATGGCCCTCCGCCTCGCCCCTCTCCGCTTCATCGCTTTTAACGAAAATCTCGATCATTTCATGCTGCGCCCGCGCTCATTGCCGGTAATGGCACGGCATTTCCTCTGGCGCGCCAAGAATTTCCTCCGCTGGCAACTCCGCCCCGGCGGCACAGCCTACACCTGGGCATGGCGGCTCCGCCACCCCAGCGCCATGAAGCGCCCCGCCTCCTACCGCGCCGCCCTCATCGCCGGATGGTTCGCCCGCCAGCTCCGCCGCTTCCGTTCCGGCCGCCCCGACCCCGCCCCCCAACCCAAACCCGGCGGCATCAGCGTCGTCGTCCCCACCCGCAACGGCAAGGATCTCGTCGCCCGCCTCCTCCCCGGCGTCCTCGCCGACCTCCCTCCCCAAAGCGAAATCATCGTCGTCGACAACGGCTCCGACGACGGCACCGCCGCCTTCCTCGCCGCCGCGTACCCCCAAGTCCAAATCGAATGCAGCCCCCAACCCCTCTCCTTCGCCGCCGCCGTCAATCGCGGCATCCGCGCCGCCCGCTTCTCCCACGTCTGCCTCCTTAACAACGATATGATCGTCGAGCCCGGCTTCTTCGCCCCCCTCCGCCGCGCCTTCGACGAAGTCCCCCACCTGTTCTGCGCCACCGCCCAAATCCTTTTCCCCGAAGGCATGCGCCGCCAGGAAACCGGCAAAGCCGTCTGGTGGACCCCTGAAGCCGGCCGCACCCCCCGCGATTTCCCCGTCCGCTGCATCGAGCCCTACGCCGGCGAAAGCGGCACTTACGTCCTCTACGGCAGCGGCGGCTGTTCCATGTACGACACCGCCAAACTCCTCCAAACCGGCTGCTTCGATGAAATCCTCGCCCCCGCCTACGTCGAAGACCTCGACATCGGCTGGCGCGGATGGCAGCGCGGCTGGCCCACCGTCTACGTAGGCGATGCGCGCGTTACCCACTTCCACCGCAGCACCACCTCCCGCTACTTCAAGCCCGAAATGCTGCAAAGCTTCGTCGAATACAACTTTCTCCGCTTCCTCGCCCGCCGCGTCGCCGAACCCGCCGTCTTCGCCAAACTCTGGCGCGATGCCGTCTCCCGCCTCAACCTCCTCGCCATCGATCAGCCCTGGTTCGTCACCTGGGCCCAGGAAGCGCTCGCCTTCGCCTGGAAAGCTACGCGCTTGCTCCAACCCGCGCCCGCGCCGCTATTCCCCGAAGATGCCATCCTCGCCCTCGGCAGCGGAGACGTCGCCGTCTTCCCCGGCGCTCTCCACCGCGGCAAAAAACGAGTCCTCGTCGTCAGCCCCTACATCCCCTTCCCGCTCTCCCACGGAGGCGCCGTCCGCATCTTCAACATGATGCGCTGCGCCGCCGAAGATTACGATCCAATCCTCATCGCGTTCGTCGATGAACTCGGCCCCGCCCCCGAAGAGCTGAAAAACATTTGTACGGAAATTGTTCTGGTGAAGCGCCACGCCACGCACCTGCTCGCGGACCGCGGCCGCCCCGACGTCGTCGAGGAATACGACTCCCCCGTCATGCATGCCGTCCTCCGCCAGATGGCCGCCAAGTGGCGCCCCGCCGTCGCCCAACTCGAATTCACCCAGATGGCGCAGTACGCCCCCGCCTGCGCCCCCGCGCCCACCATCCTCATCGAGCACGACATCACCTACGACCTCCAGCGGCAGATGCTCGAAAAGAACGAGGATTGGGAAACCCGCCGCCAGTACGAGCGCTGGCTGCGCTTCGAAAAACAGGCATGGCGCGATGTCGCCGCCGTCGTCGTCATGTCCGAGAAGGATCGCCTCGAAGCCGCCTCCCACATCGGCGAAGCCAAAGTCACCTGCCTCGCCAACGGCGTCGATCTCGCCCGCTTCCAGTCCACCGGCCGCCAACCCGACCCCGCGCGCATCCTCTTCATCGGCTCCTTCGCCCACCTCCCCAACATCCTCGCCATGGATTTCTTCCTCCGCGAATGCTGGCCCCTGCTCGCCGATACCAACCCCGTCCTCCACGTCATCGCCGGCTCACGCCACCGGTATTTCCTCGAACGCTACCAGGACATCGTCCGCATCGATCTCGCCCAACCCGGCATCGAGGTCGAGGATTTCGTCTCCGACGTCCGCCCCGCCTACGAACGCGCCGCCGTCGTCATCGCGCCTCTGGTTGCCAGCGCCGGAACGAACATCAAGATCATGGAAGCCATGGCCATGCGCAAGGCCATCGTCAGTACGCCCGCCGGCATCAACGGACTCAACCTCACTCACGGCCACGATGTCTCCGTCGCCCATACCGGACCCGAAATGGCCGCCGAAATCCGCCGCCTCCTCCACGACCCTGCCGCCCGCCGCGCCATGGAAGAAAACGCCCGCCGCACCGTCGAGCGCGAGTTCGACTGGCGCGCCATCGGCCGCCGCCAAGCCGCCCTCTACGAACGCCTCACTGGCCGCGGCAGCTCAGGTTTCTGCCCAAATCTGTAACGCAGCCCCAGGTATCGGAAGCCTCAAGCCCCCGCCGCCAGCAACTTCCGCATCCTTCCCACCACCGCCGCCATCCCTCTCTCCGAAGCCAGGTTCCTCTGCTCCAGCGGATCTGTCTCGTAATCGTACAACTCCGTCAAGGCTTTGCCCCCATCCCACTCCGTGTAGCGATAGCGTTCCGTACGCACCGATGCCCCCGCAATCGAGCCCCGCTGCTGATACGTATACGCCGGCTTGTCCCAACTCGCCGCCGGATTCTCCAGCAACGGCTTGAGGCTCCTGCCCTGCACACCCCGCGGCGCCGGCAATCCGCACAGCTCGGCCAGCGTCGGATACAGGTCAATCAACTCCGTCGTGCGCCCACAGCCCTTGCCGGCGCTCATCCCGGGCGCCGAAAGAATCATCGGAACCCGTGCCCCAGGCTCGAACAAAGTCTGCTTCGACCACATCCCTTTCTCCCCCAAATGAAAGCCGTGATCGCCAAAAAAGCTGATCACCGTATTCTCCCGCAGGCCCATGCGGTCGATCGCCGCAATCACCTTCCCCAACTCCGCATCCATGAAACTGGTGGCCGCGTAGTACCCCGCGATCGCCTCCCGCGCCAGTTGCGGCGTTGCCTCGCGCTGGATAAACAGATCGAAGTTGTCCCGGTACGCCGGCCCCGTCCCGCTCGGCATCCCCGCAAAATCGCGCGGCAACTGGATCTTCGCCGGATCGTACAGATCGAAGTATTTCTTCGGTGCCAAGAACGGCACATGCGGCTTGGCAAACCCCGCCGCAAAGAAAAACGGCTTGTCCTTGGGCCGGTTCTCCAGCATCTGTATGGCCCGCTCGGCGTTGCGGAAATCCGTTTGATCCCGGCCGTCCCCCTCCAGCGCAAGCCAGCGGTCCGCGAACGGAATCCGCTCCGCCGGCGACTTCGTCGGAGCATTCTCCCGCAACTGCGTCCCGCCCTGCACCCAAGCCTTGTCATCGTCCAATCCGCCGTGAAAAATCTTCCCCGATTGCGCAGTCCAGTATCCGTGCTCGCGGAAATACTGCGGCAGCGTCACCACATCCGGCATGCGCCGCCGGAACCACACGTTATTCGTAACCACCCCCGTCCGCGGTGGACGCAGTCCGGTCAGCAGCGAACTCCGCGATGGATTGCACAGCGGGTACTGGCAGTAGGCCCGGTCAAAGCGCACGCCCTTCGCCGCCAGCGCATCGATGTGCGGCGTCCGTACCGGAGCCCCATAACACCCCACATGCGTGTTCAAATCGTCCACCGCCAGAAACAGCACGTTCCACGGCTTCCGGCTTTGCGCCGGCAAGGCAGCAGCAGTCAACAACAGCGAACGCCGGGAGATCATGCAACGCATCCTACACCATGGCATGTTACAAATGGAACTGTGCCGCCCGTGCAATGGACGCGCCGCGCGTTCTTCCCCCTCATCGCCACCGGCACGCTGCGTGCGCAAACCGCCCCCGGCATGGTCGCCGCTTCCCATCCCCTGGCCATCGAAGCAGGCGAAGCCGCCCTCCGCCAAGGCGCCAACGCCCTCGAAGCCGCCGTGGTTGCTTCCGCCGTGCTCGCCGTCGTCGAGCCATTTGCTTCCGGCCCCGGCGGCGGCGGATTCCTCCTCCTCGAATCTCCCCGCGCCGAAGTGGCCTTGTCCCTCGATTCCCGCGCCAGCGCTCCCGCCGCGGCTTCCGCGCGCATGTTCCGCGGCCTCTCCACCGAAGAAATCGAATCGAGCGGCCTCGCCGTCGGCGTGCCCGGCACTCCCCTTTGCTGGCGGCGCGCCATCGCCCTCAGCACCGAACACCTCAACGGACGCATGACCCTGACGGAGGCCTTGCAGCCCGCCATCCGCCTCGCCCGCGGCGGCTTCCCCGTCAGCGACACCTTCGCCGCCGCCATCGACAGCCATAAGGATCGCCTCAGCGGCAACCCCGAAGCCCGCCGCCTGTTCCTCGATCCCGCCTACCGGCCCGGCGCCACGGCCACCAATCCCGATCTCGCCGACACCTTGGCCGCGCTCGAATCCGTCTTCTACCGCGGCGCCATGGCCTCCGCCTTGATCGACGCCGTCCGCGAAACCGGTGGACGCATCGTCTCCGAGGATCTCCGTTTCTACGATGTCCGCTACCGGACCGCGTTGCGGGGCAGCTACCGCGGACACCGGATCGCCGCCACCCCGGCGCCCGCCAGCGGCTATGTCTTACTCCAGTTGCTGCATCTCTACGAAGGTTTTCCCATCGGGCGGCCCAACTTCGGCTGGATGGATGCCAACACCGTCCATGCCGCCATCGAGTGCATGAAGCTCGCCTATGCCGACAAAGCAGCCTTTCTCGCCGATCCCGACGCCGTTCCCGTTCCCGAGGAACAGTTGGCATCGAAGGAATACGCAGCCACCCGGCGCAACCTCATTTCCCTCGACCGTTCCCTGCCCCAAGGAGTCCCGCGCGGCGAGCCCCTCCAGGATTCCCAGCGCTCCACCACCCATCTCTGTGTCATCGATGCCGCCGGCTGGCGTGTGTCCTACACCTCCACCCTCGGCTCCCTGTTCGGAGCTGCCATTGCCCCCCCAAACACCGGATTCCTTCTCAATAATTCCCTCGCCGCGTTTAATATCGCCGGAATTGGACCGAATGCTCCCGCTGCATTCAAACGCCCCGCCAGCGCCGTCTGCCCTTTCTCGCTCAGCGACGCCCTCGGACGCCCCCTCCTCATCGGCGGCGCGGCCGGAGGAAACCGCATTCCCGCCATCCTCTTCCGCATGATCTCCGGCATCGTCGATCACGGCCTCGATGCCCAACAACTCGCCGATGCCCCGCGCATCGTCAATGAGAACCGCATCGCCGGAGCCTCCGTCAGCGACACCCGGATCGAACCCGCTCCCTACGCCATGCCCGCTTCACTCCTCGACGAACTCCGCGCCCGCGGGCAAACCGTGCTCCCTAACGCCCTGCCCTTCGGCTCAGCTCATCTCATCTCCGCCGACCCCGCAACCGGCCGCCTCCGGCGCGGTGTCGATCCCCGCGGCGACTTCGAGTTCTAAAAAAAGCCCCTCCCGAATCCACCGGATTCCGGGAGAGGCCATGCAATCATGCCGAAAGCGCGTTATTTTTGCTGTCCCTGCTGATTTCTCTTCTGCGCGCCCGATCGTTGTCCCCAATTTCCGCCCGTGCATTGGTTCTGCTTCCCGCGCTGCTTCTTCATGGCCGTCTTGCCATGGTTGCCGTTGCAGTCCCGGTCCGCGCAACTGCCCTGGTGGTTGCCCCGATGGTGCCCGTGTCCATGAGCCAACGCCGGAGTTCCCGCGCCAATGCATGCCAGCGTAAGTATCGATGCCAACAGAATCCGTTTCATGATTCGTCTCCTTGCCGCCTACCAGGCCGGTGTGCCGTCATCGTTTCTCAGCTTCAGCGTAACCCCCGCGGTATTGGTCAGTTCCAGCGCCAGATTCTCTTCCGAACACGCCGCCACGCCGTACTTCACCTTCAGCACAGCACCCGCTTTCAGCTCGAAATCCGCCCCCAGCAGCACCCGCTCCGGACCCAGTTTCAGCGTCACAATTCCCGCTTCCGTCTTCAGTGCCATCGTCGGTTGCTGCATGCCGTAGGCCGCGCTCACCGATTCAATCGTCCCCGTCACCGTGCGGATCGAAGCAGGATCGACACATCCCGTGCCCAGCGCCTGCGGCGTCCCGTTGCCGCCTCGCGTGTTGCCCGCTCCGCCCGTCCACAGCGGAACTCCCGCGGCATCGCGCATCTTCAGCGTCTTGCCCGCGGCCACGGCCGTGATCTCGATCGCATGCAGATAGGCTTCATTCGGCGGATTGCCCGGCGCCGCTGTCACCTTCACCTCCATGCCTTCCTTCAATTCAAAATCGTTCTCGGTCAGGAACCATACCGGCGCCACCTTGATCGTTTTCTGATTCACCACAATGCTCGGATACTGCATCCCGTAGCCGATTTGCACCCCGCTGATCGTGCCCGCGATGTTCTCCACCGCCGCCATGTTCAGCGCTGCTTGTGTATGTATGGGACCGGTACCCGTACCCGGACCGGAGCTTTGCCCCATGCCCGGTCCCGAGCCGGCACGCGGACCACCCTGAGCCAGGGCAACGGCCGCGGTAAGGATCATCGCGAAAAATGCGCGTTTCATGAAGAACCTCCAGGAACCTCTTTTTTGATGAAGTCCGAACGCTTCTTCTGACTGCACCGCGGCTGCCAATGTCTATGTGACTGATTCTAATGCTTCGCAACTCGCCGCACCACGCAAAGTCTGCATTCCGGCTGCGCACTCCGCGCAACTACTTCACGCGCCGTTGCGGTTTCAGGTCCAGATTCTCCTTGAGCTGCTCCGCCGTAACCACCGCCTTGGCCCCAGCCCTCGGCACTTCTTCCCGCGCGATCCACAGCAGCGCGTTCACCACCATCGTGCGGAACTCCGCGATGCCCCAGTTGCTGTGAAAATGGCCGCCCGTGAATCCGAAACTGCGTCCCCCGTTGGCGCGCACCGTGGCCCACGCAATGGTCTCCGTCCGCGGATCGTCCTTCGGCAATTGCGCCGTCAGTATCGGCGTCACGCGCTTGTCGCCGTCGCGAAAACGGATCCGGTAATACCACTCATCCTTGCCCGCAAAGCTCTTCCAACCCCGCGAAATGGGGTGCTTCGGCGAGGCCCGCGTCACCGCCGTGTCATTGATCGGATTCACCGAATACGGCCGCTCATAGTATCCGCCCAGCCACTCCAGCAACTCGCTCCCGCCGCGTTCCTTCGGGATCTCCACGCAGTAATGCATGCACCCCAACCCGACCCCCGCATCCATCAATCGCCGCAGCGTCTCCAGCCGGTTGCCTTCCAGGAACGGATGCCGCGCTCCCCCGTCCAGATAGAAGAACACCGCCCGCGCGCCCTCGAAAACGCTTTCCTCCTCCGGCCATCCGCCCTTCACAACGACAGGCGCAATGTTCCGGTTCTGGCGCAGCATCCTTTCGAGAAGCAACACTCCGGCGTTGAATTCGTGCGATCCCGGGCCGTGGCTCGGCTTGCCCGCCACCAGCACGATCTTCGCCGGAGCGGCATTCGCCGCCATCGCCACCATCGCCAGGGAAACAATCAGCATCGGCCCCCATTGTACACGTAGAATAGGGCATGGTCCGGCAGCCCCGGTCCGCCAATCCTGATACCATGAGCAACGTCATCGCAGATTATCAACGCTGGAAACAGCAGGGCCAAAGCCTGCGCGCGCAAGCCAAGGCAGCCATCGAAACACGGTTCAAGGAACTCCTCACCGAAGCGGCGCAACTCGCCGAGGAATATCGCGCCGATTTCGGCGCTGCCCTCAAACCGCCGAATCACATCACCGCATTCCGCTACAAGACCACCGCCAAACCCAAATCGAAAAAGCCCGCCGGCAAACCTGCCGCGGCGAAAGCCGATCCGCCCCCTCCTGCCGCCGAACCCGCCGCCAAGCCGGATAAGAAAATTACGGCCTTGACCAAGCGTCTCGAAGCAGCGAAAAAGAAGCTCGATGCCGCCAGAGCCGCCGGCCAGCCCACCCGCAATCTCGAAGACAAGGTCTACGAAATCGAAGACGAACTCCGTCTCGCCACCCAATCCATCTAATCTCCCCAAGGAGCGCACCTTGAATCGACGCCACTTTCTCGCCGCATCGCTCGGCGCCGCAGCCGCACCCGCCCAGCGCAAAACGCCCAACATCGTCATCGTCATCACCGACGATCAAGGCTACGGCGACCTCGCCTGCCACGGCAACCCCGTCCTCCGCACGCCGCATCTCGATGCGCTCCATGCCCGCTCCATCCGCTTCACCAATTTCCACGTCAGCCCTACTTGCGCCCCCACACGCGCGGCCCTCATGACCGGACGCTACACCAACTCCACCGGAGCCTGGCACACCATCATGGGCCGCAGTCTCCTCCATCCCGAGGAAGTGACCATGGCCGACTGTTTCCGCGCCGCCGGATATCGCACCGGCATTTTCGGAAAATGGCACCTCGGCGACAATTATCCCTGCCGCCCCCAGGATAACGGCTTCGACGAGGTGCTCGTCCATGGCGGCGGCGGCATCTGGCAGACCCCCGATTTCTTCGGCAACGATTACCAGGACGATACCTATTTCCACAACGGCAAGCCGCAGGCCTACAAGGGCTATTGCACCGATGTCTTCTTCGACAATGCGATGGAGTTCATGCGCGGCGCCTCCGCCCAGGGAAAGCCCTTCTTCGCCTACATCCCCACCAATGCCCCGCATGGCCCCATGTGGGCGCCCGAGGGCTCCGAAAAGGTCTACGAAAATGTGAAAGGCCTCCGCGAGCCCGGCTTCTACGGCATGATCGCCAACATCGACGCCAATGTCGGCCGCCTCGTCGCCTTCCTCCGCGAGCGCAAACTCGAAAACGACACCATCCTCATCTACATGACCGACAACGGCACCTCCTCCGGCGCACAGGTGTTCAACGCCGGCATGCGCGGCAACAAGGGCAGCGCCTACGAAGGAGGCCACCGCGTCCCCTTCTTTCTGCACTGGCCCGCCGGCGGATATGCTTCCTCCCGCGACATCGACACACTCACCGCCCACATCGACGTCCTCCCCACGCTCCTCGATCTGTGCGCCATCGAGCGGCCCGCCGGCCCGCCCATCCATGGCAGATCCCTGCGTCCGCTGCTTGACCGCAAGGCCGCCCCGTGGCCCGACCGCGCCATCGTCGTCGATTCCCAACGCCTCGACCAGCTCGTCAAATGGCGTCAGGCCGCCGTCATGACCGAGCGCTGGCGCCTCGTCAACATGTCCCCCGACGGCGATCCCTCACGCCTCGAACTCTTCGACATCGCCGCCGATCCCGGCCAGAAAAACAACATCGCCGCCCGGCATCCCGATGTCGTCGCCAAGCTCAAAAGCGAATACGAAGCCTGGTGGAAGCTCACCTCCGGCCGTGCCGGCGAATATGTCCGCATCGTCCTCGGCGGTCCCGAAAAGCGCGTTCGCCTCACCTGCCACGATTGGCACGGCGAAGGCTCGGAGCGCACCTGGAATCAGCGCGGCATCCGCACCGCCCCCGCCGCCAACGGCTTCTGGGCTGTCGATGTCGCCCGCGCCGGCACATACCGCATCGAACTACGGCGCTGGCCGGAAGAACTCGACCTCCCCATCAACGCCCCTTACAAAGATCCTCAGCCCAACCGCGAAACGGCGCCCGGCAAAGCCATTCAAGCCGTGAAGGCCCGCCTCCGCATCGGCCCCGCCGACGAATCCAAACCCGTCTCCGGCACCGACAAGGCCGCCGTCTTCTCCGTGCGCCTGCCCAAAGGTCCCGCCAAACTCGAAACCTGGTTCTACGACGCCTCCGGTGAAGAGCGCGGCGCCTACTTCTGCTACGTCGAATCCGTCTAGCCGGTCCCCCGCTACGGATGCCCCAACTCGTGCGCCTGCGGCACCAGCCGCCGATACATCGCATCCGGAATCGGGCTGTCCCAATGCCCCGTCCACCGCGCCGCCCCCACCACACTCACAAACACCAGTACAATCGCCGCCGCCACCCACCGCGCATCCACCCACTTCTTCGTCGCGGCCACGCTCATCCCCAGACAATCCTCCGCCGGACACACCGCCACGCACTCCATGCACCCGATGCATTCCGCCGACCGGATCTGCACCAGTTTGTCCACCGCCAATCCCGCGGGACACGCTTTGGCGCACTTGGCGCAATCGATGCACCGCGCTTCGTTCCGCCGGATGCGCAACGGACTCAGCAGCGCCACCAGGCCCATCAGCGCTCCGTAAGGACAGAGATAACGGCACCAGAAATTGCGCACGAAAATACTCGCCACCAGCAGCACGCCCACCGTCACCGCCGTCGCCGTGCTCATGTAGCGGAAGAAGTTCAGCATCTTCACATCCGCCACAATCCCGTACGGCGAATACAGAAACGCGCCGATCGCCTCCGCGCTCATGCTCCCCACCGCATACAGAAACAGCCCCATCAGAATGTACTTCAGGCTCCGCAACGGAATATCCAGCCACCGCGGCAGCGTCCAGTTCCGCCGGAACGTGTCGCGTCCGAACTTCCACAACAACTCCGATATCGTCCCCACCGGACACAGCCATCCGCAAAACGCCTTGCGCAGAAACAGCGATAGCCCGGCAAAGGTGAGGAACAAGAACATGGCGGCCGGATGAATCGCCGGTATCTCCCCGGTGAGCAGGAAGTACTTCGTGTTCATCATCCCGGCAATCGGAAGCCATCCTTCCACACCCGCCGGGCGCGCCCAGCCTTGCCATCCGGCCCCTTCAAACTGCCGCACCCACAACAGAAACTCGACGCCGATCCATAGGTTCAAAGCGAGAAAGGAAAACTGCATCGTGCGCCGCAGCCGCTGCGAACGGTCCTGCTCCAACCGGCGCACCAACGGTTTCTTCTGCTTGGGAGGAACTGCCTCGATGACGGCCGCCATGTCCCGATCTTATCTCCGATCCCCCGGCCGAGCCGTGACTGAAGTCACTACAGGCCGGTATGATCGTAACCAGTCAATGGGTACCACGGACTTCCGGCTTTTCAGCCTCACGCACATCGCCATCCTCACGGCCATCCCCCTGATCGCCAGTATCCTCGCCGCGCTCGCGCGCCGGCACCGTTTGTATGCCCGCCGTATCTCCCTCTCCCTGGCGGCGCTGCTCACCGTGAATGAAGTCATCTGGTACTCCTATCGCTACTCGACCGAAGGCTTCCGGTTCCCGGAGGGTTTGCCGCTACAGTTGTGCGACGCCATGGTCTGGCTGGCCGTCGCCGCCTTGCTCACTTCCGCCCAATGGATCTTTGAAACTGCTTTCCTGGTCGGAATCGCAGGCGCCGGCATGGCTCTCCTCACTCCCGACCTTTGGGCCCCGTTACGATCCTATCCCTCCGTCTATTTCTTTCTCGCTCACGGCGCTATCGTCGTCGCCGTGCTCTTTCTCGTTCTGTCAAAGACCAGAAGCCTACAACCCGGTTGCGTCTGGCGGGTCTTCCTTTCGGTCAACCTCTTCGCCTTGATAGTCGGCACGTTTAATGCCATATTTCACACCAATTACATGTATCTCTGCCGTAAGCCGCAAAGTGCAAGCCTATTGGACTATTTCGGTCCATGGCCTTTCTATGTCATTTGCGGGGAACTACTCGCCCTCGTCCTCTTGTGGACCCTCTGGCTTCCCTTCGCCTTCATTCGCCGCCGGCATCGCGTAAGCGCGCAGTAGCTGCGTAACCTCTTCGTCACTCGTCTGTGGGAACGATGCAAACCATAAGCTGATCGCCCCCAACGATTCCGGCACAAATACCGCCGCAACTTCATCCGCCAGGCGCTCAAAATGAGGTACCGAATCCCGTTGCGCCACCCCCACCGCGACAATAATTCGCCCTACTCCGCGCATCCGCAGCGCCTCAATTCCCGCCTCCAGCGTGGCCCCCGTGGCAATGCCGTCGTCGGCAACAATCGCCTGCCAGCCCCGGTAATCCCGCACCGGCCGGCTGCCGCAGTATAAACGTTGCCGGCGCTCCAACTCTGCCATTTCCCTTTCCGTGACGCTGTCGATTTCTTCCACACTCAGCCCGCAGTCCCGTATCAACTCGCGGTGCAGGATGCGCACACCTCCCGTCGCAATTGCCCCAAATGCCAGTTCCGGTTGCCACGGTACGCCGAGTTTGCGCACGATCAGAACATCCAGAGGAAGCCGTAGCATCCGCGCAATTTCCGCACCCACCACCACCCCACCACGCGGCAACCCCAACACCACCGTCCGCTCGGCCCCGTCGTAGCGCCGCAGTTTTTGCGCCAGCTTTCTTCCCGCATCGACACGATCCCGTAGCATATAGCCTCCCAATCCGCGGCAACCGTTCCGGGCCCCATCTGGGTGCGGTATGAGCAGTTACACCCAAATGAGTGTTTTCACCCTGATTGTGTGTATATATCCCGGCGCGTCAACGGCGCCGCCTGACGGCCCTGTTTCCCCAACAAAATCTGATGAATGTCCAGTCCGCCTTCTTCGAATGCAACCACGCACCCGGCCAGATACACCTCCCACGTCCGCAGTGTCTTGTCACCCACCAGCTCGCGGCACGCTTCTTCATGCATTCGCAGCCGCTCCAGCCAAGCCCGGCAAGTCATTGCATAGTGCCTGCGCAAGCCCTCGATATCCAGCACAGCGAACCCTTCCTTCTCCGCCGCCGTAATCATATCCGAGAGCCGTACAATCTCCCCGCCCGGAAACACCTTCCGCGCAATGAACAACCCCTGCGCGTCGTGGTGCGCCGACGCCGGCATCGTGATGCCGTGATTCAGAAACAGCCCATCGTCGGTCAGCAGTCGATACACCTTGCGAAAATACTCCCGCATCCGCGCCAGCCCGACATGCTCCACCATCCCCACCGAGGCGATCTTGTCAAACGGACCCTGCGCATCGCGGTAGTCCTGCTCGAGCACCTTTACAAACGGATCCAGCATCGCCCCCTGCACCAGTTTCCGCGCCAGTTGCGCCTGCTGCGCGCTCAACGTGCATCCCGTCGAGAACACGCCAAAACGCGCCGAAGCATGCATCGCCAGCGCCCCCCATCCACAACCGATATCCAGAAATCGCTCGCCCGAGTGCAGCCGCAGTTTCCGGCAGATCAGCTCCATCTTGGCCAGTTGCGCATCCTCCAAAGATACCCCGGCCTGCTCGAAATAGGCGCACGAATACACCATCCGGCGGTCGAGAAACAGGCTGTAAAAGGCATTCGAACGGTCGTAGTGAAATGCGATATCGTCCTTGGCGCGCATGCGCCGGTCCCAGCGGTGGATCAGGCGCCATGGCGCCAGCCTCCCGGCAAAATTCAACAAGCGTGTCCGCCAGGCATGCGACCCGCTGCGCAGTTGTTGCCGCACCGCCTCCACCAAATCCCCCTCGACGGAAAACTCCCCGCGCACGAACGCGCATGCGGCCGAATAGGGGTCGGTGTGAAACACCCAATCGCGCTGTGCCGGAGTCCGGCACAGAATCTCGAACGAACCCGCCTGGCTTCCACAGGCGGCAGCGGATGTCAACGGCATGAAACACCCCCCAATCTCTCGGCAAGTGGCTTGCCACTGCCGGCGTGGTTACAATAATGCCAGAGGGTGAATGAAGCTGTTCCTGGCAACTCTGATCTTTCTCTCCACTGCGATGGCCTCCCCCGTGGACGAACTCCGCGCGGCGCGCGACCGGCAGGACCGCGCGGCACTCGAAAAGAGCATCGCCAGACTCGCCGCCGATGCCGCCCACAAGCCAACCGACGCCCAAGCCCAATACATACTGGCCCTTGCCCAATCGTATCTCGCCGAAATCTGCCTCGAGTTGCGCCTCCGCAACGAAGCCCGCACCGCCGCCGTGGGCGGCATCCAGGCCGCCGAAAAAGCCACCAGCCTGAAGCCCGAGTCCGCGGAGTATCACCGCATCCTCGGCACTCTCTGCGGGCAGGTCATTCCCGCCAACGTCCTCGCCGGACTCAAATACGGCAAGTGCGCCATGGAGAGCGTCAACAAAGCCCTCCAGCTCGACGCCAAATCCCCCCTCGCATGGCTCAGCAAAGGCGTCGGCAATTACTATCTCCCGCCCTCCTTCGGCGGCGGCGTCGATCTCGCCATCAAGGACATCGAGAAGGCCATCAGCCTCGATCCCAAGCTGGCCGACGCCTACGTCTGGCTCGGCACCGCCCTGCGCAAGAAGAACGCCAACGCCGAAGCCCGCAAAGCCCTCGAAAAAGCGCTCGAGCTCAATCCCAATCGCCTCTGGGCGAAACAACTCCTGGAGAAGACTCCCCAGTAATGCAAACCAACAGGCTGGCGTGGCTGGCGCTGGCGGCGCTCACCGCCATCGGATTCCTCTATTTTCCCGGCCACACGTATCTGCAATCCGATACGCAAATCTACGTCCCCATCCTCGAGCGCCTCAACAACCCTTCTCTCTTTGAGGAAGAGATCATCGCCCAGCGCCCGCACGTCTCCTTCACCATGTACGATGAGGCCGCTCTCTGGCTGCGCAAGCTCACCGGCTGGAGCTTTCGCGGCGTCCTCGCCTTGCAGCAGATCGTCTTCCGCTTCGCTGCCCTTACCGGCGCCTACCTCATGGCCGCCTCCCTCGGCCTGCCCGCCGCCGGCGCCATCCTCGTCGCCGCCGCCTTCGGACTCGGCGCCACCATCATGGGCCCTGCCGTGCTGACGTTCGAATATGAGCCCGTACCCCGAGGCAATGCCATCGGACTCACCATGCTCGCCATCGGACTCGTTGCCCACGGCAAGCATCTCTGGGCCGGCTGCGCCGCCGCCCTCGCCTTCCTCTATCACGTCCCCGCCGTCTACCCCTATTGGGCTTCCTACTTCCTGCTCGCGCTCATCCCCCGCAAGCCCGACGAAATGCGCGGCCACATCCGCGGATTGCTCCCCATGGCCGGCGGCGTCGTGCTCCTCCTCGTCCTTTCCCAATTGCAAATCGGCCAGGGCGAGCAGCAGAAATTCTTCGCCGCCATCGACCCCGAGCATGAAGCCATGATGCGCGAGCGCGCCGCCTACAATTGGGTCTCCCTGTGGTCCCCGCGCCTCTTCGTCCACTACGGATTGCTGTACACGGCTTGCCTCGCCGCCCTCTGGCGCTTGCGCACCCGCATGAGCGCCGACTTCCGCGTCCTCGCCCTCGCCTGCACTTCGATCGGCATGATCAGCATGCCCGTGTCCTATCTCCTGCTCGAGCGCTCGAAGTGGATCCTCATCCCTCAGATCCAGCCCATGCGCGCCTTGCTCTACGTCACCGCCATGGCTGTCATCCTCAGCGCCTGCGCCGCCGTCGTATCGGCCATCGAGCGGCGCTGGTGGCAAACCCCGCTTTGGCTCGCCATCTCTTTCGTTCCGCCCGCCGCCACCGCCAGCCTGCAATATCTCTGGGAGCGCAAGTTCACCGAAGCTCCACTCGCCGTCATCGTCGCCGCCCTGCTCGCCACCGCCGCGCTCTGGGTCTCCCAGCGCTGGAAGCAGGCCGGCATTGCCGTGGTGGCCGCCGCCATGTCCCTCGCCTTTGTCATCCCCGCTATTTCCAAAGTGCGCAACTATCCGGCCCTCCACCATGCCGAACTCGACGATCTGGCAAAATGGGCGCGCACGAACACGCGCCCCGACGCGGTGTTCCTCTTCCCCGATGCCGCCAAGGATCTCCGCCCCGGCGTCTTCCGCGCCGAATCGCTGCGCACCGTCTACGTCGATTGGAAGGGCGGCGGCCAGATCAATTTCCTCCGCGACTTCCTCACCATCTGGCTGCCCCGCTGGCAGACCCTCATGGTCCCGCCCTTCGAACGCGGCAACCTCGACAAGTACCGCCCCTTCGGCATCGACTACATCGTCGTCCTTCGCTCCAATGCCGTCCCCGGCGCCAAAGTCGCCTACGAAAATCCGAAATACATCGTCTACTCGCTCGGACAGTAAAATAGCGGGTGCATGCAGCGCCGCCAGTTCCTGCCCACCGCCCTCGCTCCCGCCATCCTCCGCGGACAGAAAAGCCGGCGCCCCAACATCGTCTTCTTCTTCGCCGACGATTGGGGCCGCTACGCCAGCCTCTATCGCGAAGGCTGGAACAGCGTCGTGCGCACCCCCAACATTGACCGCGTGGCCCGCGATGGCATCCACTTCACGAACGCCTTCATGGCCACGCCCTCCTGCACGCCCAGCCGCGCCGCCGTCGCCACCGGATGCTACTCCTTCCGCTGCGGACCCGCCGCCAATCTCCGCGGCGGCAGTTGGAAAAACCACCCCAATCCCGCCGCCGGTCTTCCCGGCTTCGGCCGCCTCCTCGAAGCCTCCGGCTACCACGTCCGCAATCAATTCAAGACCCTCGCCATGAACTGGCTCGGCGGCCAATCCTACGGCCGGCTCAATGAATTCCACCGCTATTCGCTCTACTTGAGCGATGCCCCCTCCGCCGCCGAAGCCAGAGAGCGCCGCGCCGCCATTGTCGAACAGGCCCGCGCCGGCATCCGCCTCGTTCTCTCCGAACGCGCCAAGGATCAGCCCTTCTGCTATCTCTACGGCCCCATTAATACTCACCGCCCGTGGGTGCGAGGTTCCGGCCGCAAACTCTGGGACATCGACCCCGATGCCCTCACCGGAAAAATGCCGCCCTATTTTCCCGATACTCCCGAAGTCCGCGAAGATATCGCCGACTACTTAGGCGAAGTGCAGGCCCTCGATCTGATGGTGGGCGTGTTCCTCGAAGAACTCAGCCGCTCCGGCGAAAACGCCAATACCCTCCTCGTCCTCAGCGGCGACAACGGCATCCCCGGCGTCCCCCGAGGCAAGTGCAACCTCTACGACCTGGGAGTCCACGCCCCCCTCATGGCCCGCTGGCCCGCGCGCATCAAGCCCGGCGCCGTCAGCGCCGATTTCGTCAATCTCATGGACCTCGCCCCCACCTTCCTCGATGCCGCAGGCCTCCCTGTTCCCCAAACCATGAACGGCCGCTCCCTGTTGCCGCAGTTCGACGGCCGCAGCGATCCTTCCCGCGATTTCGTCGTCACCTCCCGCGAACGCCACGTCCCCGAAGCCCGCGCCGGCAATCTCCCCTATCCCTCCCGCGCCATCCGCACCAAAGACTACCTCTACATCCGCAACGACAAGCCCGAACGTTACCCCATGGGCGACCCCGTCCCCGGCATCGAAGACAAGCCCTACGAGTTCCTCGCCACCAACCGCACCCTGCTCACCTACAAGGACATGGATGAAAGCCCCACCAAAGCCTGGCTCCTCAAGCATCGCCGCGAGGCCCCGCAACTCTACGGCATCGCCTTCGGACGCCGCCCCGCCGAAGAGCTCTACCACCTCCCCACCGATCCCCACCAGATGAAGAACGTCGCCGCGGAGAAGCCCCACGCCGCCGCCCGCGCCACCCTCTCCAACCGGCTCACCGCCGTGCTCGAAAAAGCCGGCGATCCCCGCCGCAACGACGCCTTTGACCGTCCACCCTACATCGAGGAGCAAGCATGAAGCGCCGTCAATTCCTGCAAACCCTGGCCGCCACCCCGCTCTTTGCCCAGCGCGGCCCCAAGCCCAACATCGTCCTCATCCTCGCCGACGATCTCGGCTACGGCGACCTCGGCTTCACCGGCTGCCCCGACATCGCCACCCCACACATCGATAGCCTCCAGCGCGGCGGCGTATGGTTCACCCACGCCTATTCGAACGGAGCCGTGTGCAGCCCCACCCGCGCCGCCCTCCTCACCGGCCAATACCAGCAGCGCAACGGCATGGATGCCGTCATCCTCGTCGCCGAGCGCGAAAAAGGTCTCGCCCTCGATGCCGTTCTCCTCCCCCAGGTCCTGAAAACCGCCGGCTACTCCACCGCCATCATCGGCAAATGGCACCTCGGCTTCGAACCGAAATACTTCCCCACCCGCCGCGGATTCGACGAATTCCAGGGCTTCCTTTCCGGCAACATCGACTACTTCACCCACAAGGACCGCCTCGAAAACCGCGACCTCTGGAACGGCGAGCAACTCCGCGACGACAACCGCTACATGACCGACTTCATCGGCGACGAAGCCATCCGTTTCATCGACCGCCACAGCTCGCGCCCCTTCTTCCTCTATCTCCCCTTTAACGCCGTCCACGATCCCTTCCAGGGCCCCGAAGACCGCGCCACCGCCGGCAACGCCGAAGTCACGCGCAAAAAGAACCGCACCCGCGCCGTCTATCGCGCCATGCTCGAATCGCTCGACAAGAACGTCGGCCGCATCCTCGCCCACCTCGACACCGCCGGCCTCGCCGAAAACACCGTCGTCTTCTTCCTCAGCGACAACGGAGGCATCCCCCCAATCGCCCGCAACCTCCCCTTCCGCGGAGCGAAAGGTTCGCTCTGGGAAGGCGGCATTCGCACCCCGCTCGTCGCCCGCTGGAAAGGCCGCTTCCCGGCGCGCAAAGTCCCCGATATGGCCGCCTCCATGGACCTCTTCCCCACCTGCGCCGCCCTCGCCGGCGCTTCCCTGCCCGCCGGCCTCAAACTCGACGGCGTCAATCTCCTCGATGCCTGCCTGGGCAAGGGCCGCATCCAGCGCGACACGCTCTATTTCCACCACGGCAAGCAGGAAGCAATGATCCGCCAGGGCTGGAAATACCTCCTCGACAACGAAGGCCAGGAGCACCTCTTCCACCTCCCCAGCGACAGCGGCGAAACCAACGACCGCAAGCAGTCCGAGCCCCAACGCCTCGCCTCGATGAAAGCCGCCTACGCCGAGTGGAAAGCCGACGTCTTCCGCACCGCCGGCGGCGATTGGGACAACGTCCGCCGCCTCCAGACCGGAACCGAACTCCGCATCTTCCAACGCGGCGCTTCGCAACCCATCTCCGCCCAGATGGACGAGGCCAACCAAGAGCGCATCGTCGTCATCCTCCGCAACACGCAGACGGCAATCCCCAAGGAGGAAATCGACCGCATCGACGCGCGCCCCAAAGGCGGCACAAGCATGACCCGCGAAACGCGCACCCAGCAGTCTGCCGTCGATCCCAACGAGGCGCGCCCCCGCGTTCCCGGCGGCAGGCCATCCGGACCCGGCGGCTCCTCCTCGAGTAGCGTTACGTTCGGCCGACCGGGCTTTGAGACGGTCTACCGCCGCCGCTAAGCCC
>CAYOBO010000014.1:43972-48071 GCA_964402295.1 uncultured Candidatus Solibacter sp. | reverse complement strand
CCACCATCTTCCTCAGCGCCTTCCTGCTCTTCCAGGTGCAGCCCATGCTTGCCAAGCGGATTCTGCCGTGGTTCGGCGGCGTCGCCGGCGTGTGGTCCACCTGCCTGCTCTTCTTTCAGGGCGCGCTCTTTCTCGGCTACCTCTACGCGCACGTGATCGTGAAGCGGCTTTCGCCCCGCGCCCAATTCCGCACCCATGTGGCCGCACTCGCCCTCAGCGCCTTGTTCCTCCCCGTAATCCCATCGGCGGCCTGGAAGCCCTCGGGCCAGGAAGAGCCGATCCGCCTCATCCTGAGCCTTCTCGTGGCCACCATCGGCCTTCCCTTCCTGCTGCTGTCCAGCACCTCGCCGCTTGTCCAGAGCTGGTATGCGAGAGTCTCCAGCGGCGCCCTGCCCTATCGCTATTTCGCGCTCTCTAACTTCGCCTCGCTGGCCGCTCTACTCACCTATCCCACCCTCGTCGAGCCCTATCTTCCCATGCAATCGCAGGCCATGCTCTGGTCGGCCGCCTACGCCTTGTATCTCGTCCTCGCCGTCTGGACCGCCTGGGGTGCGCGCAACGCCGCCCCCGCTGCCGCCGAAACGCCCGCCGCCGCCAACAGGCCCACCGCATCCATGCGGGTCAGTTGGCTGGCCCTCGCCTTCTGCGCCTCGGCCATTTCCATCTCCGCCACCAATCATCTTTGCCAGAACGTCGCCGCCATCCCGCTGCTCTGGGTGGTGCCGCTCTCCGCCTACCTGCTCACCTTCATTCTTTGCTTTGAACGCGAAGGCTGGTATCCCCGCAAGCCCATGCTCGCGCTCTTTGTGGCAGCGATGGCCGGCATGGGCTGGCTCATCTCCAAGCAGACTCCGGACACCGACGTCCGCCTCATCATCGCCGCCGTATCGGCCGGCATCTTCCTCTGCTGCATGGTGTGCCACGGCGAACTCGTGCGCCGCAAACCCGCCCACGAACACCTCACCGAGTTCTACCTCATGATCTCCTTGGGCGGCGTCCTCGGCGCTATCGTGGTCGGCCTCGGCGCACCCTACCTGCTGCGCTCGAACCACGAGTTCCCCTTCGCGCTCGCCGCCTGCGCCCTCACCATCCTCATGCTCGAATACCGCCGCTCCGCGCTCGGGGATGTGCTTTGGACGTCCGTGGCCGTCGGCATGCTCGCCGTGGCCATGTTTCAGGTGAGACTCAGCGCCGTCAACGCCCGCGTCCAGGCGCGGAATTTCTATGGCGGCCTGCGCTCGGTCGATCGCGATGGGTATCGCATCCTCGTCCATGGCGTCATCAATCACGGACAACAGGTGCTCGATCCCCAACGCCGCCTGCATCCCACCACCTACTACGCCCGCGGCACCGGCGTCGAACTCGCCATCGAGGCCCTGCGCAAGCCTGCCCAGCGCGTCGGCATCATCGGCCTTGGGGCAGGCACACTCGCCGCCTACGGCAAACCCGGCGATTATTACCGCTTCTATGAACTGAATCCCCAGGTGCTCGCATTGGCCCGCACCGAATTCACCTTCCTCGGCGAAGCCCAGGCCAAGGTCGACGTCGTCCTCGGCGACGGCCGCTTATCCCTCGAGCGCGAGCCCGCCCAAAACTTCGACGTGCTCGTCGTCGATGCCTTCTCCGGCGATTCCATCCCCGTGCACCTGCTCTCGCGCGAAGCCTTCCAACTGTACCTCCGCCATATCCGCCCCGGCGGCATCCTCGCCCTGCACATTTCCAGCCAGATTCTGCGGATTCCACCCGTCGTCGAACGCGCCGTGCAATCGCTCGGCCTCCACTCGCTCTACATTCACAACGGCCCCGATCCGAACGTCCACCGCAGCGAAGCCGAATGGATGCTGGTGGCCCGCCGGCCCGGCGATTTACGCCGCCCACCGCTGGAAAGCGTCCGCCCAACGCAGGTCGCCTACGCCGGCGTGCGCCTCTGGACCGACGACTACAGCGCCCTCATCCCGATTCTCAAGTAACCCCACCGGGCGCCGGCCGCCCCTTTCCCCGCACCCTCCCTTTGTAGTAGCCTCGTTAACATTCCATGGAGAGGTTTATGAAGACGAAAATCCTTCTGCTCACACTCGCCGCGGCCGCCGCATTCGCCCAGAATGCCCAAAAACAGGCTCGCGCACCCATGACGTTCTTTCTCACCAGCACCGGCGTCGGCAACGGAGCCAACCTCGGCGGACTCGCCGGCGCCGACGCCCACTGCCAGAAACTCGCCGCCGCCGTTGGCGCGGGCGACAAAACCTGGCGCGCCTACCTGAGCACTTCGCCCGCCGACGGCAAGCCCGCCGTCAACGCCCGCGACCGCATCGGCGCCGGCCCCTGGCACAACGCCAAAGGCGTCATGGTGGCCCGCGATCTCGCCCATCTGCACGGCGACACGCTCGAACTGGCACGCCTCGGCAACCTGTTCACCAAGAACAACGTGCTCACTGAAAAAGGCGACATCGTCAACGGCGTCGGCGACAAGCCCAACATGCACGACATCCTCACCGGCACGCAACCCGACGGCCGCGCCTACACCGATGGCGCCGACCACACCTGCAAGAACTGGACCAGCAGCGGCGAAGGCTCCGCGCAAGTCGGCCACCACGACCGCAACGGCGGCGGCATCTCCTGGAACTCGACGCACCCCTCGCGCGGATGCAGCCAGGAAAACCTCGTCGCAACCGGCGGCGCCGGCCTCTTCTACTGCTTCGCCGTCACCGGCAACTGACCGCCTCCCCAGGCCGCGCCGGCGCATCCCGCCGCGCGGCCTGGCATCGGAACCCTCAAATTCAGCAGTCCACCCAACCCCGCTTCTCCGCGCTCTCCAGCACTTTCCCGAGCAGCTTCATCCCCCACAACCCATCGGCAAACGTCGGATAATCCACCGGAGCGGAAGGGTCGGCCACCTTCGCATAGAACCGCTTGAACACCTGCTTGTGCGCATCGTCATAGCCTTCGCTATGCCCGCCCGGCAGATCCGCGAAGCCGGCCGCCGGCCCGCGCAGCAGCGACGGGTCTTTAATAATAATCTGGTTCGGAGCATTGCGCTGCCCGATCCACAACTCATCCGGACGCTCCTGGTTCCACCGCACGCCCGACTTCGTCCCGTACACTTCAATCTCGAACCGGTTCTTGTTCCCCGCCGACATCTGGCTCACCGTGTAGCATCCGCGCGCCCGGTCGCCCAAATGCAGCAGCACCGCGCCGAAATCCTCGGTGTCGATATCCACCAGCTCATAATCGTCCGGAGTCAGCGTCTTGCCCGTGAACGTCTCCACGGCGAACTTCGGCCGCTTGCGCTGCTTGTGGAAAATCGCCAGATCCGCGCACAGCGCCGTGATCTTCTGCCCCGTCACATGCTGGATCATATCCATCCAGTGCGAGCCGATATCGCCCACCGCGCGCAACGCCCCGTTGGCCGCGCGCTCGATGCGCCAGTTGTAATCGGTATCGTACAGCAGCCAATCCTGCGAATACGTGCCCTGCACAATCAGCACTTCCCCCAGCTCGCCCGCGGCGATCATCTGCCGGATGTGCTGCACCACCGGGTAATAGCGCAGATTGTGCTCCACGCAATTGGCCACGCCGGTCTTCGCCGCCACGTCCACCATCTTCTGCGCTTCTTCGACGCTCGTCGTCAGCGGCTTCTCGCAAATCACCGCCTTGCCCGCTTCCATGGCCTCCACCGACATCGGACAGTGCAGCGCGTTCGGCGTGAGGATATGCACCGCGTCAATCGACGGGTCGGCGAGGATGGTGCGGTAATCGCCCGTCGAGCGCTCCACGCCGATCGAATCGGCGAACTTTTTCGCCTCCGCGTCGGATACCCCCGCGACGGCGGCGATTTCCACATTTCCCACGCGGCGGACGTTCTCCGCGTGCACTTTTCCCATGAATCCGGTGCCGATAATGGCGGTTTTCAGTTTGCGCATCACTCCACACTCTACACCACTTGCTGGTAGACTGAAAAGCGCGATGCGCATCCGCATCCGGATCGGCCAGGGGCCGCGGATTCAGAAGAAAGAGGGCAAGAACCGCCACCTCGCCATGGGCGCCGCGGCCTTGCTCACACCCGCCGCCGTGATGGCCGCCATTCTCGGCGTGTGGCGCA
>CAYOBO010000014.1:17830-43872 GCA_964402295.1 uncultured Candidatus Solibacter sp. | reverse complement strand
CATCCGCCCATGCCCGCCATTCTCGGCGTGTGGCGCACCTGCGCCGACATCGGACTCACCGGCGCCTTCGCCATCTCCACCGGCCTGTTCTCCCACTGGCAGGTCTGGCTGGGCATCGCCGCCCTGCTGCAACTGCTCGCCCTCGCCCTCACCCGCTACGGCGTCAAACGCCGCCTCCCTCACTGAGCCAGCACTTCCCGGTACATCGCCTCATACTCCGGAATCACGTGTATCGTGTCGAAGCGGCTCTCCGCGCTGTGCCGCGCCGCCGCCGGCATCCGCCCATGCCCGCCATTCTCGGCGTGTGGCGCACCTGCGCCGACATCGGACTCACCGGCGCCTTCGCCATCTCCACCGGCCTGTTCTCCCACTGGCAGGTCTGGCTGGGCATCGCCGCCCTGCTGCAACTGCTCGCCCTCGCCCTCACCCGCTACGGCGTCAAACGCCGCCTCCCTCACTGAGCCAGCACTTCCCGGTACATCGCCTCATACTCCGGAATCACGTGTATCGTGTCGAAGCGGCTCTCCGCGCTGTGCCGCGCCGCCGCCGACATCCGTCCATGCGTTGCTTCATCGGAGAGAATCTCCACGACGCGCGCCGCCTGCGCCTCAATATCCCCCACCGGCTCCAAAAATCCATCGACTCCATGCGTGATCAGTTCCGGCACTCCGCCGCAGTTGGTCGCCACCGGCACCACGCCGCAAGCCATCGCCTCGAGTGCCGCCAGCCCGAACGACTCGAGTTCACTCGGCATCAACAACACATCGGCCTGCGGGAACAGCCGCTCCACATGATCCTGCTTGCCCAGAAACGTAACGTGGTTGCCGATCCCCAACTCCCGCGCCAGACGCTCCGCCGGACTCCGCTCCGGCCCGTCTCCGGCCAGCATCAAATGCGCCGGAATCGTCCGCCGCACTTCTTCGAGAATGCGGATGCAATCGAGCACGCGCTTCACCGGCCGAAAATTCGATACATGCAGCAGCCGCGGCTCGCCCGCATGCTTCTTCACCGCCGGCTGATATACCCGGCAGTTCACGAAATTGCGAATCACGTGGATCGGCTTCGCGATCCCGAACACCTCCACCGTGCGGTCCTTCAAATACCGGCTGATCGTCGTGATCCCGTCCGATTGCTCGATGGCAAACTTCGTGATCGGGAAATACGAAGGGTCCGTGCCGACCAGCGTAATATCGGTGCCGTGCAGCGTCGTAACGATCGGCAGCTTGTGTTTCCCCCGCAGCATCTGCTGCGCCAGCATCGCCGCAATCGAATGCGGAATCGCGTAGTGCACATGCAGCAGGTCGAGTGCGTATTCCTCGGCTACCTCCGCCATGCGCGAGGCCAGCGCCAGGCAATAGGGCGGATATTGAAACAGCGGATAGGTGGACACCTCCACCTCGTGATAATGAATGCGCTCCTGATACGACCCCAGCCGGATCGGATTGGCATACGTGATGAAGTGGATATCGTGGCCCCGCGCGGCCAGTTCCAACCCCAGCTCCGTGGCGACAATGCCGCTGCCGCCGTAGGTCGGATAGCACGTGATTCCGATGCGCATGTCGTCTATTGCCCTCCGGCAGCCTGCCAGCGCAGCACGCCATAGCCGATCTGTCCGTTCAATCCTTCATCCGGCTTGGCCGCGTCCCCGCCGCCATACCAGACGCGGATGCCGTCCGGCTGCACTTCCACCGTAGCATCGCACACCACCTTGGCGTTCCAGGCCTCGCTGCCGGCAATCACCGGCGCGGCAACCTTCTTCCACCGCACGCCGTCCTGCGAGCGCGCAAAGCCCATGCGCCGGTTCTCGGCGCGGTCCCGCCCGGTGTAGAGCATCCAGTACGATCCGTTCGAATACCACACCGCCGGCTCGCCCAACCCGTTCTCATCGAAGGCTCCATACTCGCCCAGTTCGAGCACGGGATTCGACCGCAGCTTCGTCCACGCCACGCCATCCGGCGACCGCGCCACGCCCAACCGCTGCCGCCGCGCCCGGTCCTGGCCCAGATAATACATGTAATAGAAGCCGCCCAGCCGCACCACGTATGGATCGGCCACACCCCGCTCATCCCAACTGCCCCGTGGACCCACGTCGAGCACTGCCCGCGGATGCTTGCTCCACCTACGGCCGTCCTTCGACCGCGCCAATCCGATGCGCGGCATCTTTCCCGCCTGATACCAATACAGAAACCCGCCATCCACCGGCAACGCCGCGCCGTTGGCCGCAATGTAATCGCCCTCCCACCCCTCGGGAGAAATGCCCTTCCCCGCCTTCGTCCACCGAATGCCATCGGGCGAAGTGGCCAGCCCCGTGTGCCACGTCTTCCCATCGAATCCCGAATAGAAATTGAGGTACCCCTGCGCTCCACGAACCACCGAAGGGTTCAGCGCATCCACCGCGTCCCATTCGCCGGCCGCGCCTCGTCCCAGCACCGGCCCCGGACGCGGCTCCCACACAAACCTTCCCGCCGCCGGCGCGCGCTCCAACACGGGCAATTGGAAATCCTCATAACGGCCGCATCCGGCCAGCATCAGGCAGGCGATGGCAGCACGCCGTTTCATGCCGGCACACGGACGCGGATGGTTGCCCCTTTGCCCGGATTCGATTCCACAATCAACTCTCCGTTCAAAGTCCGCACCCGCCGCTTGATGCTCTCCGGCCCCATGCGCATCAGCTCCAGTTCATCCAGGTTGTACGTGCCGCCGAAGGGAAACCCGCTGCCGTCGTCCGCCACCGTGATCAGCAACTGTTGATCGGCCTTGGCGGCCTCCAAGGTGACCCGCGTTGCCTTGCTATGCTTCTGCGCATTGTGCAGAGCCTCGCGGATGATCTGCAACACCTCGTGCGATACTTCCGGCTCCAGCCCGCTCATGGCGTCCGTCACATTCCATTGCAGCGTAATCCCGCTCGTTTTCTGAAAATCCTCGGCGATTTGCCGAATATTCGTCGCCGGCGTCGACCCGTCGGACGACATGCGCATGTTGCGCACGAAGGCCCGCATATCGGTGATCTGCTTGCGGCAGATGCCTTGCAGTTGCGTGAGATCGTCGATCGCCGCGTCGCGGTCGCGGGCGAGCAGCTTCTTGATCACCTCGAGCCGCATCTGGAAGCTGATGAAGCTCTGCAACGGCCCGTCGTGCAAATCGGCGGCAATCCGCTGCCGTTCCAACTCGCGCGCGTTCTCCGCCTCGGTGCGGTACATCACCGATTGCTTGAGCGCCTGGCTCAGCCGCGCCTCCAGCATGCGCCGCTGCCAGCCTAACCCGAGAGCAAGCAGCCCCGGAATCACCACAATCGGGCCGATGCTGATCAACGAATCGCGAACCGTCAGCAAGCCCGCCGCCGCCACCACCCCCACCACCATCGCAATCTCTTTGATCTGATGCAGTATGGCTGCGTTCAACAGAACGAATAAGTAGAAAATCCCCAGCGCCCACCCCGCGCGGTCGAGCGGGTTCACCACCGATACCAGTAGTACCACCATATCGATGATCAGCCGCAACAGGTCGGATGCGCCATGATCCTTACGCTCCCACAGGATCGAAGCGAAGGAAAAGACCACATAGGCAATGTAGACAACGGACGCGAGGGTCAGAGGGTACCACTGCGGATACAATTCGAGTTCGACCAGGCAAACCGCGATCGCCGCGCGGGCTACACCTAGTCCCAGTCTCCAGGAATCGGGGACTACAACTCGATCCGCAGCCAATGGATAGTACTAGTGTACCCCAAACCGCCATTACCGGCGGTAAAGGTACAGGGTGTGGCTTCGCCCTTCGCCGTCGTCGTCGATCGTTTCCGTTTTTTCCGGCTTCCAGGCGGCAAACTCGAAATCGTGCGAGATAATGCGCGTCCCTTTCTTGAGCTGTTTCTCGAGCAACGGGCGCATCTTATCGTTGGAATTGGGCAGCAGGTACACCGTCACCACATCGGCGCTCGAATAATCCTGGGCGAAGGCGTCCCCTTGAATGATGCGCGCCGTCTTCTCCAGCCCGAGGCTCCGGATCCGCTCCATGCTTTGCTTCCAAAGATCCTTGTCCAACTCCACACCCGTTGCATAAGCCCCGTACTTCTGCGCCGCCATGATGACGATGCGGCCGTCCCCGGAACCGAGATCGAACATCCGCTCGCCGCGCTTGAGGCCGCTCAGGTTCAGCATCTTTTCCACGACGTACTCCGGCGTGGGGTAATAGGGGGCCAGCTTTTCCGGCTTTTCCTGCGCCGGTATGGCGAGGCTCAACAACGCTAGGGTGCCAACAATACGGAGCATGTTCGTAAGCCTTCCTCACAAGTGTCTAGACGCGGGGATCAAGGGATTAGGTACAGCCGGACGCGATTGCTCATGCGGCCGCCGGCTTCGATATAGACCTCGGCCGGACCCGCGTTGACGATCTTCGGCAATTGTACCTCGATCAGATAGAAACCGATGTAGCCGGGCGCCAGGGTGGCGCGTGTGACCTGCACCGGCTCACGGTCCAGGCGCACGCTCACTGCCGCTTCCACGCGCGGTGGGTTATCCACCGGAGCCGCCACGCCGGACGGCCACGACGGAATCACCCGTCCCAACCCCGTGGCCAGAATCTGGACCCGTGTGCCGGAGCGCGCCGGATTGGCCGCATCGAGCGCTTCGCCGCTGTCGGCATCGAGCAGCAGCGGCGTGCCGTCGCGGTCCGTGAAAATCGCCGGCGACACGGCGGCGAGCGGCAGGCCGAAGGAGCGACGTCCAGCGGCGTTTTCCACCACCAGCGGCAACGTCGCGCCCTGCGCCTCGAAGGGCACCTGAATCTGCGTCTCGAAATCCGAACTCGGCAGCACGGGGGCGGCGAAACCACCCGCCGTGGCCCGCTCAAAGCGGTTGCCCAGAATGCTCAGCAGTGTGCCGGGCGCTGCCGGCCGCACCGCATAATCGGCTGCGTTCACCACGGCCAACTCCCGCAGCCGGTGCGGGGCCATGGTGGCAAACAATCCGTGCTCGGCGAGCAGCACGAACAGTTGGTTTCCGTTGTCATCCAAGCGGACATCGAGCGCCGCGCCGGACGGCAAGCCGTCGCTGATGCGCTGCCAGTTGCCGGTGGGCACCAGATTGGAAAGGTCCGCCGTGGCATGATACACACCGTCAGCCATGGCCACATAGAGCGCGCCGCTTGCCGGCTCCGCGGTCACGGCATAGACAGCGCCCGGGGGCAGCGTACCGGTGGCATCGAACCAATCGCGCCCACCCGTATAGGTGCGCATGACACGCTGGCCCGAACCGGCCAGCGCCACTACGGCCACGCGCGGATCCTTCGGGTTCACATAGATCGACCGGACGGCTCCATCGTTGCGCAGATTGGCCACGGTCCAGTTCTGGCCCCGGTCCGGCGAGGCAAACAGGCGGCCATCCGAGCTGCCCGCGTAAATCCATTCTCCAGAGGAAGATACCGTAACAATATTGACGTTATGGAGGAGGCCGATTTCCTCCCGCAGGGCGCGCTCCTGGACGGTCTGCACGGCATCGGATTCGCGCCACGAGGCACGCTCGCCGGGGAGCCATTCCACTTCCATCTCGGAGCCATCCAGCAGCGGCACCGCCACGCGCGCCGCCCGCAGTCCATTGGGAACCGCCAGCAGCCGGGTCGCCGGGAAGTTCGGTAGCCCTTCATTGAGACCGGCCCAGGTCGCCCCGCCATCGAGCGAGCGCCACACCCCGAACTGGCTCGACACCGTCACCTCGTCGGCATCGCGCGGGCTGGCGGCAATGTCCAGCATCCCTTCGCCCAGGATGGAGGAGTTGCGGTAGGCCGTCACCGGCGCCCAACTTCGGCCCGCGTCATCGGAGCGGTAGACGAAGCGGCCCAATGCGTAAGCACGGCTGCTGCCGTTCACCGGCTCAAAGCGGGCGCCCTGCTCCGGCATGCGGCCGGCAGCGATGCGGATCTTGGTGGGCGCCTCCTGGCTGGCGGCCGGCTTCCATCGTTCAAAATCGCCGGTAGTCCAGACGCGGCCGTTGCGAGTCAGGGCAAACAGTGCACTGCCGTCGGAGTTGTACCACACCCGTGTCACAGCGCCCGTGGCGGCGGAGGGCAACCCGAGATCCAGCGTCCCGGAGCCGATGCGCCTCCACTCGAACTTCGGCCCTACGGTTTGGGCCCACATTCCGCCGATAGAGAACGCATGGAGCAGGAGGAAGCCCGCCGCCAAACGTCCCACTGTGGCATTACGACACATGACTGTCCCTATTCTATCCTCTCCCTCTATCGGCGGAAAAGGTGAAAATGTTGAAACCACATGTACTTTTTCCCAGAACTGTGATACTCCTAAAATTGCTATGCACGTTTCGGGGAACCGTACGTTTCAAACCATGGGATAGGCGGTTTCCTGCTAGACTGAGAGAGAACATGAGGCTCAAGCCTGAGCGGGGGTTCTGGCTGGCGCTGCTTACCGCGGCCTCGGCTGGAGTGTGTCCGGCACAAATTCCGTTTTTTTCGCCCACCAACTCCACAGCCAAAGTGGTTCAACTCCAGGGACAGGTCAGCATGCTGAAGGATGCCCGCGATAGCTATTCCTGGGCACTCAGCCAGGGGGCTATCGTGCAGCCCTTGCAACTGATCGTCACCGGTTCTGACGGCTACGCGAAACTCCAGGTTTCCGATGGCAGCACCTTCGAGGTGTACCCCAATTCGAAGGTCATCTTCCGCAACAACCCGGGCAACCTGAGAGACCTTGTGGATATGGTCATCGGGCGCATCCGCGTGCATATCGAGAAGCTCGGCGGGCAACCGAACCCGAATAGCGTGAAGACACCGAGCGCGGTCATCTCGGTGCGCGGCACCATCTTCGATGTCGTCGTCAATGACGATGATGCCACCACGGTCGCGGTCACCGAAGGCTTGGTGGCAGTGCGGCATGCCGTGCTGCCGGGCAACAGCGAGAAACTGGTCGGCGCGGGCGAAGTGCTGGTGGTGCATCGCAACGAACCGCTCGCTCAGAAGGGCGGCGTAAACAAGGGTGCGATTGCGGCGCGCGTGTTCCGCAGCCTTCAGGACGCGGTGGTGACGATCCTCCGCAATCCATCGGGCGGCGGCACAGGTCCATCCGGCGGGGGCGCTCCCGGCGGCGTCGGCGACTCGAAGGGCGAGGCTCCCCCTCCGCCACCTCCGCCTCCACCACCGGACCAGCAATAACCCTCGTCTCACGAGCAAGCTTTCCGTGTACACTGAAGCCACGGATATGCCCTCGTTGCTCTTATCGATCATCCTTCACGGTATCGCCATGGGGCCGGTGTCCGCCGCGGACCCGGCGCTCGATTGGCCTCGCCAGACCCGCGAGTCACGCCCCTGGAGCTATTGGTGGTGGATGGCTTCGGCCGTCGATGAAGCCAACCTCACGCGGGAGTTGGAACAATACCGCGCCGCCGGCTGGGGCGGGCTCCACGTCATTCCCATCTACGGGGCCAAAGGCTTCGAACAACACTACATCGACTACCTTTCGCCGCGCTGGATGGGCATGCTGTCGCACACCGTGCGCGAAGCCGAGCGGCTCGACATGGGCATCGATATGACCACCGGAACGGGTTGGTGTTTCGGCGGACCCAATGTGCAGGGCGACGACCGCTGCCTGCGGCTGGCGCCCACGCCCGGCAATCCCTTTGCCAGCCGTCCTTGCCCGCTCAACGTGAAGCGCGCCAGTCCGGGCGGCGCGGGGCCGATGATCGATCCGTTCTCGGCCACGGCGGTGTCGCATTATCTCGAGCGGTTCACGAAGGCATTCGCTTCGATGGCGGGTCCGCGGCCGCGGGCGCAATACCACGACTCGTTCGAGTATCAAGCCAACTGGACGTACGACTTCTCCGAGGAGTTCGCGCGCCGCCGCGGCTATCGCATCGAAGACCATGCCGCGGCCTTCGCTTCCGGCGAACCCGCCGAGGAGGCGGCGCGGGTCAAGTCGGATTACCGCGAGACGCTCTCCGATCTCATGGTGGAGCGCTTCGCCCCGACGTGGGTGGGCTGGGCGCACAAGGAGAAGTTCCTCACGCGCAATCAGGCCCACGGGTCGCCGGCGAACCTGCTGGACCTGTACGGCGCGGTGGACATCCCCGAGACGGAGATGTTTCATGGCGACCGCAATCCGCTGATCTCGAAGCTGGCATCCTCGGCGGCGCACGTCATGGGGCGGCGGCTGGTGGCGAGCGAGACGGGCACCTGGCTGCGCGAGCACTTCCAAGAGCGGCTGGCGGACCTGAAGGATCTGGTGGACCAACTGTTCACGGCCGGCGTCAATCATGTGCTGTTTCACGGCAGTTGCTTCTCGCGGGCCGAGGCGCCGTGGCCGGGGTGGCTGTTCTACGCTTCGACGCAGATGAACCCGCGCAATCCGTTCTGGCGCGATGTGCCGGCGTTGAACGCCTACATCGCACGCGTGCAGTCGGTGCTGCAAGACGGACGTCCGGCGAACGACCTGCTGCTGTACTGGCCGGTGTACGACGTCTGGCACGACCCGGCCGGGTTGAACATCAATCTGACCGTGCACCGCCGCCAGTGGATCGAGGGGCAGCCGGTGGGCAAGCTGGGCGAGCAGCTCTCGCGGCGCGGCTGGACATTCGACTTCATTTCGGACCGGCAACTGGCCCAGACCGAGTTCCGCGGCGGGCGCATCGCCACCCCTGGGAATACGTACCGGGCGATCGTGGTTCCGCCGACAACGCACATGCCGGTGGCAACGATGCGGAAGCTGCTCGATCTGGCGCGCGCCGGTGCTCTGGTTGTGTTCGCCGACCGCCTTCCCGAAAGTGTTCCCGGCTGGCACCGCTATGCGGAGCGCAGCGCCGAGCTGACCTTGCTGACATCGACGCTGCCCGGCAAGGCGAAGGTAGGCGATGCCGAGTCCATCCTCACGCAAGCGGGCATCGCGCGCGAAACGCTTGCCGACCGGGCGGGGCTCGAATTCATCCGCCGGCAGGACGCTTTGGGGCCGGTGTACTTCATTGCCAATCGAGGCGAGCAGGCGATCGACGGCTGGATTCCGTTTGCCGTGGCGGGCCGCGGGGCGGCGGTGCTCGATCCGATGACGGGGCGGACCGGCCGGGCGGCGATGCGGCGGCAAGGGCAGGCCACCGAGGTCTACTTGCAACTTGCGGCGGGCGCATCGGCGGTGGTGCGCATCCTGCCGCGGGCCGTCGAGGGCGCGGCTTATCCGTACTGGCAGAATGCGGGTCCGGCGGTGGCCGTCAGCGGGCGGTGGACGGTGAATGCCGTGACGGGCGGTCCCTCGCTGCCGGGTTCCTTCGAAGCCGGACAGCCAGCCACGTGGACCGCACAGGGCGGTGAGTGGGAACGGTTCGGAGGCACCGCGGTGTACAGCACGGTGTTCGACGCACCGAAGGCTTCGGGCACGTGGGCGCTCGATCTGGGGCGCGTGGCCGAGAGCGCCCGGGTGCGGCTGAACGGGCAGGATCTGGGGACGCTGCTGCAAGCGCCTTATCGGGTGGTGCTATCCACGCTGAAGCCGGCGGGCAACCGGCTGGAGGTGGAGGTGACGAATCTGGCGGCCAACCGCATCCGCGACATGGACCGGCGGAAAATGCCCTGGCGCGTGTTTCACGACATCAATCTGGTGAACATCGACTACAAGCCGTTCGATGCCTCGAACTGGCCGTTGCGCGATTCCGGGCTGCTCGGGCCGGTGACGCTGACGCCGCTGCGGGCGGTGGCTCCGCGGTAGGCGCTTACTCCACTTCGCTCAGTCGCCGGCGGTAGGCCTGGCGGGCGGACTCGTAGTATGCCTTCATCTCCGCCTGCTCTTCGAGGCGCACGCGGGGGAGCTTCATCCGGTAGCACTGGTCGACGGCGCGGAGACACCATTCGATGCTTTCCTTCGAGGCGCGGATGGGCTTGCCGCCGACGGTGACGAAGATGGGGTTGGTGTGCGAGCTGGGGAGAATGCGCAGGGCGACCCAACTGGACCGGTCGAGCTTGTGGGTGAAGGCGACGGGGCGCAGCTTGCCGTCGGCGGCGATAGTTTGCCTGGCGACCGCCTGGCCGTTGACGATCAGTTCGAGCGGCACGGTGCGGGAGTTGCCGATGCGGGCGCGCTCGAGTTCCCAGTATGGCTTCTGGTCGTAAGGGCGGCCGCGGATGGTTTCGTCCGGTTGCACGTCGAGCAGCGCGGCCACCTGGGCGGTGACGGTGACCGCGCCGGGTGCGGCGAGTTTGAGCTCGCTGTCGCCTTCGCCCATGACGATGTTGTTCACCTTGAAGTCGAGCAGATGGCTCTTGCCGTCGGAGACGTAGTTGCGGCCTTCGCGAAGGCCCTGCACCCAATCGTTGTAATTGAGTTCCTTCTGGCGGACGTAGCTGCGGCCGAGGCCGACGCGCTCGCCGTAGATGCAAGGGAAATCGGTCTCGCCGCTGATGCGCGCACGGTAGCCCGCGTTGAGCGTGTGATACCAGATGTTCAGCTCATTGAGATACGGAGTGTCGACCGTGGAGATGAAGTCGATTAGGCCTTCGGTGACGCTGACGATGTATTCGTTGGCTCCAATGCCGTCAAAGGGCGGCATTTCGAGGGTGGGGATTTTTTCCTGCTTGTAGGCAAGTCCCCAGCCGGAGTGGGCATAGCCGGTGACCGCGCCCTGCTGCTTGGCCCAACGCAGGACGGGGATGCCGTAGCTGGGCCAATCCTCGATGCGCTTGGAGCCGGGGTAATCCTGTTCCTTGAGTCCGAGCAGACAGATGTGGCCGGTGTGGCTGGAAGGAAAGCCGGAGACTTCGACGTCGTAGCGGATGCGGTTCCGATCGGTGGAGACCTTGTGGTCCTTCCCTTCGAAGAAGGTTTTTTGGAAATACCAGCCGGGGCCCCAGGTGAGCACGGAGCCGATCTTGAGATCTTCGCCGAGCACGTGGCGGATCATGTCCTGGGGATAGACACCCTCGGTGGGTTTTTCGTAGTGGGCGCATCCGGCGGCATGGATGTGATGATCGCCGGAGTACCAGCCGAGCCTGGCGGGGTCGATCCAGCGCTCGAGACGGAAGGTGACATCGAGTGGCTCGGAGCCGACCTTCAAGGAGCGGGACTTCTTGAGGTATTCGGGGCCGCGCGAGTATTCGATGGTGTAATCGCCGGGGGGCAGCAGGACGTTCTCGCCGTTGGCGCGATAGACCTGGGGATGGAAGAAGAAATCGGGGGCGAGGCGCTTGGCCTGCGAGGGATAGACGCGCCCGTGAGTGTCTTTTATGAGGAAGGAGCCGGTGGTTGGCGTGTCGTCATGATCGAGGACGCGGAAGTTGACCTGGGTGGCGGGGCGGGCGGTGAAGAGAATGTCGGCTTCGCTGCGGAAGCCGAGGTCCTGGGTTCCCTGCCCTACGTCGAAGACGAGCTTGGCTTCGCGCTTGCCGGCATCGCGGGAGTAAAGCTGGAGGATCTTGTATTCGACTTCGAGTCCGGAGAGGCGCTCGCGCATGGGCTGCTTGACGAACATCATGAGATCGATCCAGCGGCGGCTGGATGCGCCGGCGGGCTGATTGGGGACGGGGCCGGCGTTGGGGCTGGAGGCGCCGAGGACGGCGGTGATGCCGGCTTCGTTGTGGACCTTGACGAGGAAGCTGCGCCAGCCCTGCTGGACCAGGACGGGCTGGGCCGGACCCTGCTGGGCCTTGACGCGGCTTTCGGGGTTGATGTGGACGCCTATCAAACAATGTTTGTCCAAAATGTTTTGGATGGTTTCGACGGCTTTGGCCGCGTCGCGCGACTGGAGTTGCGCCTTGAGGGCGGCGGTGTCGGCCGCGGGCAAGGGTTCGCCGAGCATGTCGAGGGCTTCGATGAGGCGCGCGACCTGCGCGGCGAGCGGTTGGTGTTCGACGTTGGCCACGACGGGCAGCTCCTGAGCGGGGAGCAGGCCGGCGAGAAACAGAGAGAGTCCCAGGAGAAAGTTCATAGCGCCACCTCCAGACAGCATATGCGAGAAATGCGCCGGGAGGGGGAATTGCTATAATTCCCGCCGATGCCCGGAAAACCGACACGACGTTCGTTTGTTGCCTCTGTTGCCTCGCTGCCATTGCTCGGGCAGGCCCAGCGGCCGAATATCCTCTTGCTGATGGCCGATAATTGGGCGTGGCCGCATTGCAGCATCGGCGGCGACACGGCGGTGAAGACACCCACGTTCGACAAACTGGCAGAGGAAGGCATTCTTTTCACGCACGCGTTTTCGCCGAACCCTTCGTGCAGTCCGGCGCGGGCGTGGCTGCTGACGGGGCAGGAGACGCACCGGCTGGGTGCGGCGGCGAATCTGAATGGACCGCTGCATGTTTCATATCCGACGTTCTCGAAGCTGCTGGAGGAAGCCGGATATTTCGTTGGATACGCGGGCAAGGGCTGGGGGCCCGGCAGGGCGGCGGATGGAGGATACACGCGGAACCCGGCGGGGACTTTGTACCCGAATTTCGATGCATTTCTCCAAGCGCGGCCGAAGGACAAGCCGTTCTGTTTCTGGTTCAGTTCGCGCGATCCGCATGTGCCGTGGACGACGGGCGAGCGCTACCGCGCCTCGATCGACATGGCGGCGATTCGCGTGCCGCCGCATCTGCCGGACAATTCGACGATTCGCGAGGACATCCGCAATTACTATGCGGAGGTGCAGAACTTCGACGCCGAATGCGCGGAACATGTGGGCGCCGTTGACCGGCTTGGCGAACTCGACCGGACGATGGTGGCGATGACGGGCGATAACGGCTGGCAGATGCCGCGGGGGCTGGCCGCCTGTTATGACCTGGGCGTGCGCGTGCCGCTGGCAATTCGCTATCCGAAGGCGTTTCGCGCGCGGTCGAAGCACGAGGGCTTTGTCACGCTGGGCGATTTGTGTCCCACCTTTCTGGAAGCCGCGGGGGTGGCGATTCCCAAGAGTGTTACGGCGAAGAGCTTGCTGCGGCCGCCGCAACGCGATGCCGTGTTTCTGGAACGCGAGCGGCATGCCAATGTGCGGCGGGGCAACTTGACGTATCCGGTGCGGGGGATACGGACGCGGGAGTATCTGTATCTGCGTAACCTGGAACCGGACCGTTATCCGGCGGGCGATCCGGAATACGTCTGGAGCGTGGGCGAGTATGGGGATATCGACGAATCTCCTTCGAAGCGCTTCCTCATGCAGGATGAGAAGTCGCGGTTTTTTGCGTTGTGTTTCGGCAAACGGCCTGCCGAGGAATTGTATGATTTGCGCACCGATCCGGGGCAGATCCGCAACGTCGCCGGCGAGGCGAAGTTCGCCGCGGTGAAGGCTGAGCTGGCCAAACGCGTGGACCAATGGATGCGCGAAACGGGCGATCCGCGGGCGAAGGGTCCGACGGATTTCTGGGACAAGGTGCCGTATACGGGCTCGCGCAGCCGGCAGGGGCAGAAGAAGTAGAGCCCGACTAACGGTGGAGGACCGGCGGGGCGGTTTTGCCGCAACAGCGCTTGTATTTTTGGCCGCTGCCGCAGGGGCAAGGGGCATTGCGCGGGGTTTGGGGCGCGGAATCGGATTTTGTGTAAAGTTTTGTCAACTGCTCTTCGTAAGCGGCTTCATTTGCCATGATTTCGGGGTCGGCTTCCATGCGGCCGGCGGCGGCGTCGATGGCCGGGGCGCAGTCCTCGACGGTGGGGAGGTTCCACTTCTTGTTGGTGAGCAGGAGGATGGTGGCGCGGAGGATGACCGAGGGGGAGGCCTTGGGGTGGTCGAGGACTTGTTCGAGTTTGTCGAGGGCTTTGGCGGTGAGGGATTGGAGGCGGTCGCGGAGGGTGAGGGCGTATTCCTGCTGGGCGAAGGCGAGGGCTTGCTGGAAGGCCGGGTTATCGGACCAGGCGTAAACGGTGGGGCGGGAGACGTTGGCGAGCTGAGCAGCCGCGGTCACGGTGGCGCCTGCGGCGAGGGCCTGAAGGACCGTGATTTGTTGGGCGGTGAAGGGCTTCATTGCGCTTTCAGGATAATGGGTGCGGGTTTGTGGGAAATTCGCATTGATCGACTGAAAACGAGGCGCGGCGGTTTCTTTTGAATGGGTTAGCGGGGGTAAAAATATTTTCGAACGGCGTGAATCATCCGATATCCATGTCAGAATGGGTGGAACAGGTGTCCTATTTTCACCGATCGCCAATTTCGAAGGCCAGAAGATCGATAAATTGACGAGGTGTGAGAATTTGAATCTTTCGGAAAGGATTCAGGGTGGAAACGTAGGCGAACAGCTCAAAGCTGCGTTCCTCGGCAAGTTCCAGGATGACGCGAGGAAGATTTCCGAACACAAATGCGGAGATAAAGACATTGGTGTCGATGACCGCCCTCATCGTTTTCGGCGGTCCACCTTCGAGCGCATTTCCTTGCGCACCTCGTTCACTAATCGCGGCACATCTTCCTCGGCGATCCCAAGCGCTGCCGCTCTTTGTCTGCCGTAGGCATTGAGATCGTCCCAGCGGCGCTTGCGCTCGTACTCCCGGTAGGCTTCGCGCAACAGTTCACTCATCGTCCGATTCTCTAGCTTGGCAAGCTTCTTGGCCCGCTTCAGCATTTCCGGCGGCAGTGTGATCGATACTGGTGTCGTGGTTCTCATCCATCCCATCGTACTATGTATTACTGAATCATACAGCAGTCGAGAAGGAGAGTTCCCGGGGCTCTCCCGCCTATCGCGGGAGCGAATCCCTTCTCTTGGCGCCGGTGGATTTGCCGAGTGGCTCCCAATACCGCGAGGCGGTCTCGCCGATCAGTGCTTGCGCAGTTCGTCGAGGACGGCGTTGATGCCCTTGCGGCGGGCGAGGTCGGAGAGGCGCTGCTCTTCGGGAGAGGGGTGGAGGCTGCGCTTGAGGCGGCCGGTATCGAGGGCCTGACGCTGGGGGATCCACAGGGAGCCGTCGGCGAATTCAACGAAATGGACGAAGCCGGTCATGCCGGCAATGGGGACGGGTGCTCCGTTGCGCTGGGTGAGCTTGAGGACGGCATCCTGCTGGACCTTGGCGGTGGCGCCGGGGGCGAGATTGACATCGGCGGGGACAGTGCCGGCGAAGAACTCCTCGCCGTCGCGATTTTCGACGAGCCAGCCGATTTCGAGGTATTTGACGGGCTGGCGGGCCTGATTGCGGATTTCGAGTTCGGGGGAACGGGCGTCGGATTCGCCGACGCGGGCCGAGCCCTGGAGGGCCTGGACGGGTTCGCCGGGCATGCGGAGGAAGGCGAAGCTCATGCGCTTGCCGGTTTCGGCGGCGGTGGTGCGGCCGCGGGCGACCTGGACGTTGAGGCGGGGGCGCTCGCTCAAGCGGGCCTGCACATCGGTGAGGTGTTTGCGGAGGGCTTCGACGCCGGCGGTTTCGTAGATATTCTTGAGGTACTTGCGGTCGCGGCGGGCTTCGAGCTCCCACATGGTCATGGAGCGGCGGGAGTTGAGGCGGTTGGGCCCGTAGAAGCTGAGGTCGTCGTAGAGGACGCCGTCGAGACTGATCTCGACGAGGGGGCCGTCGGAGGAGTTATGGGGACGGAGGAGGCGGAGATCGAGTTTGACGGGGAAGGCTTCGCCGGGGCCGACGTCGAGGCTGGGGACGGTGACGGAGGCCTTGCCGCCGGGGGCGGCTTCCTGGGCGAGGACGAGGAGCGAAACGCCCTTGATCTTGTGGCGGCCGATGTTGCGCAGGGTGAGGGAAGTGCGGAGGTCGAGGAGCATGGCGCTGCCCCGCTGGGTGGCGACGCTTTCGCCCCAATCGGCGGAGAGCACGGCCAAGGGGGAATCGTCGGGCAGCGTGATGTGCATCATGCTGCGCGTGCTGAGCCGGTTGGGCTGCTGCGCGGACGCAGCGAGCGCGGCGAGCAGGGCGAGGCTGAGCAGTTTACTCGGCATAGACATGATGGATGGTCACCTGTCCGGAATCGCGGTCCACGTAGCGGGCGCGAACGGAATCGAGCGTGGCGGTGAAGGCGACGTCCTGATCCTTGGGGTGCTTCAAGGTGAGCACGTGGCCCTCTTCCTTCCATTCGAGGCCCGTGGCGGAAGTTTCGAGGAGAACGCCTTGCCCGGCGGGTTGCTGGACCTGCACCATATTGGTGGGCGTCACCGGGTGGCTGGAATTGGCGTACCAGGCTACGGCGACCACGAGGGCGGCGCCGGCAAGGACGGCGGCGGGGCGCCAGCCGGTCAATTCGGCGGTGCGCTCGGGTGGGGTGGCGACGCACTCTCCGGCGGCCAGGCCGAGGTGGATATTGGCGCGCATTTCGGCGGAGAGGCGTTCCCAATCGAGGCCTGGGGGGAGATCGGAAGCCATGGCGCGCAAGGCGGAGCGGGCTCGGAGGTTTTCGCGGTGGCGGGCCTGGCAATGGGCACAGCCGCGCAAATGGCGTGCCATGCGGAGGCGGGCCCAGAGGCCGAGATCGCCGCCGGTGTATAGCGCCAGATCTGTATCGCTGGGGTGCATGGTTTCCTTCTTAGGCTTTCCGCCTCAACAAATACTTCTTAAACTTGGTGCGCGCGTTGGCAATGTGGCTGCGCACGGTGGCTTTGGAACACTGGAGTTGGCGGGCGACTTCCTCGGCGGGGAGATCCTCGACGTCGCGGAGGACGAGTGCGACGCGTTCGCGTTCGGTAAGGGAGGAGAGGCCGGCTTCGAGGCGCGTCTGGCGTTCGGCGCGGAGGACGATGATCTCGGGGTTTTCTTCTTCGGGGGCGGCCAAGGGGAGCATTTCCTCGATATCGCTGAAGCTGACGCGGTTATGGCGGCGGAGGAAATCGATGGCGGTATTGGTGGCGATGCGCGAGAGCCAGTGGGCGGCTTTTTCGGGATCGCGGAGTTGTTCCTGGCGCTGAAGCACCTTGATAAAGACTTCCTGGGTGAGATCCTGGGCGTCGTCGACGTTGCCGACGATGCGGTAGACGAGCAGGAACACGCGCCGCATGTGGCTGGAGACGAACTGGTCGCGCAGTTCCTGCTCCCGGGTGAGAGCGGTTCCGGCTTCCGGGTGCGGCGTATTCATACGGGATACCGTGATTCCGGCTGGCATGACACCTCTACCAACAATGACGGGCGCGGCAAAGAGAACGTGCAGCCTAATTTGATTCTACTCGGAAACATCTTTAGTATGATCGGTAGAACCGGCGGCGAACAGGAGTGGTTGCGGCGCCGGCAAAGTGGAGCGAACATGTTACAAATCACCTGGTTGGGCCATAGCAGCTTCGCGCTGCGGAGCGGCGGAGGGGAAACGCTGCTGATCGACCCGTGGTTCGACAACCCCAAATTTCCCAAGGACTTTGCACTGGACCGGGTGGACGGCATCCTGGTCACGCACGGCCATTTCGACCATATCGCGTCGGTGCGGGCGCTGGCGGCGCAGTATTCGCCGGCGGTGGTAGGCATCTATGAAGTGGCGGGATGGCTGGAAAGCAAAGGGGTGAAAAATACGATTGGGATGAATAAGGGCGGGACCGTGCAGGTGGGCAGCTTCTCGGCGACGATGACGCACGCGATGCATTCCTCATCGATTGCCGATGATGACGGCAGGACGGTGTATGCCGGGGAAGCGGCGGGGTATGTGATCGGCACGGGGGACGGCCGGCGGGCGTATTTTGCGGGGGACACGACGGTTTTCGGGGACATGAAGCTGATCGGCGAGTTGTATGAGCCGGAACTGGCGTTTCTGCCGATTGGGGATTTGTACACGATGGGTCCGAGGGAGGCGGCGGCGGCATGCCGGATGCTGGGGGTGAAGAAAGTGATTCCGATGCACTGGGGAACGTTCCCGCCCTTGACGGGACGGCCCGAACAACTGGCCGAGCTGATTCGCGATCTTCCCGGAACCACGGTATGGCCACTGGAACCTGGCGTGCCGGTTACCTGGTAGGGCTGCTGCTGGCGGGGGTGGCGATGGCCGCTCCGCCGGAAATGGAGCGGGTCCGTGTGCCGATGCGGGACGGGGTGAAGCTGGCGGCGCACGTGTTCCGGCCGGCTGCGAAGGGGCGCTTCCCGGCGATTCTGATCCGCACGCCGTATGGGAAGGGCAAGGAGTTGCCGCGGCAGTACCGCGTGTTTGTGGAGCAGGGATATGCGGTGGTGATTCAGGATGTGCGGGGGCGGTATGAATCGGAAGGGACGTTCGATCCGCTGCGGCAGGAGACGCGCGATGGCGACGATACGCTGAACTGGGTAGGGCGGCAGGCGTGGTCGAACGGGCGAGTGGGGATGATGGGCGGGTCGTATCTGGGGATTGTGCAGTGGAAGGCGGCGTTATCGGGGAATCGTTATTTGAAATGTATTTTTCCGGTGGTTTCGGGAAATGACGATTACCGGGACCGTTTTTATTCGACGGGCGGAGCGATGAAGCTGGGCAACCGGCTGCTGTGGCTGTCGTCGAACATGCGGGCGCCGGGGTATACTCCACCGGATTTCCGGTTGTTCGTGCAGGCGCTGCCGGTGCAGGCAGCGGATCTGGCGGCGACGGGGCAGCAGATCCGGATGTTTCAGGAAGCGATTGCGCATCCGGCGTTCGATGGGTTTTGGAAGTCGATCAGTACACGGGAGCAACTGACGAAGGTGCGGGTTCCGGCGTTCATCGTGGGGGGGTGGTATGACAATTTCGTGCAATCGGACTTGGAAGGATTTGCGGCGTTGCGGGCGATGGGGCGAGTGGCATATACGGTGATCGGGCCGTGGGCGCACAACATGTCGACGCCGTTTGAGGGGTTTTCCTTCGGGCCGGAGAGCACCGCGCCGATTCAGCGGTATCAGTTGGAATGGTTCGACCGGTGGCTGAAGGACAAGGCTCCGCGGCGGCCGATGGCGGCGGCGCGGATTTTCACGATGGGGATCAACCGGTGGCGGGAGGAAGCGCAGTGGCCGCCGGCCGGGGCGGTGGATACGCCGTTGTATCTGGAGAGCCGGACGGGTGCGAATGGAGTGGCGGGGGACGGGCGTTTGGAATGGAAGGCGGAGACGCGGGAGCATGAGGATCGATTTTCGTACGATCCGGCGCGACCGGTGCCGACGATGGGGGGCAATACGTGCTGCAATCCGGCGGTGTTCCGGTGGGGTCCGATGGATCAGGCGGCGGTGGAGGCTCGGGAGGATGTGCTGGTGTACACGAGCGAGGCGATGCGGGAGGAGATGGAGGTGACCGGGCCGGTGCGGGCGCGGTTGTATGTGAGCACGTCGGCGCGGGATACGGATTTCACGGTGAAGCTGGTGGATGTGTATCCGGACGGGCGGGCGGTGAATCTGACGGATGGGGTGCTGCGGCTGCGCTACCGGGAGGGACTGGAGCGGGCGGTGGCGGCCGAGCCGGGGCGGATTTACGCGGTGACGGTGGATGCGGGGGTGACGAGCAATGTGTTTCTGCCGCGGCATCGGGTGCGGGTGGAGATCAGTTCGAGCAATTTTCCGCGGTTTGACCGGAATCTGAATACGGGGGAAGCGAACGGGCTGGCGCGGAAAGGGGTGGTGGCGCGGCAATCGGTGCTGACGGGGGGCTCGTTTCCGTCGCATGTGGTGCTGCCTGTGGTGAGGACGCGGTGAGTGCGATATACTGGGGAATTGCCAGAGCCGGGGCGCGGTAGCCAAGTGGTAAGGCAGAGGTCTGCAAAACCTTTATTCGGGGGTTCGATTCCCCCCCGCGCCTCCAATCCTTTCCGGGTTTTATTTCCCTAGCTCCAGTTGCGATGTGCACGCGCGCAAAGCGCCTAGCCTTTGAGGGCTTCTTCGACGGCGGCGGGATTGCGGTCGATGACGGTGAGGTAGGCGCGGACGGTGGCGTCGGGGGAGCGGCGGCCTTGTTCCCAATCCTGGAGGGTGCGGAGTTCAATGGCGAAGCGGGAGGCGAATTGGGATTGGGAGAGGCCGGTTTTGCGGCGGACGGATTTCACGTCCAACGAGTTGTAGGTGTAAGTTTGCAGCGGGCGCTTGCCTTCGAAGTATTCCTTGGCTTCCTCGATGCTCTTCAGCAACCTGCGTCCGAGGGGCGTCATCTTAGCGGAAGATTCGTTTGAGCTGTTCCGCGGCTTGGCGGAGCTTTTTCTTTTCTTCATGAGTGAGATCCTCCTTCTGCGTCTTTGCATAGATTTCGAGCAAGAGGACGGTGTCCGCAGGGAGCACATAGCAGTAAATGATACGGACACCGCCTCGTTTTCCCTTGCCAGTCCGCTGCTGAGCCCATCGGAGCTTTCTGATACCACCGAGACCCGGTACAACCACACCGGCCTCCGGGTTCCGGGAGAGGAATTCACGAAGGGTGTCTCTTTCCCAATCTGTCAACAGCCGTTCCACCCTTCGCCGGAACACGTCTGTCTCGACAACGACGACTGGCACAGGTTCCATTATACGGCGTTGCCGTATGGGATACAAGAGTGACTCTGGAAGCTCCGGAAGAGGGGGTGGTCCATTCGGTGGGGAATTCACGCGAGACGTTGCGGAGGGTAACGATGCAACTGAAATGGGTGGCGCTGGCGGCGCTGGCGGCGGCGGTTCCGGGCTGGGGTGTGGATGCCACACTGCTGGCGGATGCGACGGTGCGGAGCAACGGGCAGGCGAATTTTGGGGGACATAAGGACTTGGTGGTGGATGGGTCGAACCGGTTTCTGGTACGGTTCGCGCTGCCGGGGTTGCCGGCGGGGATGGTGGTGCATCAGGCGCGGCTGATTCTGTTCGCCAACCGGGTGCAGCGCGGGGGATCGATCCGGGTGCAGCGGGTGACAGGGACATGGGCGGAATCGTCGGTGAATGTGTCGAGCAGTCCCGCGCTGGGGAGTGTGGTGACCGGCGGTGTGCCGGTGACGGCGGCCGAACAGTTCGTGGTGGCCGATGTGACAGCGGCGGTGCAAGGATGGCTGAGCGGTGAGGGGAATCAGGGACTGGCGGTGCTGCCGGATGCGACGGGGACGGATGCTTCCTTTGACAGCAAGGAGAATGGAGATACGAGCAAGCAGCCGCGGCTGGAACTGATTTTATCGGGCGGGGGAGGAGCGATTGGGCCGCAAGGGCCGACGGGGGCCACTGGCGCAACGGGGGCAACGGGAGCTACGGGTCCGCAGGGCGCACCGGGGTTGGCGGGGGCGACGGGTCCGACCGGCGCGACCGGGGCGGCGGGTCTGGATGCGATCCACCGGATGCGGGCGGCGCTGGGGAAATGGCACACGGGCGGGGCGGGACAGCGGATCGCGGTGGCGCCACAGCCGTCGCGGATGGCCTTCGACGGGGCGCACGTGTGGGTGCTACGATTCGGCGGGGCGGCGATTTCGAAGATCCGCGTGAGCGATAACGCGGAAGTGGGGACATACCCGTTGGGGGCGGGCGGGCCGCTGCACGTCGTGTTTGACGGGGCCTATCTGTGGGTGGAGCATCTGGGGGGCACGGTTTCGTTGACGAAGGTGAAGGCATCGGACGGGACGGTGGCGGCGACGTATGCGGTGGGGGCGATTGGGGACACGGGATCGATGGCATATGACGGGACGCATCTGTGGCTGGGGGAATTCGCGGGGCCGGCGCTGCGGCGGTTCGATCCGGTGACGGGCACGGTGACGGGAACGTTTCTGGCGCCGCACGCGATCGGAGAGGTGGCGTTTGACGGAGCGCACGTATGGGCGACGCATGGGTCGCAGGGGTTGATTTCGAAGTTCCGGGCGAGCGATGGGGCGCTGCTGGGGACGTTTGCGGCGGGGGTGTTCAATCCGGTATCGGTGACGTTCGATGGGAGGTTTTTGTGGGTGGGAGGGGGAAGCGCGGTGGCGAAGATCGATACGGCGAGCGGGGCGGTGCTGGCGACGACGCCGTTGCCGGTGGGCACGGCCTTTGGATTGTGCACGGATGGGGAGAATCTGTGGGTGCCGCACAGCCAAGCGCCGCTGACGCTGCATCAGGTGCGGGCGTCGGATGCGGCGGTGGTGGGGTCGTTTCCGGTTGCGGCCGGGAATTCGATCTCGTCGGGGTGCGTGTTTGACGGGATCAATGTATGGGTGGCATCGCGGGACACCAATGAATTGGTGAAGTTTTAGGGCTGCAAGCGGGCCGATTGCCGTGGCGGCTGGACGGCCTCGGCGAGGGCGGTGACAGCCCAGGCTGCGGCGGCGAGGGCGTAGAGTGCAGTGGGTAATCCGGACCGGTTTTTTGGTCATTTTTCCCGTTTTGGCGCGGCGTAGGGCGCGGCCGAAATTTTCGAGGAAGATAAAGCAGGATGTCGAACTCTTTGGGGGGAAAGCAATGGGAAAATGGATGCTCGCGCAGTGTGACGGGGGTTGGGCGGACACGGCTTGCGTGGCCGTGCCCGCGGTGACCGTTGCATTACTTGTCGAGCCGGTTGACGGTCTGCTGGAGCATGGCCGCGCGTTTGGCAATTCCATCGGCGTGAGCGCGAAGCATGGAACGGTTCTTGCGGAGTTCACCGGATTCCATGAGGGTGGCTTTTCGGGCGGCGAAGATGTTGAGCAGTTCGGCCTTGGTTTTGACGAGTTCCCACTCTTTTTTCTGAGCCGGGCTCATTTCGCCGATTTTGCTGTCCATGTCCATGACGTCCTGCTTGAGCTTCGCCACGTCGGTGTTGAGAGCAGCGATGTCCTGCTTGACTTGCGCTTCATCGAGAGATTTCTGCTTCAGGTCGCGGCTGAGTTTTTCGGCATCGCGCTGAATGTTGGCGGCGTCGCCGAGGATGGCGCGGAAGTCTTGCGAAGAAGCCATGGCGGGCAACGCCAGAGCAGCGGCGGCAATAAAGGTGAGCAGTGGGTTCATTGTGGTTCTCCTTGTTTGCGTTTGCGGGGTTTGCGCCCCGTACACCTAACCAGACGCCGCAGAACAATATCTCGATTCTTACAAAGAGTGGAACTAAACCATCGGTTTTTACGATGAAATTCGAGATGGGTGCGGCGCTTGCTTAGGGCGTGCGGAACTTGCGGATGGCTTCGCGAATCTGGGGGGCATCCTTGGAGTCGGGGTGGTGGCGGAGGTAGTGCTCGAGTTCGGCGGCGGCGGCCTGCTTCTGGCCACGTTTGAAATAAATCTGGCTTAAGTAGAGTTGCGGGTTGGAGAAATGGCCGGGGTCGAGGCGCTTGGCTTCGGTGAGATATTTTTCGGCGAGTTCGGAGTTGCCGGCTTCGAGGTAGCTGAGTCCGAGTTGGGAGTTGGCGAGGGCGTCCTTGGGGCGGCGCTTGACGGCGTCCTGGTTGACGGGGATGGCTTCGTTCGGGCGGTTTTGGCTGAGCAGCGCACCGCCGAGATTGACGACGGGTTCGAAGGCGTCGGGATCCTGGCGCATGGCTTCGCGGAAGTACTCTTCGGCTTCGGGGAATTTGCCGCGCTGGTAATAGATGGTGCCGAGGGTGTTCCAAGCGGCGGAGTATTGGGGTGCGAGTTCGGTGGCTTTGATGAGGTGGGCTTCGGCGCCGGCGAGGTCGTTTTTGCGCAGTTTCTTATGGGCGGAGGAAAACTCCTTGCGGGCTTTGTCGGGGATGGAGAGGCGGCGGACGGGGATGGTGAAGCGGTCCTTGGGAGTGAAGAGGCGGGTGGCGCGCGATGGGTGAATGACCATGTCGATGCGGACTCTGCCCTTCTTGTCGGCGGTGGCGGGGCCGACGGAGTAGGTCTGGCGGAACTCGCCCATGCGGGGCACGTAGACGATCACCGAATATTGACCAGGCGGGAGGTTTTTGTACTTGAACTTGCCGTCCCAGTAGACGGGGGTTTCGGCGTGGAAGGAAGAGCCGACGGCGGCGATGTTGGAGAAGGAGAAACGCGGAGGGGGGCGGAGCTGGCCTTCGAGGGTGAAGGTTTTGCGCTCGGCGGCGGAGGCGACAGAGGTGGCCACAGCAAACCAAAAGAGCAGTCTGCGAGAATGGTAGGAAAGGAAATGAATGGTCGCTGACGGCATTTATTACGCTCTTGGCTTTACGGCCGGGGGGCTATTGGTATCGTATCTGAGCCGGCCCGTGTTTGGCCTCCCTCTTTTTATTCTGGCTCTGTTTTGCCTGTGGTTTTTCCGCGATCCGGAACGGCAGACGCCGGCGGGTCCGTATGCGGTGTCTCCGGCGGATGGGAAGGTGGTGGTGGTGAAGCCGGAAAACGGGGGCACGCGGATCAGCATTTTCCTGAATGTTTTCGATGTACATGTGAACCGCACACCGATTCCAGGGCGAATCACGAAGGTGGAGTATCGGAAGGGGAAGTTTCTGGTGGCAAGCAAGGAAGAAGCCTCCACGGAGAACGAGATGAACACGATCACGGTGGAAGGCGGCGGATCGACGGTGGTGTTCAAGCAGATCACGGGATTGATCGCGCGTCGTATTGTGTGCTGGAAGAAGCCGGGCGATACGGTGGCGGCGGGCGAGCGCGTGGGGTTGATCAAGTTCGGCTCGCGGGTGGATGTGCAACTGGGTCCGGAGTGGGAAGTGGCTGTCGAGGTGGGGCAGCGTGTATCGGCGGGATCCACGATACTGGCGAAGAAGAAAGGCGCGTAGGGCAATGGCCAAGATCAATCTCCCCGGTCCGTTATTGGACAAACAGAGCCGGCGTCCGCGCCGGGCGGCGTATGCGCTGCCGACCTTGTTTACCGCAGGCAACCTATATTTGGGATTCCTGTCGATTCTGAAAAGTTTCGAGGGATCGATGGCGGTGAAGGGCGGGTTGATGGGATCGGTGCCGCAGTTTGAGATTGCGGCGAAGGCGATCGGGGTGGCGGTGCTGCTGGACGGGCTGGATGGGCGGATTGCGCGGCTGACGGGGACGGAATCGGATTTCGGGCGGGAGATGGACTCGCTGGCCGATGTGATTACGTTCGGTATTGCGCCGGCGGTGCTGGCGTTCGCGTTCGGCATCCAATTTGTGGATTTCACAAACGATCCGGCGATGCAAGATAATTTGCGGCGGGCAGGGGTGTTTCTGTGTTTCCTGTTTCTGCTGTGCAGCGCGGCGCGGCTGGCGCGGTTCAATGTGCAGACGAATCCGGTGCCGAAGAATCCGGGTCGGCCGGACCGGAAATATTTCGTGGGGCTGGCGACGCCGGCATCGGCGGGGATGGTGGCGAGCGTGGTGTATGCGGCCGATTGCGTGCCGATTTCGTCGTGGCTGCTGGCATCGTTGTGGCTGGCGCTGATGGGATTGCTGTCGTTTCTGATGGTGAGCACGTGGCGGTATCGGAGTTTCAAGGATTTCACGCTGACGCGGCCGCGGTCGCCGCTGACGGTGGTGGCGCTGGCGTCGTTGATTTATCTGATTGTGAATTACTCGCAGCCGGTGCTGCTGGCGATGGCGGTGGCCTATGTGGGGAGCGGGATCGTGATTCGGGTGGGTGGAGTGGTGCGGAGGATGCTGAAGAAGCCACCGCAGCCGCAGCCTCGAGAGCAGACGAGCTAAGGCCTCCGCCATGTTCATGAATCGAGCTTTGTCGGCCTTTCCGCGCCGGCGGAATCCCTCGGCGGCATTGGCCGGAATGGAAACCGCCGCGCGGCGCAGTTGCAGCGCCAGGCCATAGGTTTCCGGCTTCGGGAACTGCGCGGTGAATGGATAAACCGCCAGGACGAACTGGAGGGCTTTGCGCCACACCAGCAAGTCGCGAAACGTTCGGGCTGCGGGCCGAAGTTCAGGCATAGCCATAGGGTAAGGCGTCCAAAGGAGTATGCGTCCGGTATATCAACACACTGGAGGTCCCATGAACGCCTTTTTCGAGCACCACAAGGATAACATCCGGCCCAGCTATCGATGTTTTGATCGCATCGCTGTATCCAGTCCTTTTGGATGGCGCCAGGACGCAAGAGCGCCCAGAAGCGCGGATGTCATCGGCGCGCCAGACGGTCGCCATGATGAGTTCGTCGATCCCTAACCTCCGTGGGGCCAAGCCGGATCAAGTCGTGCTGGCGATCAAGGCGCGCGAACCGGCCAACAACATGACGTCGACCGGCGCAGGTGACCGCGGGCGCCTGGCCCCCCATAACGGGCTGAGGAGGCGATGCTTTCCCGGCGCAGATTTGTTGCTTCTGCGGCAGGCGCCGGCATGGGTCGGGCGGCGGGCGCGGAAACCGGGAGGGGCTTACAAGCGGCGGATTGAAGCGGCGGATTGAAGCGGCGGATTGAAGCGGCGGATTGAAGCGGCGGATTGAAG
>CAYOBO010000014.1:0-17730 GCA_964402295.1 uncultured Candidatus Solibacter sp. | reverse complement strand
GATTGAAGCGGCGGATTGAAGCGGCGGATTGAAGCGGCGGATTGAAGCGGCGGATACGCCGCATTTGCCGGATTTCCGGCAGCGTTCACACGGCGGCGGCGCGGAGGAAGGCTTCGGCGATGGCGGGGTCGGGAGCGACGACGAAGGGCTGTTTCTTGCCGTGCCAGCGGGGGGATTGGCGGTGAAGATCCCAGACGGTCATGCCGGCTTCTTCGGCGATGACCTGGGGCGGGATGAGGTCGAGGTCTTCGCCGGCGCCGAAGTTGGCGTAGACCTGCTGGCCGCCGTAGATGGCCATCATGACGTTGGCTCCGGCGCCGCCGAGTCCGGTGGTGACGGAGAGGATGCCGCTGTCGATGACGCGGAGCGCGCGGGCTTTTTCCTCGGGGGTCATCTTGGTGCTGAGGGGCACGCAACTGACGTAGGTTTTCGTGGGTGGCTGGTTGGCTTTACGCAAGGGGCGCGGTGCGGAGCGCTGGAAGGCGGCGCCGGTGAATTCGGTGCGCTGGGAGAAGGCTCCTTTGGCGCGGGCGGCGAAGCTGATGCGGCCCTGGCAGTGCGGGGTTTCGGCGAGGGGCAGGTAGAGTTCGGGCTGGAAGACGACGCCGGCTTGCGGGATGCCGTTTTCGACGTAGTGGGCCTGAATGGAATAGAAGTGGCCGCCGCAAGCAAAGTGGTTGGTGCCATCGAGGGGGTCGGCTCCGGCCCAGCGGTGGCCGCGGGGGCCGCTGCTGCCGGATTCTTCGAGCGTGTAGCTGACACCGGCAGGGAGACGGGCAGCGAAGAGGGAGCGGATGGCGGCGTCGGAACGCTTGTCGGCCTCGGTGACCAGTTCCTTGGCGTCTTTATAGGCCGCGCCGACGGCGCCGGATTGGCGGACGGCGAGGACTTCCCGTGCGCCGGCGAGGCAGCCGTCGATGAGAATCTCCAGAATCGCGTCTGTCACCTTATCATTATCACGCGGCAACCAGGGTGCGCCGCGATCCGTCCGATAATGGAGACAGCATGAGAATCGCTACCCTTCTACCCTTACTGGCTTTGTTTGCCGGACACAGCGCGGGGCAAGACACGCCGCGCTGGGATAACAGCGGGAACGGATTACTGAAGGGCAAGTACCGGTTTCGGGAAGTGGCGCTGACATTGAAGAACGCGGCCGGCGATTATGCGCGGACGGCGTCGATGAACGGGACGATGGAGTTCGACGGCGAGGGCAACTTCACCTACAACGCGCTGGTGGTGGATTCGAATGTGGGGGCGCCGCAGCGGTTCACGAAATCCGGGACGTACCGCATTGCGGCGAGCGGGGTGGGGTTTATCACGAGTCCGATCTTTGACGATGGGCTGGTGTTCGGAATGGTGTCGAATGGGATTTTCATCGGCAGCAGCACGGAAGACGGAATCAACGACATCCTGATCGCGGCGCAGGAGAGCGAACAAGCGCCGACGGTGGCCGATTTTCGCGGGCGGTACCGGGCCGTGGAATTGAACCTGCGGGGCACGGGGCTGGCGGATACGCGCGGTTCGTCGTTCGACCTGGTGGCGAATGGGGAGGGCGGCTTCAGCCCCGTGGCGGCGGTGGGCTACATCGGCGGGAACACGCGGCGATTGACGCAAACGGTGAACGGGGCGCGGTATTCGTTTGCCGGATCGGAAGGCACGATTGCCTATGGCGGCGCGCAGACGGATACGAATTTTCTCAGCGGAGACCGGGTGTTTTATATGTCGGCGGACCGGAAGTTTGTATTCGGCGGGTCGGCGAACGGATTCGACCTGTTTGTAGCGGCGGTGGCGCTGACGGCGGATGCGGAGCCGTCGCTGGCCAACGGGTTGTTCTATGAGGCGGGGGTGGATGTCGGGCTGAGCGACGTTGCCGACGGATTGGCCGATTTGTACAGCTACAACGGGGCGACGCGGTATCGCGATGGGGATATCTGGGGGCATCAGCGGTTATATACGGGGTTGAGCGAATCGGCGTATGACTACACGTATTCCGATGTGTATGAATTGAGCGCCACCGGCGGGTATGAGGATTTTTTTGGATTTCGCAATATTTTTTGCGCGGATGGGAAAATCCGGCTGGGTTTCGGGCAGGAAAGCGTATTGGGGCTGCATGTGGCGGTGCGGGCGCCGGAGTTGAGCCGGGAGGGGACGTTCCTCAATCCGATGGGGATTGTGAACGAGGCGAGCCGGACGCCGTTCACGGTAGGGACGGCTCCGGGGTTGCTGCTGCGGCTGGAAGGGACGAATCTGGCGGCGGCGGAAGCCGAAGATCCGGCGTTCCCGACAACGCTCGGCGGAGTGCAGGTGTTGTTCAATGGAAAGGCAGCCCCGATCCGGCGGGTGAGCGCGGAGGCGATCGTGGTGCAGACTCCGTACGATTTGGAAGGCGATGTGGCGGAGATTCAGGTGATGAACAATGGCGAGGCATCGAATAAGGTGACGGTATACATTGCCACGAGCGCGCCGGGCGTGTTTACGGAACCGGCGGGAGGCGTGGGGTTTGGACGGGCGTTTCATGCCGATGGGTCGGCGGTGACGAGGGAGAGTCCGGCACGGATCGGCGAGACGATTACGGTGCATGTGGCGGGGCTGGCGGAGACGGATCCGCCGCAGGCGGCAGGCCGGCCGGGGCCGGAGCCGGCGAGCAAGGTGGCGCAGCCGGTGAAGGCGTTTTTCGATGGTGACGAAGCGCCGGTGAAGCGGGCGGTTCTGACACCGGGGCTGACTGGCGTGTATTCGGTGGATGTGGAGGTGATTCCGGATCTGAGCGGCAGCGCGTATCTGGATATTTCGACACCCGATGCCTACACGTCGATGGTGCAGATCCCGATCGCGCGGAATACGGCGGAGAGCGGGCTGGAAATGCAGTTTCGCGGCGGCGAAGAGGTGGAGCGCCGGATGATGCAACGCAGGGGACGCGGCGTGCGGCGGCCGGAGGGCGACTTGACCCCGAAGGCGCCTTCCATCCGAAACTGGAAGGAAAGGAACCAATACAACTAACGTGGCAGCATCGGTCGCCCTGGTGGGCAGCGAATCGTTATTAGGGAAAGAGATCCGGGAGGTGGTGCGGGAACGCTCGCTTCCCTACCGGCTGGTGTATATCGGCGCGGAGCAGGAGGAGGCGGGACGGCTGAGCGAAGAAGGCGGCGAGCCGGTGGTGATTACGGGGCTGGACGAAACCAATCTGGCTTCGGCGGACGCGGTGCTGCTGGCGGGCAACTCGGCGAGCAGCCACAAGGCGTGGGATCTGCTGGCGGGGCACCGGGAAACGCCGGTGATCGACGTGTCGCGGACGCTCGAGGATATCGCTTCGGCGCGGCTGGCGGCGCCGCTGGTAGAAACGGCCGAACCGCACCGGGAGAATCCGTCGATTGTGGCGCATCCGGCGGCGATTGCGATTGCGATGTGCCTGGGGCGGCTGGCGGACTGCAAGGTACGGCGCTCGGTGGTGCATATATTTGAGCCGGCGAGCGAACGCGGGCAGGCGGGGATCGATGAATTGCATCAGCAGACGCTGCAACTGTTTCAGTTCAAGGGGCTGCCGAAGAACATTTACGACGAGCAACTGGCGTTCAACATGCTGGCGCGGCTGGGGACGGAAGCCGATCCGGCGCTGGAACAGATTGAGCAGACCATCGAGCGCCACCTGGCATCGCTGATGGCGGCGGGCAAAGTGCCGATGCCTTCGCTGCGGCTGATTCAGGCTCCGGTGTTTCACGGCTACAGCTTTTCGCTGTGGGTGGAACTGGAAGGCGCGCCGACGAAGGAGAATCTGGCGATGGCGCTGCTTGCCGAGGAAACGGCGCCGCATAACGCCGGCGTGGCCGGGGAGAACGGGATCGCGGTGGGCGATATCCGGGCGGACCGCAACGTGCCGCGGGCGTTCTGGATTTGGATGGTGGCGGATAATCTGCGCTTGCCGGCGGAGAACGCGCTGCAATTGCTGGAGACGGTATGCCCGGCGTGAGGCGGCGTGCGTTTCTGCTGGGGAGCGCTCTGGCTCCACTGAGCGGCTGCGGGTATCATGTTTCCGGCCGCGCGGACCTGCTGCCGAAGACGGTGAAGACGATTGCGGTGCCGGCGTTTGCCAACAACACGGCACGGTTCCGGCTGTCGGACCGGCTGGCGCAATCGGTGACCCGGGAGTTGCTGTCGCGGACACGCTACCAGGTGGTGCATGACACGAACACGGCGGACGCGGTGTTGCGCGGATCGGTGTTGAACCTGATGGCGTTTCCGGCGACCTTCGACACGGCGACGGGGCGGGCGGCGGGCGTGCAGGTGAGCGTGTATGTGCAGGTGCAATTGACGGAGCGGGCGACGGGCAAGATGCTGTATTCGAATCCGAGCATGGAAGTGCGGGAGCGGTATGAGATCAGCATCGATCCGCTGGCCTATTTCGAGGAAAGCGAAGTGGCGCTGGAGCGGTTGAGCAAGCAGGTGGCGGGAAGTATCGTATCGGCGATATTGGAGGCATTTTAGGAAGATGACTCCACAACAATTTCTAACGCAATTGAAATCGGGCAAGCCGGCCGCGGTGTATTTATTCGTGGGTCCGGAGATGTACCGGCGGCGGATTTGCCGGAAAATGCTGGTGGAAAAATTCCTGCCCGAGGACATGCGGGAAGAAGGCTTCGTGCGGCACGATTTGGACGAAACGGGGTTGCGCGACGCGGTGGACGACGCCGGGTCGCTGCCGCTGTTTGCCTCGAAGCGGGTGGTGTGGATTGGATCGGCCGAGGCGGCGGTGCCGAAGGGGCATGCGGCGGAAGCCGAGGCGGCGGCAACGGCGATTGTGTCGGCGTATGCGAAGAATCCGACGCCGGATACGATTGTGGTTTTCGATTCCTCGCGGTTGACGTTTGACAACGAGGACAAGACGAAACTGGAGCGGTTGCGGAAGATTTTCAGCGCGGTGAAGGATCAGGTGGAGTTTGCGCCGTATGGGGTGGAGGAGGCTCGCAAACTGGCGGCGGATCTGGCGGCGAAGGCGGGGTTGCAGATCCATGCGGCGGCGCTGGAGGCGCTGGTGGAATCGCTGGGCTCGGACGCGGCCCGGATCGCGACGGAGATCGAGAAACTGGCGCTGTACACGGGCGGCAAGCGGAAGGTGACGGAGGAAGATATTCAGGCGATGTCGCCGGATGCGCGGGCGACGACGATTTTCGCGCTGGTGAACGCGCTGAGCCGCGGGGACCGGGCGCAGAGCCTGGATCTGCTGGAGACGCTGGTGCGCGACGGCGAGTATCTGCCATTGGCGCTGACGTTTCTGGCGACACAATTTCGATTGGCGTTGACGGCGAAGGAGGAAGGGTTGCGGACGCAGCAGCAGTTGCAGGGGCACTTTGCGAAGCTGGGGGTGGCGATGTGGCCGAGCCGGGCGCAGCAGGTCATGGAGACGATGAGCGCGTTTCCGCGGGGGCGGCTGGAGTTGGCGATCCGGAAGATCTATGAGGCGGATAAGGCGTTGCGGGACCGGGCGGCGGATGACCGGATTGTGATTGAGGATGTGGTATTGGCGTTGACGGGGAAGGGGTAGGAGGTGTGGCGGCGATCCACTTCCGTGTATCCGTTTCTCCCGTTTTCCATAAGTAGCACATGCATTACAACCGCCAAAGCATTACCAGGAAACCACTTAATTCGTATTCAAACTCTGGTATGCTAATTGCAACGGTACCCATTTACGGATACCCGTGTATCCGGAAGGAAGCGTGTTAGGCGGAAGAGGTCTGGCTTGAAGGAACTGAAAGTCCAACTGGCCAACGCCCTGCTGGTGGTGCTGACGGTCGCGGCGGTGATCGCGGCGGGCATCAATTTCCAGCAGCAGTCCAAGTACCGCCTGCCCGACGATGGGATTGCGTGGTCCGAAACGGGAAGTGGTAACGCTAAGAAAGTAAAGGCAGTTATCGTAACTCCGGACGGACCGGGGCACCGTGCGGGGTTGAAAACCGGGGATGTGGTGGTGAGCATCAACGGGGCCACGGTGGAGAGTGCCCTGGCGGTTCCGCAGATTCTGGCGCGGCTGGGGGCGTGGAGCAAGGCCGAGTATCTGATTGAACGGGACGGTGTTCAGGTCAAGGTCAATGTTTATGTCGGGGAGGGAGTGCCGGAGGTTGCGGTGTACTATCAGTACATCGTGGGGGCGGCGTACCTGCTGATCGGGCTGTTCGTCTATGCGCGGCGGGGCAATGCGGCGAAGGCTCGCCATTTTTATATTCTGTGCCTGGTTTCGTTCGTGCTGAGCACGTTCCATTACACCGGGAAGCTGAACAACTTCGACAAGATCATTTACTGGGGCAATCTGGGGGCGGGGCTGTTCGGGCCGACGATTTTCCTGCATTTCTGCCTGAGTTTTCCGGAGCGGCGGCGCTGGCTGAGGGGATCTCGGATTTACTGGCTGTATGCTCCGGCGACGCTGATCTTTACGCTGTTTCTGGCGATCGGGACGGGGTCGTTGCGGATCGACGTATCGCAGCCGGACCTGCGCTGGGCGCTCGACCGGGTATGGCTGGTGGCATACGGCTTCCTGTACCTGCTGGGGGCGCTGGCGCTGCACCTGGAACACAACCGCACGGAAGACACGATCGTGCGGTCACAATTGCGGTGGTTGCGAAACGGCGTGGTGTTCGGCATACTGCCGTTCACGCTGTTCTACATGCTGCCGTATGCGGCGGGAACGATTCCGGGGCCGTGGATGAAGATGTCGGTGTTAAGCCTGCCGCTGATTCCGCTCACGTGGGCGTATGCGATTATTCGCTACCGGCTGATGGACGTGGATGTGATCTTCCAACAGGGCTATGCCTATACGCTGGCCACGCTGGCGGTGATCGGACTGTTCTACGGGATGGTCACTTCGTTCCACCACTACGAAGAGTTGACGCCGCAGGCGATGGTGGCGATGATTCTGATTTCCACGTTTGCGTTCCAACCCATACGGAGTTGGATCCAGGAACAACTGGACCGGTATTTCTTCTACAAAGACCGCTACGATTACCGGCGCACGCTGACCGAATTCGCGCGCGAGCTGAGTTCGGAAACGGATCCGGACCGGCTGATGAACACGGTGCTCGACCGCATCAAGCGGACGCTGGGCATCAAGCACGCGGCGGTGTTTCTGCGCGGACAAGGGGACAGTTTCCGCCTCACGAAGGCGACACGGGCGCTGGATCAACTGACATTGGGGCGGCTGGATCTGTCGTTTTTGTCGGCGCAGCCATCGAAGCGGTTCCTGTTTTTTGAGCGGACGCGCCATGCGCTGGATGTGGTCTCGCAGGATCTGGCGGCGACCGTGCGGCACACGATCGCGGATCTGGATTTCACGTATTACTTTCCATGCACGGTGCGGGGCAAGACGATCGCCTATCTGGGGCTGAGCCGCACGGACCGGGACGACTTTCTGCCGACAGAGGATCTGGATCTGGTGCAGTCGCTGGCGGGGTATCTGGCGATCGCGCTGGAGAACGCGCAACTGTATCAATCGCTGGAGCGCAAGGCCGAGGAATTCGAGCGGCTGAAGGAGTTCAGCGAGAATATCGTGGAGTCGATCAATGTGGGGATTCTGGCCGCCGATCTGGAGGACCGGGTGGAGAGCTGGAACACGCAATTGGAGCGGTTGACCGGCATATCGAGGGCGCAGGCGGTGGGGCGGAAGCTGTGCGATCTGCTGCCGGAGGAACTGTGCCAGCGGCTGGAGCAGGTGCGCGGCGAAGCGGGGGTTCACCACATTCTGAAGTTCCCGTTGCGGACCACCGCGGCGGCGGCCGTGGCAGCGGCGAATGGCCAGAACGGGCATCACGGGAACGGGAACGGGAACGGGCATGGGCATGTGCATCCGGTGCAGGAATCGGTGGTAAATCTAGCGGTGGCGCCGCTGGTTTCAAAGGAATTCGAACAGATCGGGCGGCTGGTGATTTTCGACGATATCACCGAGCGGAGCGCATTGGAGAAGCAACTGGTGCAGGCCGACAAGCTGAGCTCGATCGGATTGCTGGCGGCGGGTGTGGCCCACGAAGTGAATACGCCGCTGGCGGTGATCAGCTCGTATGCGCAGATGCTGGCCAAGCAGGTCTCGGGCGACGAAGCGAAATCGAAGCTGCTGGAAAAAATCGCCAAGCAGACGTTCCGGGCGAGCGAGATTGTCAATTCGCTGCTGAACTTCTCGCGCACATCGCCGAGTGAGTATGTGGAAGTGGACCTGAACCGGGTGATACGCGAGACGGTGAGCCTGATTGAGCACCAGTTGACCAAAGCAGGGGTAACGGTGGAAACCGAGTTGGATGAGGATCTGGGGACCATCAAGGGTGACGGCGGAAAGATGCAGCAGGTGTTCCTCAATCTGTTCCTGAACGCGCGGGATGCGATGGAAGGCGGCGGACGGCTGAGCGTGCGCTCGTGGAGCCAGGAGGGGATGGCGCGGGTGGAGGTGTCGGATACGGGGGCGGGGATCGCGCCGGAAAATCTGGCTCGGATTTACGACCCGTTCTTCACCACCAAGGGCTCGAAGAAAGGCACGGGCCTGGGGCTTGCGGTAACCTATGGGATTGTCAAGGAGCACGCCGGGCATATCGAAGTGGAAAGCCGCCCGCACGGCGGAACACGGTTCATCCTCGAGTTCCCACTGGCCCGCAAACCCGTACATGTCTGACCGACACCATCCATCCCAACCACCGCAACATCGGGGACGTATCCTCATTGTCGACGATGAAGCCGACATCCGGGAGAGCCTGGAGACGCTGCTTTCGCTGGAGGGCTACTCGATCGAGGAAGCGCCGAACGCGACCGAGGGGCTGCGCAAGCTGGAGCAATCCAACTACGATCTGGTGCTGCTCGATCTGATGATGCCGGACCGGTCGGGGATGGAAGTGCTGAAGGAAGTGCGCGAGCGGGACACGGAAACGCCGATTTGCATGATCACGGCGTACGGTTCGGTGGAAGTGGCGGTGGAAGCGCTGAAGAACGGGGCGCAGGATTACTTTTCCAAGCCGTGGGACAACGAGAAGCTGCTGCTGGAGATCGAGCGGCTGATCGCGCGGCGGCGCCTGGAGCGGGAGAACACACAACTCAAGCGGGCACTGAAGCAGCGCTATGCGTTTCCGAACATCATCGGGAAGAGCGAGAAGATGCTGAAGGTGCTGGACCTGGTGGCGCAGGTGGCGACGTCGCGGTCGACGACGGTGCTCATTACGGGGGAAACGGGGACGGGCAAGGAACTGATCGCCAAGGCGATTCACGCGCATTCGGCGCGGGCGGACCATGCGTTCGTGGCGGTGAACTCGGGTTCCCTTCCCCCGGACCTGCTGGAATCGACGCTGTTCGGGCATGTGAAGGGCGCCTTCACGGGGGCGATGGCGACGCGGAAGGGCTACTTCGAGGTGGCCAACCGGGGGACGATTTTCTTCGACGAGATCGGGACGATCGGCATCGAGACGCAGGCGAAGTTGCTGCGGGTGATGCAGGAGAAGGAATTCATGCCGCTGGGGTCGGGGGATACGGTGCGGGTGGATGTGCGGATTCTGGCGGCGACCAACGCGGACTTAAAGAAGATGGTGGATGAAGACAAGTTCCGGGCGGATTTGTACTACCGGCTGAACGTGATCAACATCCAGCTTCCACCGCTGCGGGAACGGCGCGAAGATATTCCCGCCCTGGCGGAGCATTTCTTCGATAAATATTGCCAGGAAAATGACAAATTTATCGGATCTGACGGGAAATCGCAGTTGCGTTTCGACAATGAAGCGTTGCGGATTCTGATGGATTACACGTGGCCGGGAAATGTGCGGGAGCTGGAGAACGTGGTGGAGCGGGCGGTGGTGCTGGCCACGCAGCCGCTGGTTTCCGCGGACGTGCTGCCCGAGCCGGTGCTGCACAGCCAGGGCATGCGGTTGCGGCAGGATGAATCGGCGCCGCTGCCGGCCGATGCTTCGTTGTTCGAGATCGTGGCCGATTACGAGCGGCGGAAGATCATCGAAACGCTGGAAGCGTGCAAGTGGAGCCAGACGGAGGCGGCCGAAGTGTTTCGCATTCCGCTGTCGACGCTGAATCAGAAGATCAAGCGGCTGAATATCGACGTGAAGAAACTGGCGGAGCGGGCGCGGGCGGAGAAGGCCGGCGGATAAGCCGCCGCCTCAGCGTTTGCGGGCGAGGGTCAAGCCGTCGCCGATGGGAAGCAGCATCCGATCGACGCGATCGTCGGCGCGGAGGGCGGCGTTGAAGGCGCGGATGGCCACGGTGTCTTCGTCGTTCGCATTCGGGTCAATGACGCGGGCGTGCCAGAGCACGTTATCGACGGCGATGAGTCCGCCGGGGCGAAGCAGTTGCAGGGCGCGTTCGTAGTAGGCCGCGTAGTTCACCTTGTCGGCGTCGATGAAGGCGAGGTCGAAGGCGCCGGCATGGCCGTGGGCGAGAAGCTCATCGAGGGTTTCGACGGCGGGACGCAGATGCAGGCGGATCTTGCCTTCGACGCCGGCTTCCTTCCAGTAGCGGCGGGCGATGGCGGTCCAATGTTCACTGACGTCGCAGGCAATCAGTTCTCCGTCCGCGGGCAAGGCGCGGGCGATGCTGATGGAGGAGTAGCCGGTGAAGACGCCGACTTCGAGGGCGCGGCGAACGCCCATGAGGCGGACGAGCATGCCGAGGAACAATCCCTGCTCGACGGTGATCTGCATGCGGGCGAGGGGATCGCGGGCGGTCTCCTCGCGGAGGCGCGCCAAGTAATCGGGCTCGGGCGCGGCTACGGAACGAATATAGGCGAGCAGGGCGTCGTCGACGTGGATGTGCTGGAAGGACATTGTCCTTCCATTCTACTTGGGCTCGTGGGGCACAACCTCTTCGGTCATCGTATCGAGGTCCACCCATTTGACGATGAGTTCTCCTTTGTCGACCCGCTGCCGAATCATGGGGCGGGCCATGAACTCATCGAACCTGGCGGTACGCTCCTGCACGGCCGCGGTCAGTTTGGGGAACATCTTGCTCTTTTCGGGATCGGCAGCCGCCTTCTCGGCCGCGCAATCGGTGTGCGTGGTGAACACGACGACCTTCACGCCGTTGGCAACGGCGAGTTCGAGCATCTCCTCTTCCTTTTCGGACAACACCGATCCAGCGAGCCGGAGAATGTAGTAATAGCGCCGGGTATCACCGGCGATTTCATTGGTATCGAGGCGCCCGTCCATGCAGGCCACCATGGCGACGACAGGGTGGCGTGAGGAGCGGGGGAAGGTGGACCGCACGGAGGCGGCCATGTGATTCTGATCGAGAAACCGCTGCCAGATCTGAAGGGGAGTCGCTTCATGATGCTCCAGATCGTAGTCGGCGAGGTGGTCCTGCAAACGGTATCCGATATTTATCATTGCTCCGCCGAGCACGAATTCGATCTGTTGTCCCCACATGACAGCCACGAAGATGGTGAGAAGGGCGAGGACCCCGACCCACAACGAGATTTTCTTCATGGAAGAAAAACGAACCTCCTATTTCAATACAATAGCGCCGATCGCATACACTGGAAATATCCCCCTCGCAAACCTATGAGTGCATCACAGACAGAGCGGCGCAAACAGTACCCGTTTCAGCAGATCGAGCAGAAGTGGCAAGCCTATTGGGAAGAGAACAAGACCTACCGCACGGCGAACCCCGGCGAGGCCGGCTTCGACGCGGCGAAGCCGAAGTACTACGTGCTCGACATGTTTCCCTACCCGAGCGGCGACGGGCTGCATGTGGGCCATCCGGAAGGCTACACGGCGACGGACATCGTCTCGCGATACCGGCGCAAGCAGGGGTGGAACGTGCTGCATCCGATGGGTTGGGACGCCTTCGGGTTGCCCGCCGAGCAATACGCCATCAAGACCGGACAGCATCCGAGCATCACCACGGGACGCAACGTGGACCGTTTCCGCGCGCAGTTGAAGCGGCTGGGGTTCTGTTATGACTGGGACCGCGAGATCAACACGACGGATCCGAACTACTACCGGTGGACGCAGTGGATTTTCCTCCAGATTTACAACTCGTACTTCGATGAAGCGACGCAGTCGGCGCGTCCGGTGGCGGAGTTGGAAGCGCAAGGGCTGTCGCGCGAGGAAATCGATGCACGGCGTTTGGCGTATGTGGCCGAGGTGCAGGTGAACTGGTGTCCCGGATTGGGCACGGTGCTGGCGAATGAAGAAGTGGTGGACGGAAAGAGCGAAGTGGGCGGGTTCCCGGTGGAGCGGCGTCCGCTGCGGCAGTGGATGCTGCGCATCACGGCGTACGCCGACCGGCTGGCCGATGAACTGGAGCAACTGGACTGGCCCGAGGGAATCAAGCGGCATCAACGGGAGTGGATCGGGCGTTCGGAAGGCGCGGAGGTGACGTTCGCCATCGACGGGCGCGAGGAATCCATTACCGTGTTCACGACGCGTCCGGACACGTTGTTCGGGGCCACCTACATGGTGCTGGCGCCGGAGCATCCGCTGGTGAACGCCATCACGACACCGGAACGACGAGAAGACGTGGAAGCCTATTGCCGGATGGTGGCCAGCAAATCCGACATGGAGCGCACGGCGCTGGCGAAGGTGAAGACAGGCGTGGCGACGGGTGGCTACGCGATCAATCCGGTGAACGGGGAACGCATTCCGGTGTGGATTGCGGACTATGTGCTGATCAGCTACGGGACGGGAGCGATCATGGCGGTGCCCGCGCACGATGAGCGGGATTATGAATTCGCGACGCAGTTCGGGTTGCCGATTCGGGAAGTGGTGCAGGCGCCGGCGGGGAGCACGGAAAAATGCTTCACCGGCGACGGCGTTTCCATCCATTCCCCCTTGATTGACGGGCTGCCCACGCAGGAAGCGAAACGCAAGATCACGGCATGGCTGGAAGAACGCGGACTCGGCAAGAAGACCATTCATTACAAGCTGCGCGACTGGCTGTTTGCGCGGCAGCGCTATTGGGGCGAGCCGTTTCCCATCATTTGGCGCGATGGCAAGCATGAGGCGCTGCCGGAATCGGAGTTGCCCGTGGTGCCGCCGCCGTTGGAGGATTACAAGCCGACGGGGACTCCGGAGCCGCCGCTGAGCAAGGCCGTGGATTGGGTCCGTTATTCGGAACACGCACGGCGCGAGACGAACACGATGCCGCAGTGGGCGGGGTCGTGCTGGTATTACTTGCGGTTCACGGACGCGCGCAACAACACGCGCTTTGCTTCACGCGAAGCCGAGCAGTATTGGATGGGGAGAAACGGGAAGCCCGGAGGCGTGGATCTCTATGTCGGCGGCACCGAGCACGCCGTGCTGCACCTGCTGTATGCGCGCTTCTGGCACAAGGTGCTCTACGACCTGGGCCATGTCACCACGCCGGAGCCGTTTCAAAAGCTGGTGAATCAGGGATTGATTCTGGGCGAAGACGGGCAGAAGATGTCGAAGTCGAGGGGCAATGTGATCAACCCGGACCACGTGATAGCGGAATACGGGGCGGACTCGCTGCGGTTGTTCGAGATGTTCATGGGACCGCTCGAACAGGTGAAGCCGTGGAGCACGAAAGGCGTGGAAGGCGTGTACCGCTTCCTCGGCCGCGTGTGGCGTCTGTTCATGGAGCCGGCGGACGAGGGCGATACGCACACGTTCTCGGCGAAGGTGCAGGATGTGCCGGCGCCGATGCCGTTGTTGAAGGTGTTGCACGAGACGATTCGCAAGGTGGGCGCCGATATCGAGGCGATGGCGTTCAACACGGCGATCTCGCAGATGATGATCTGCACGAACGAACTGACCGCGGCGGAAGTGCGGCCGGTGAGCGTGCTGGCTCCATTTCTGCACTTGTTGAACCCGTTCGCTCCGCATTTGAGCGAAGAGCTGTACAGCATGCTGCAACAGAGGTTCGACGCATTGCCGAAGGGTCCGTTATCGGAACTGCCGTGGCCGCGCTTCGATGAGAGGTATCTGGTGGAGGACACGATCGAAGTGGTGCTGCAAGTGAACGGCAAGGTGCGGGGACGCCTGACGGCGCCGGCGAACATCGATGCGGAGACGTTGAAAGCCGAAGCGCTGGCAAACGAAAAGGCGCTGGAGCACATCGCCGGAAAAGAGATCCGGAACGTTATCGTCGTGCCCAAGCGCCTCGTGAATATCGTCGTGAAGTGAGGGCGTTAGCGGGAGAGGCTCACCTGAGCGGTCTCGTTGCCGGGGGCGAAGACTTTCACCTCGACGCGGCGGCTGAGGCGATTGCGCTCCTTGGTTTTGAGGTCAGCCATTGCGACGTTATCGGCGCCGAAGCCCATGAGTTGGATGCGGTGCAGGGGGATGTTGTGTTTGGTGGCGAGGTAACGCACGACGGCTTCGGCGCGCCGGCGGCTGAGGTTGAGGTTGTAGTTGCGGTTGCCAGTGGAATCGGTGAAGCCGTGAACTTCGACGACGTGGAATTTGGCGTTGGCCTTATCGGCGATGAGGTCGAGCTTGCCCATCTCTTCCTCGGCGAGATTGGCGCTGGCGAATGGGAAGAGCACGGTTTCGGAAGCGACCATGCGCAAATGTCCGAGGCTTTCGACGCGGGCGTTGACCTGGTCGGCGGCGCGATGGGCGTTGACGGCCTTGGCGTCGGCTTCTCCGGCGCGCTGCGAAGCCTGATTGGCGGCGGCCTGCGCGTTGGCGGCGCTCTGCAACGCATCGCCGGCGCGGGCGTCTGCGCCCTTGGCCATCTCGCCGAGGCGGGATGCATCGTTGGCCTGTTTTTCCTCAAGGGCCGACATCTGGTCCGAGGTCTTCTTCTCCACTTCGCCGATGCGCGCCGTGGTCTTGGCCTCAGAGGTATTCACCCGATCGAGCACGTATCGCTTGGTGGCGCATCCGGATGTGGTGAGCAGCGCTGCTCCCAGTGCAATCGCTTGGAACCGAGGAAAGTAGGTCACGTTTCAAACTCCTTCTGCGTCCTTTTCTAGCAATCGCCGTGCCAACCGGTGCGGGAAACACTATCCCGATGCAAATGCCGCAGATAGCCGCAAATGGGGGGGATCGCGGAGGGCGCTTGCGAGTTGGTAGTTCTTACACGGTGCGGCGTTCAGCCGGTCTTTCATCGCAGGCGATGCTGCCATCGTTGCTTGCCCGGATTGCTCTGCCGGCCGGCGGAAGGCACACTTTCGCGCGATCCGCAGTTGTCGATTGCGGCGATCCGGGCGCAGGGAAGGCGCGACTACAGGCGCGGCTGTGGAGGCTTTTGTACAGTCCAGGGAGTGACGCCCTTGCGCTTCATGTGGCGCTTGTAGACGCGGTCCTGCGCGGTGACGAAGACCCAATCGAGATCGGGACCGCCGAAGACAACGTTCGAGAGCGCGCCATCGTGCGGCTTGGCGAGAATGCCCACGACGCGCCCGGGTTGATCGAGCACTTGCAGGCCCATGCGCGTGGCGACCCAGAGGTGGCCCTCGGTATCGACGGTCATGCCGTCGGCTGAGCTCGATGAGGAATCGTCGGGCGTTTCCAGCCGGTAGAAGGGGACTCCGTTTTCAAGCGATCCGTCCGGTTGCACCTGAAACGACCACACCCACTTGGCGCGCGAATCGGCGACCATCAGCAACGATTGATCGGGGGAGAGCACGATGCCGTTGGGAAATTCGAAGCCCTTGTCGAGCACGACGCGCTTGTTGCGGGCGGCATCGACGAACCAGACTTTCTTGCCGGGAGGATCCGTGAACCAGATCTCGCCCTTGCTGTTGATGACGAGGTCGTTGGAGGCGACGCCGTCGACGACGACGGTTTCCGAACCATCCATGCCGTAAGCGACGATGCGCTTGCGCCCGTTCTGGCAGGCGTAGAGCCGGCCGTCGGGACCGAACATGAGGCCGTTGGCGGCGCCCGAGTCTTCCTTGAAGACGGTGACTTTGCCGTCGATGCCGATGCGGTGGATGCGGTTATTGGGGATGTCGGTGAAGAACACGTTGCCCTGTTTGTCGACGGCCGGCCCTTCGGTGAAAATGTGTCCGCCGCTGACCAATTCCCAATCGCCGGCGGGGTCGAGGGCGAGCGAGAGGAAATGGCGGTCCTTCATCTGAGTGCTCTTGCGGATGGGCCGCGGATACTCGCGCCACAACCAACGCATGGCGTCGGGCAGGATGGCGGCGCCATGCTTGGCGTTGTGGCCTTCCGTTCCGATTTCGAACTTCATGTCGTAGCCGGCGTAGTCGAGGGCGGAGGCCATGTCCTGGTTGGCGATAAACCAATTTCCGCCGTAAATGTTCTGGTCGGCGCGGCCGTCCTGGAGGAAGATGCGCAGCGGCTTCGGCTCTGTCTTGCGGATGAGGGTGGGATAGATCTGGCCGCCGCGCAGATTGACGAAGCTGCCGATGAAGCTGATGACGCGGTGGAATTGATCGGGACGTTCCCAGGCGGCGGTGAAGGCGGCGATGCCGCCGGAGCTGGAGCCCATCAGTCCGCGGTCATCGGGGTTGTTCGACAGATTGTGCTTTCTGGCGACTTCCGGAATGATCTCCTCGATGAGAAACCGCGCATAGCGCGGGCCGAGGGCGTCGTATTCGAAGGAGCGGTTGTAGCGGGCCTGGCGATCGGCGGAGGCGGCGGGCATCACGCCGGGATTGATGAAAATCCCGATCATGACGGGGATCTCTTTCTTGTGGATCAGATTGTCGAGCACGATGGGGACACGGAAGGAGCCTTCCTCGCGCACCATGTTGGCGCCATCCTGAAAAATCATGAAGGGAGTTGGGCGCGAGGCATCGTACTGGGCGGGGACGTAGATCCAGTAGTCGCGCACGGTGCCGGGAAAGATGCGGCTGGTCCAGGTGTGTTGGGTGACGGCGCCTTTGGGCACTCCGGCCTGACGCTGGGAGTCGGAGCCGAGGGTGTACTCCTGGGCGAGGGCGGAGCCGCTCAGCCAGAGCGCGAACAGCAAACCGCGGGTGGCCATCATGAGCGGGATCCTTGCCGGGCGAAAACGCGTTTGGCGGCCTGAACTGTCTCCTCGACTTCGCGTTCGGTGTGAACGGCAGACACATAGATGCGGCCGTCGGGGAGCAGGAAGAGTCCCTCGTCGAGCGCCTCGCGGATGAAGCGCGCCAACCGGTCTTTGTCATCGGTCAAGGTATCGCGGTAGTTGCGCAGCGCGGTTTTTTCGTTGAAATGGAGGGAGAATGCGGCGCCGAATCCGGTGGTGACCAGCGGGATGCCGGCCTCGCGCGCGGCGCCGGCGATGCCCTGCCGCAGCAGTTCGCCCATGCGGTTGGCATGAGCCAGCGCGGAGCCATCGCGCAGCACATCGAGCGTGGCGACGGCAGCGGCCATGCCCAGTGGATTGCCGTTGAAGGTGCCGCCGTAGGCGACGCCCGTGAGCATGCTCTCCATGTATTGTTTTCGCCCCGCGAAGGCGCTGAGCGTGATGCCTCCGGCCACGGCTTTTCCGAAGGTGGCCAGATCGGGCACAATGCCGAAGTGTTGCTGCGCTCCGCCGGGAGCCATGCGGAAGCCGGTGATCACTTCATCGAAGATCAACAGCGCGCCGCGCTCGCGGGGAATGCGCTGGAGACCTTCGAGGAACTCCGGTTCGGGCATGAGGCAGCCGCTGTTGCACAAGACGGGTTCGGTGATGACGGCGGCAATCTGGTTCTCATAGCGTTCGAAACAGCGCTCGAGCGCGGCGGCATCGTTCCACGGGCAGACGACGACGTTCTCGACGACGTTAGCCACCTGCCCCTTCGAATCGAGCGTGGGACAGGGCGCATCGGGCAGCCCCATGCGCTCGGGGTTGGGGCGGTAGCTG
>CAYOBO010000013.1:28835-82003 GCA_964402295.1 uncultured Candidatus Solibacter sp. | reverse complement strand
AGGTTGCGGTAGGCAAGGGAGTACATCTTGAGGGACTTCAGTTCGAGGCAATGCTTGTCCGGAACATATCGGATGGTAATTGTTCCGGAGTCGGGAAGGCCGGTCTTGGGACAAACAGAGGTGAACTCGGGAATTTCGATCTCGATTTCGTAACCCGAGTGGGGATACTGATTGGGCCAGGTTTCGATTTCGGGGAGCGGCGCATCGACTCCGGATGCGGCGTGCTCGTCAGTGTAAGCGGGTTTCTTTTTCATTCGGATACCAGATTGCGGGCGAGTAATTCGAGGAACAGGCCGACGTCGGTAACGACGCCGACGCATTGGCCAGAGCCGCGGTCGCCGACTTTGGTGACGACGGCGGGGTTGATATCGACGCAGACGATCTTGACCCAACCAGGCAACATGTTGCCGGCGGCGATGGAGTGCAGCATGGAACTCAGGCAGAGGACAACACCGGCGCCCTGCAATTGGTCGGAGTAGGCATCCTGGGCGGCGTTCATGTCGGTAATGGTGTCGGGCAGCGGGCCATCGTCGCGGAGACTACCGGCCAGGACATAGGGAATGTTGCTGCGGACGCACTCGTACATGACGCCGGTGGTGAGTTTGCCGGATTCGACAGCCTGGCGGATGCCTCCGGCGTGGTAGATCGCGTTGATGGCGCGCATGTGATTGCGATGGCCGTGTTCTTCCAGGCGGCCGTCGGCGGTGCGGACTCCGAGCGAGGTGCCGAAAAGGGCGGATTCGATATCGTGAACGCCGAGGGCGTTGCCGGCGAGCAGGGCGTTAACCCATCCGGCGCGAATGAGTTTAGCGAGGTGGGGTGCACCACCGGTGTGGATGACGACGGGTCCGGCGACGGCGACGATTTTCTGGCCGGCGGCCTTGGCCTGGCGCATGAGGGCCGCGGTTTGGCGGACGGCGGTTTCGACCTGGCGTTCCGAGGAAATGTCGCTGGACATGAAGGCGAACTGGAGGCGGTCCCGCTCCTTGGATTCGGGGATGACTCGGATGCCGCGCATGCCGGTGACCACGCGATCGCCTTTTTTCAGTTCGCGGAGTTTGCGGCAAACGGCTTTGCCGTTCTCGAAGACGATGGTGGCGTCCATGCGTTGTTTTTCGACTTCAAACCAAACGTTGTCGTGGCGCACCATGGTTCGGTGGTTGGTGGTGGAGTAGAAATCGGGGGGGGCGCAACAATCCTTTTCGACGGTTTGGAACTGGGCATCGCCGCCATCGACGGGAGTGCAACCGAGGCCCAGGAGTTGCGTGAGCATCTTCTGCATGCGCTCCGGGCTGGGCGCTTCGACTTTGAGGCGGAGGCGGGACGGATCGGAGTTGGTGCGTCCGATGTGGAAGTGCTGGACTTCGAAGCGGCCTTCGTGTTCGACGACGGAGTCAAAAATCTGCTCCATGATATGGGAGTCGATCAAATGGCCTTCGGCCTCCACGACTTCGTGGAAGGGCAATGGTGTGGGCGGCGAACTCATGGGGTGTACCTATTAGAATAGCGTGGCGGATGCGCCGAATTGCGCGCGATTAGATTCCAGCGAGGTTGGGAGTGAGTTTGCGATAACCATTTTCGATGGCCCAAATGTCGAGGGGCTGAGCCGCGATTTCGTCGGCTTCCGGGATGAGGCCGGGGAGCTTCGTTTGTTCGAGGATGTGGAGATAGATTTTGCAGGTGTCGCAGGTGAGGGTTTGGTAGCCGGGGAGTTGCGGGGCGGTGGCGAAGGAGATGGATTCGCTTTCGCAATTGGGGCAGTGCCTGCGGGAAAAGAGCCATTCGTGGCGGCAGAGAGCGCAGGCAAGATAGAGGGCTTGTCCGTCGCCTTGGGGTTTGAGAATGCCGAGTTGGGGGGGGCTGGAGCAATGGGGGCAGAGGTTGGGGGCCTCGGCCGGCTGAGGCGTGGGGTGGAGTTCTTCGGCGATTCTATCGAGCCAGGCTTGTGGCGGGTTGGTTGGGGTGAGCTGCATGTAGGCCTCAGGCGGGGCGTTTTCGGATTGGAGTTGGGAGAGCTGGGCGAAGAATTGGAGGGATGGCGCGGCGGCGGGGTGGGATTGCGCCAGCAGCAGGGCGCGTTGCGCTCGGGCGGTGAAGCGGCGGGCCGCGGGTTCCGGCGGACGTACACGGGTGGGATCGCTCATCGGATGCGCAGAGAGGACGAATCAGGGAAGATGCATGGGTCGGAGGCTATGCCGACAAGCTCGGGAAAGAACCACCTTGCAGGGAGAAAGAGCGTCAAACCGGCAAGGAGGAGTGTGATGAGGATGAGCTTCTTCATTGGAGGCGGGAGATCTGGCGGAACCATTTGGCGTGATGGGAGCGGGCCCAGGCTTCACTGACGTAGCCACGGGTCATGGCGTGGAGCGCGCCTTGGACGACGACAGTAGTCATGTAGATGTGGACGATGATGCCTCCAAGAGATGCCACGGCGGCAAGCGGGTGCACGAGGATGCTCATGAGGCGCGCGGCGCGCGGCATCGATTCCGGGAACCAGAGGACAACTCCGGTGGCGAAGAGGACGATGGCGCTGGAGGATTGAAGCCAGAAGAGCATTTTCTGGCCGGCATTGAAGCGGCCGGATTCGGGCACTCCGGTTTCGTCGTGCATGGCGTAGCGCGGGGAGGCGGCGAGCCACCTGCGGTCGTCGGCGTCGAGTTTCATTTGCGCAGACCAGCGCCGGAATTGCACCGCGAGCAGGAGGGCGAAGACAGCACCGGCAATGGGGTGCCAGGCACGGACGTTTTCGCCGCCACCCATGACGGGAGCCAGCCACCAAAGGGCGCGGGACCACAGGGCGAGGCCGCTGAAGCCGGCGTACAGATAACAGATAGCTATGAGCCAGTGGGTGATGCGCTCGGGCGCGGAGAAACGTTCGACTCGCTTATCCACGGTGGTGTTCCTCCTTGGGTCCGAATTTCACGAAGTGGAAGAGGGCGGTGAGGATGCCTCCGATGAAGACGGTGTTGCCGAGCCATTTGAGGGGGCCTTTCCAGAGGGAGACGGTCCAGGGGATGGTGGGGTTGGCGGGGAGGCCGTACTGCTCGGGCTTGTCGCCGTGCTTGAGGACGTAGAGGACGTTGGTGCCGCCGACGCCGGGGCCATCGTAGACGGCGGCTTGGGTGAAGCCATCGGCGCGGAGTTCTTCGGCGCGCTTGTCGGCGAGGAACTTTAGATCGTTGCGCGAGCCGAAGGTGAGGCAGTTGGTGGGGCAGGTCTTGATGCAGGCGGGTTCGAGGCCCACCGCCACGCGGTCCGAGCACAGCGAACATTTGTAGACTTTCTTGGTTTTGGGAGAGAGGCGGGGGACATCGAAGGGGCAACCGGTGATGCAGTAGCCGCAGCCGATGCAGTTGTCGCGATGGAAATCGACGATGCCGTTGGGGAGTTGATGGATGGCTCCGGGGGCGGGGCAGGCTTTGATGCAGCCGGCGTCGGCGCAATGCATGCACTGGTATTTGGTCATGAGCCAGGCTTGCGCGCCGTCGATTTCGGTTTCGTTGAATTTGATGAGATTCCAGAAGTTGGGAGCCAGATCGGGCATGGTCTGGTAGGTGTTCTGGAAGACGCCGAGGGTGTATTCCTGGTCGTTCCACTGCTGGCAGGCGACTTCGCATGCTTTGCAGCCGATGCACAGGGATGTGTCGATCAGTTTGGCAACGGTGTGCATCAGGCTTTCTCCAGGTTGACGAGGAACCCTTTGTATTCGGGGGTTCCGGAATTGGGATCGAAGGCGGAGGGGGTGAGGTTGTTGACGAGCGGTCCGCGGACACGGCCGATGAAACCCCAGTGGATGGGGAGTCCGATTTGGTATATGGTCTGGCCGGCGACTTTGAGGGGGCGAATGCGTTTGGTGACGAGCGCGGGGCCTTCGACCATGCCCCGGGCGGAGGTGACTTTGACGATATCGCCGCCTTTGATGCCCTTGGCCGCGGCCAGTTCTTCGGGGAGCTCCACGAAGAAATTGGACTGGAGTTCGCTGCCCGAGGCGACGTGCTTGGTCCAGTAATGGAAGTGCTCGGTGAGGCGGTAGGTGATGGCGACGTAGGGATAGGATTTGGCGTCGCCGAGTTTGTCGAGCGGCCCGTGGAAGAGAGTGGCCAGCGGGTTCGAGGAAACGCCGGTGTGGAGCGGATTGGCGACGGGCGATTCGACGGGCTCGTAGTGTTCGGGGAATGGGCCTTCGACGAGGTCCGCGGCGTACAGCTTGGCGACGCCTTCGGGGAGCATGATGAAGGCACCGAAGTCGGTGGGTCTGGCGTCGGCTTTGTAATCGGGGACTTCGCCGCGCCAGCGTTCTCCATCCCAGCGGATCGGTGTGCGGCGCGGGTCCCAGCCTTGCCCTTCGGCGTTCGCGGCGGCGCGGTTATAGAGGATGCGGCGGTTGGCGGGCCAGCTCCAACTCCAGTTGGGGTAGATGCCGAGTCCGGTGGGATCATCCTGACCGCGGCGTGCCATGAGGTTGCCGGCTTCGGTCCAGGAACCGGAGTAGATCCAGTTGCCGCAGAGGGTGGAGCCGTCGTCCTTGAGTTCACCGAAGCCGTTGAGCTGGCGGCCCGTGGCGAGGTCGCGGCCGTTGACTTCGCGGGCCACTTCCTCAAGGGAAGGATTGAGGGGATTGGTGTAATCCCAATTCATTTCGAGCAGCGGCTTTGGGGCTTTGCCGCCTTCCGTTTCGTAAAGCTCGCGGACGGCGAGGAAGAGGCGGGACATGATTTCCTGGTCGGGCTTGGCGTCGCCGGGGGGCGGGAGCGCGGCGCGCTTCCATTGCAGCCAGCGGGAAGAGTTGACGAAGGCTCCGTCCTTTTCGGCGAAGCAGGCCGCGGGCAGGAGGAAGGCTTCGGTTTGGATTTGCGCCGGGTCGATGAAGGTGGGATAGAACTTCTCGCCGAGTTTCTTGGCGTTCCAGAAGGATGCGGTTTCGGTTTCGAAATTTTCGACGACGATCATCCACTTGAGCTTGGCGAGGGCGTCGAGCATCTTTGGGGTGTTTGGGCCGTTGGCAACGGGGTTCATGCCGAAGCTGATGAAGCCTTCGATGCCGCCTTGCTGCATCTTGTCGAAGAAGTGGCCCCAGCCGTAGTTTTCGGTTTCACCCGCCTTGGGAAGGTTGGAATAGCCGAAGCCGTTTTCCTTGGTGGCGTGTTTGCCGTAGTAGGCTTTGAGCAGGCTGGCCATGAATTTCGGAGTATTTCCCCAATAATTCATGGAATTGGGGCGGAGAGGTTTGGGGGTGTTGGCCTTGAGGTAATCCGAGAGGGTGGGCCAGTTGGCGCGGGGGATCTTGAGGTAGCCGGGGAGGTTGTTCCAACTGCCCATGTCGGTGGAGCCCTGGATGTTGGCGTGGCCGCGTTGGGCGTTGATGCCTCCGCCGGGCATGCCGATGTTGCCGAGCAAGAGCTGGAGCATGGCGGCGGTGTGAATGAGTTGAACGGAATGGCTGTGCTGGGTCCAGCCGAGTGCGTAGAGGATGGTGCCGGCGCGATCGGGCTTGCCGGTGGAGCAGATGATGTCCGCGGCTTTCTTGAACTCATCGGCGGTGCAGCCGCAGATGCCGGCGACGGCGGCGGGCGTGTAGCGCGCGTAGTGCTTCTTCATCAACTGAAAGACGCTGCGCGGATGTTCGAGGGTGGGATCGACTTTCGCGTAGCCTTGGGCATCGGTGTCGTACTGCCAGGAAGACTTGTCGTATTTTTTGGAGTCGGCGTCCCAGCCTGTGAAATAGCCTTCGGCGAAATCGAAGCCTTCCTTGACGAGGAAGGTGGCGTTGGTGTGGAGCTTGACGTATTCCTCGTGAAAGAGCTTATTTTCGATGGCGTAGTGGATGAGGCCGCCGAGGAAGGCGATGTCGGTGCCGGCGCGCATGGGGGTGTAGCTGTCTGCGACGGCGGCGGTGCGGTTGAAGCGGGGATCGACGACAACGAGCTTCGCTTTGCGCTTGCGGCGCGCTTCCATGACGAAGCGGAAACCGACGGGATGATTTTCGGCTGGGTTGCCGCCCATGACGAGGACGACGTCGGCGTTGGCCACGTCGGTCCAGCCGTTGGTCATTGCTCCTCTACCGAATGTGGCGGCCAAACTGGCCACCGTGGGGCCGTGTCAAAGACGGGACTGATTCTCGTAGGAGAGGATGCCGAGGCCGAAGCGGAATTTGCCGAGGAGGTAGTTGACCTCATTGGTATCGGTGCAGCCTCCGATTAAAGCGACGGAAGGGAGCCGGTTGACTTCCCTGCCCTGATCGTCTTTTTCGACGAATGTGCGGTCGCGGGTGTCTTTGATGAGGCGCGCCATTTTGGTGTATGCCTCGTCCCAGGAGATGGGCTTCCACTCGGCTGCGCCGGGGGCGCGGTGGAGGGGGCGGATGAGGCGGCGTTCGTTGACGACGAATTCCTTCAACGAAATGCCTTTCGAGCAGAGCGTGCCTCGATTGACGGGACTGTCGGGGTCGCCTTCGATGTGGACCACGGTGGGATGAACGTTGCGGGCTTTGTCGCCGAGGGTGTGGATGATGACGCTGCAACCGACGGCGCAGTAGGGACAAACGCTATTGGTTTGCGTCGTGCGAGAGATTTTGAGCTCACGGGCAGCGGCAATGGCGGGCGTGAGATCGAGGCCGAGGGCGGTGACGGCGGCTCCGGCGCGAAGGGCGGAGGATTGGAAGAATTGACGGCGGTTGATGGTATAGCCCATGTGGTCTTTGTGTTGTTGTATCACAAGGGGGTGGAGGGAGGCATCGTTGGTTCGATGCCTCATGCTCGGAGCCGGGCGGATATCAGTGTCCACGCAGTTTGTAGAACTGCCGTGCGGCCTTGTGGATGGAGCGCCAGCGCTGTTTTTCGGTGCGCATTTCGGTGTGACGGAGGGACTCCTGGCGCAGCTTGTGATAGCTGTGGAGGCGTCCCGGGTCGACGGTGTCGCGGACGGCGCAACCGGGTTCGGTGGAATGGGTGCAATCGCGGAAACGGCAGTGGACAGCGAGGGCTTCGATGTCGTCAAACACCGCGGCAATGCTGTCCTGTCCGGCCCACAATTGGATTTCGCGCAAGCCAGGCGTGTCGATGAGCGCGGCGCCGGACGGAAGTTCGATGAGCTGCCGGTGCGTTGTGGTGTGGCGGCCGCGGGAATCGGATTCGCGCACCGGTTGCGTGCGGTTCACCTCCGTGCCGAGCAGGCGGTTGAGGAGCGTTGACTTGCCTGCGCCACTGGACCCTAATAGCACCGCCGTAAGGCCGGGGGCAAGCATCGCCTGTATCCGATCGCAGCCGAGTCCGGATCGTGCACTGATGGGCAGCACATTTGCTACGCGCAAGGTGTGCCGGACCTCTTCGGCAATGGTGGAAGCCTCCGCGCAGACGTCGGCTTTGTTGAGTACGATCACCGGTTCGACGCCGCCTTCCCGGGCGACCGCGAGGTAGCGCTCCAGACGCCGCGGATTGTAATCGCCGTCGAGTCCGGTGACGAGGAATGCCAAGTCGACGTTCGCAGCGAGCATCTGCTCCACGTCCCGGCGTCCCGCGGCACGGCGCGAGATCCAACTGCGGCGCGGGAAGACGTGCTCAATGAGCACCGTGCGCGCTTCCACTTGCCGGACGGCGACCCAATCCCCGGTGACGGGAAGATCCGCGCTGGATTGAGCGGCGTAACTGAGTGCGCCTGCGATCACGGCGTCCCACTCGACGCCCTCGATCTTCACACGCGCCTGATCTCCGAGGTTGGCGCACACGCGCGCCAACTGCTGCCCTGGACGCAACTGCGCCAAGGTTTCTATTTCGAAACTCATTTCAGATATCTCCTTGCCTGTTTGTCTGCGGGGGGAAGAGACACTGCGGGTGAGCTTGGCCACCGATGGGCCATGGTCACCCGGCTTTAGGCAAGGATTGCGTGTGTCAAATCGCTAGTGTAGCACGGGCCGGATTGGCGGCTGGTTAGTACTCGCGATCCTTCTTGATGCCGGGTTCTGGCATAGGGTACTTGCCGTTGGCGGCCAATTGCAGCGGGGCAGGACCGTCGGGAGTGAGCTTGTCGACATCGGGAGCAAACTCGTGCGGGCAGTTGAGCATCTGGTCATAGGTGATGATCTGCCCGGTGTGTGCAGCCATGCGCCCCATGGAGGTAACGAGGCTCGCTTCGGCGCCGCGGCGCACTTCGTTGTAGGGCGTGTCGTTGCGGATGGCGTCGAGCAGGTCATCCCATTCCCATTGGTAGGGGCTTTTTTCGGGTTGAGGGAAAGCCCATAGAACGTTGGGGTCGGGCGGGAGCGGGAGTTCCTTGCGGTCGTTCACGCGGGGGATGTTATGACCCTTGTAGATGCGGGTGATACCGGGGGTGTGGGAGAGCGTGGAGATAACGGCGGAGGCTTTCGAGCCGTGCGCGTAGCTGGCGAATTCGTTGCGCGCGCCGGCCATGTTGCGGCCATCGAAGTACAGTCGCGTTCCGTCGGGATAGACGAATTGGACGGAGTAAGTATCGAAGTTCTGGTCCATGGAGTCGCCGCGGTAATGGCGTCCACCGAGGCCGTGGGCTTCGACGGGCCAAGCGCCTTTCATCCAACTGCATTCGTCGATCTGGTGAATGTAGTAATCGCTGAACACGCCGCCGCTGGCCCAGAGGAAGGCGTGGAACTTGCTGAGCTGGTACATTACTTCGGGCATGTCGGCGGGTCTGGGCGGAGCGGTGCCGCCTCCTTGGCCCATGCGGTAGGCGCGCATGGCGATGATTTCGCCGATCTGCCCGTCGCGGATGCGATCAAGCAGTTCCTGGCGGGCGCGGCAGTGGCGGACCATGAGTCCGACGGCGCATTTCAGGTTCTTGCTGGAGGCGAGATCGGCGAGCTCGAACATGCGCTTGGTGGTGGGGCCGTCGACGGTGACGGGTTTTTCCATGAAGGTGTGGAGGCGCTTGTCGATGGCGTATTTGAAGTGGACCCAGCGGAAGGCGGGCGGGGTTCCGAGGATGACAACACCGCCGGGCTTGAGAGCGTCCATGGCATGCTTGTAGGCGTCGAAGCCGAGGAAGCGGCGCTCGGGGGGAACATCGACTTTGTCCAAAAACTGTGACTTCAGTTTGTCGTAACTGGAGTTGAGCTTGGCCGGAACGACATCCGCCATGGCGACCAGCTTGGTGGGGCCGTTGGTGACGGAGAGGGCGTTGATGGCGGCTCCGGTGCCACGGCCTCCGGCGCCGATGAGCACGACATCGACGGTGTTGTTTTCCGCCGCGTGGACAGGCGGCAGGGAGACTCCGGCGAGCGCGGAGGCGCCGGTTATGCGGGTGGTTGCGGATAGGAATTCACGGCGGGACGTGGGAGATGTAGGGTTCTCAGTCATGGAGTGTCCTTTCATAAAGAGGCGGCGTGGTGTTGGATTTTACGGATGGCCGAGGCGATGACTTCCATATCGGTGCGTGGCCCGAGCAGCGTGGGTTGGGTGAGCCATACGGCTTCTTCGCAGAGCTTGTCGTTTTCGGGGCAGCGGTTGCGCTCTTCCCAAAGCTTCAGTTCGGCGTCGGTGAAGATGCGGCGGAAGCCACGGGTGGCGAAGATGCGCTTGATGAGTTGCTGTTTATTCAGCGGGCTGTAGCCGCCGCTGGCGGGGACTCCTTCGGCGGCGAGAGCTTTCAGAAACTTCTCGCGCGGCATGTTGGCGAAGTACTGCTTGTCGTAGCGGAACATGTACAGGTGCCATGCGTTGCGGGTACAGCCGGGATAGAGTTTGGCGGGGTGGATGCCTTTGACTTCGCCCAAGAGTTGCGTGAGATAGGCGGCATTCTGTTCACGGATTCTCGATTGGGCTTCGAGGCGGGTCATCTGGGCCATGAGGAGCGCGGCCTGGAACTCGGTGAGGCGGAGGTTGAGGCTTTGCGAACTGGTCTGGTTGGAGTGGAAGGCGCGCGTGGCTTCAAAGAATGCGGTGTCGTTGCTGAGGACGGCTCCTCCTTCGCCGGAGTTCAGATTTTTCGAGGCCTGAAAGCTGAAGCATCCGGCAATGCCGTAGGTGCCGACTTTGCGATTGCGCCATTCGCCGAGGTGGGCCTGGCAGGCATCTTCGATGACGGGCACGTTGCGTTGCTTGCCGATGGCGAGGATGGCATCGAGGTCGACGGGGGCTCCTCCCATGTGGACGGGGAGGATGAGTTTGGTGCGATCGGTGATGGCGGCGTTGAGCTTTTTCGCGTCCATCTGGAAGGCGGCGCGATCGGTGTCGACGAAGATGGGAAGAGCGTGTTTGGCGAGGATGACGTTGAGCGTGGCTACAAAGGTGTAGGGCGGGAGGATGACTTCGTCGCCGGCATCGATGCCGAGGGCGGAGATGGAGGCGAGCAGAGCGCTGGTGCCGTTGGCGACGGCGAGGCAGTGCTTCGCTCCGGTGAGGGCGGCGTATTGCTCTTCGAATTTCTGAACCATCGTGCCGTTGCCGCGGTTCCATTTGCCGCTGCGGAGAACTTCGAGGAGCGCCTGCTCTTCGGTTTGATCGAAGACGGGCCACTGGCGGCGTCCGGTGAGCTTCATGGGAGTGCCGCCAAGCAGTGCGGGCTTGTCCACTGGATTGGCCGCGGCGGGGAGAGCGGCGGCGGTACCGAGGAATTGACGCCTGTTCATGCGCCCATGATATCGTTTTGCGCCGATGGCCGGGTGTAAGCGATGCGCTCGCCCTGCATGCGGTAGGCTTCGGCGACGATGTCGCCGCGGGTGCGGAACATGTCCTCCGGAGGGAGACGCAACCGGCGGATGAGGCGTTCGATGGCTTGCTCGTGCGGTTCGAGCCGGCCATCGGCGTGAATGTGGAGGACGGGGATGTTGAGATGCCGGGAGACAAGGATGGTGCGATGGCATTCGAGCGGCTCTTGTTCCGCGCATAGGATGGCCGTGCGGTATTGTTGCGCTTGTTGTTGGAGGGCTGCGATGCCCTGTTGGAAGATCCGTGTCGCGGCGAGGCGATGGTATTGCACTTTGCCGTTGGCATAGCAGCTTTCGTCTTGGCTACGCGCGCCGAGTTCCTTGCCGAGGAAAACGTATTGGATCGCGGCGTTGTGCAGGTGGCGTGTGAGATTGTGACGGCTGAATTGCGGGTTGCGGCGGCTGAAGGGGGCAGAGCGAACATCGGCGATGGCAGCGATGCGATGTTGCGAGAGTAGGGAGAGGAAGCGTTCGATGGGGTGAGTGGAATGCCCGATGGTGAAGATCATGCGAGTTGCGCGACGTGATGTTCGACGTGGCGGATGTAGTCGCGGATGAGTTCGTCCAGACGCATGGTTCCACCATCTTCGAGGCGGCATTCGACGGCATAGGCTTCTTCGGGGATTCGTTCGACGAGGCGGGTGAGCAGTTCGTTGTGAATGCACCAGTAGTCGAGCACCTCTTCCCAGTCGAGTGCTGCGTAGCCGTGGAGTTGGACAGAATTGTCCTGGTCGTAGCGTGCGACATTCAGTGAGCGCGCGGTGGCGGCGGTGAGGAAGCGGACATGGTTGTAGAGGCAGGAGTCGATCATGTGGCCAAGCAGTTCGACTCGGAGCCAACCGCCTACACGGAACGATTGCCTGGCACGGGCAGGGTCCATTGCGGCAAGGGCGGCGTGGGCGTTCGAGATGGCGAGGCGAAATTCGGCGGGGAGGCTCATCCCTTTCAAAATAGCCCGGGCGGCGTGCGATAGGATAGCAGGCGTGCATTTACTGGGAATACTGATTCTGGGATGCGCGGCGATGGCCGCGGATTGGCCGCAGTTTCGCGGTTCGCAAGGACACGGTGTTTCAGGAGAACGCGGCCTGCCGGTAGAGTTTTCGCCAGCGAAGGGCGTGGCGTGGAAGACGGAAATCCCGGAAGGGAAATCGTCGCCGGTGGTGGTGGGGAAACGCATCTGCTTGACCGCGGCGGCGAATCGGACGCTGGAAACATTTTGCCTGGATCGCGATTCGGGCAAGATGCTGTGGCGGGCGGCGGTGGCACAGGAGCGGAGCGAGAGCCGGCACAAGCTGAATCATCCTGCTTCGCCGACTCCGGCGAGCGACGGAGCGAACCTGTATGTGTTCTTCAGCGATTTCGGATTGATTTCCTACACGCTGGAGGGCAAAGAACGGTGGCGGATGAGGCTGGGTCCGTTTTCGAATCTGCATGGCATGGGGGCATCGCCAGTGCTGGCGCGGGGGAAGTTGCTGCTCGCCTGCGATCAAGATACGAAGGCGTTCCTGTTGGCCGTGGAGAAGGATTCGGGGAAAGTAGCGTGGAAGGCTGACCGTTCCGACTTTACGCATTCGTTTTCGACTCCGGCGGTGTATTTGCCGGAGAACGGGGAGGCGGAGGTGATCATGCCGGGGGCGTATCAGATGGTTTCGTATTCGCTGGAGTCGGGGAAGAAGCTGTGGTGGCTGCGGGGGTTGACGTGGCAGCCGAAGTCTCCGCCGATTGTCCATGGAGACACGCTGTATTTCAATGGGTGGGCTCCGGGTGGCGATGCGGGGCAACAGAAGGATTTGCCTCCGTTTGAGGATGTTCTGAAGCGGGCAGATGCGAATCACGATGGGAAGCTGGCTCCCGAGGAAATCCCGGCGGATTTGAAGCATTCGGGGAGCTGGCAGGCGATTGACCTGGATCATGACGGATTCATGGATGGGCGAGACTGGAGCTTCTACCGGGCACGCCGGGCGGCGCGGAATTCGCTGATGGCGGTGAAACTGGGCGGTCGCGGGGATGTGACGGGATCGCATATTTTGTGGCGTTACGACAAGTCGCTGCCGGATGTACCCGTGCCGCTCCTCTATGAGAAAACGCTGTTTCTGGTGCGGACTGGTGGGATTTTCACGACGGTGAATCCGGCTACGGGCGAGGTTTACAAGCAGGGGCGGCTGATGGGGGCGTTGGAAGGATACTATTCCTCGCCGGTGGGCGCGGATGGGAAGGTGTATGTGGCGAGTGAGAATGGAAAGGTAGTGGTGGTGAAGGCATCGCCGGAGTGGGAGGTGCTGGCGGTGAATGATTTCGGTGAGGATATCTATGCTACTCCGGCGATTGTGAATGGGCGGATTTTCGTGCGGACGCGAACGGCATTGTATGCGATCGGGAAATAGCCGGATGCGCGAATGCGCGATTGCAGAAGCCGGTATATACTGGCCAGCACGGGATGCATTTCTATCTGGCGTACTTCGTTTGTGCGGCTGCCGCCTTGTTTGCGGCGGATGGCGTGGAGGTGTCGGCGAGGAAGATTCTGGAGGCGAAATGCGTTTCCTGCCATGGCGCGGCGAAGATGGCGGGGCTTGATTTACGCAGCGCCGATGGGTTGGCGAAAGGCGGCGGACGTGGGCCTGCGGTGATTCCGGGGAATCCGGAAGCGAGTTTGCTGACGAAGGCGGTGCGTAAGGAAGGCGATGTGAAGATGCCTCCGGGGAAGGATGCGCTCAGTAACGCGGAGATCGCAGTTTTGCGGGAGTGGATTCTTGCAGGTGCGAAGTGGAGCGGAGCCAGTGCCACTGGGGCGCCCAGTTGGTGGAGTTTCCGGAAGGTGGTGCGGCCAGTGATTACTGCGCCGGTGAAGGCGAATCCCATCGACCACTTTGTTTTCGAGCGGTTGGCCAAGGAGGGGCTGGTTGCATCGAAGCCCGCCTCACGCGCGGTGTTGATCCGCCGGGCGACGTTCGATCTGCACGGACTGCCGCCGACGCCGGACGAGGTTGCTGCCTTCGTGCGCGATGACTCTCCGGATGCTTACGAGAAACTGCTGGACCGGCTGCTGGCATCGCCGCGGTATGGAGAGCGCTGGGGTCGGCATTGGCTGGACGTGGTTCGGTATGCGGATACGGGCGGGTTTGAAACGGATGTATATTTTGCCAATGCGTGGCGGTATCGGGACTATGTGATTCGGTCCTTCAACGAGGACAAACCGTACAACGTTTTTGTACAGGAGCAAATCGCGGCGGATGAAATCTGGCCGGACAACCTGGATCTCAATGGCAGCTATGAGTTGCCGAAGTCGAAGGTAGCGAACCTGGAGAAGCATATCGGGACGGGGTTGTATACGCTGGGAGCGCTGCCGGTGGAATATACGTTTTTCGGAGATCAATACCGGGCGGAGTGGCAGGCGGAGGCGGTGGAAACGACAGCGGCGGCGTTCTTGGGCCTGACGTTCCAGTGCGCGCGGTGCCACGACCACAAATTCGATCCGATTTCGCAGCGGGATTTTTACCGGCTTTCGGCGATTTTCGCGGGCAGCGAGGACCGTGAGGTGCCGATTGTGAGCCGCATGGGGATTTACGAATTCACGCGGCATCAGACCCGGTGGGTGATTGCCGAGCAGTTGAAGGCAAAGCTGCAACGGCTGGAAGCGGAGGCGCGGGCGCGGCACGCGGCATCGGGGAACGGCGGGCGGTTCGAATACACGGCGGCGGAACGCGATGAACGGGAGAGTCTGCTGCGGCAGATCGGCGATGCGTATGTGAAAGCTCCGCCGCAGGTGGCGAAGGCGAATCTGCTGATGCACACGGAGCCGGTGCCGGACACGTATGTTCTGGGGCGAGGCGATTTTCAGCAAAAGGTGGAGAAAGTGCGGCCGGGCTTCCCTGCCTCGCTGGGGCCTGCTCCGGAGATTGTGGAGCCGGATCACAATTTGTTCATCCCCCGGCGGCGCAAGGCGCTGGCGGAGTGGCTGACATCGCGAGAACATCCTTTGACGGCGCGGGTCATGGCGAATCGCATTTGGCAGGGGCATTTCGGACGCGGCATCGTGGGAACGCCGAATGACTTGGGCCGGCAGGGAGAGGCTCCCACTCATCCGGAGTTGCTCGATTGGCTGGCAGCGGAGTTCATGGATACGGGTTGGAGTGTGAAAGCGCTGCACAAGCGGATCATGATGAGTGAGACCTACCGGTTTGCGAGCGATGGGCATGCTGGGAATCTGGAAAAAGATCCAGACAACCGGTATTTCTGGCGGATGAACCGGCGGCGGTTGGAGGCGGAGTCGATTCGGGATTCGATTCTGGCTGTATCGGGAGCGCTACAGACGAAGATGTTCGGGACGCCGGTGGTGGCTCCGCTGGCGGCCGATGAGCGGGACGGGATGCGCGATCCCTCGCAGTGGCCAGTGTCTTCCGATCCTTCCGAATATGACCGGCGCAGCGTCTACCACTTTGTGAAACGGTCGTTCCGGAATCCGATGATGGAGACGTTCGATGCACCGGACAGTTCGGCGTCGTGTCCGCGGCGGGAAGCGTCGACGGTTGCTCCGCAGTCGCTGGCGATGATGAATGGGGAGTTCTTTCATGCGCAGGCGGAGCGTTTCGCGGCGCGGCTGCGGAAAGCTTCGGCTGATGCTGGAGCGCAGGTGGAGCAGGCTTTTCGACTGGCATTGGGCCGCGAGCCGACATCGGAGGAACGGGCTCGGGCGTTGGCGTATCTGGAGCGGAACAGCCTGCAAAAGCTTTGCCTGTTGATATTCAACTTGAGCGAGTTTCTCTATGTCGATTAAATCGCGGCGCCGGTTTTTGGGGCAGTCGGGGCTGGGCCTGGGCGCGCTGGCTCTGCATTATCTGGCGGAGAAGGCTTCGGCTGGTCCGCTTTCGGCGAAGACTCCACCGCTCCCGGCGACGGCGAAGAACGTGATCTTTCTATTCATGCATGGCGGTCCATCGCACCTGGAGACGTTCGATCCGAAGCCCACGCTGAACGAGCTGCACGGAAAGCTGGTGCCGCCTTCTTTCGGGCAGGTGCAGTTGCAGTTTTCCCGATTCAACGAATCGCCGGTGTTGGGGTGCAAACGCCGTTTCCAGCAGTACGGGCAATCGGGGATTGTGGTGTCGGATCTCTTTCCGAACGTAGCGCGGCATGCGGATAAGCTGGCGGTGATTCGATCGATGTACCACGACGGGTTCACGCATACGGCGGCGTTGAACTGGCTAAATAATGGGTGGCCGCGACTGGGGCGGCCGAGCCTAGGATCGTGGATCACATACGGGTTGGGGTCGGAGAGCGACGCGTTGCCGGCATTCGTGGTCATGCTAGAGGGCGGTATCAAGTGCGGACCGGTGGCCTACAGCAATGGCTTCCTTCCGGCGGTGTACCAGGGTACGTCATTTCGCACGGGCGGATCGCCGATTTTGAATTTGAAGCGGCCGGAAGGAATGACGGAACAGCAGCAGCGGGAGTGGCTGGACACGCTGCGCTGGTATAACCGGAAGCACCAGGAGGCGCGGGCGGATGAGTCGGCGCTGGATGCCCGGATTTCGGCGTATGAATTGGCGTTCCGGATGCAGATCGCAGCGCCGGAACTGGCGGATTTGAGCAAGGAATCGGCGGCCACGCGGGCGCTGTATGGATTGGATGAAGCACGCACGCAGCCGTTCGGGACGCGGTGTCTGATGGCGCGGCGGTTGGTGGAGCGCGGCGTACGTTTCGTGCAGGTATGGAGCGGCAGCACGACGGGGGATCAGGATTGGGACGGGCACAAACAGTGCGATGAGAATCATGTGCGGCAAGCCGGGAAGACGGACAAACCGATTGCCGGGCTGTTGGAGGATCTGGCTTCGCGGGGTATGCTGGAGAGCACGCTGGTGGTGTGGGGCGGCGAGTTTGGACGAACGCCAACATCGGACGGTGGGATGAATGGCGGCGGCGATGCGCAGGGGCGCGACCACAATCCGTATGGGTTCACGATCTGGATGGCGGGCGGTGGCGTGAAGGGAGGAAAGACGATCGGGCGTACGGATGAGATTGGGCTGCGGGCGATTGAGGATCCCGTACATGTGCACGATCTTCATGCGAGCTTGCTGATGCTGATGGGGCTGGATCACACAAAGTTGACGTATCCGTTTCAAGGACGCGATTTCCGGTTGACGGACGTGCATGGAAAGACCGATCTGGTGGCGAAGCTGAAGGCCTAAAGGGTGGGGCTTTTCCCGGGTGGCGTGCGGCGGTAGTGTGAATGTAGGAGGTGCGTATGACCGCGCCAGTGACCATGGATCATATCCGCCGGCTTCTGAATGTGCACCGCATCGCAATCGCCGGTGCATCCCGCAACCCTCACGATTACAGCCGCGCGGTAGCCAAGGAATTGGAACGGCGCGGCTACGAAGTGCTGTACCTCAATCCTGGTGTGGACACCATCGATGGCAAGGTGAGTTATCGGGCAGTGGAGCACATACAACCGCCGCCGGAGGCCGTGATTCTACTGGTTCCGGAGAGCCGGATTCTGGAAACGGCGCGGATGTGTCTGCGGGCGGGCGTGCAGCATCTCTGGTTCCGGCATGCCGCCATGACGAGCGACGATTACCGGCTGGCGATTCACGAAGCGCAGGCGGCGGGAGTGAATACAGTGTCGGGAGAATGCCCGTTGATGTTTCTGCCGGACACGGCGTGGGTTCACCGGGCGCACCGCTTTCTGCGGCAAATGACGGGGAGTTATCCCGCCTGAGGGTTGAGAACGAACGAAGTCATCGAAATTGACCCGAGCGTGGTTTCATCGTTGAACCAGGCGATGGTGTCTCCGGGGCGGCGTACCCCGAGCACATACAACAAAGGCAGGAAATGTTCCGGTGTGGGGACAGAAAGTCGAGCCTCAGGGGTGAGGGAATGGAACTGGGTGAGAGCATCGTGGTCATTGGCTACGATGCTTTGTTTCACGGCGTTGTTGAAGTCATCGGCCCACGGCGCGCCGTGAGAGGAAGCAAAGTCGATGCGGGCGAGATTGTGCACGATGTTGCCGCTACCGATGATGAGCACGCCTTCCTGCCGGAGCGGCGCGAGGGACCGGGCCAACGCGTAATGCCACGATGGCGGCCGGCGGCGATGGAGGCTGAGTTGCACCACGGGGATGTGCGCCTGCGGATACATCGGCAGGAGGATACCCCAACAGCCATGATCGAGGCCACGCGCTTCGTCGAGGTACGCGCCACCCGGGAGCATGGCGGCGATGCGGCGGGCAAGGGCCGGATCGCCCGGAGCCGGATATTGGGCTTCGTGCAAAGCACGAGGAAAACCATGGAAATCGTGGATGGTGGATGGTTTCGCCGACGCCGTGATGCTTACCCCATCGGTTTCCCAATGCGCGGAGATGCAGAGAATGGCTCGCGGAGGCGGAATGCCGCGGGCGATCTCGCGGAGGGAACGGTGGAACGGATTGTCCTCGATGGCGTTCATCGGAGAACCATGTCCAGCAAAGACGGCGGGCATCGCTGTTTGCATTTCCATTCACGCTAACCTATGCACAAGGAGTATCCATGCCTGATTTTCGATCCTTCCTTTGTACTATTTTGCTCTTTTTGACCGCTGTGACTGCATGCGCGCAGCGGGGCGATCGCGATGCCGGCACGCTGCCGTTAGCCAACAGCGAGGCCGAGAAAAAGATCCTGGCTGTATTGGAGGAGGTGCGGCAGGCGGGTAGACTGCATCTGTCGGTGCCGATTTCCGATGGCCGGATGTTGCGGTTGCTGACCGAGGCGGTGAACGCCAAAACGGTTGTCGAGATCGGCACATCGACGGGATATTCGGGGTTGTGGTTTTGCCTGGCGCTGGAGAGCACGGGTGGAAAATTGATCACGTTCGAATACGACAAGGGGCGCGCGGCCACGGCGCGACAGCACTTTGCGCAGGCGGGAGTATCATCGATGGTGACGGTGATTGAAGGCGATGCACACGAGAATGTGAAGCAGTTGAAGGGTCCAGTGGACGTGGTTTTCATCGACGCAGACAAAGAAGGGTACGTGGATTATCTGGAGAAATTGCTGCCCTTGGTGCGGCCGGGCGGTTTGATATTGGCGCACAATACGCAATTGCGTGAGGTGCGGGATGGGTATTTGAAGCGGGTGCAAAGCGATCCATCGTTGGAAACGGTGATTTACAACGATGGCGGCGGATTGGGAATTACGGTGAAAAAGCGTTAGTTGAAGCGGCGAATGACGGTGCGGACGACACCCTGAATCACGAGATCGGAGCGTGGATGCAGGGCCGGATAGGCTGCGTTTTCCGCTTTGAGGAACCATTTGCCGTTGACGCGGACAAGGCGCTTCAGCGTGCATTCACCATCGATGAGGGCGGCGACGATTTGGTTCTCGCGTGGCGATGGGGTAGGCTCCACCACCACCATGTCACCTTCGAAAATACCGGCGTCCTTCATGGAATCGCCGCGGACGCGGAGAACGAAGCATCCGCTTTTGGGCCGGAAGCCGAGCGCCGCTTCATCCAGTCCAAGAAACGCTTCGGGGCGCGCGTTTTCGGCCGCTTCGGGGAAGCCCGCGGCGATCTGACCGTAGACGGGCAGTTCGGCGAACCGGGCGGCGCTCTCGCGGCCGACCACGTCGATTTGACGAGAGCCGCGCTCGCCCCGGCGGATGTAGCCCTTTGCCTCGAGCGCCTGGAGATGGCCTACGACGCCGTTCGGGCTACGGATATCAAACCGCCGCTGGATTTCCGGGATGGACGGCGAACATCCGTTGCGGGCACGGAACTCCAGGATGAAGTCGAATATGGCCTGCTGCCGCTCAGTGAGCATGATACTGTAAAGTCTTACACCATCGGCATGGAATGTCAATGGTTGTCCGGCTTGCGAGAATTAGGGAAGCGTTTGCATGCAGAATCTCTCTTTGTTCGACGATCCCGTGCCAGAACTGGCGGCCAGGCTTCAGCCGCGGCTTGCATCGCTAGCCGCGGAGGGGATCTATCTGGGCACCAGTTCCTGGAAGTACAAAGGCTGGATGGGGCAGATCTATACGCCGGAGAAGTACCTGACGCGAGGGCGGTTTTCGCAGAAGAAGTTCGAAGCTGAGTGCTTGACGGAATATGCCGGCACGTTTCCGATTGTGTGCGGCGACTTCTCGTTTTACCAGTTTCCGCCGCAGGCATACTGGCAGCGGCTGTTCGAATCATCGCCGCGGCAACTGCTGTTTGCCTTCAAGGTGCCGGAGGAGGTAACGGTGAAGCGGTTCCCGGCGCACGAACGGTACGGAGCGCGCGCGGGGATGGAGAATGAAACATTTCTCAATGCGGATGTTTTTCGAGAGTTGTTTGCCGAGCCACTGGATGACTATCGTGCGCGGGTGGCGGTGCTGATCTTCGAATTCGGGGCGTTCGCACGATCCGCCTTCCAGGACCAACCGCCGTTTGTCGAGCAACTCGACCGGTTTTTGAAGGCGCTGCCTGCGGGGTTTCGCTACGCGGTGGAGGTGCGGAATCCGGAGTTTTTAGATACGGAGTATTTTTCGTGCCTGCGCTCGCATGGGGTGGCGCATGTGTTCAATGCGTGGACGCGGATGCCGGAGCTTGGGGTGCAGGCAAGCCTTGCGGGCGCTCATACGGCGGATTTCACGGTGGTGCGGGCACTGCTGCGGCAAGGGCGATCGTACGAGGAGGCGGTGAACCGATTCCAGCCGTATTTGCACGTGCAGGATCCGAATCCGGGGGCGCGGGAGGCGATCCGCAAGCTGATGCAGCGCTCGCGGACACAGAAGCAGATGGCTTTTTTCTTTGTGAATAACCGGCTGGAGGGGAATGCACCGGAGACGATCGCGGCGATTGTGGAGGATTAACGGCCGAGGCTGCGGACGCGCATGTCGCGGAATTCGACGGAGCTGTCTTCGAGGTGAATCTGGAATCCGATCTGGCCTTCGGGCAGGGCCGTTTGGGGAACCGGCCCGGATGCGGCCGCGACACCGTCAATCCAGACACGGCAGAGCGCGCCTTCGACGCGAATCTGGAGGAGGAACCAGCGGCCTTCGAGATCTGCTGCGAGATTGCTGCGCACTGCGCCGTAGATGCTGCCGGTGGGATAGACGGCATCGGGCGGACTGTAGATCTGAACTTCGAAGCCTCGCGATTGGGTGGGGTCGGGAGAACCGCGCAGGAAGACGCCGCTGTTGACGCGGCCGTGGGTCCGGACGACGGCCGTGAATTCGAAATCGCGGAAGCGCTGCGGAGCGTAAAGTATGCTATGGCCATTGGCGCCGTTGAGCGTTCCGTTCCGCCAACTCCACCAGCCGCTGTCGCCGCGGCGCTTTGCCGCCGCAATTCCTGTTTCAAACAAATGGATAAAGGACTCTGTCTGGCCGAGATCCTCGATTTCGATGGAGCGAACGCGGTAGGCGTGACCCATGTCGGGGAAGCCGACGTAGCCGCGGCGGAGGCGGTGGAGTAGATCTGGGGACAGAGTCCCCTGTTGCAGCGTGGCGCCGTCGATGCGGACGGTGAGCGAATCGCCGATACATTCAATTTCGGCTTTGTGCCACTGATCGTAGGAAGCGGGAAGCCGCTGAGAGGGTGCGCGCGCGCCGGCGACTGCGCCGGTGATGTGCGGCGTCGTCTGATTATGAAAATCGTGGGCGAGGACGATAGCGAGGCCGGCATTGCCCGGGCGTTCGGAGCGGGGTGCGCGGAGAAACACGGCTGCCTCGGCCCACTGCGCCAGCCGGTATTCGAAGCGGAGGCGGAAGTTCTCATACTCGGTGGCAGAGCGCACCCAGTTGGGGAAGTGGCCGCGGCCGCTCGTGGCGACTTCACCGGGAGCGATGGTGAAGGAGGCGCGTGGGCCTTCGTGCACCCAGTGTTCGATGAGCCGAAATTCGCCGGCGGCAAGTGTCGGAATCAGTATCGCAAGGAGCCGCCAGTTCACTGTTGCTTGGGAAACAATTCGTGATTCTTGAGTTCGGCGATCTGATGCTGGTGGCGCTCCGTGTGAGCGGCGAGGAACAGCAGCCATTGATGCGCGTCCATGTTGCCCGAGGGAGTTGCGATGCGATAGCGGCGCAGATCGAGTTTGGTCTTTTCCACGAATTCAATCGTCTTGAGGCGTTTGGCGGCGAACTCTCGATAGGCCTCTTCCCAGTTTCGGTAGTTGCCTTTTGGAACGGCCTGTTCTGGAGCCTGCGCTTTTTGCGAGCGATCCGGGACACTCCTGAGGATGGCCGCATCCAGTTCGGAAGGATCGGGCAGTTTCTCGGTTTCGGGTACCGGCTGGCTCTTTTCGAGGGCCTGCTTGAGGATGCCGACAAACATATCCTCTGTGAGGATGAGATGTTCCACGACTTCGGTTTGGGACCAGATCTTGCTGTCGGGTTTGAAGTTCGATTGTTCGACAGTCATTCCTTCCAAAGCGACGGAGATCACCTGCCGGGATGATTCGAGATGACGGATGAGGGTGGATCGGTCCGACGCCTTGTATTCCGCGCGGGCCGGAGAGACGGCCATGAGGAGAAACGCTGCTGCCGCAAGTACGTGCATTCTTATAGAGTAGCGCGTGGAATCGCCTCCCACGGTATACTCAACGAGAATGAAGAAATATGTCTTGCTGGCGCTGGTAGTGGTGGCAGCTACGTTGCGGTTCTACCCGCCGGCGCGCCTGTCATTGTGGGTGATGTTGGGACGAAGTCTCAATTGTCCGTACGACAATGCCCTACGGAGTCCACAAGAATTGAAAGACCAGATTGCGGAAAAAGACCGGATCCTGGCGGCGAGCAAGATGGTGGAAGCCGATCCAAACGGGCGATTCAAGTTGTACGAGACGCCGGACGGCCGGTACTGGATCCCCACGGGCAGCGAGTATGTGTTGCCGTTCAATCTGGCTGAGCAGGCGCGGGACATTTACGGGCGCAACAACCGTGGAGTGAAGCCGGGGGATGTGGTGTTGGATTGCGGGGCGAATATCGGCGTCTTCACGCGGTATGCGCTGCGGAAGGGCGCCAAGCAGGTGATTGCGATCGAACCGGCGCCGGAAAATATCGAATGCCTGCGGCGGAACTTCCAAGAGGAGATCGCGGCAGGCAAGGTCATTGTGTATCCCAAAGGAGTTTGGGACAAGGACGATTTCCTGGAGTTGCACGTGGATCCGCACAATTCGGCGGCCGATAGTTTTGTCATTGACAAGCCGACTTGGGGGAAGGTGGAAAAGGTGCCGCTCACCACCATCGACAAGATGGTGGCGGAACTGAACCTGGCGAAGGTCGATTTCATCAAGATGGACATTGAAGGTGCGGAGACGAAGGCTTTGCACGGCGCCAACGGGGTCATCGCGCGCGACAAGCCGCGCATGGCCTTATCGGTGTATCACAAACCGGAGCATCCGAAGGAAGTGCCGGCAGCCGTTCTGGCTGCGTACTCGGGGTATCGGATGGACTGCGGTCCTTGCGCCGAGGCAAACTATGGGGTGCGTCCGGACATTCTCTATTTCTTTCCATGATGGCGATGCCCGCTGCGTTTCTGCTTGCCGCCACTTACCTGGTGGAAGGCTTGGTTCTGGGTGTGAATCCGCGGGAACTGACGCTGACGGTTTCACACAAGGAGATTCCGGGCGTGATGCCGGCGATGTCGATGCCGGTGAAAGTGCGCAACGCGCGGGAACTAACAGGGGTGAAAGCAGGTGCGCGCATTCGCTTTGAACTGGTTCTGGATCCGCCGCGCCCGCATGCTCGGAAGATTCGAGTGTTGCGTGTGGATAACAGCATCGAGGAGGATGGGCGGAAGATCGCCTTGGAACCGCCAAAGGAGCGCGTGGCGCCGGGGGAGGTGGTTCCGGATTTCTCACTGGTGACGCATTTGGGCAAGCCGTGGAGGCTGGCGGAAGCGCGGGGAAAGGTATTGGCGATCCAGTTTCTCTACACTCGCTGTCCCATGCCGGAGGTTTGTCCGCGGCTTGCGGCGACGTTCGCGGCTTTGCAGCGGCGCTTCGCCGCGCGCGAGGACTTGATGCTGCTGAGTATCACCCTGGACCCGGTCCACGATACGCCGGAAGTACTGTCGCGCTATGCTACCCTTTGGCGTTCGAATGCCTCGCGGTGGCTGTTTGCGACGGGGAGCACGGAGCAGATCCGAGTCGCAGCCGCGAGAATGGGGATTGTCTATTGGCCGGAGGAAGGGGTGATTACGCACACCTCGAATATCGCGGTCATAGGGCGAACGGGACGTTTGGACGCGCTGGTGGAGGGATTATCGTTCACGGCGCGTCAATTGGGCGATTTGATGGAATATCATCTGGATCGAGGAGCTGACCAATGACGATACGACGCACCCTCTCGATGACACTTGTCCTGGCCGCTGCGCTGGCGGCGCAAGAGAAGAAAAACGTGGATGTGTGTACTCCTCCCCCCAGCCGGGTTGCGCCATCGCTTCCGGCGAAGTTGCTGCCGGGGCAAGGGACGGAGTATATCCACTTCCCGATAACGACGCGCAGCGAAGAAGCTCGGCAATTCTTCTTGCAGGGTGTGGCGCAGATGCATTCGTTCTGGGCCGTGGAGGCCGAACGGAGCTTTTTGCAAGCGGCGGCGCTCGATCCGGATGCTCCCTGCCCTGGTGGGGTGTGGCAATGGTGGCGGCGGGCGATTTCCGGCCGCGGTTTCAGTTGTCGACGTACGCCTATCAATTGCGCAATCCGGAGACAGCACCGCGCGTGGAGGAGGCCGCGGCAAAGGCGCAGGCTCTTGCCGCCGTGCCCGGGAAGGCCACGGACCTGGAGAAGATGTACATCGCCGCGATCGCGGCGCGGCGCGATCCGAAGTCGTTGAACCCGGATGCGGGCTACATCAAAGGCTTGCGGGAGATTGTCAGCCGCTATCCGGATGAAGTGGAGGCGAAGGCCTATCTGGCCCTGCATCTGATGGCGGGGTTTGAACTTCCGGCCAAGAATCCGAAGGGGCCTGGGACGATGGAAGCGGTACAGATCTTGAAGGAATTGGTGCGAAAGGCGCCGAATCATCCCGGCGTGCATCACTACGTGATTCATGGATGGGAAGGATCGACGTTCGCCAAGGATGCATGGGACAGCTCGAAGCGGTATGCGGAACTGGCTCCGAATATTCCGCACGCGCTGCACATGCCGGGGCATATTTATTCGCAGACGGGCCGGTGGGAAGATGCGGTGAAGGCATTTTCTGCAGCGGCGGACAACGAACTAAAGTGGATTCAGGCGGACTCGCTGTACGCTACGGGGCATCATGGGCATAACGTGCACTATCTGGCCACGTCGCACAGTTTTCTGGGGAACTTCGATGAGGCGATGAAGGCGGCGCGGCATCTGCTGGCGATGAAAGAGAACCCTCGCGAGGCGGCTGCGCTTGATAACAACCGCACGGCTTACCGTCAGGGCTGGTTTGCGATGCTTCGCACATTGGTGCAGCACGAGCGGTGGGATTTGATTCTAGACGGTGCGACGCTGCCGGTCTACGATAAACCTCGCGAGACCGCATGGAGGCACTGGGCTGTCGGCCTGGCGCATGCGGCTAAGGGCGATGCGGCGAAAGCGGCCAGAGCGCTGGCGATGATGGACGATACGATGGACTTGTATCAAGACAAGGTGAAGCAGGCAGTACCGGCGGAGTTGCGTGTGGCGAAGCAGGAACTGGCGGCACACATTTTGGCGGCTCGTAAGAAGACGGCGCAGGCCTTAGCGCGACTGGAGAAAGTGGCGGCTCGCGAACGCACGCTCGTGTATAGCGAACCGCCGTTTTATCCGCGCCCGGTGAATGAAGCGCTGGCCGTGCTGGCGATGAAGGCCGGCAAGCCTGAAGTAGCCGAAAGGGCGTGGCGTGGCGCGCTGGAACAGTTTCCCGAAAGTTCGAAGGCAAACGCGGGACTAAAGCAACTCCACAGTCAGGCTTCGTCGGGCGGAGGCCAGTAGTCTACGCACGGGCTTCCAGAACGGCGTCTCGGCCGCTTTGCGGAAGCGAGTGAATCCCCCGCCCTCGATGATGTTCTTGAGGCGCATTTCTCCGGCCTGCGCTCCAAGCGCCACGCCTACTTCCTGCGCCATGGCGCAAGGTGTGCAGTTCATGGTGTAACCAGAGTAAAAGGCGCGGCCGACGGGGTTCAGGTTATCTTCCACCCGGTCGTGGGAGAAGGGTTCGACGACCATCCATGTGCCATCGGTGCGCAGCGACTGAAGGACGTGAGCAGCAGCTCCTTGCGGATCGCCCATGTCGTGGAGTGCATCGAACGTGGCAACGAAATCGTACGTTCCGGGATAGGATTTCGCCGAAGTGACTTCGAAGCGAATCCGGTCCGCGACGCCGGCCGCTTTCGCGCACTCACGCGCGGCGGCGATGGAAGCTTCATGGTAGTCGAAGCCGAAGAATCGGGATTTCGGGTAGGCTTGCGCCATGAGGATGGTGGATGCGCCATGGCCGCAGGCCACATCGGCGACGTCGATACCGCGATGCAGTTTCTCTTCGACACCCTAGAGTGCAGGGATCCACTGGGTGGTCAGATTGGCTACGTAGCCGGCGCGGAAGAATCGCTCCATGCCGTGAAACAGAGCGTGGTCGTGCTGATGGTAACTGATGCCTTCGCCGGTGCGAAATGCGTTCTCAAGCGTGGGTTGGATTTTGACCGCGGCAAGCGCCGTCTGGAACGCTCCAATGAGGAACACGGGGCTATCGGGGTTGGCGAGCATCATGGCCTGCTCAGGTGTCATGCGATAGCGGCTGGTGGCGGGGTCGTAGACGATGTAGCCGCTCGCGCTCTGGGCGTTGAGCCACTCACGCACGTATCGTTCGTTGGTATTCGTTTGGGCGGCCAGTTCCTCGGAAGTTACCGGCTCGCCGTTTCCCATCGCCTGATACAAGCCCATCTTGTCGCCGATGAGGACGAGCGGCGCGTGCATGGTGGCGCCGAAATCGACGATCGCTTTTCCTAACAATTCCTGTAGTTTTTGTTCGTTGATGGTTGTTTGCAAAACGAAAGCTCCTTATTCTGAGTCGCGAATTCTCGGCGCAGAGAGGTCCACCGCGCCGGTAGTTCCAGCCGTTGTACGATGGCCTTACAGAGTCAATGCCGCGATTCGTTCTTCTCTCACTTCTGCTGGCCTTCTCTTTGCATGGCGAGGAGTGGGAGGAGTGCCGCTCTGGGCCGTTTGAAGTGTGGACGAACGCGAGCGAGAAGGATGCGAGACAGCTTCTCGTGCGGTTGGAACAGTTGCGGCATACGATAGGAGTTTATTTGGGGAAGAGCGATCCGGTTTCGTTGTGGACGATTCGTGTGCTGTTGCGGAAGGGAAGGAACACACCGGCTACGGATTGGACACTGGGGCGCGACGCGTGGGTATCTCAGCTTCCCGAGAATACTGCTCCATCGGCAGACTGGATGAAGGATGTTGCGCGAATGCTGATGGAATCCAATGCGCGCCGGTTACCCGCCTATTGGGAACAGGGGCTGCTGACGTTTCTTTCGACACTCGATGCGAAGGGGCCGCGGATTACGCTGGGCGCTCCTCCCGTGGCTACGCAACGGACAATGGATTGGGCTCGCGTTCATTACCTGGCCACGAATGCGGAGTATACGACGCGCTTTCGCGTTCTGATGAATAATCTCCAGCAGGGCGCGGATGAGGATGTCGGGTACCGTAACGCGATCGGGAAGACGAAGGCGGAACTGGAGAAGACGATCGCCCTATATCATGCAGCCGGCCAATTCGCTTCTGTGGAGGTCAGCGGGCGAGCAATCTCGGAACGGGACTTCTACACACGTCCGATCGAAGCGCCACGGGCAGCGGCGGCACTGGAGGATGCGTCCGGGACATTCCAGTTGGACAAGCAGCCGCTCGAGTGGTTTCGGAAGACGATCGCCGAAGGAACGGCGAGCGCCCGTGTCTATTTGGAGTATGGGAAGCGGTTGACCGATGCCAAGGCGAAGCAGGAGGCGTTTGTCGAGGCGGCGAAAAAAAATCCGCGCTGGGCGCAGCCGTATGTGGAACTGGCGAATCTGGAGAAGACGCCGGAGCGCGTGGCGTTCTATCTGAAAAGTGCCGCGTCGCTGGATGTGCGGAACAGCAAATTGTGGCAGCGGCTGGCGGAGGTGCAGTTGGATGCGAAACAGTTTCCGGAGGCGTCGCGCTCATGGTTCTCGGCGGAACTAGCGGCGGCCAGCATAGAGGAGCGCGACGCGATTCGTAAGGCGCGGCGTGATTTTGAGGCAGAGCGGGGACGGCGGGAGGATGAGGAGAAGCGCCGCATCGCCGACGAAAGACAGCGCGAGTTGGACCGCTTGCGCGAAGAGGCCTTGAATAAGGTGCGGGAAGCCGAGGCGCGCGCCAATCAAGGGCAGACACCGATGGCGTCGGGGGCGAAGGTGGAAGAGTGGTGGGATGACAAGACCCCATCCCAGAAAATCAGCGGCCAATTGCAGAAGGTGGACTGCATGGGGAAGATGGCGCGGGTGTGGATTGTGCCGCCGGGCGGTAAGCCCTGGCCAATGCTGATTCGCGATGCCGGGCAAGTGGTGATTGTGGGTGGCGGCGAGGCGGCGCTTGGCTGCGGAGTGCAGAATCCCGCGCGACCGGCAACTGTGGAATACAAGCCGCGCGTCGACGCCAAGCAAAATTCGCAAGGTGATGTTACGCTGATCGAGTTCCGTTGATATGAACCCGGTCACCGCACGCTGGCTGGCACTCTGTGTGTTCACGCTATACACCACGCTCAATTACCTCGATCGGCAGACGCTGGCAGCGCTGACTCCGCAATTGCGTGGCGAGTTCGGGCTTTCGAACGAGGACATCGGATGGCTGCATTCCGCCTTCTACGCTGTCTATGCCGTGTGCGCGCCGTTTGCCGGATGGTGGATTGACAAAGCCGGGTTGACAGTGGGTGCGTCGATGACGATCGTGCTGTGGTCGTTGGCGGCGACGGCCACAGGATGGGTGGAAAGTTTCCAGGGTTTGGTGGCGTGCCGGTTATTATTAGGCGCGGCGGAGGCGGGTGGCATTCCGGCGTTCGGCAAAGCGGCAGCAATGTATCTGCCGCCTTCGGAACGGGCTTTGGGGCTGGGTGTGAATCAACTCGGCTTGAGTGGCGGCAGCATGCTCGCACCACTATTGGCGGGGTGGATTGCCTCGGCGTACGGATGGCGGGCTGCGTTTCTGGCCGTTGGCGTGGCCGGGTTTTTCTGGGTGCCGCTGTGGCACGCAGTGCAGAGGAAGGCTACGCCGATAGGGCCGTCGGTTCCGGCGACGCTGTTGGCGCGGCCTGGCGCGATGTTGCGGGATGGGCGATTATGGGCTCTGATTGCGGCGAATGTTCTTGTGATGACGGTGTACAGTCTCTGGACGAATTGGACCACGGTATTCCTGGTGCAGCGTTACGGGCTGTCGCAGTGGGAATCGAATCAGCGTTACGCGTGGATTCCACCGCTGTGCGCAGCCGGCGGCGGGATTTTCGGCGGGTGGCTTTCGATGCGCTGGATCCGTGCGGGTGCCGGTGTACTGGCGGCGCGGGGGCGGGTGATTCTGATGGGGGGTGTGGCCCTGTTGCTGACGATTGCAGTGCCGTATATGCCGAATCCCATGCTGGCAACCGCGATGGTTTCACTGAGTTTTTTCTGTTCGGTCGCGGTGAGCGCCAATCTTTACGCGTTGCCGCATGATCTGTTCGGGCCGGAACGAACGGCGTTTGCCGTTGCCGGCATTACGTTCGGCTACGGACTGATGCTGGTCTTCTATTCGCCATGGGTTGGCCGTTTGGTGGATCGCTACGGGTTCGTACCGGTGTGCCAGATCTCTGCGTTTCTTCCGCTGCTCGGGTGGCTGGTATTGCGTCTGACGACGCTGCGGAAGGCGGAGGCGGTGTGAAAGAACAAATCAAGTCGGTGTTGTTTCGGCTGATGGGAAAAGACCCGGAGGCTGTAGTGGTGAGCTTCGCCACGGGTCCGGAAGAGCAAGTGCGCCGCATGGTGGAGAAGACACGGCGCATGATTCCGGACCGGCGCCACTTTCTCGTTGGGGCGGACTTCTCCATTGCGGGGGTTCCCGCGATTCCTTTGGTGGAGTTGCGCCGCTACCGGATTGGGATGGCGGCGGTCTATTTCGATGGAGACGGCCGCTACACTACCCAACGGCGGAAAGCATTTCTGATGGCGCCGGGAAAGATTCTGGCGTTCAATCCCCGGTTGGAATCGCACCATCTCCAACTGCGCACGTGGCTGGCATCGCTCCTATTCTGGCGAGGCGTGCCATTGGATCGGATCTATTTGCGGCCCGCTTGGCTTGGCTTTCTGACACATGACCGGACCGTGGTGCCAAACGATGCTGTCGTAATGGAGGGGCGCGCCGCGCGGAGGGGCCGACGGCGCGTGGGCGTATTGACGCCGTTTTCACCATATCCGCTTTCCCACGGAGGCGCCGTGCGGCTGTTCGCGCTACTCCGGGAGATGGCGCGGGATTTCGACGTTTACCTGTTCGCATTTCGAGAGGGTGAGAAAGCGGAGGAGTTGCGGCCGTTGACGGAGTTCTGCACGGCGGTGTGTCTGGTTTCGAAGCCGCGCTACCGTGCGCCGCGCTGGGCTTCTTTGCTGCCGCCGGAGGTGTGCGAGTACGAATCGGCGCCAATGCGGGAATTGATACGAGCGCAGCGGAGAAAGAACCACATCGACTTGTTTCAAGTGGAATTTACGCAACTGGCGCGGTACGCGGGAGACGTCCTGGTGGAGCACGATGTCACCTACGACCTGTATACGCAGCTTCACAGCCAGAGGCGGACGCTCTCGTCTTGGTGGGATTTATGGCGCTGGAAGCGGTTTGAGACGGCGGCTGTGGGACGGTACCGGCGCGTGGTAACGATGTCGGAAAAGGATGCGGCAATGCTTGGTGTATCGCATGCCCGCGTGATTCCTAATGGCGTGGATCTCTCGCGGTTCCGGCCATCGTCCGAGCGGCATGGATGCAGGTTGCTGTTCATCGGGTCCTTCCGGCATTTCCCCAATGTGATGGCCTACCGGTTTGTGATGGAGGAGGTCTGGCCAAGACTGCGGGCGGCTATGCCCGAGATCAGCATGACAGTGGTGGCGGGACCGAATCCAGAATTGTTTTACCCCTCGGCGCATAGCGAGCCGGGTGTGGAGTTGAAGGCTTTCGTGGCCGATGTGCGGCCGTTGTATGAAGAGGCCAATATCGTATTGGTGCCAACGCTGGTTTCCGCGGGAACCAACGTCAAGGTTCTGGAGGCGATGGCGATGGAGCGGGCGATTGTCTCCACAACCTCTGGTTGTGGAGGCATTCCGGTGGAGAATGGAATCCACGTTCTGATCGCCGATGGCGCGGATGCTTTCGCCCGTGCCATTCTGCGGCTGGCGACGGACTACTCTTTGCGCCGGCAACTTGCGCAGAATGCGCGTGGGCTCGTGGAGAGGCAATTCGATTGGAGCACACTTGGGAAAATGCAGCGGGAACTGTTGTCGGAAATTCTGCCGGATCGGATTCAGGTGCGCCGCGGCACACTGGCGGATGTGGCTCGCGTGCGGGAGATTCAGATGGAGGCGCTGCCGGGATCGCGATGGGATCCGGACAACTACCTGCAACACGAGTTTTACGTTGGTGTGTTCGACGGGGAGATCGCCGGATTTCTAGTGGCTCGCAAGACGGCTCCAGACGAGCGGGAAATTCTCAACGTGGCCGTTGCGGCGAATTATCGGCGGCTTGGCATAGCGGAACGGCTGCTGCAAGCGCTGATTCGTAGTGGGGAACCGGGGGAGGTATTCCTGGAGGTAAGACTGTCGAATCACGAGGCGCAACGGGTGTATGAACGCGTGGGCTTTCAATATGCGGGAATTCGCAAGAATTACTACGAAGACCCGATTGAAGACGCAGTGATCATGAAGATACAAGTGAGCACGGCTCACTCTTTCCAGAACAGTTCGGCATCGGAGCGGCGCACGTAGTTGGCGTCGACAGATAGGGGATCCGACCACGCCAGGGTTTCCGCGATGCGGCCGATGGCTCCGGCCAGCGGACGCGGGGCTGGGGTGAGGATGCGGCCCGAAAGGGCGGCGTGAAATACGTCTGGCGATTGGGTGACGATTTCGCTTACGCCCTCAGGCAGGTTCGCCAGGAATGCCTGGAGGGTGGATACCGTTTCCTGTCCGTGAAGATTGCCCGCCGCGCTGTAGACTGCTGCGTAGACTTCGCCGCGGCGCGCATCGAGGATAGCGGCGCGCAAGTGTGTTGTGCCATAGGATGCTATCGCGCGGAGATTGCTGACACCGACCATCGGCTTGCCTTCGACATCGGCCAGAGCTTTCATTGCAGTGAGGCCGACTCGTACCCCGGTGAACGATCCCGGGCCCGCGGCGGCGGCGAAGCAGTCGATGTCCGCCAATCGCCAGCAATGTCGACGCAGTAGAGGCTCCAGATGCTGCCAGAGGACGTGTGAAAAACCATCCGTGGAATGCAGGGGAAGCTCCTCCAATACGAGGCCGTTATCGGCCAGCGCCAGACTGCCGAAGTCCGCTGTCGTATCCACCGCCAGGATTCTTGCCATTACTTGGTGAGACGGTGGACCTGATCCACCGCATAGACCTTTCCCACCGCGTTGATGGCGTAGATGCGCATGTTGAACACCGCCGGGAAAATCTTTGCCAGCGAGTCCGGGATCTGTAGCGTGCCTTGTGCGCCCGTGCCAAGAACGCGATAGCCACGTCCTTCGGTGGGCACTTCGCCGGTCCAGAGGTAACGCATCTCACGAGTGCCGCGGGTCTCGCGTTTGAGCTTCACTTCGTACTTCGGAGGCTTGGAGACGGATAACGGATCGGTGGAGGGCTGTAGGATTTCAAACGGCATTTTCGTGGGGTTCTGTTCGATTTCCTGCATGAGGTTGGGGCGCGATTCGAACTTGTAGGAGCGCAGCATGCCTTCCTTGCGGCCTTCGCGCGAGAGATGCAGAACCCAATCGTCGGTCTTGGTCGGCGCTTCAGCGAAATATTTCTCACCCTTGTATTCTTTCTTCTCCTTGGTGAGTTCGCCGGTACGCGGATTGAACCAGAAGACGTCGTAGCCGTGCTTTTCAATGAGCAGTTCGGCGTATCCGGATTTTTCGATGTAGACGATGTACTCCGTGCCGGGCAAGGCGAGGCATCGGGCGCCGTCGATGTCGTAGTACGGTTCCAACTCCCAATAGCGGGTGCGGGCGAAGAATTCCTGCCACGCGGCCATGGCCTTGGCGGAGGGCGAATCGGGCGCGGCCGGATTGAGCATTGCCGAAGGATACTGCCCGTTCATGGCAGTATTCCAGAGACGTTTGCGAAACACATCGGGCCCGTCCTGTTCGGAAGCAAATCCCGTGTTGACGAAGGGCGCAGGGAAGACGTGATGCTCGATGGCGCCGATGGCGTCGTCCGGGGTGTGATGATTCACATAGGACATCCAGCCATCGGGAGCCAGCGGACCGCTAGTCGCCGTGGTGCCGGTAGCGCGAGGATGCTGGTACGGGTCCATTTTCTTCACCAGTTCGCCCATTTCCTTGAGCAACGCGCGCGAGTCGTCGAACGATTCGAACTCATGCAGCAGTTGCCAGGTAATGTGAAACGCGGCATAGCGGGAGACGATGTACTTGAGGAAACGTTCGCGCTGCTGCCAGGAAGAAAACAAGGTAGTGAGTTGCTTTCCGTCATGGGCCAGGATGAGATCGGCGAACATGCCTTGCCGGTTGAGCGCGAGCACACGCCTGTCAAGTTCCTGGAAGAAAGCCGGCATCGGCTGATCGGGAGAAGCGAAGGCGCGTTTCTCTTCACCGGGCTTTCCCAGCACAAAGCCCCGCACGTGTGTGAATTTTTGCTTGCCGCGAGCTTCGGCATAGGCGTCGAACTGTGCCTGCGGCGCAGTGGCGAAATCGTGGAATGCGTCCCCCATCCAAAGATGCGCCTTCAGTGACTCGGTGTACCGCCAGTGATGGACGTTGGCGCGTTGCAGGAATCCCTGGTCAGAGGACTCGGTGGCCTGTAACTGGCCAAGTTTGCCGTTGAAGCGTTCCAGGTTGCTGGTGAGGCGGAAATCCCATGTCCCAGGATCCATGGGGCTGAAACGAATGACCATGCGGCGGCCGCCATCCCAATAAGCGGGCATCAGGATGGTGCGGGCCCGAGGGGATCGCAATTCGGCGCGCAGGTCGACGGTCATGTAAGGGTTTGGATGCGCCTTTGCTTCGGCGTCATCCAACTCGAAGACGATCTCGCAAGGCGAGTACGCCGGAGTGGGCGCGCAAATCTGTTGAGCGATGGCAGGAAGGGCCGAGGCCAGTGCCGCCGCGAAAAGTCGCATATTCCCAGTAAACGGGATTTCGCCTCTTCTTTCAACACCGCGTCTGCGACAATCGGTGATTATGTTTTGGGTCACAATCGTTCTCGGATTCGCCTTTGCGCAGGAACCGCCTTCGATCGCCTCGAAGACAGCCAACCTGGCGAAACAGGATGGCTACTTTCCGTTTTATTGGGATGAGCATGCGGGGAAGCTGTTTTTGGAGATCCCGCGAATGCGAGAGGAGTTCCTCTATGTGAATTCCCTGCCCGCCGGGCTTGGATCAAACGACATCGGGCTCGACCGGGGGCAGCTAGGGCGAAGCCGGATTGTGCGATTTGAGCGATCGGGGCCAAAGGTGCTGCTGGTGCAGCCGAACTACGATTACCGTGCTCTCAGCCAGGATGCCGACGAAGTGCGTGCAGTGCGGGAATCCTTTGCGGAGTCAGTGCTGTGGGGCTTCACGGCCATTGCGGAAGAAAAGGGCAGAGTGCTGGTGGATGCGACGGACTTCTTCCTGCGCGATGCGCATGGTGTGGCGGACCGGCTGCAATCGTCGCGCCAGGGAACGTATCGACTGGAGGCGTCGCGGTCGGCGCTATATTTGCCCCGCACGAAGAATTTCCCGAAGAACACGGAGGTAGAAGCGACGCTGACGTTCATCGGGCGGCCGGAAGGGGGCTATGTACGTGAGGTGGCTCCGAGTCCGGATTCGCTGACCGTCCGAACGCACCATTCGTTCGTGGAGTTGCCCGGCCCCGGCTATCAACCCAGGGCATGCGATCCGCGCGCGGGGTATTTCGGCATGGAATACCTCGATTTCGCGACTCCGGTGTCAGAGCCGATCCGGAAACAGTTTCTATCTCGGCACCGGTTGCAGAAGAAGAATCCTTCGGCGGCGATGAGCGAGGCAGTCAAGCCGATTGTGTATTACCTCGATCGCGGTGCGCCGGAGCCGATCCGTTCCGCGTTGCTCGATGGAGCGCGGTGGTGGACGCAGGCCTTCGAAGCCGCGGGATTTCGGAATGCCTATCGTGTGGAACTGATGCCGGAGGGCGCCGACGCCATGGATCTGCGTTACAACGTGATCCAGTGGGTGCACCGTTCGACACGCGGCTGGTCTTATGGAGCGACGGTCCGCGATCCGCGGACGGGTGAAATCATCAAGGGACATGTGACGTTGGGTTCGCTGCGCGTGCGGCAGGATTACCTGATCGCGGAGGGCCTGCTGGCGCCGTATGAGACGGGAAAACCAGCATCGAAGGAAATGCTGGAGATGGCATTGGCGCGGCTTCGGCAATTGTCCGCACATGAAGTGGGACACACACTCGGCCTGAGCCACAATTATGTGTCGAGCACGGCCAACCGCGCCTCGGTGATGGATTATCCTCATCCGTTGGTCGAGTTGGATGCAGACGGCAACCCCACGTTGCGGAATGCGTATACCCAAGAGATCGGCGATTGGGACAAAGTGGCGATTGCCTACGGGTATTCGGATTTTGGCAGTGAATCGGCGGCGGCGCCACATCTCGCCAAGCTGCTCGCCGATGCCTACAAACGGGGTTTGTACTTTTTGAGCGATGAGGACGCACGGCCGGCGGGAAGCGCGCATCCGAAGACGCATCTGTGGGACAACGGCACGGATGCATCCGATGAACTCATGCGCGTGTTGCAGGTGCGGCAGAGAGCGCTAGCCCGGTTCGGAGAAAACAATATTCGGCACGGGCGTCCCTACAGCACATTGGAGGAACCGCTGGTCACCACCTACTTGATGCATCGTTACCAGGCGGAGGCCGCGGCGAAGGTGCTGGGCGGGCTGCATTACACCTACGCGTTACGCGGGGACGGCCAGTTGATCACACAGATTGCCTCGGCGGTGGAGCAACGAAAGGCGTTGGACGCACTGCTGGCTACCTTGCAGCCAGAGGCGCTCACACTGCCGGAACCGCTGCTGCGCTTGCTGCCTCCCGCGGCGGGTGAGTTTCCGAGGACGCGTGAATATTTTCGGTCACGGACGGGGCTGACATTCGATCCCCTGGCGGCGGCCGAGTCCGCGGCGGGAATAACGCTGAGTCTCATTTTCCATCCGGAGCGCGCCGGGCGGTTGCTGCAATACAACGCGCGAGATCCACGCAATCCTGGGCTTGGAGAAGTGATCGACCGTGTACTGGCGGCAACGTGGAAACGTCCCGCGGTGGGGGGATTGGCCGCGGAGGTTGGCCGCACAGTGGATTTCGTGACACTCCACCAGTTGATGGCATTGTCTCTCGATGCGCGCGCCTCGGCACAGGTGCGCGCCATCGCCGTGCAGAAACTGGAGCAACTGCGCGCCTACGCCAGCACACAAAAAACGAGCACCGATCCACACAGGCGTGCGCATTTTCAATATGCCGAAATGCAGATCCGCAAGTTGTTGGAGGATCCGAAGCCGGCGAATGTGCCTCGATTGCCTGAACCACCGCCGGGCATGCCGATCGGCTGCGCGAATTAGCGCGGGGCCTTGACTCGATCTTGTAGCAGATCCTGCAAAACCGGTGAATCGGGATAGGGATGGCCCTTATATTGGCGGAAGCCTTCGCCGAACTCGATTCCGGCGCGTTGCCCGCAGGTCTTCGTCCATGTTTCCATCATGATCATGTAGTCATCCATGCCGTGTTGGGCGCGCAGCCATTCGCGCTGGCTGGCGTGTGCGGCGAGCATATCCCACTTGCGACGGAAGGTGGTGGATACATCGACGACGAAATCGGGATGGATCGGCCGGCCTTCGCGATCGTGGCCGGAGATGGCATCCATGAAATACAGGTGCGGAATACCATTGAGCGGTTTGGCGGGCTGTGCGGCGCCGGTGCGGTAATTGGGTGCGGAGGCTCCGAACATAGCATCGCGAACGAGCAGGCTGGTGGCTTCGTGATCGCAGAGATAATCCGCTGGAGACGAGGTAAGCACAACATCGGGGCGCGTGATGCGGAGGATCTCCGTAACCGCCTGCCGTGAGGCGTTATCGTTGAAAATCTCGAGATCGCGGAACTCGGCACAGATGTAGTCCGCGCCAATCATTGCGGCAGACCGGCGCGCTTCCTCTCGACGCACCGCGGCGATCGCGTCCGGTTCCAGGGTGTTCGATCCTTTGTCGCCCGGAGTCATGGTCACTACCGTGATGTGGTGCCCGCGGTCGGCCAGCAGTGCGAGTGTCCCTCCAGCGAGGATTTCCATATCGTCGGGGTGGGCGTGGATGCTGAGGATTCTCATGAGAGCTTGGCCCGCACCATTTCGCTCAACGCCTTACCGTCGACCCGTTTGCCGGTGAGCTTCGCCTGGGCCGCCTTCATGACGACGCCCATCTGCTTCAGGCTGGCGATGCCGGTTTCGGCGATGGCAGCGGAGATAGCGGCTTCCATTTCTTCAGGGGTTGCGCCGGCTGGCATGTAGGTTTCGAGGATTCTGAGCTCAGCTTCTTCCTTCGCCGCCTGATCCTCACGGCCGCCCTTGCGGAACATGTCGGCGGCATCCTTGCGCTGTTTGAGGATGGAGCTGAGAACCTTCATTTCCTCGGCCTCATCCAGCTCTTTCATGGTGTCCACTTTGTGCTTCATGAGCGCGGCCTTGAGCATGCGTAACGCGCCCAGGCGAAGCTCCTCTTTCGCCTTCATGGCTTCCACCATGTCTTTCTGCAAACGTTCGAGTAGTGCCATTGATTTGCTATTCTAGAGAATTCAATACCCCAACGGCTAGTCTTCTTAGTACAACATGCACATTAAGAAACAACGTCTCCTGACTCCAGGCCCTACGCCTCTGCTGCCTAAGGCGCTGCATGCCATGATGGCCTCCGATGTTCATCACCGCACACAGGACTTCCAGAAAATCTACCGGCAAGTCCTCGGCGATCTGAAGGAAGTGTTCGGCACCACGAACGATGTGCTGCCGCTGGTTTCCTCGGGTTCCGGCGCGATGGAAGCGTCGATCTCGAATCTCTTCCGCCGCGGCGACAAAGTGATCGTTTGCTCCGCGGGCAAGTTCGGCGAACGCTGGGTCGCGATGACAAAGGCGTTTGGCCTCAATTCGGTTGTTTTGGAAGAACCCTACGGCAGCGTTGTTTCGGCCGAGCGCGTGGCCGATGCACTGAAGGCGAATCCGGACGCGCGCGGCGTGTTCGTGCAGGCTTCGGAAACCTCGACCGGCGCGGCTCACGACATCCAAGGGATGGCGGAAGCCGTGCGCAAAACGGACGCGATTTTCATCATTGACGCGATCACCGGCTTGGGAACGATGCCGCTCGACATCGACGGCTGGGGCCTGGACGTCGTGATCGGCGGATCGCAGAAGGCGTTCATGATCCCTCCTGGTTTGGGCTTTCTTTCGGTGAGCCCCAAGGCGATGGAGTTTACAAAAACCTGCGATCTACCGCACTTCTACTTCGATTTGAAGAAGGAACTGAAGTCCGCGCAGAACGGCGAATCGAGTTGGACGCCGGCCGTATCCTTGATCATCAGCCTGGGTGAAGCACTGAAGTATATCAAGGAACTCGGCATGGGCAAGCTGATCGACAATGCGCAGTTGCTGGCCAAGGCAACGCGCGCGGCGGTCACGGAAATGGGTCTGGAACTGTTCAGCCCCTCGTCGCCCGCCGCTTCGGTTACTGCTGTCAAAGCGCCCCAGGGCATGGATTCCGGGGTGATCGTGAAAGGTTTCCGTAACGAGTTTGGCATGATCATCGCCAACGGCCAGGGCACGATGAAGGGACAGATATTCCGCATCGCGCACCTCGGCTACTTCGACTTCGCCGATTTGTTTTCCGTCGTCGGCGCATTGGAATTGATCCTCAACGCGAATGGCTACTCCGTTCCGTACGGCAAAGGCGTTGCCGCGGTCCAGAGCGTGTATGCTGAAGCTGCCTTCCCCAAAGTGACGGTGGGGGCATAAGCAGAAATGAAACTTGTAGTTGCGGAACCAATGGCCCCGGCTGGGATTGAAATGCTCAAAGCTCAGCCGGGTTGGGACGTTGTTGTATCCAACCCAAAGGAATACGGCGAACATTTGGCCGATTGCGACGCGCTGTTTGTCCGTAGCGCAGTGAAAGTGACCAAGGATGTGCTGGCGAAAGCGCCGAAGCTCCGCGTGGTGGGACGGGCCGGCGTTGGTGTGGACAACGTCGATCTCGAAGCAGCCAGCGCCGCGGGTGTTGTGGTGATGAATACGCCTGGCGGGAATGCGGTCTCGGTGGCCGAACACACGCTTGCGCTGATGTTGGGCATGGCACGATCCATCCCCCAGGCGACGGCTTCCACCACCTCTGGGAAATGGGAAAAGAAGAAGTTCCTGGGAAACGAACTGCGTGGGAAAACGTTGGGGATTCTTGGACTGGGCAGCATCGGGCGCGAAGTTGTGAAGCGGGCGCGGGCATTCGAGATGCGCGTGGTGGCGTTTGATCCGTACGTCAGTTCGCAAGCCGCCGCGGATCTCGGTGTCGAATTGGCTTCGCTCGACAAGCTGTATGCGGAGAGCGACTACATTTCTCTGCACGTTTCCTTGACACCGGAAACGAAAAAGATCCTGGGCAAGGACGCGTTCGCGAAGATGAAGCAGGGCGTGCGCATTGTGAACTGCGCGCGCGGGGAGTTGATCGATGAAGCGGCGCTGTTGGAGGCGATGGCTTCCGGCAAGGTCGCGGGTGCGGGATTGGATGTCTTCGATCCCGAACCGCCATCGGCGGACAACGCGCTGTTGCAGGCTGCGGGGCTGATTGCCACTCCACACATTGGCGGATCGACGGAAGAAGCACAAGAGATCGTCGGCATCCGTATCGTGGAGCAGGTGATCGACTACTTGGTGAACGGCGTTGCCATCAATGCCGTGAATATGCCGGCGATGTCCCCTGAAGTGTACAAGACCCTTGGGCCATATGTGGAGCTGGCGGAGCGCCTGGGCCTGTTTGCATCGCATATTGCCAGCGGAAATCCGAAGACAGTGAAACTCACCTATACCGGACGCATCGCCGAACTGAACACATCCTTGTTGCGGAATGCCGGCGTAGCAGGGGTCTTGCAGCGTTCGGCTCCCAAAGCAAACATGGTGAACTCGATGGGCCTGGCCGGGGAGCGCGGGTGGAACATCGCCGAGCATCACGATAAGCGTTCCACTTTTACCGACACCATCCGGTTGGAGTTGGAGACGGATTCGGGCACAACCACGGTAGAGGGCGCAGTGATTCTCCACAAGCCGAGACTGATGCGCGTGGACAGCATCGTGTGCGAAGCGGCGCTGGGCGGACACCTCATCTTCATGGTGAACGAAGATGTGCCGGGCGTGATCGGCCACGTGGGCTCCGTGTTGGGCAGGAACAACGTGAACATCGCGAACTTCAGCCTGGGTAGGCAGGATAGCTCCGATCCACACCGCCCGCTGATTGCCGTGGCCATCGTGGAGACAGACTCGATGGTAACGGATGATCTACTGGCGCAATTGAAGGAAAACCCAGCCGTGAAATCGGCATCGGTAGTCGACTTCCGGTAGCGCTGACATACTCCGTGACCCTGCATGCGCCACTTTCGCGCATGCAGGGCTTACTGGCCCAGTCGCGCCTGGGGTTGCCCCAACGCTTGCGACCGGCTCCGGAGTGTTCAGCGGCACCTGGGCCGCGCCGGCACTGAGTCCATGGCACGGCACATTCACGGCTACTGGCAACGATCCAAGCTCAGGTTTCACGGGCTCATCGGTATGGGACTTCACAGGTTTGAACGCGGGTGCTCTTCCCTGCCCGCAACACCAGCGATTCTCCATTGTCCACGTCGCTCAAACGGAAGTAGGTCCCTGACGGCAATGTGCAGATTACCAGCGCGTGGCTGGATCAACCCGTATTCCTCTCAGGGGCGAACCCTCTCGAACTGGTTGCGGGGTCGATGCCGGGATGGAGTTTCTCCGGCGGCGAGTACACCTTCACGGGCGGCAATATCTCAGGTAATCCGACGGTTCTCGTTTCACTGCTGAGCAACCAGGCGATTTCATACCTGGAGGTGGACAAGGATTTCGGGAGCAATGGATTCGGCCTGGCCGCGCCCACTCCAGAACCTGGCACGTTGATGCTGCTAGGATTCGGCTCCGCGGTCCTGCTCTGCTTGCGCCGGAGGCGTGTCCAGTCTATTCCGTTTGGCTCGCTGCGCGATCTCAACGACCGCTGCTAACGCCTTGACGAGTTCCATGCCTATAGGAGTTAGTGTGTACCAGATGGTTGGTGGGGAAGTCCGTTTGGGGATGCGATCGATGATGCCTTCGCGTTCGAGCTTCCGCAGACGCGTGGTGAGCACCTTCGCCGATACTCCGTTGAGATCGTGTTGCAGTTCCGAAAAGCAGCGCTCGCCATCCCGGAGGTACCACAGCACGTCCGCGGACCATGCCCCGGCGAGAAGATCCATGCATCGCCGCAGGGGACACTCCGCGGGCGGTGGTTGCACGGTGCTCTTGCGTCGCTTGACCATTGCGATTCAGCGGGACTTACCAAATGGTAACCCGATTGTGAAGGGGCGCCGCATCGCCAGCAAGCGCCCGTTCATCCGTAAAGGCATGCAGACACAACAGACCGTTCTGATTACCGGTGCCTCCAGCGGCATTGGACTGGCTCTCACTCAGGCATTTCTTCGGGAAGGCTACAACGTTGTCGCCAATTCACGGAGAGTCACTACGGCAGGCACGCTCACGCCTGCCGAGGGCTTGCGGCTTGTCGACGGCGACGTAGCCGACCGCGCCATCGCGGCAAAACTGGTGGATACCGCGATTTCGGCGTTTGGAACGCTCGATATCCTGGTCAACAACGCTGGCATCTTCGTTCCGAAGGCATTCGACGAGTACACGGTAGAAGACTTCCGGCGTGTTCTGGATACTAACGTGAGCGGGTTCTTTCATGTGACACAGGCAGCGATCCGGCAGATGCGCCGGCAAGGCGGCGGGCAGATCCTCACGATCACGACAAGCCTGGCCGAGCAGCCGGTAGCGGGAGTGAACGCAGCTCTGACCAGCCTGACGAAAGGTGGCCTCAATGCCGTGACCAAAGAACTTGCCATCGAGTATGCGGGTAACGGCATCCGTGTGAACGCCATTGCGCCGGGGATTGTCGATACACCGATGCACAAACCGGAACATCACGATGCGCTGAAGGCGTTGCATCCGATTCGGCGGATCGCGACGGTGGAGGAGATCGCCGATGCGGCGCTGTTCTTGGTGCGTGCGTCCTTCATCACGGGCGAGGTGATTCATGTCGATGGCGGCGCACATGCGGGAAAATGGTGAGCCCATGAAGCACGAAAGAGTTGTCGCCCTAGCCGTGGCGGACCATGCGCTGTATGCGCGGTACCGAACCGAGATGACACCTTTGCTGGAAGCGGCCGGCGGTGGCTTCCGCCATGACTTCGAAGTGTCTCGCGACCTCAAGCCCGATGGCGATCCAGCGATCAACAGGGTGTTCGTCATCAGTTTTCCCAACAAAACATCCATGGATGCGTTCTTTGCGGACCCAATCTACAAAGAGATCCGTGCGCGGCTGTTCGAAAAGGCTGTAGCGCGGACGATTTCCATCGCCGAATACGACGTCTGAAGTAGGTATTCCAGCCCCGCGAACCGCTATAATTGCCGCGATGGCCTTCAGCGAGGGAACTCCGGTCGACGTTCTGCATCTGCACACGTACTTCTTCTTCCCTTTCTCCATCGACAAGCGGGCGGTACAAAGCAATCACGGCGGTGCATGGTCGTCGAAGACGCACTGGATCGACGGATTGGACGATTGGATCGCGGAGCACCATAGTGGGGCCCAGTCGGCGCTGGTGGCCAATGTGGGGGGGTGGAAGAGAGCGGCTTATACGCGGTTCGATATGGATTCGCCCGCATATCAGGACATGGTATTCTTCCATCCCTTCGTGCGGCGCGTGTTCTTCGATAGCGCGGGTACACCGGAATCCGGCGAATCGCTGCTGCGCTGCTATCACATCCCACTCGATGAGAAGCGATTGTTTCTCGAGGCGCACGACAACAAAGGGCGATCCGCGCGTGTGCAGATTACGGATCTGCGGCTCTTTCTGTTCGCCAACGGGATTGGGATTCTCAGCATCGGGGTGGAGGCATACAAGCTGCCGGTGGCGCAGGCCCTGTGGATCAACGAATCGATGAGGAAGGTCTATCCATCCTCCAGCAGGCAGGTGCGCGAAGGCCGCTTCCCTTCCCGATTCGCAATTGTTCAGGAGCGCGATGGAAACGATCATGTTCTAGCCGAAGAGCGCTTTGAAGATTGCACGGGGATGAGCGGGTTTCTGCCTCCCCTGTCGAAAACGATCACCGCGCTGTTGTACTTTGCTGACTACGACAAGGATGAATTCGAGCCGGTGCTGGATGAGCGCATGATCGTCTTCACCTACGCGGCACTCGATCCGGCGCGCCTGCCGGAGAATTACGTGGCGAGCGAGGACTATCGGATTCTGCTGAGCCGCTTCCTGTACGTGGACCGCGATGGCGACGATTACCGTTACGACAAATATTTCGTGCGACAACAGATGATGCGGCAGTTGTACACGCGATGGGCGCATCAGGGCACTTACTATGGGGCCACCAGTTACTCGAACATCACGATGTGCATCGGCAACTTCGATTGCGACGAGCACGAGCTTCGGGAAGGTTTCCTGATTCATCGCATGTTCGATGGACGATATTACCTGATGGCGATGGTGGCTCTCTTTTATCGGGCCACGCTGCTGCATTTCGCCGAGATCAGCGCGCAAGTTTCAAAGACGTTGTACCTGGATCAGCAGGACGGGAAGCTCTCCCTTGAGAACATCCAACTGGCCAACGATCTGCGGGCGGAGTTCCTGCATTTCGCCAACTATTGGTATTTCGATGAACTTGCGAACAAGGAAGAGGAGATCGACCACTTTTTGTTACAGTGCCGCGAGTACCGCACACAGGTGATGAAGGAAGAGATTGAGGAAGAGGTGGAGAAACTGAACGCTTCGATGCATACCTATTTCCAATTCCGGAACACGGAAGCCGTGAACCGCTTGGCGATGTTGAGCCTCATTTTCGGCGCCGGCGCGATTTTAACCGGATTCTTCGGCATGAATTTCGGACGCGAATTCGGCAAGCTGTTCTTCGAGGCGGACCCGCGCCTGCCGTGGGTTCACTACACCTCGGTGGCAGGCGTAATCCTGCTGGCTTTCGGTGCGCTCACGTTCGGGGCCTATGTAGTGGTGGCAAACTGGAGCGACTACAAGTCGATTCTGCTACCACGGAAGAGCGGGCGGCCGAATTTCTGATCACAGCCAGGCGATGGCGTGATCTCCCGTGGACTGCATGCGCGCGCGGAGCTTCTTGCGTAGGTCTTCGCGAACGGATTTCCGTTGTTCATCCGCGATCAGGTCGTTATTCTCGGAGGGATCGGCAACGCAATCGTAGAGGCTCTGCTTTTTCGAGGCGAAGACAACCAGTTTGTGGCGCTTGGTGCGGACAAGGCGGTAGGGCTCGACAGGAGTCTTCACAGCTAGCCCTTCGGGTCGTGGATCGTCCCAAACAGAGAAGGCCACGTCGAATTTGCCCTTTCCCGTATCGAGATAGCTGCGCATGCTGCGTCCGGCGATGGGGCGAGCAGGTTTCACGCCTGCGAGATCCAGCCAGGTGGCAACGGCGTCAATGCTGGCGACAGGGTCGTCCACCTTGGCGCGCGCCTTCACCGCACCGCCCGCAACGAAATAGGGCACACGCACCGATTCATCCCAATGCCGCACCTTGCCGCTCCAATTGCGAGTGCCTGACATATAGCCGTTGTCCCCAATGAAGAACAGCACGGTGTTATCCCAGTGGCCTTGCGCTTTGAGCGCGTCCACGAGACGGCCGACGGCCTCGTCGAGATGGGTGATAACGGCGTAGTAGGTGACCCAATCGAACTTGGCTCCCCCCGGCGGATGTAGTGGCGGGGCGATTTCCACGCTGTTCTTGCCCTGATAGTGCTGCCTGTATTTCTCCGCGGCGAACCAGGGAGTGTGCGGAGCGTTATAGGCAAGCCAGAGGAAGAACGGCTGCTTCGCTTCCTTCGTGGCGGCAATGGAGGCATCGGTGAACAAGTCCGTGATGTGGCCGGAGACGGTCTCGTCCTGGCCCTGCTGGCCGCGGCGCAGCTTCGGATCCCGATAGACGCTGCCTCCGCCGCGCAACCATAATGGGGACCGCGCAAAGCCGCATTCGGCGGGTTCCGGCTTGATGTGCCACTTGCCGATGTGGATCGTGTCGTATCCGGCACAGCGCAGTTGTTCGACGGCTGTGGGATTCTCGTTATGCTGGAACGCCGTCTGGCCGTTGCTGATGAGCCCGGTCTGATAGGTTTCGCGGCCGGTCAGCATAATGCCCCGGCTGGGCGCGCATTGCGAGGTGCTGATGATGCCGTTGGTGAAGAAGACGCCTTCGCGCGCGAGCCTGTCGAGGTTGGGTGTATGGATGTGCGGATTGCCGGCCGCGCCGAGGCATTGGAAGTGATGATCGTCGCTGAAGACAAATACGATATTCGGTTTGTTGGCCGCCCGGAGCGGACCAGCAAGCGAAGCGAACAAGAGTTGGCGTCGGGTCATTCTGTTTTCCTTTATTGGCGTACGATGGAACCGGGGTGGATGGAAGCAATGCGCGGTGTTCCGGCGGCCCGCAAAATGAGGTCGAGTTCGCGGGCGAGGATCTCGATAACGCGTTCGACACCGGGTTGGCCAAACGCGCCCAAACCCCACAAATACGGACGCCCGATACAGATGGCGCGCGCACCCAGGGCCAGCGCTTTGTAGATATCTGTGCCACGGCGAATGCCTCCGTCCATGAGCACGGGAATGCGCCCAGCAACAGCGGCGACGACTTCCGGCAGCGCTTCGATGGACCCGCGCCCGGCATCGCTGTCGCGCCCGCCATGATTGGAGACGATGATTGCATCGACGCCCGCCTTCGTTGCAAGCGAGGCGTCTTCGGCAGTCTCGATGCCCTTCAGCACGAGCTTCATCTTGCTCAGATCGCGTAAGCGCTGTACGAACTGCCAGCTCATGGAGGAATTGGTATGCTTCTGGTTCACCATGTCGATACCCGTGAACATGGGCTTGCGATCGTAGAAGCGTCCGGCGGGATGGCAAGTGAGGCAATTGCGCGTGTCGAGTTTCTTGTACCGCAGTTCGGTCTCGGAATTGCGCGGGCCGGGACGATCCACGGTGAGCACCAGAACCGGGCATCCCGCGGATTCGGCGCGCGCCACGAGTTTCTTCGTTTTCTCCCAATCGGGCGGTGCATAGAGCTGGAACCATACTGGCTCGCCACGAGCCTTGTTCACGTCTTCGATGGGGCAGGTGGTGACTGTGGAGAGAATTTGCAGAGTCTTCTGCTTCGCCGCCGCACGGGCCACTACAATCTCGCCGTTGGCGTGGAATGCGTTGAGACTGCCCGCGGGGGCGAGGATGATGGGCGTCTCCCAGGTTCTGCCGAACAGTTCGACGCGCATGTCCACTGTAGACACATCGACGAGACGGCGGGAACGGATCTGTAGTCGTTCAAAGCCCTTGCGATTGGCGCGGAGCGTGACGTCGTCATCGACACCGCCGGCAAGATAGCCGTAATGTGCGGGAGGAAGCGCCTTGCGGGCGGCCGCTTCGAAATCGAACACATTGAGCGCTTCGGCAGCCGATCCAATGACAGATGGCGGAAGTTGCTGCGCAAGCACGGGGCTCGCGGCGAGGTAGTGGAGGAAACGGCGGCGCGCTGGATGCATGTTGCTCCTGTTGCGGAATCTATAGAATATTATGCGAACTGGCATGATGAGAAGAACGTTTGTTTTCGGAACTGCCACCGCTGGATTGCTGGCCGCCGGAGGAATGCGCGTGGGATGCCAGAGCCGGTCCTACGCGGCTCCGAAGCGGGACGTGGCGCAATTCCTCACCTACCTGGATGACATGGCGGCGGCGGGATACGAGGGGTTTGAAACAAACTACATCAGCCTGGAGACGGCTTTTGCCGATCCGGCGCCGGTACGCGCCCAGATCGCCAAGCGCAAGATCGAGTTAATCGGCCTGCACGCCGGCTCTCCGCTGCACACAGCGGAGCAGGTGGCGAAAGCGGAGACACTTTTCGCTCATGTGGCTGCCGGCGTCAAGGCATTAGGCGGGACATATGCGATGCTGAGTCCTGCCGCGGGCAAGAATCAAACCTTGTGGGAAACAAAGGCTGCTGCCATCGAGCGATTGGCCAAGGTCTGCCGGAAGGCCGGGGTGGAACTGCTGGTGCACAATCACGTGGAGGAAGCACGAAACAATTTTGAGGAGTTTCGTTACCTGTTGCGGCATTCCAACGTGCGGTTGCTGGTGGATGTGGGCCATGCCGCGCGGGCGGGGGTGAATGCTGCGCCGTTCTGCATGGAGCATCATCGGCGGATTGCGGCTGTGCATGTGAAGGATTGGAAAGGCGACCACATGACGCAGGTGACGCTCGGTACAGGCGATGTGGATGTCCGCGGGGCGCTGGCAGCGCTGCGCGGCAAGGACTGGCAGGGTTGGGTGATTGCGGAGTTGGAGGGGAATCCGGTGCCTGGGGTTTCGAGGGAACGCAATGTACGAAATGCCCGCGAGTACTTGAGCAAGGTGATTTGAAAGGTGTGCGAATACCCTGACGCGGCTCGCCCCCCCTTGCTTTCACTGCCGGCGCCCAGCCAGGGACACGCCAAGCCCAAGCGTCATGATCGTGATGACCGGCGATCAAGGCTACGGAGACCTCTCTTGCCATGGAGATCCGGTACTGCGGACGCCGGCAATGGATCCGATCAACGCACCAACTTGGCGGCAATGACGACCCGGACGGGATTCTTTGCCAAGAGGCGCGAAGTGACCAGTTCGCGTTCCTGCTTCGATTTGGGAAGCTCCCGCATAACATTCGGATGCCAAACCTGCGACAGGAAGTAGCGGTCGTTGTAACGGTTGAAGATCAGCTTGGCGTTGTCCGCCGACATATCCTTTGGATACACGCTGAACGCTACCGCAAGTGCGGAATCGTTGCTATCCAAGTCCCGAACCATGATCCACGTCCGTTCCGTCGAGAACGTTACGCTGTACTCGCCCGCTGGAAGTGTGACTCCAGCCATCTCGAAAGCGAATGGGATCTCCGCGCTTAAAGCCGGTGCGGCCGTCTGTGCGCTTGCCATCGCCACGGCCAGTAGTGTCAAAATGGCCACTCGAAGGATTTTCATGACTTCTCCTTTCAATGGGAATGACGTCACACGAGGAGAGAAAGTGTCCCAAAGCACCGTTGCAAGCACATCACATTTTTCTCAAAGCTTGAAACCTGACGCAGAACATCTCTCTGGTTCGCAAAGCGTTGAGAAAACCTCTACGGGGAACCGCTAGGCGATTGCCTCGTCTTGGAATTGGTGTGGGTGATTGTCTACCTGGATCGTCCGTTCGCGTTTTTCGGAGCAGACGCGATATGCTCTTGCGCATGCCTGGATTCCGTTGGAGCACGGTAGGTCCGGCCATTCTTCTCACCGCAACCAGCGTGGGAGCCGGTGATATTCTCACCGGCAGTCTGGCAGGAGCGGAAGCTGGAACGGCAGTCCTGTGGGCTGTGCCGGCCGGCGTCATTCTCAAGTGGACCCTGACCGAAGGGATCGCTCGCTGGCAAATGGCAACGGGTGAGACGCTGCTCGAAGGCTGGGTGACGCGTCTGGGCCGGTGGATCCAATGGGTGTTTCTTGCATACCTGATGCTGTTCGCTCTGGTGACCGGGGGGATGCTGGCCAGCGCATGCGGGGTGGCTGCGACAGGCCTTGTGCCGGTGGGTCCGCCACAGACATCCCGAATGGCGTGGGCATCGGCACACTCGCTGCTCGGCATTGCTTTGATCCGGTTCGGCGGGTACGAGGCGTTGAAGCGGGTCCTGGCGGTTTGTGTCGGGGCGATGTTCCTCACCATGTGCTTGACGGCGTTTCTATTGGCGCCGGATTGGAGCGCTGTCGCCTCGGGGCTGATTCCATCGCTGCCTGCAACTGGAAGCCGGTGGGTGGTGGGCTTGATCGGCGCCATCGGCGGAACCATGGCGCTGGTGAGCTACGGCTATTGGATTCGCGAAGAAGGCCGCTCCGGCAAAGAGGGATTGCGTGCCTGCCAGCTCGACCTGTTGCTGTCCTATGCGGTGATTGCGGTATTCGGCTTCGCGGTGGTGATCATTGGGTCACGCGTGCAGGTGAAGGGCCAAGGAACGGAACTCGCCTTGCTGCTGGCCGCGCAATTGTCGCGCAGCCTCGGTCCGGCGGGGCATTGGATCTTTTTGATTGGCTTCTGGGCCGCGGTGTTTTCTGCTTTGCTGGGCGTGTGGCAAAGTCTTCCCTATTTGTACGCCGACTTTCATCGGCTGCGGGAAGGTTCACGGCTACCGGCCGACGGTCTGGAACGATCGAAGCATTACCGGCTGTTTCTGGTTTGCCTGGGCACGGCGCCATTGGTTCTGGTGCGGTGGCCGGTAAAGGAACTACAGCTTGCTTTTGGATTGACGGGCGCCATGCTGTTGCCTTTGCTGGCGCTGACGCTGCTGATCATGAATAACCGGAGCCAATGGGTCGGAGTCCGGTTCCGTGCGCCGCTAATCTTGAACGTAGTACTGGCGGCCGCGCTGGCATTCTTCGGCTACGTCGGAGCACGCGAGATCGGACAACTGCTGGGAAGGTAGACTAGGGAGTCTATGCTCTCTCTTGTCATCCCAGACGACTTTCCAGCCGTCATGGCAGCCAGCAAGGCTTACCGCGATTTGACCGCCGCACATAACGTGAAATACTACGACTCGCTGCCGGGTTCGGAAGACACGCTCATCGAACGCATCCGCGATTTCGAAGCAGTCATCAATATCCGGTCTTCCTGCAAGTTTACGGAGCGTGTCTTCGCGTCCTGCCCCAATTTGAAGGTGCTTTCGCTGTGGGGCACGGGCACGGACAATGTCGATCTGGCCGCGGCGTCGCGGCACGGGGTCACGGTGACGAATACGCCGGGTGTGGCCGCCGTCTCGATTGCTGAGCATTGCCTCATGCTGACGCTGGCAGTGGCGCGCAAGATCATCGGACTGCACCAGCGCACCGTAGCCGGCGAATGGGCCAAAGGGCAGTCGGTTCAACTGCACGGAAAGACCCTCGGGATTATCGGGCTGGGCGCAATCGGACGGCAGTTCGCGAGGATCGGGCAAGGGATTGGAATGCGAGTCATCGCCTGGACCATGCATCCCAATCCGTCGCTTGGATTCGAACTGGTGGAACTGGAGCAATTGCTGCGCGAGAGCGATGTGGTCAGCGTGCACCTGCGGCAATCGCCAGAAACGATCGGGTTCATCGGGCAGCCGCAATTCGCGATGATGAAGCCGGGGACGATTCTGATCAATACCGCCAGAGGCCCGATCGTAGAGGAAGCGGCTTTGATCGATGCACTACAATCCGGCCATCTGGCGGGCGCGGGATTGGATGTGTTCGATGTGGAGCCGCTGCCGAAGGGGCATCCCCTGACACAATGCGAGACCGCGGTGTTGACGCCGCACTGCGCCGGGATCACGCCCGAAGTGTTGGAAGCGGGACTTGCCTTATCCATCGAGAATGTCTTCTCTTTCCTGCGCGGTGAGGCGCGGAATGTGGTGAACGGATGAGACGCCGAGCCTTTCTCTCGGCCGTGTGCGGAGCCGCCGGAACGGCGCTGGCTCAAACCCCAAGCCTGCGATTGAAGGTGACGCTGGGCCCGGAGCAAGCGATCGCTCCCGGGGTTCCATGGCCCTATCTGACGCAGTTGCGCGATGGGACATCCATCATATTCGGTCATCGTGGCTGGCCAACGGGAGGCAAGTACCCGATTCATTACACGGGTGTCTCACACGATGGACGCAAGACTTGGCATGAGTGGAAGCACGAGCCTAAGCACGGCAAAGGCCCAATCACCGAAGGCGCCGCCGTGGAACTGCGTGACGGCCGGCTGCTGGTGTTCGATGTGCACGCGGAACACGTGGGCAACAAGCGCTTCGTGCACAATTACTGGATCACGCGGGACAGCTTCCGCACCGTGGATGGGCCACATGAGTACAGCGTCGTGCTCCCGGAAGCGGAAGTGAATGGATTCGACGATCGCGGTGAGCCGATATCACGCTTCTACATCCGAAGGTCGATGTTGGAGTTGCCCGGCGGCGACCTCATTGCCTCCGCTTACGGGCGCTTCGAATCCGACAAACTTCCCGTGGAGTACCTCGAGAAGATGAGCAAAATGCGATCCGTGCTGATTCGTTCTCGCGATCAGGGGAAAACGTGGACGTATGCTTCGACGATCGCATCGGACCCCGTGGAACAGGAAGGCCCCGCTGAACCGGTGCTGGTGCAGTTGACCAAGGGTCCGCGCAAGGGGCGGGTGATCTGCGTGTTGCGCACCGGCCGTGAGAATCCGATGTATCAATGCCACTCCGACGATGAAGGCGCGACATGGAGCCGCATTGTTCCACTCCGGTTCCGGTATTCACGCTTTGGCCGCGAGCGTTACATCGTCGGCGTGGACCCGGACATCGTCGAAATGAGCGATGGAACTCTGGCTATGTCGTATGGGCACAAGCCGGACTATCAGGACCACGGCAACTTCATCGCCTTCAGCATGGATCACGGGGAAACATGGAGTGAGATCGTGCGCATCAGCTCGAGCGTCACGCAAGCCTATACGGGGATTCGCGAGGTGAAACCGGGTGAGTTGTTCGTCGTCTACACTACTTCGCCGCTCGTCCAGGCATATGACTATCGAAACGCTGTGTTCACGACAATGGGCCGGGCCGTTTTTGTTGAGCGCGTAGGCTAGCGGTGAGTGTACTGTTCTTGCAACCAATCCCACTTGGATTCCGCGGACTGGCGCATTGCGGGAACATCGTCCGGCAGCAGCAACCCTTGCTTTAGGAGTGCTTGGGCCTGCTCATCCCAGACCGTGAGGTAACGCTCCCGGGTAGAGTAGCGCCGCATTACCTGTTCCATGGGGAAAGGGAAGAATGAGCCGGAGTTTCCGATGAGTTCACCGCCACGGCCAATCTGTGGCGTGCGCAGGTTCCAACCTGTATATGTTGCCAGCGGCGCCGCGATGTCCGGAGTACGCACCCCGGCGATGTCGTTGCCGTCGGCATCCACTTGTGGCACCAGTGCCCGAGCCTTTCCGTCAAAGGGCTGCCATGCCTGGCGGGGAAACGACAGGCCCGGTGAACGAGACAGATGGGCGGGTACAACCAACGTGCCATCGTCCAGGCGCGGATACCGCGAAGGAGGTGGCTGTTTGCCATCGGCGATCCACTCTCGCAGGCGCTCCAGCAACGCACGCACAACGGGCCGATAGTCGTTGGGATTTTGCAGATACTGAGCTCGCCCGCGCGGAGGAGGAAATCCGGACGGTCCGTGCTGCCCGCCGGCGAGCATGTAGATCCGGACATTTTCCGGAATGGGTAGGTCGCGGCTGCCATCCGGCGTGGTGTGCAGCAAGGAGGCTGTGGCGCCCCAGTATTCATAGGAAGAGTTGCTGTAGATAACCTTCGGGGCATACGGTGCGGCTGTTTGCTCCAACGCATGGCCTCCCGTTCCATAACCCACTGCCCGCAGTGGCGCAGCGGTGCGGGAAGGCTGAGCAAATCGCGGATAGACGATGCGGCGTCCTCCGGCAGTGTGTGCCAGAACGCCGTCGAAGACACGTTTCCCATCCAGGCCTTCATTGAACCCATGATGCAGAAAAGCGCGAAGCAGCATGGCGCTCTGGGAGATGCCGAAACCGATTGTGTGGCGGATGGCGTTTGTGTCACGAAGGTGTCCAATGAAATCGCGGATAGCGGAAAGCCCCAACATCGCAATCTCCGGATCGCGGGACAGATAGGAAACTTCGTAGATGCGCCCAGGAATCGCATCCGTACTGAGATTGACGGCGTCTTTTGTAACGCTGTAGGACTCGGGAGCAAGTCGCCGTGGCGTGTCCCGCGGACTGTTCCGTTCCGTCACTACAACGGACTGCGGGTCGGCGAGGTCATACGCTGTATGTCCGGGTTCAGCGAAGGGGATCCGCCTTGTTGGAGTATCCACAACCAGTTGCGCTCGGACTTCGCCCGAAACACCGGATGCCTTCGGAACGTGCAGACGCAGCGCATACTCACCTTTGGAGACATCGTGCTGCCAGCCAAGCCACGCCAGCGTATAGCCTTGCCGCA
>CAYOBO010000013.1:17052-28735 GCA_964402295.1 uncultured Candidatus Solibacter sp. | reverse complement strand
GGGGCACGCTGGAACATGCTTAGCATCCCTTTACCGCCGCGGTTGCTCACCTCGAAGAGCAACGTCCGATTGCCCCCCGTTCTGGGTTGCAAGATGTAGAAGTCGGCGTGGTATTCGAGGAGTCCATCCGCATTCTTCGGACCATGGGCGATATCCGTGATCCCGCGATTGAGGCGATGTGCGGGGTCGATGCGAAAATGCGCCGTGCCCACCAGTCGTTCGTACGGTACACCGGCGCTTACATCGGAACGTTCGCGGATCTCCAGCGAAACGGCGGCTCGCGCGTTCTGCTGCCGTACGCGCAGGATGCGGTGATTGTAACTATCGGCGATATACAAGTCGCCGGAGCCTGTTACGAACACGCCGTGGGGACGATTCAGCTCCGTACGCAACGGATCCTTCGCGTCGATGGTGTCACCCTTGGCCCCCGTGCCGGCGATGGTGATTGTGGCTCCGCTTTTCGGGTCGTACCGGCGGATGAGGTGGTTTTCCGCATCGGCGATAACGACTCTGTCTTGCGGGTCAACGCACAGGTGCTTCGGACCTTTGAGATCTGGCGTCACCATGCCGGGTGCGATTACTGTGTGGATTCTCCCATCGCTTTCCACAACACGCAGTGCGTTTCCGTTTCGCTCCAGCACATAGACACGATGCCTGGAATCCACCGCTACCGCGCGCGGATCCATGAGCGGACTATCCTTGGCCAGGGCGCCCTCTGCCGGCACACCCGCCTGCCCGTTACCCGCGACGGTGCTTACGATACCGCTTCGTAAATCCAGTTTGCGTACTCGCTTGTTGCCGAGATCGGCAATGTACAGAGCACGGTCGTCGGGAGCAAGGGCGATGCCGAAGGTTCCCTTAAACATAGCCTGTGTGGCGGGACCGCCGTCTCCGGAGAAGCCTTCCTGACCGGTGCCGGCGATCGTCGTGATGATGCCGTTCCTTCGATCGATGCGGCGGACCGTGTGGTTGCGTGTATCGGCAACATACATCCATGCCCCGTCACGGGTTATGGCGATGCCGTGCGGATCGAACATCAGAGCCTGCGTGGCGGGACCGCCGTCGCCGGAATTCCCCACTTCACCCGTTCCCGCGAACAAACTCACCATGCCCTTGCCGTCGATGCGTAGGATAACCTCACCTTTGTGCTCGACGACATACCCGTTTCCCTCGCGGTCGAAAGCGACGCCAAAAGGCTCCTTCATCGCCCGCTGCGCCGGCCCAAGGACCACCTCCACACGCGCCGCGAACAGGGAAAACGAGGCCAAGACGAGAATTCCCAGCATGGTACGGGATAGAATATCATTCCATGAAATTGGCAAAGTATTGGGTGCGGGGCAGCGGCTCTGCCAATGGAGTCACAGTGAACTGCCGCGGGTGGTCGAACGATAGCGAAAGCGACGCGCGGCGCAAGGCGGAGCAAACGGCCGAAGCGATTGCGAGGCGTATTGCCAGTGGGCGGCGCGCTCCTGGCGAGTACGAGTATGGGGACAGGCCATTGCCCGAACCGCTGCTGGAGGAATTACCCGGCGCCTGGATCACTCGCAATTCTTACGGAGCGTGGGTGCTGAATTGCTCATCCCTGCTGTTTCTGGATGTGGATCGAGAAGAACCGGCCCAGGTGGCGCTCGACATCTTCTCCGGCCTGCGTTCCTTGTTCGGAAAAGCGCCTGCTTCGCCGAAGCAGCCGGATGCGGTTGTCTCCATGGAGGCGGTGGCAAAGCGGCACAATCTGGGATTGCGTGTGTATCGGACCGCGGCCGGATTCCGGGGGATTGTGACGAACCTGCGCTTCCAACCCGGGGCGGCGGAAACACGTCAACTGCTTACGGAATTCGGATGTGATCCCCTCTATATTCGGCTCTGCCAGGCGCAGGAATCCTTCCGCGCGCGGCTCACACCGAAGCCATGGCGCTGCGGATTGGCCGCGCCTCCGGTGAGTTTTCCCTTCGAAGGTCCACGCGAGGAGGAGTTGTTTCGATCCTGGCTCAGCCAATACCGGAGCAACAGTGCGGCAAACGCTACCTGCCGGCTACTGCACACAGTAGGGCAACCGGCCACGGACGAAGAAATCACCCGCTTGATTGAGCGCCATGATCGCGAGACGAAGGCGCTGTCTCAATTGCCGCTGGCGTGAAGGCGGATTGCGGAAGATCGGGTCAGCCAACTCGTTGCCCGAGATCGGCGGAACCAATACGAACAAGGGGAGAAAGGCAGGCAGAAGCTCCCAGCCACACAGACAGCATGGGTAAAGCCTCCAGGTTTACTTGATTGTTCTCATGGTAAGCCGAAATGAACAAAAGAGCAAGGAATTGTTTCGACAAGCTTAGCTGCCGGGTGCGGAGCCGGCCTTCCCACGGATTTGCAAGGCTCGGTCCACCAGGAGTTTGGCTTCCTCATCCTGATGCAGCGCTTTCTTGGCGCCGGCGAGATTCATCAATAGAGCCGCGACGTTGGAGTGCATGGGACCATGCTGTTGCTCCAGAAGGGCCAAGGCTGCTTCGTAGTCCGACACAGCTTCCCGGTAGCGGCGTACCGCCCGCAAGGCATTGCCATGCGCCGCAAGAGCAGATGCGTACAACTGGCCGGGAGATCCGGCATCGGTAGCGATCTGAACCGCGCGGGCAGCCAACCGCTCCGCGTCCGCTCCCTCATCGCGCAAGATGCGGATGGCGGAAACTCCGATCAGCGATCGCGCCACATCGGGATGGCTGGGCCCCAACGTCTTCTCGCGCGTAATCAACACCCGCTCCAGTAAGGACTCGGCTTCGTGGAACTGGCCCTGTGCCTTGTAGAGACGGGCGAGATTCTCTTGGACCAACGCAGTCCTGAGATGCCCAGCGCCGAACAAGTCCATACTGATAGACAGCGCCTGCCGGTAGAGTGTCTCGGCGTCCTTGTATTGCCGGCAGCCCAACGCCAGCGTTCCGAGATTATTGAGTGCCTGCGCGGTATCCGGATGGTGCGGTCGTTCCAGTTTCCCGGCGTATAGCATCCCTTTGCGTAGCGCATCCCTCGATTCCTGTGTCATGCCCCGTTCGAAACGATTCACACCGATGCTGGAATAAAGGTTAACCATCTCGAAAGGCCGCCGCTGTCCGGATTTCACCAGCATCAATGCTTCCCGCAACGGTCCTGCGGCTTCTTCATACCGTCCCTGTCGGTGCAGCGCGATTGCCAACAAGTTGAGCATCGCGGCTCGGTCCTCAGCGTTGCCGTGGGAGAGCGCCGTGCGCAACTGCTGTTCGGCTTCCGCGTACCGTCCGGCCTCCATCAATTGGGTGGGAACATCCTGTGTCACCGCGACCGCAAATAAGAGTAGTGGAATCATTGCCTCTACATTGGAAGACACCGGCCTTCGATCGGCGGTTACGGTGCGCGAATGTGAAAAAAATGAGCTCACTACCGTAACTTTTTTCCGCGAGTTGGTGTCTGGGCTGGGGAGAGGTGTGCTCGTAGCGGAACCAGGCGCCGAAATAGAGGAGTTGATCGAACAGGCACGCCGCGGAAGTCATGACGCTTTTGAGCGTATCGTGCAACTGTACGCTCCACGAGTGTTTCAAGTCGTCGCTCGATTCTTACGCAGGGAAATAGTGGAAGAAGTGGCGCAAGAAGTTTTTCTTACCGCGTACCAGCAATTGCGGGATTACACTGCGCGGGGCAGCTTTGAAGGTTGGTTGGTGCGGATTGCCACCAATCGATGCCTGAACGTGCTGCGTAGCGAGCGCCGCCACCCGGAGTTGCTCCTGGGTAATCTGCAAGGCGTCGAGGCCGACCTGCTCGATCATCTTGCTGCTCCCACTACCGCCAGCGAATTCGCGCAACACGAACGCCGGCGCGTCGCTTGTGATCTGGTGGAACGGCTGTTGGCAAACTTGCCGCCGGAAGAGAGGATCGTGCTTCAGTTGCTGGATGGAGAGGACACACCCGTGAAGGAAATCGCCGTCCTGATGGGTTGGTCGGAATCGAAGGTAAAGGTGCAGGCATTCCGATCGCGGCGAAAATTACGAACCATGTTGGAACGGCTGCTGCCGGAAGGGAAGGTTGGGAAGCGATGAACGGCGAGCATATTCAGGATTGGCTGGATGGCCGCGCACCCGGCGAATGGACCGCCGAGGAAGAGGAGAAAGCCGCACGGCATGCCGCCGAGTGCCCCGATTGCCACGATGCTTGGCTGGCAGCCCGGATCGCGCGCACTCTGCTGCATGCACGCACTGGAAACCCGTTTCCCGTACCCGTCGGCTTCCGCGCGCGCCTCATGAGTGCCGTGCGCGAACGGCCCCCTGCTCGGTTGATCGACCGGCTGTGGCTGGCCAATGCCCGGCTCGTTTATGCAATGGCGCTCTCTATTCTGATCCTGGGCTTGGTCACCTTACGGGAAGAGATGCGGTTCCGGGCGCAGGTAGCGGCTGAACCTGATATCGAAACTGGATCGCTGGTAGTTGCATATGACTTGGCGATGGGAGAATCCGACAATGATGGACTCAGCAACTAAGGATCGCTGGCTGTTGCGCCTGTTTGTCTTGACGCTGTTTGCGGCAGGTTTCTTTTCCGGCGCCGTTGCCACACGCTTGGCGCACATTCACGGGTACTTCGCCAGTGCGTCCGCCGGCAGTGACAGTATGGATTGGGTGCTCCAGCAGGCCGCGCTCACTCCGGACCAGCGGACTGTCGTCGTGGGCATCTTGAACGAACACTTCGCATCCAACAGAGAACGGATGACCCGACAGATGAAGCGCCAGTACCGCGAAAGGTTCATGGAGATGGATCAGCGATTGCGGCAGGTGTTGACTCCCGATCAGCACCGGCGTTATCGCAAGGCGCTAAACCAATGGATTCGGCGGCGCGCCGAGGGGCTGCGGGTTCAATAACGCGGACTTTGTCCAACGGCGCCTGTTGCGATAGACTCGTGTCCAATGCGCGCTCTACTGGTCTTGTCCTGCGCCCTATCCGCGGGTGCGCAGGAGACTGTCGAGTATTTCGAAACGGCGATACGGCCGCTGCTGGCAAAGCACTGCTATTCCTGTCATAGCGCCAAGAGCAAGGTGAGTTTCGCCGGCCTCGAACTCGATTCGGTGGCACGCATTGCCAAAGGCAGCGATGCCGGTCCGGTGATTGTCGCGGGCGATGTGGCGCGAAGCAGGTTATTAATGGCAGTGCGTGGAGAGCTTCCCCGGCGGATGCCGCCGGCGGGCAAGTTGAGCGAAGCCGAGATTGCGGCGCTGGAGAAATGGATCGGCATGGGCGCGCCGATGCCCAAGAGCGCTGCCGCTCTGCCGGATGCAGCCGGATTCTCGGTGGACCAACGGCGGCGCGAGCATTGGGCATGGCAACCCGTGCGCCCAGTAACCCCTCCGGCGCTCACGGGCGAATCCTGGCCCCTTGGCCCTGTAGACCAGTTCCTGCTGGCGGGCATGCGCGCAAAAGGCCTTGCGCCGGCCGCCCCCGCCGACAAGATGACACTGCTGCGCCGCTTGACGTACGACCTTACGGGATTGCCGCCCAGCGAAGGGGAGATGGCTGCCTACGCGGCCGATAACTCTCCCGGCGCCTACGAGAGACTGGTGGACCGGCTGCTCGCTTCGCCCCGTTACGGGGAGCGCATGGCGCGGCGGTTCATGGATCTCATCCGCTACAGCGAATCCCACGGGTCTGAAGGCGATCCCGATGTGCCACAAGCGTGGCGCTATCGCGACTACCTCATCCGTGCATTCAATGAGGACGTGCCGTACGACCAGCTAATCCGCGAACATCTGGCTGGGGATTTGTTGCCTCGTCCCCGGCTGCGCGGCGGGCGCAATGAATCGATGCTGGCGACGGCCCACTTCCGCATGGTGGAGCATGGCTTTCAACCAGTGGATCCGTGGGAAGACCGTGTGAAGTGGACGGACAATCAGATCGATGTGGTGGCGAAAGCATTTCAGGGGCTTACCATCGCCTGCGCCCGCTGCCACGACCATAAGTTCGACGCCATCAGCCAGAAGGACTATTACGCACTCTTCGGCATCTTCGCCGGGGCCCGGCCGACACAACGGGCGATTGATGCGCCCCCGCTGCTCGAAAGGAACCGTGCCGCGTTGGCGGAGTTGAAACCTGCGATTAGGCGGCGCCTGGCGGCGCAGTGGCGTCACGACGTGGATGCTCTGCCGTCAAAGGCCCCCGGCCTCCAAGTCACCCCGGAAAGCCCGCTGTATCCGCTGGCGCAATCCACTATCGATGCCGCTGCCTGGAGCGCGCAGTGGCGCAAGGAACTGGCCGCGCGGCGCGAATTCAACGCGAAGAACTTTCAGCCGGCATGGAACCTGGCGGATCGGACCGTGTACGCGAAGTGGGTGAAGCAGGGCGTAGGCGCTTTGAACGGAGTATCCGCCGCTGGCGAGTTCTCCGTGCTGCCCGATGGAGACCGGGCCATCGGCGCCATCTATCCAAGCGGTGTGTATTCGCATCTGTTATCGAACAAGCATGGCGCGGCAATTTCCTCGCCGCGGTTCAAGATTGAGTCGGATGCGGTCAGCGTACGATTTCTCGGCGGAAACTTCTCCTTTGCTCAATTGATCATTGAAAACTATGCTGTCCCGCGGGGAGGGATTTATCACCTGCGCACCAGTGCCAAGCGCGATGAAATGGGCTGGTTTCATTGGAATGCCACGTTTTGGAAGGGCTTCACGGCGTATGTAGAGTTCTCCACGCTGGACGAAACCACGCTGTTCCTCCTCGACGACCAGGACAACAAGCAGAAGACCAAACCCAAGCCGGTGCGGAACGGACGCAGTTGGTTCGGCGCCCAACAAGTGGTCTTTCACAACAACCAGTTGACGCCGAAGGAGGAGATGATCCCCGCACTGCTCCTGGTGGATGGGCCAGTGGCGGAGTCGCGCGAGCAATACGCGGAGCGGTTATCCCGCACCGCGCGCGATGCCGTAAACAGCTTTGCCGCCGGTTCCATGACCGATGCACAGGCCGCATTGCTGAATCATCTTTTGGTGCTCGGCCTACTATCGAACAACGCTACGGCGATTCCCGAAGTGGCCCTTTACAGGCGGTTGGAGAGCGAGATCGCCGTGCCGGCGCGCGCTCCCGGTATCGTGGAAGAGGCTCCAGGGGATTACCCGCTGCTGATTCGCGGCGATCATCGCAAGCCGGGAGAAACCGTGCCGCGAAGGTATCTCCGTGCGCTCGACAGCAAGCCATATAACGACGCCCGAACCATGCGCCTTGCCTTGGCCGATGAGATTGCGTCGCCGCGCAATCCGCTCACCGCGCGGGTCATGGTAAACCGGCTATGGCAAATACTCTTCCGCCGCGGCATTGTCCGCACGGTGGACAATTTCGGCAAGTTGGGAGACGCCCCGACGCATCCGGAACTGCTCGACTGGCTGGCGGCGCGTTTCGTCGAGCAGGGTTGGTCCGTGAAGCGGATGCTGCGGATGCTGGCGCTCACTCAAGCCTACCGCATGAGCGATACGGTCGATCCCGCCGATCCGAACAACGATACGTTTCATCACATTCCTTTGCGCCGGCTGGAGGCCGAGGAGATTCGCGATTCGATCCTGAGCGCGGCCGGTTCGCTCGATCCTGCGATGATGGGGCCGTCGATTCCCGTATTTTACGCGCACGATACAGGCGCAACGAAGGGCGACCGGCCGAAGGGTCCCCTCGATGGCAATGGCAGACGCAGCGTGTATCTCGAGATCCGCCGTAACGCAACCAATCCGTTTCTGGAAGTGTTCGATGTCTACAAGCCCACCACCACGCGCGGGCAGCGCGATGTAACCACGGTACCGGCGCAAGCCCTGGCTTTGCTGAATAGCCCGTTCGTGATGGAGCAAGCCACGAAATGGGCGAATGCCGCACCGGATGCCGATTCCATCTTCCGCCGCATCTTCGGACGTCCGCCCACCGCGGCGGAACGCGATGGCGCACTCACGTTCCTTGCGGAATTCGGCCGGGCGAATCTGATTCATGCATTGTGGAACCGCAAGGAGTTTCTTTATGTCCGGTAATGCGCGGCCCGTTCTATCGCGGCGGGATCTGCTCCGTCGCGCTTCGAACGGCTTTGGCATGCTGGCTCTGGCGGGCCTGCTGGCGGAGCAATCGAAAACGGCGACGCACTTCCCTGCTCGCGCAAAGAACGTCATCTTCTGCTACATGTCGGGCGGCGTGTCGCACATCGACTCCTTCGATCCTAAGCCGAGATTGGCCAAGGAAGCCGGGCAGCCGATGCCGATGCCCATCGACCGCACGATGTTCAACGACAACGGGAACATCATGCCTTCGCCGTGGACCTTCAAAAACTATGGCCAAAGCGGCATCCCGGTGAGCGAGATATTCGCCGGCATGGGCGAAGTGGCCGATGATCTGTGCGTGATTCGCTCCATGACAGTGAAGTTCATGGAGCATGCCCAGGCGAACAACTACTTTCACAGCGGCAATCCCTTGGTTGGTTTTCCCAGCCTCGGCGCCTGGACCAGCTATGGATTGGGTTCTGAGAACCGCAATCTGCCGGGCTTTGTTGTGCTGGGGAGCGGTGAGATTCCACTGGGTGGAATCAATGTTTTCGGAAGCGGATTTTTGCCGGCAATCCATCAAGGCTCGTTTCTCTACCCGGAACGTCAGGAGCCGTTGCAGGACATTTCTCCCAAGGAAGCCGATGCGGTCCAGCGCCGCAAGCTCGCTTTCATTTCCGCCGGGGATCAAGCCTTCCTACAGCAGGTGCACAATCACCAGTTGGTCGAATCGGCCATCCAGAATTACGAGACGGCATACCGGATGCAGTCGGCCGTGCCGGAACTCGTGGATCTGCGCGGTGAGACGGAAGCGACGATGAAGCTTTACGGAGTCCATTCCGAGGACCCTGCCAAGGCGGCATATGCACGCCAGTGTCTGCTGGCGCGGCGGCTGGTGGAACGCGGAGTGCGCTTCGTGGAAGTGAGCATGGTCGCGCCCAAAGGGCTTGGCGGCGGCAATACTTGGGATCAGCATGCCAAGCTCAAGGAAAATCATGCGAAGAATGCCTTCGTGGTGGATCAGCCGATTGCCGCACTCGTGAAGGATCTGAAGGCCCGCGGCCTGCTCAAGGATACACTCGTGATCTGGAGCGGCGAGTTTGGCCGCACGCCGTTTTCTCAAGGCAAGGACGGGCGCGACCATAATCCATCGGGGTTCTCGCTGTGGATGGCCGGAGGCGGTGTCAAAGGTGGAACCATCTTCGGGCAGACGGATGAGTACGGCTACCGGGCCATCGAGAACATTCTCACCATTCACGATTTCCACGCCACGGTCCTGCATCTGCTGGGCCTCGATCATCAGCGGTTGACGTTCCGCTTCGGGGGGCGGGATTTCCGGCTGACCGATGTCCACGGGCACGTGATCCAGCCGGTTCTGGCGTAGCCGGGTACCGACAGCGGACTACCATTCCACGGCTATACCCGCGGAGGGAACGATCGGGAACAACTGCTCGAATCCGAGGCGGATCGTGCGCGTCCGCGTGTCGATTCCACGCACCTCGTCGAAGCGCACATTATCGCGGTTGTAGAGATTGATCACTTCCACGAACAATGTGATGTGCCAGCCCTTCTTCACGAATGTCTTATTCGCCCGGACGTCCAGCCGGTGGTACTCCGGCAGGCGAAGCTGGTTGCGTTGTGCGGAGAGAAAGAAGGGATTTGAACCCACGGCGAAGGCCCGCACGGGAAATCCGCTGCCGTAGGTCCACCGGCCACTCAGGTTCACCGTGGGCCGCAGCCGATAGCTGAGGAAGAGGTTCACCAGGTGCCGCTGATCGAAATCGGAGGGATAAGCAATTCCAGTCTCTCCCTCGCGCATCCGCGCCACATTATACGTATAGGATGCCCAACCGGTAAGTCCGTTGGCCGATCTCCTCTGGAGTAGAAATTGCCACCCGCGTGCGTAGCCTCGCAAGGCATTCTCATACGGAGCAAGCAGATTCCCCGCGTATACGCGGCCGTTGAGCAGGCGTGCTTCCAGCAAAGGACGCACGATGAGATCGCGGTCGGCGCGGTTCCACGCGATCATGCGTAGGCGGGTCCGCTCCCCCAGGCGCTGCTCCAGCGAAAGCTGCGTTTGCACGGCACGCTCCGCCAGCAGCGATGTCCGGCCGAATTGCGAATAACTCTGGTTGAGTTCCGGGTACTGCACGTACGTTCCCCAATTGACATTGAGCTGCGTCGAGGATCTCAGAAAGACAGACATCGATGCCATTGGCGATGCCGAACTCACACCATTCACCGAGTGTCGATCCACTCGGCCGCCGGCGCGCAACTGAAGCTTTCCTTGAAACCCCTGCCATTGTTGCACGGCATGCGCCCCAACTCGTAACCCCGTCCCGCGGTATTCATCCAGACGCAGCACGAACGGCGCGGCGGCCAACCGGCGGTCAAAAAACCCTTCGTCGCGCATGCGGCGCAGGTTCGCCCCGAACGCCATGCTTGCCTGTTCATGCCATTGCCAGTTGTTGTCGGAGTTGGCGACCCATTCGTTGTAGTGGCCACCGGCAAGAGGGTCGCGCGCGCGGTTGATGTTCTCGAAGCGCTCACGGACCCACGCCGCGTTCGACTGCATCAGCAAGCGTCCCGGAGTCCATCGCGATCCGGCTTTCACGATTCCGAACGTGTACCCGCTCTCAAAAAACGTATTGATCCCAAGAGTCGATTCCGCACCGCTGCGGTCGAGTCCGGACCGGCCGAGTATCCCGGTGAGCGACACATTGTGCCGCTGGGTGACGTCGTAATGGACGCGGCCCTGTACATCCGAGAACCCGAAGGCAATGGAGGGATCGCCGCTGGTGGTCTTGATGATGTATTGCAGGTAGCTCTTACGTGCACTCATGAGCCAGGAGCCGCGCCCGGCGTGCAGCGGCCCCTCCAACAGTAGCGATGCGTTGGATGCACTGGCCGCGCCCCGTCCAGTGAACTTCTTGCGGTCGCCCTCCCGCAGCCACAAATCGACAGCCCCTACCGTGCGATCGGCGAATTGCGGCGGCGGCGTGGAAGCATGCAACTCAGCGCGCTCGAGCAAATCGCTGCTGATCACGGTAAGCGACGCGGATGTGGGATCTGCTTGCAAGGTGTGGAATGGAGTGTGCAGCAGCACACCATCGAGGAATACCCCGACGCGATGGGGCGATGCCCCACGCAATGTGATCTGGCTCTGGAAATCATCGTTTGGATTGACGCCGGGCAATCCTTGTACGGCTCTCAGCGGATCATCCGCCAGCACGCTTGCCAGATTGCGGAGTTCCATTCCGGCAAGGCTGAGTGCATTCTGCGTTTCCACCGCGTACGGCCCCGCCGACACCGTGAGTTGCTCGGATTGCCGTAGCGTGTCGGGCGTGAGCAAAATCTCCAGTTCGCCTTCATCGCTCAGCGTGGTCTTGAAAGGGCGATATCCGGAGCAGGAAACTTGCAGTTGCGCGGGCAAGGCAGCGATCGCCAGCGCGAACCGCCCTCGCGCATCCGAAACGGCCTGCACGCCGGCGCTCAGATCCTGTATCAAAGCCTTGCCGACAGGCTCGCGCGTAGAGGCATCCAGTACAACTCCAGTCACATCGGCAGCGCGCGCCGCTAGACACACCAGTCCAAAAAACAACCGCATCTGCTCCTAGTGTGCCTCTTTGCGCAGCGCGATGGATGCGCAGCGCGATGGATGCGCAGCGCGATGGATG
>CAYOBO010000013.1:0-16952 GCA_964402295.1 uncultured Candidatus Solibacter sp. | reverse complement strand
CTCTTTGCGCAGCGCGATGGATGCGCAGCGCGATGGATGCGCAGCGCGATGGATGAGGCGCGATGGATGCGCGGCGCCCGCTCAGAAGGAAAACCGCAGCATCAGCTCGACACGGCGATTGGCCGCCGAACCGCCACCTCCGCCTGGGCCGAATCCTCCGGCTAGTTGCGTCGATTGGCCGAACAGCGCCGAACTCAGGTTGCCGTTGGGCGGCGCCAGATTTACGTTATTGAGCAAATTTCGCGCCTGGATGGACAGCGTGAGGTTGTAGCGCTTGCCGCTGTTGGCGTTGAACATGCCTCCTGGCCCACCACCACCGCCGGGTCCGCGCCCGCCGCCGCCGCGCATCATGGGAGGCGGCCCGCCACCTCCAGGGCCGCCGCCGGGTCCGCCAGGACCTCGTCCGTCGCGCCCTCCCGGAGGCCCCATTTCCGCGGGTCCGGATTCGCCGAGGCTCCCAAAACTCCATGTCTTGCCCAACCGCATATTCAAGGAAAACGAACCCGGACCGCGCCCGTAGTTGCGGGGGATGATCGTGTCGTTCGCACCCGGGTTCAACAGAAAAGCGCCCCATGCCGTTCGCACCACGCCTGGCGCATTCCAGTCCGTTGCGAAGGCTGGCCTGTCGTTGAACATCGTGTCCGCGTTGTTGTCCCGGCCGGTGATGATGTTGAAGGGTGCGCCGCTCGATGCCATCACAAAGGGGTTGAGGCTGATGCCGTATTTCGTGTTGACCGCACCTCCCATTACGAAGCGATGGCGGATGTCAAAGGCCGAAGGCCCGTATTCGTTCGACAGATCGTAGGTGTTGGCGGGAAAGCTCCCTACGCCATCCGTGTCGCTGCGCGCCCGGCCGTAGACATAGAATCCGAACAGACTCACCTTCGAGGAGAACCGTGTACTGAAGTTGGTCATCCACTGGTTCTGGCGGCTGAATCCCGTCGATTCGTATTGATAGATGTTTCCCACATTGCCATAGGGGAACACGCCATCGGCGAGCGGCGCATTGATATTACGAGCCCGCAGTTGATGTACACCGCGGCTAAACACATAATTGAACCCGATGGTTGTATTGCGCGGAAGCTGCCGGTCCATCCCCACCGAACTTTGCAGCAGATAAGGAGTGCGCAGCGTGTCATCCAAGGAACGAACTGTGCTCACACCCTGATAAGCGGCCAAGTCACTCAGCGCTGGTATGGTGGGGAAGAAATCGGGATCAGGCACAACGTAGTTGACTTGGTTCACGCCGTTGAATCGTAGAGATTGCAACGTCAGGTTCTCGGAAACGCGGTCGTAGAACATGCCCGCGCCCAACCGGAGCACGGTCTTTGCCTGCCGGTTCGCCCCGCCATCCACGGCCCAGGCCAGCCCGACACGCGGCGCGAAATTATTATGGTTGGAAATGTTGTTCTGGTCTTCCCATCGAACACCGGCGCTCAGGGTCAGCGTCGGCCGGATTCGCCAGTCTTCGGTGAGAAACAGCCCGACGTCCGCCTGCGAGACGTCGGCCAGCGGATTGCCCGCATTCATGGTAAATTGCGTCGCGCCGCCTCCCAATGCGCGGATCTGCGCCATCGTGTAGCCCATCTGCTGGAAGAGCAGCGTCCGGCGGTAACGTTCGAGCGAGGTGATGAACATCGTCTCTCCCGTGGGCCGCAGTCCGTCGAGCACAGGCGCCACGCCGCCCCCGAATGTAAACGTGCCGCCGAAGTTGTTGGGTGACTCGTCATCCAAATAGGAAGAACGCACGCGCACACCGAACTTCAGGCTGTGCCGCCCGTGCAGGTAGGTGGTGAGATTCTGCATCTCAAACCGCGTCTGCCGCTGATTCGCCAGTCCCGTCTGGGCGCCGCCGCCGCTGAAGGCGTCCAAAACCTGGATGGCAGGCAATGTATTATCGCCGTACTGGCGCAGGCTGCTGCGCTGCATCTGAAATCGTGTCTCATTGATGGCCTTCGCGCTGAGAATCGCCGTTTCGGTCAGTTGCAGAGTGTGTTCCGTATCGCGCGTGTCGTAGGCCCGCGACAACAATGAGAACTCGCCCACCCCGCGGTTGTCATTGCGGATGGGCGAATAGTGATAGCGCGCCACCAGCGTGTTCTTCTCGTTCAGTTGGTAGTCGAAACGCGGGGAGAGATTCAGGCGCAGTTGCGGGGTCACCACGGACTGCTGGAATGCCTGCGGCTGGAGGTTCGTATCGAGGATTGTCGCATTGATGATGGCATTCTCATCCACGCTGCGGCCTTCGAAATCGAACCCGAACGAAGACTTCTTTGTCACCGGCCCGCTGATGCGTCCCCCGAACAAGCGCGACTGGAAGGGAGCACGATTGGGCGAGAAAGGGTTGCGCGAGTTCAACGATTCGTCGCTGAACCCGAAGAACGCATCCCCGCGAAACCGGTCCGTTCCCGGCTTGGTAAGGATCTCGATTCGTCCGAAGCCGATACGGTCGAACTCGGCCGAATACGGGTTCTGATTGATGCGCACCTCGCGAATCGACGACTTCGGAGGCAGGCGTCCGCCGGTGAACCCATCGATGTAGATCTGTCCCCCGTTTGGTCCGGCGCCCGGTCCGGCGAGCGCCTGCAACTCGGAAGCCAGTTGGTCGGGATCGTCGGAGAGACTTTTCAAATCCTCCTCGCGAAGAATCAGTGCCCCGGCGTTCTGATTCGGATCGGTGCCGATCGTGTATTTGTCGTCTTGCACTGTGACCGTTTGCGCCTCCTGCGCGATCGCAAGTTGCACATCGAACACGCGCACGCCGCGCACATCGACATTCGATTGGGTAAACACGGCAAATCCACGTTTCGTCACGCGCAGGGAATAGAGACCCGGCGGCAAGGGCGCCATCTCATACAGACCCTGCTCATCGGTGGTGACGCGCCGTTCTTTGCCATCGGCAGCCTTCACTGTCACTATGGCGCCCGGTACAGACGCTTCCGAAGGGTCGGTGACACGGCCCCTCAGCGACGGCGCCGCGTCCTGTGCCGCGGCCAGACCGGCCATCGTCAACAGCGCCAGAGTCCGGACACACCAATCGTACATTCTCTTCATAAGATGTTTTCCTCGCGAAAATTGCCGAACGAGCCTACTGCATGGCCGGCATGCCCATCATCGAATCGAGCCCGCCGAGCCCTCCTGCCATACCCATGCCCGGCCCCATTCCAGCATTGCGTTGTGCATTGCCTGCTGCGCTCTTCAAGCGCTCCAGCAATCCGCCCGCATTGCCGAGGATGAGGAAGGCGGTCAGATCCCCCGGCTGCGCTCCCACAGCCGCCGAGGCGATGATCGTCTCTCCAACCTGTAAGTCGGTAAGTGCCGAAGCGGGCATCCGCTCCAGCATCGCGTTGATATCCGGCGTGCCGCCCGCCGGGCGCATCATGCCGGAACCTGGCCCACCAGGCCCCCCCGGTCCGAATCCCGGCCCGGGCCCGCGCATCGCGCCAGGGCCCGCACCCATCGAAGGCATGCGCTTGATCTGCGATTCCGGTCTCGTTTTCACAACAACCGGCTTGCCCGTAACCTCATCTTTGAGGGCCATAATGCCCTTCTCCACGTCGAGTGAAGTAATCGTGCCGGCCACGGAACGAAACGTGCCAAACAGAATCTTCTCCGCCTTGAAGTGCGCCCCATCCGGACTGCGTTCGCCCAGGGCGCGCATCTGGTCGCCTCTCTTCACCTCGGCAATACCGCTCGGCTTGGCATCGGCGAAGCGCACCGAGTCTCGGGAATAGCGCAGAAAGCTGGCCTTCGCCGCATCGACGGCAACGGGCTTCATGCCCTGCTCGCCGCGAACGAGGACCGTGATCTCGCCGTTCTCCTTCACCTTGTCCACCAACCCCGCCACTCCACGCGCAGTCCATTCGCGCTTCAAGTCGTCGTTGCGTTTGGCGATCTCGCGGGCGCTCATCAACACCACGGACTCAGCCAGCACGACGTCGTTCAGTCGATGGCCGCGCACCAGCACACGGTCGCCGGCGGCTAGATCCGTCCAGTCGACGGCCTGCGCTTGGCTCATGTCGCGCGCGCCGGGTGCTACTTTTTGCACCTTCGCTTTCCCATCGAAAGCCACCGCGATGGTTTGCTTCTGATCGGTCACCAGCGAAAGCCCATTCGGCTCCACAGCTTGAATTGTGCCCAGGGCACGCACCGGTTCCGGGGCCTGGGCCATCACGGCGGCGGCCAGTAAGCATGCGCTAATCAGAATTCGGACGGTCATTCGCGTTCCTGTGAGTCAAGACGCAAATTTCCGCCCAGGGGTACCGCGAAACTCGCGAACCTTTACTTTCTTAATGAAACCTTGTCCAAGGGTTAACGTCGCCCGCGTGTTGGGGCGCGGGCTCTAACCTTTGTGCGCAGCCTGCCCGCCAAGGAATTCCACGGCATCGTATAGGGGAGCGGCCTTTTCCGCAAAGAGACGATCCGCTGTCACAAAGCGTGCGCCGAGGCGAACCGCCATCGCCAGATACAGGCAATCCTGGATGGCGTGGCGCATGTCCACCGACAGCCGTCCAGCCTCAGCGAGATCGTCCAGGCTTGGGTAAATGTGAACGACGCCCTTCTTCAGGACTTCGGTCCACAGCTGCACGATCTCTTTCGCCTCGGCGGCGGTCAGTTCTCCCCGGCGAAAGCGGCGGGTGACAGCGCTCGCCACCTCGATGCGGATCAGGTCCGGCGCAACCAGTATGTCTTTTGTCCGAAGAAGCGCTTCCGCCGCCTCTGAGAGGGGCTCGGGGAGAAACCACTTCACCGCCACGTTGGCGTCAACCAGGATCACCCGCGTTCCTCGCGCTCCTCACGAATGAGGTCTGTGCTGTCGCTGAACGTACCGTACTTCGCTCTTAAACTGGCCGTCAGTTCCGCAGCTTTGCCGGCAAACTCCAGTTTGGGCTTCAAGGCAGCCTCGGTAAGCACTACTCTCAATTCTTCTTCCAAGCTGACACCCTCCTGTGCCGCGCGAGCTCTATGTGCGTCCAGAACCCAATCCGGCAACTTTCTGATCTTGACCGCTTCTGTCGATGCCATCAACCTCAATATACACGAAATCGAAGAAACAAATCAAGACCCCATGGGGTCACTGTCAAGATTTCGCTTTCTTGATCTCCTCGACTAACGCCGGCACAACCTCAAACAGATCCCCCACAACCCCGATGTCTGCCACTTCAAAAATCGGCGCATTGGCGTCTTTGTTGATAGCAACAATGCATTTGGCGCCCTTCATCCCCACCAGATGCTGGATCGCGCCAGATATACCTATTGCCATGTATAACTTAGGAGAAACAGTTTGACCAGAACTTCCCACTTGCCGCTCCATCGGCAACCATCCGTTATCACATATCGGCCGGGAAGCAGCAATTTCAGCACCCATTGCCGCGGCTAACTCCTCCACCAGACCGATGTTCTCTTTCTCCTTAATGCCGCGCCCCACAGAAACAATCAGCTCAGCCGAAGTCAAATCGACGGCCCGGGCCGATTCGCGGAACGGGGACTCCGGCTGCGTACGCACTACATCCGCTGCAATGGAAGGGTTAATCACTTCCATGGATGCTGCCCCCTCCAACACCTGATCAGCCCGATATGCCCCCGCTTGAATCGAAGCAAAGAAAGGCCCATCGCCCTTCATCCGCACATCGCCGTTGAGCTTACCCTGAAACAGCAGCCGCACGAACACTGGCTTTCCGTCTTCCACCTTCACGCGCGTGACGTCACTGACCAATACCTGAGAAAAGCGGGTTGCCACCTTGGGGGCAAAATCCCGCACCTGGTAGGTGTGCGGGAACAATACGACAGACGCTCCGGTTTGCCCGACTAGCGCCGTAACAGCCGCTGCATAGGCATCCGGCGTGTAATCCGTCAAAAGAGGATCCTCTACGGCAAGCACCTTCTCCAGCTTCTTCCCGGACAACTCGCCAGCCAACGCTTGTACGGATCCGCCCAAGACCGCCGCCGAACATCCCACGCCTAGTGCGGCGGCAACCTCCTGCCCCGCCGCCAGAGTTTCCAGCGACATGCGGTTCCACGCCCCGCCCCGCTGCTCCATGACTACCAATACGCCGCTCATATGACGCGCACCTCAAATTTCAGCTTTTCGGCGAGCTTCGCCGCCACTTCCTTGGCTGGTCCTTCGAGCAGTTGCGTCTGCTTGGATTTCTGCGGCACGTAGATACGGTCCACCACGGCGGCGGCAGCGGGCAAGCCGCCCAAGTCATTGGCGCTCAACTTCTTCACTTCTTTGGATTTCGCCTTCTTGATGCCCATCAAGGTGGCATAGCGCAACTTGTTGATGCCCGATTGAATCGTGAGCACCGCCGGCAGCGGCATCTCGATCCACTGAAACCAACCATCCTCCAGTTCCCGTTTCACACGGATGCGCGTCCCCTTCACTTCCACCTGCATGATGATCGTCGAATGACACCAACCGAGCAGTTCCGCCAGCACAACTCCGGTCTGCCCTGCCCCGAGGTCATCGGACTGCAACCCGGTCAGCACCAAATCGGCCTGCTCGGCGGCAACGGCTTTCGCCAGCAGCTTGGCAACGCCAAGTGTATCCAGCCCGTTGACGCCTTCTTCTTCAATGTGGATGGCTCTGTCGGCGCCTTTGGCGAGCGCCTCGCGGATGGTCTGCCCGGCGCGTTCCGGCCCAAGGCAAAGCACCACGACCTCGCCGCCATTCTTCTCTTTCAGTTGCAGCGCCTCTTCCAGGGCGTAGGCGTCGGGTTCATTGATTTCATAAGAAAGATCGGCTTCCTGTATCCACTTCCCGTCGCCCGATACCTTCAGCGACGAATCGCGGGCCGGAACCTGCTTGATGGCCACAATGATTTTCATGAATTGACTCCTGCCAGGCGCGGCCGCGATGGCCGCACCGCCGTGCCGTCATTACTTCGAATATCGCTTGAAAATGAGGCAACCGTTGGTGCCGCCAAAGCCGAACGAGTTGCTCAATGCATACTCGATCTTCATTGGACGCGCCACGTTGGGAACATAATCGAGGTCGCAGCCCTCGCCGGGCGATTCCAGATTGATCGTCGGCGGCGCGATCTGGTCGCGCAGCGCCAGCACCGTGATGCCCGCTTCCAATCCCCCCGCGCCACCCAGCAGGTGGCCGGTCATCGATTTGGTGGAGCTGACGGCCAGCTTGTAGGCATGCTGGCCGAACGTCCGCTTGATCGCCGTAGTCTCGATCCGGTCGCCGACCGGAGTGGAAGTGCCATGGGCATTCACGTAATCGATTTGCTCCGGATGCAGACCACCGTCCCGCAAGGCATTGCGCATCACACGATAGGCCCCCTCGCCATCTTCCGACGGCGAAGTGATGTGGTAGGCATCGGCGCTCATGCCGTAACCCACCACTTCCGCAAAGATCGGAGCATTGCGGCGCACCGCATGCTCCAATTCCTCCAGAACAAGAATCCCCGCGCCCTCGCCAACGACGAATCCATCCCGGTCCTTATCCCACGGCCGGGACGACCGCTCGGGTTCGTCATTGCGCACCGACAGCGCTCGCATCGCCGCGAAGCCGCCGATCCCCATGGGCGTCACGCACGCTTCCGCTCCTCCGCAAATCATGACATCGGCGTCGCCGCGCTGAATGATCTTGTAGGAATCGCCGATGGCGTGAGCACTGGTGGTACAAGCGGTTGCGGTGGCGGAGTTCGGTCCCTTGGCCCCGGTTCGAATCGACACATACCCGGATGCCAGATTGATGATCGTGGCTGGAATGAAGAAGGGAGAGATTCGGCTTGGCCCACGCTCCAGCAAAGTCCGGTGCTCCCGTTCGATCACCTCGAAACCGCCGATACCGCTGCCGATATAGACCCCGGCCATTTCCGCATCTTCGGGAGCGATCTTGAGTTTCGCCATCTCCATGGCGAACTCGCTCGCCGCGATGCCCACCTGGATGAACCGGCCCATCTTCTTGACTTCTTTTTTATCGATCCAAATCAAAGGATCGAAGTCTTTCACTTCACCCGCGATTTGGCAGGCGAAATTCGTGCAGTCAAACTGGGTGATCCGGCGAATACCGCTCTTGCCGGCCCGCAGCGCGCTCCAGGTTTCTTCTGTTCCGATACCGAGCGCCGACACAAGACCGACGCCGGTCACTACCACTCTTCGTGACAAGCTGCTTCTTCCGCTTTCCTGATTCCAGAAACGAGGGTTACTTCTTCGACTTGTTTTCGATGTAGTCGATGGCGTCCTTCACCGTGCTGATCTTCTCGGCATCCTCGTCCGGGATATCGATATTGAACGCTTCCTCGAAAGCCATCACCAATTCCACGATGTCCAGCGAATCAGCGCCGAGGTCGTCGACGAACGAAGCGGTGGAATCCACCTGCGCTTCGTCTACGCCCAACTGCTCGACGATAATCTGCTTCACCTTTGCTTCAATGGACATGTATCCTCCAGGGGTTACTCGCTCGATCATAGCGGCTGAACGGGCAGCGGCGCAAGCGCCTGCTCCGTGATGCCGCACAAACCGCCTATTCTAGCCTAAATCGGGCGCCGCGCGCCGCAAAATGATCGCACTTGGTTACCGGTGCACGCGGCAAGCCAGGCGAGCGATATTGTTACAGTCGGACGATCTTTTCCTGCGGGAACGCCTTCAATGCATTCCGCGTATCGACGATCAGCTTGGCTCCCGCTACAATCGGGCCATAGTCGACCGAGCGGTGGTCGGTCACAATCATGACACAGTCTGCGGCCGATGCCGCGGCCACGGCGTCCGTGGACTCCATGTTCAAGCCGTCCAGTTGCAATTTGGGCACGTAGGGGTCGCTGTAGGTGACCTTTGCCCCGCGCTTTCCCAACAGGTGAATGATGTCCAGAGCGGGCGATTCGCGCACATCGTCGATATCCCGTTTGTAGGCGACGCCCATCACATGGACGTGCGAGCCCTTCAGCGGCTTCGAATGATTGTTCAACGCATGCTGCACCTTGTCCACCACAAAGTGCGGCATCTGCCCGTTGATGTACCCCGCCAGATCGATAAACCGCGCCTCAATTCCCGCCTGCTTCGTCTTCCATGACAGATAGAAGGGGTCGATGGGGATGCAGTGCCCACCTAGTCCCGGCCCTGGATAGAACGGCATGAACCCGAACGGCTTCGTCGCTGCCGCTTCGATGACCTCCCACACATTAATGCCCATCCGGTCGCACATCATGGCCAGTTCGTTCACCAATCCGATGTTGATCATGCGGAACGTGTTCTCGAGCAATTTCACCATCTCGGCGACTTCCGTCGATCCCACCGGTACTACCGTTTCGAGCGCCTGCCCATAGAACTGGGTCGCCACTTCAGTGCATGTTGGAGTGATGCCTCCAACTACTTTCGGAATGTTATACGTCTGGAAGTTGGGATTTCCGGGATCCACGCGTTCCGGCGAGAAGCAGAGGAAGAAATCCTCGCCCACGCGGAGGCCGGGTCGCTCCAGCATCGGCAACACCAACTCCGCCGTGGTTCCCGGGTAGGTCGTGGATTCCAGGATCACCAACAGTCCGGGATGCGCGTATTTCGCCACCTGCTGCGATGCCGAAACGACGTAACTCATGTCGGGATCCTTCGTCTTGCGCAATGGGGTAGGCACGGCGATGTTCACCGTGTCCAGCTTCTCGATGGCCGCGAAATCCGTGGTTGCCGTGAGCTTGCCGGCTTTTACGAGTTGAGCCAGCACGTCGGTGGGAACATCCTGCACATAAGAAACCCCGGCCGCGATTTGCGCCACCTTCTGCTCATTGACATCGATACCCGTGACACGGAAGCCCGCACGGGCAAATTCGACGGCCAGCGGCAGACCCACATAGCCGAGGCCGACAACCCCCACTTCCGCGGTTCGGTCTTTCAACTTGCCGATCAACTGGACGGCATGAGATGACATGGATTCGGACATTGTACTTATGATGACTCGCTTTCGAAGTAAAACTCCCCGCCGGCCACAATCTCCGCGGGGCCCGTCAGGAACAGTCCAGCGCTATCCCACCGTACGGGAAGAACACCGGCAGGCGTCCTCACATCTATCGGACTCTTTACCGCATTTCGTAATACCGCCGCCGCGGCCGCTCCCGTGCTCCCGGTTCCCGAGGACATCGTCTCCCCGGCGCCCCGCTCCCAAAACAAGACATCCACCGTGTGCTCATCCACAACCTTCACAAAGGAGACGTTCGTGCGATTCGGGAACAGTGCATGCCACTCAATCCGCTTCCCCAATTCGCGCCATTGCGGGGGAAATTCGTCGACGAATATGGCGCATTGCGGATTGCCCACATTCAGAATGGTTGCATCGAGAATCGTACCATCCACGTCGAGTGGATAACGGATCTGCTCCGGCTGGCAGGATGGCGATCCCATCTCCATTTCGAACCGAAAGCACATGCCCTGGCGGTCCAGCAATCGCAGATGCTTCGTCCCCGCTCCCGTGGCGATGCGCACCTCATCCACATCCAGCCCGTTGGCCAGCAGAAACGCCGCCGCGCACCGCGTGCCGTTACCGGAAATCTCCGAATCGCTGCCGTCGGAGTTGTACAACCGGATCGCGCCATGATCGTTTCCCGCCGTCGGCGACACAATCATCCACCCATCCGCGCCCACGCCGGTGTGGCGCCGGCAGATGGCCTCGGCGATCAGCCGCTGCCCCACCGCCGGGACTTCATGTGCCCACGACAGCAGAAAATCATTCCACGCGCCGTGTGCCTTGGTAAAGGGTATCTTCATTGGTTTCCGATTGCCGGCGGTAAATTTCGATTACAGGCCCACCTTTTACAGCTATCATTTTCACACAACTGTACCGAGGCCCGTTCCGATTCGATTTCAATATGGCCGTCGCCACCTCGTCTCCGCTCATGGCCACCGCCCATTCCTCCCACAGAAACAAATCGGGCCGCTTCTGCGCCGCCATCCAGTGCGGATTGTTCCCTTCCTGTAGCACGTCGCGTAAGGGAATGCCGGCCTCGCGATAGATCCCCGCCAGATCGCCGAGTGCGGAATAGATGCCCTCATGCGGACGCCGGTGCTGCTGGAGATAGGCGGCTGCCTCGGCGGTCCAGGCGCGGCGCGCCTCGCTATTCACCTGCGATTCCTTCCACGTGATCCACGCCTCCGGCCGCGGATAAACAAACCACGGAACCGTAGCCGTCACCACCAACAGGGCGGCCAAAACCCTCTGCCAGCGCCCCCGCGCGATAGTCGCCAGCGACGCCGCGCACAGTGCCATCGCCGGCAGTGCCGCCAGCCCGTAGCGCGTGTTGTAGTAGCTGTTCGGCCAAAGGTGCGGCACAAAGATCGGCGTCCCTGAAGAGAAAATGCTCCAGATGTAAAAAACCACGGGTAACAGCACGAATACCAACGCCCCGAACGAACGCCGGAACAAGGTGGTGCAGATACCGGCCAGCCCCAAAATGGCTAGCGATGCGCCGGCGCACAACTGTGCCGCCGCCCGAAATTGCTGCCAGGCTTTGCCGAAATCGTGGTCCCCAGGATATTTTTCCATCCCCGCGTCGAGTGCACGCCGATAAATCATTTTCGCCGACCATGGTCCGCGATAAAATTCCAGCGCATCCCCGTAATACCAGTAGTTGTGCGCCAGCCACCACAGCGGGCCGGCCAACGCCAGCGCGCCGAATAGAACACCCTTCCCCACACTGATCTTCTTCCCTCCAAACGCCATATACAGCGCCACGAAGGGGATCAGAAACCAGCCCTCGTAACGCGTCAGCGAGGCGATGTTCGACGCGAGCGCCGCCAGCGCCGCCGCACCCATGCCTCCCCCTTGCCCATGCCACACCACCGCATACAACAACATCGTGAATCCGGCCAGATACACCGCTTCCGTCATGGGAACGGATTGCAGGTAAAGCACGTTCGGATTCAGCGCCAACAGCAACACCCCAACCACCCCCGCCGTGCGCGAATGGAACAGCCGCCGGATGGAAAGATAAAAGAACGTCCCCGCAACCACAAAAGATCCCGATGCCGGAAATGCCCCCGCAAGACCCGTGCGCCACCAATGATCGTTGGAAACGAACCCAAGCATGAGCCAGTGCGGTAACGGCAGCCACACCGTACCTAACTGGTCCCACCCCGGAGTGCGCGAATCCACCATCCGCCGGGCATTGACCAGATGCGCCTGGGCGTCGCCATAGTACAGCGTATAGCCATGCGTGTAGTGCCACCACAGCGCCGATCCGCCCAACACGGCGAGCATCAGGGCGATCGCCAAGGGATCGAGCCAGCCAAGACGGAATCCCGCCCCGCTCTTCCCCGCTCCCCGCGGCTTAGAACGACGTGAAGCGGCGGAATTCTTCAAAGCGCTGATCAATGTCTCCCCGTGTCAGCGAGCGGAACCGGTCCACCCCGAATCGCTCGCAGCAGAAGCTTCCCATGACGGACCCATACACCACGGCGCGGCCAAGCGTCTTCGGATCCACCGGCCCACTCGCCGGATCGACGCCCTGCTCAGCCAGATAGCCCATGAATCCACCCGCAAAGCAGTCCCCCGCCCCGGTCGGATCGAACACCTGCTCCAGCAGATAGCCCGGCACCGCGAAGTAACCTTCCGGATGAAACAACATCGCCCCGTACTCGCCGCGTTTGATGATCAGTGTCTTCGGCCCGAGTTCCATGATCTTCTTGGCGGCTTTCCCGAGATGGTTTTCCCCCGACAACAGCCGCGCTTCGCTGTCGTTGATCAGCAGGAAATCCCAGTGCGCGATCGTCGCCAGCAGTTCGTCGCGGAAATCGTTGATCCAGAAATTCATCGTGTCCCCGCCGATGAGCCGGACCGCATTCATCTGCTGGCGCACGCTATGCTGCAATGCAGGCTGGATGTTGCCAAGCAGCGCATACGGCTGTTCCTTGTAATGCTCGGGCAATTTCGGCTGGAATTCGGCGAAAACGTTCAGATCGGTGCGCAGCGTGGTGCGATCGTTCATGTCCGGCGAATATACCCCGGCCCAGAAGAAGGTCTTGCCGGGAACCCGCTCCAGCCCCGCCAGGTCGATGCCACGCCCGGCCAACATATCGTAATCTTCATTCGCAAAATCGTCGCCCACCACGGCGACTACCTTAACGTGCGTGAAGTAACTCGCCGCCAGCGAGATATACGTGCACGCTCCGCCGAGCATGCGCTCCACTTTGCCATAAGGCGTTTCGACGCCATCGTAGGCGACCGATCCGACAACGACCAGCGACATTCGATTGAAGGGTGTCCTTTGTTGAATTGCAGCCAGGGGGACCAGCCGCGCGTTTTCATTGTCCCATTGCCGGCGTTGCCATGGCAACGATTCCTCCTCTACCGATGTTTATCCGGCACAGCGCACGTAGTACTCTAGAAACTTATGCGTGTTGGAATCATCGGTTGCGGCGCAATCTCCGCCAAACACATTGCCGCTTACAAGAACATCGGTTACAAGGTCACGGCAGTCACCGACATCGACCCCCAGCGGGGCCGGCAAGTCGCCGACTCCTGCGGTGCGCAATTCATCCCCTCCTACGAGGATCTTTGCCGCCACCCCGAAGTCGATTTCATCGACGTTTGCACTTTCCCCGACTTCCGCCTCCAGCCCCTCAAGATCGCCGCCGATGCCGGCAAGCACGTGCAGGTGCAAAAGCCTATCGCCACCAACATCGAAACCGCTCGTGAGATGGTGCGCTACATGCGCCAGAAAGGCCTCGTCCTCAACGTCGTCAGCCAGCACCGCTACGATGACTCGATGCGGTTCCTCGCCAAAGCCATTCCCGGCGGCCGGCTCGGCAAGATTCTCCAGGCCGATGCCTACGTGAAATGGTATCGCTCGGCGGAGTACTACTCTCGCCCCATCAAGGGCAGTTGGGCCACCGAGGGCGGCGGTGCGCTCATCAATCAAGGCATTCATCAGGTGGATATGCTCCTCTTCCTGATTGGCAACGTGAGCGAAGTCTTCGGCTACTGGCAGCTCGGTGCGCTTCATAAGATCGAGTCCGAAGACGTCATCACCGCCATGCTGAAATACGCCAACGGAGCCACCGGCGTTATTCAGGCTTCCACTGCCTTTTGGCCCGGCTATCCCGAGCGCATCGAAATCCACGGCACCAAAGGCACCTGCGTCATTACCGGAGACAAACTCACCCGGTGGGATGTCGAAAATGACTCCGGCGAACCCGCCCCCGTTGAAAGCGAGGCTATGTCCGGAGCCTCCGATCCAATGGCCATCCCACTCACACCCTTCGAGCGCCAGTTTGAAGACTTCGGACGCGCCATCCGCGAGAACGGCTCTCCGCTCACCTCCGGTGAGGCCGGCTACCGCGCCCTCGAGCTGGTTACCAGCATCTACCAGTCCTGCCGCGAAGGTCGCCCCGTCGCCATCGCCGGCGCCGCACTGTAGGCACGAATGAGTTGGATTGTACGCGTGCCGGCTTCGAGTGCCAATCTCGGTCCCGGCTTCGATGCGCTCGGCTTGGCGCTCGATATACCCCTCGAATGCCGCTTCCGCCCGAGCCCTACTCTGTGCATTCGCTGCCATGGCCGCGATGCGCAGGATATCCCAGCAACGGAGGAAAACCTCATCTGGCAAACCGCCCTGCGCGTGGCCCGCGATTTCCGCCAGGAAACGTTACCTCCCGTCGAACTCGAGATCCACAATCACATCCCGCTCGGAAAAGGCCTCGGCTCCAGCGCCGCCGCACTCACCGCCGGGGTCGTGATCGCCGATAAACTGCTCGGCCTGGGATGGAAGCCGCTGCGGATTCTCGATGAGGCGGCGCAGATCGAAGGCCATCCGGACAACGTCGCCGCGGCGGTGCTCGGCTCCGTGGTGGCAAGCGCCATCGACTCCCACGGCATGACGCGCGCCGTGCGCCTCGAATTCCCCGCCCGCTACGGAGTGGCGATCGTGGTTCCCGATTTTGTGCTGCCGACGGTCGAGGCACGCCAGGTTCTGCCCACCAGTTACTCCCGCGCCGATGCGGTCTTCAATGTGCAGCGTGCCGCGCTGCTGATCGCCGCGCTGGCCACCGGCGCCACATCCGCTTTTCCCGCGGCCTTGGAAGACCGCCTCCATCAGCCCTATCGAACCAAGCTTGTCCCCGGCCTCGAAGAAATTCTCCGCCTCCGCGCCCCGGGACTCCTCGGCTGCGCCCTCAGCGGAGCCGGACCGTCGATTCTCGTTTTCTACGAAAAAGGCCACGAAAGCGTCTGCGATCTCATCTGTCAGATCTTCGCCATGCACGGCCACCAATCGGAAGTTTTGGCCCACGGCATGAACATGCGCGGCCTCGAAGTCACGGCGTGGCACTGATTCGTGAAAACGGCAGGCCGCGGACCCGGCCCGTGGTGATCCGCATCCCGCGAATCTGCTTCTTCTCATCGCGCTCAAACACGATATTGATCGCCCCGGCCTGAAACCGGTCCGGCCCCGTCCCGGCCAGTTCTCCCACCGATTGCTCGGCCTGTTCCAACCGCAGCCGGCTGTCGAAATAGCGCACGCTGAACTCGGCCATCGCCTCTTCAGACCGGTACCGGCCTTCGTACTGCTCCGCATTCTCCGCCGGCCCCGGACGCCACTCCACGCGGTCGTACACCGCCGGCTTATGCGATTCGGCCTCGATCCGAACAAACCGCGGCTCGTCCTTCTCGCCACCTTCGCGGAATTCAATTTCAAAATCGAGCGGCGAATTCACGCTGCGGAACCGCAGCGGCGAATACGGCAGCAGCATCATTTGAAAGCTCTGATAGGTGGCGGAAAGTCCCGGTGGCGCAGGATTCAAAACCAGCAGGTCGCCGGTGTCCCGATCGCGGAATACCCCCGCCTTTCGTGCCAGTTGCTCCGCCGTCAGTTTCGCCGGCTCCACCGGCTTGCGCGGCGGCAGGAAAACATCCGCCACCATCCGCGCCAGCGGCCCAACTTGTGCGTCCGACCGGTTGCAAAGCACCGCTGTCCCCAGCCGTTCCGAGGGAATCCACAAAATCTCGCTGCGATACCCGCGCAATCCGCCGACATGGCTCAATGTATCGAGTCCGCGATACTGCTTCAGCATCAACCCACGCCCGTATTCCGCGTAGTCGCCACTGGCCAGTTGCGCCCGCGTCCGCATCGCCGCGAGCGCTTTCGCCTGCGGTTCCTTCGGATTGTCGAAAAATTGCAACCAGCGTGTCATGTCTTCAATGGTGGTGAACACGCCTCCGTCGCCCGCCACATCGAGCGTAGCGCTGTTGACGCTGTACGATGCGCGTGCCGCACCCTCGGCCGGCGAATAGCCTGTGGCCCGTTTCGGCAACACCGCGAATCGGTCCGTGTAGTACAACGTGCGGTTCAGACCCAGCGGCTGAAATACGGCCCGTTCGGCGAGCGGCCCCAGCATGCTCATCGCCGCGGGCCGCATGGCCATGGCCAGCAGGAAATACCCGGAGTTGCTGTATAGAAATTCCGCGCCCGGCGTGAAATTCAGACCCTTCTGGCGCGTGATGAGATCCATCGCCTTTGCGTCGCTCAGCGGCGCATCGTTCGGCGGCCCGCTCAACGTCCACAGCGCGATGTAATCGCGGATGCCGCTGGTATGCTCCAGCAGATGCCGGATGGTCACGGGCTTCATATACTCCGGCAACTGCGGCAAATACTTGTGGATCGGGTCATCCAGTTTCATCCGTCCCGTCTCTACAAGCAGCATCGCTGTCATGGCCGTGAATTGCTTCGATGTCGATCCCAAATAGAATGCTGTCTGCGGCCCGATGGGAACGTCGTGCTCCAGATTCGCCAATCCGTAGAATCCCTGATGCACCTGTTTGCCGTCCTTCAGCACCGTCACTGCGCATCCCGGCGCCCCCGGTTGTTGGTAACCGGCAAAAATCCGATCCACCGCATCCACCCCAAACAGCGCCGGAGCCAGGAGCCACAACAAAGCCCCGATCATTTGTGGCTCACAATGACACGCTGCATCGACCGCTGCAATTGATGCTTCACATTTGCCGCGAAACCGGCCTGGC
>CAYOBO010000012.1:0-82588 GCA_964402295.1 uncultured Candidatus Solibacter sp. | reverse complement strand
AGGTTAATCGCCGATGAGGCGCAGATCCTGGCCGGACATTTCCTTGGGTTGTGGAATGCCGAGCAGGCCGAGAATCGTCGGGGAGATGTCGCGCAGCGAGCCGCCCTTGCGGAGCGGAATGTTGTGCTCGCTGGCGAGCACCAGTGGAACCGGGTTTGTCGTGTGATAGGTGTGCACGCCCTTGGTGACCGGGTCAATCATGGTCTCGGCGTTGCCGTGATCGGCGGTGACGATCCAGGCGCCGTTCTTCGCTTTGATCAGCGGATAGATGCGGCCGAGCATTTCGTCGCACGTTTCCACGGCTTTCACCGCGGCTTCGAACACGCCGGTGTGGCCCACCATGTCGGGGTTGGCGAAGTTGACGATGATGACATCGAAGCTGTCGCTTTCGAGGCCCTTGCAGACCACGTCGCACACGCCTTTGGCGCTCATTTCGGGCTGAAGGTCGTAGGTGGCGACCTTCGGCGACGGCACGAGAGCGCGTTCTTCGCCTTCATACGACTTCTCAACGCCGCCGTTGAAGAAGTAGGTCACGTGCGGGTATTTTTCGGTTTCCGCCGTGCGCAGGTTCTTCAGTCCGAGTCCGCTGAGGGTCGCGCCGAGTGTGTGCTCGGGCGGTTCATTGACGATGACGAAGGGCACGCCGAAGGTACGGTCATACTGCGTCATGGTGACGTAGTGCAGCTTTTTCGGCATGTTGGCGCGCGAAGGCTGGGCGAGCGATTCATCGAGCAGGGCCATGGTCAACTCGCGGCCGCGGTCGGCACGGAAGTTGAAGAAGAGCACGGCGTCTTCATCGCGAATGAGGCCGTTTGGCTCGCCCGCGGCATTGGTGATGACCACGGGCTTGATGAATTCGTCGGTGACGCCGGCATCATAGGAGGCCTTCACGGCGGCGGCGGGATCGGTGCTCTTGGCCGCATCGCCGAGCACGAGAGCGTTGTAGGCAAGTTCGATACGCTCCCAGCGCTTGTCGCGGTCCATGGCGTAGTAGCGGCCGACGACGGTGGCGATTCGGCCGACGCCGATGACCGCGAGCTTCTGCTGCAATTGCTCAATGAAGCCGATGCCGCTGTGGGGCGGCGTGTCGCGTCCGTCCATGAAGCAGTGGACGGCGACATCTTCGACGCCCTCGCGTTTGGCCATGGCGAGGAGGGCAAAGAGATGTTCGATATGGGAATGCACGCCGCCATCGCTCAACAGGCCCATCAGGTGGAGGCGGCGGCCGCGGGCATGGGCCATCAGATCGAGCAAGACCGGATTCTTGTACAACTCGCCGTTGAGAATCATGAGGTCGATCTTGGTGACATCCATGTGGATGATGCGGCCGGCGCCGATGTTGAGGTGGCCGACTTCGCTGTTGCCCATCTGGCCCTCGGGTAATCCAACCCAAGGGCCGCTGGCTTCAATGAACGTGTGTGGATAGGTGTTCCACAGGTGATCGAAATGCGGCTTGCGCGCGTGGTACACGGCATTGCCTTCGGTGATTTCGCTGTGACCGAAACCATCGAGGATCGTCAAAACGACCGGTTTTTTGCTCATGGTGTCCTATTGATGGAAGGCTGCGCGGCCGGCGAATTTCGCCGCGGCGCCGAGTTCCTGTTCGATGCGGAGCAACTGGTTGTATTTGCAGATGCGATCGGTGCGGCTGGCCGAACCGGTCTTGATCTGGCCGGCATTGGTGGCGACGGCGAGATCGGCGATGAAGGCATCTTCGGTTTCGCCCGAGCGGTGCGAAATGATGGAGGTGTAGTGCGCCGCCGAGGCCATGCGGATGGCGTTGAGCGTTTCGGTGAGCGTGCCGATCTGGTTCACCTTGACGAGGATGGAGTTGGCGATGCCGTTGGCGATGCCCTTGGCGAGGCGTTCGGTGTTGGTGACAAAGAGATCGTCGCCGACCAGCTGGAGCTTGCCGCCGAGCTTTTCGGTGAGCAGTTTCCAGCCCTCCCAATCGTTCTCATCCATGCCGTCTTCGATGGAAAGGATGGGATACTCCGCGGCCCACTCGGCCCAGAATTCGGCCATTTCCGCGGAGGTGCGCACGCTCTGATCGGACTTCTTAAAGATGTAAGCCTTCTTGGACTTGTCGTAGAATTCGCTAGCGGCGCAATCGAGGGCGAGCGAGATCTGCGTGCCGGGCTTGTAGCCGGCTTCCTTGATCGCCTTCACGATGACGTCGAGGGCTTCCTTGTTGGACTTGAGGTTGGGGGCGAAACCGCCTTCGTCGCCAACGGAGGTGGAGTAGCCCTGCTTTTTCAGCACGGATTTGAGGGTGTGGAATACTTCCGCGCCCATGCGCAGGGCATCGGCGAAACTGGATGCGCCGTGCGGGGCGATCATGAATTCTTGCACGTCGACGGAATTGTCGGCATGGGCGCCGCCGTTGAGAATGTTCATCAGCGGGACAGGCAGAACGTTGCCGGTCACTCCGCCGAGGTAGCGGTAGAGGGGCAGCCGGTGAGAAGCGGCAGCGGCCTTGGCGTTGGCCATGGACACGGCGAGGATGGCGTTGGCGCCGAGTTTCTTCTTGTTCGGGGTTCCGTCCAGGTCGAGCATGATCTGGTCGATGCCGGCCTGATCGTCCGCATCGAGGCCGACGAGGGCCTTGGCGATGGGGCCGCTGATGTTCTTCACCGCCTTTTGCGTGCCCTTGCCGAGGTAGCGGCTCTTCATGCCGTCGCGCAACTCCACGGCTTCATGCTCGCCGGTGGAGGCGCCGGAGGGAACGGCGGCGCGGCCAATGCTGCCGTCGGCCAGATACACATCGGCCTCCACGGTCGGGTTGCCGCGCGAATCGAGAATTTCTCTGCCTACAATTTTGGTGATTTCTGACATAAGAGTACCTTGTATGAATGTTCCTAATCGACGGGTGGGAACCTTCTATTTTGGCACAGTGCGCCCTGCGGCGTCCGGTTCACGGGTATGCACCGATACGCTAAAATAGGAGCCTCATGCGCATCCGGTCAACCCGAGTCGCCCCAGCCGCGGCTTTCCTTCTCCTCTTCGCCTGTAAGCAGGCTCCACCTCCCGATACCGCGGCGAAAGTGAACGATCGCGCCATCAGTTACGCTGAACTCGACAAACAATACCGGTTTCAGTTCGGCAACATGAGCGAGAAGCCGAGCGAGGATCAGGTGACCTACCAGAAGCTGGAATTGCTGCGGACGATGATCGACAACGAGATCATGCTACAGCGCGCCGAGAAGTCGAACCTCATGGCCACCGACTCGGAAGTGGAGGCGAAGTTCAACGAACTGAAGACTCCCTACACGCAGGAGGAGTTTCAAAAGCAATTGCAGGCGCGCAACATGACGGTGGACGATCTGAAATCGCAACTGCGGCGGGACTTAAGCATCCAGAAGCTATTTAACAAGGACATCACCTCTAAGATTACGATCACCGATAAGGAAGTGACGGATTTCTACAACGCCAACAAGGCTAGCTTCCACCTGGCCGAGCCTCATGTGCATCTGGCGCAACTGCTGGTGACCCCAAAGCCCGACCCGACGGTGCGCAATCTGAAGGGCGACAAGGCGACCAACGACGAGCAGGCTCGGAAGAAGATTCTCACGTTGGAGGCGCGGGCGCGGGGCGGTGAGGATTTTGCGATGCTGGCGCAGAATTTCTCGGAAGATCCGAACACCGCGGCCAACGGCGGCGATCTCGGCTTCATCGGCGAATCCTCGCTCGAAAAGGCGAACCCCGAACTGCGGAAGATGGTGATGTCGCTTTCGCCGGGACAGGTGTCTCCTCCGATTAAAACAGAAGAGGGATATCGTGTTTTGAAGGTGATTTCCAAGGAGCCCGCGGGCCAGCGCGAGCTTTCCGATCCGCGCGTGCAACAGAGCATTCGCGATCAGTTGATCAACCGCAAGGATCAATTGCTGCGCGCCGTGTATTATGAAGTGGCTCGCAATGAGGCGAAGGTCACCAACTATCATGCAGCAAAGGTCTACGAAGGCTGGGGTAAAAAGTAGCTTGTTCTCGCGGCGGGCGTTTCTTGCCTGCTGCTCCGCGCTGGCGGCGCGCGCTGCCGCGCTGCCGAAGATTGCTTCGTTCCGCACGCGCAAGCACACGCTGGGCAACCGCGACTACCTGTTCCTGGAGGTGGTTACCGACAGCGGATTGATCGGGCTTGGGGAAGGGTCGCTGCCGTATCGTGTGGAGATTGTCGAGCAGGCCATTCGGTGGCTGGAACCGCACTTGAAGGGGCAGCCGGCAGCGGGCGTGGAGGATCACTGGAATCGCATCTATCATCAGCTTTCGCGCTGGCGGGATGGATCGGTATTGATGACGGCGCTGGCAGCGGTGGACATTGCGCTTTGGGATCTGGAAGGCAAGCGGCTGCAAGAGCCGGTTTGGCGGCTGCTGGGCGCCGCGGAGGCGAAACGGCTGCGCGCCTATTACAGCCATTGGGATCACGGTGTGCAGTCGCGAACGGAATCGGGATGGGCGGATTGGACCGCGCAATCGAAGGCGAAAGGTTGGACGGCGGTGAAATGGGTGGTGCCGCGCCACGGCAATGAGCAGGAGCGCATCCGGCGCACGGTGGCCGATATCGCGGCGGTGCGCAAAGCGGGGGGTGCGGATTTCGAGATTGCACTGGAAATGTTTGAAACATTTACGGTGCGTTCTGCGATTGCGTTCGCCGAGGCCGTTGCGCCTTACCGGCCGTGGTTCATCGAGGAGCCGGTGCTGCGGGAGAATCCGCAGGCGCTCGGAGAGGTAGCGGCGCGCAGTCCGGTGCCGCTTGCCGGCGGGGAAGGATTGCTGACACGTTACGATTTCAAGGCGTTGCTGGATGCCCGGGGCGCGCGCATCCTGCAACCGGATGTGGTGCATTGCGGCGGCATCACCGAATTGCGCAAGATTACGGCGCTTTGCGAAATCTATGGAGGCGAGATGGCGCCCCATATGTGGTACGGTCCGGTGGCCCACGTGGCTTCGTTGCAAGCGATGATGCCGGTGCGCAACTTTCTGGCGCAGGAGTGGGACGGCGGCAGCGAGGCGCTGTTCACGGAATTGACGCACGGCACGTTTCCCACGCAATCGGGAGGCGGCGTGCAGCCATCGGATCGGCCCGGCCTGGGGCTGGAGATGGATTGGGCCTTGTTGGACCGGCGCTTCCCGTACGCCGGCCGGCGCGTCACGCCGCAAATCACCCCGCGGAACAACGGCTAACGCATCGAGATGCGGACGGGGCCGAAGAGGCCGGAGGCGCGTGGCTCGACTTGTGCCCACGGTGTTCCGGAGGGCGAATTGGTGGTCACGTTTGTCCGGGCGATTCGCGGACCCGCGCCCCTGGCATCGCCCACCAGCCGGTTCACCCAGTTGTTCGCCACGCGGATGCGGATGTCGTTCGCGCCGGGGTGCACGTCCGCGGTGATATCGACCTGGAACGGGCGCTGCCATGCGATCTTCGGCTGCTTGCCGTTGACAATGACTTCGGCCACCGCCCATAGGTCGCCGAGGTCGAGCATGAAGTGGCGGGCGTTGGTTTGCGGCATCATCCATTGCTTGCGGTATTCGGCGATGCCGGAGTAGTAGCGGATGCCGTCGTCGGTGTGCTGCGTCCAGGAAATGAGCTGCGGGAACGTGGCCTGTTCGGGTGCGCCGAGATTGGGTGCGAAGTGTACCTGCCACGGACCATCGATATCGACTGTGGTGGCGGGTGGCGGCGCCGGCCGCGGTGCGGCTGCTTTATTGCGAAAGACCACGAAGGTTGAGCCGTCGGGAGCGAGGCGGAGGCGCAACTTGGCGCCGCTGCGCGCTTCCATGGCGCCGGTGGCGGCATCCCAAATCTCGGGCTGCCGGCCACTGACGCGGAAGGTGGCGTCGCCTTCGATCCACTGCTTCGACTTGTTGCGAACGAAGTAAATGTCCGCGGTTGCGGTACGGCGGTGAACGAAGTCGATGTTTGCCGCATCGCCGGAGAATTGCAGATCGGGAGTGACTCCCATGCCGGCAAGGACATCGCGTAAGGCGCGGCCCCAAACGACGCGGCCTTTGCCGAAGGCGTGTTCGCCGGTGGCTGTCGAGGCGCTTCCCCAAAGGCGATCGGCGATGTCACGGACCTGCCGGTCGCGATTGGAATGATCGCTGTAGCCGGTGGATCGCGAGGGCTTGCGGCCAACGACGGTGGCGCCTTGTTCCACCAGAGTGGCCAGCTTGCGCAGCGCTTCCAGATCGATGTCCTCGCGATCCGGCAGCGCCAGCAGAGCGTAACGGGTGCCCTCGGGAAGCGTGAGGCGGCCGTCCTGGAATGCCAGCCGGCGAATCAGCGCATCGGCGTTTGTCACGTCGTAATCGAAGCCGAAGCCAAGCGACGGATCGACATGCTTGGGTGGGACGAAGTTGTAGCCCTGATCGCCGTAGTAGTAGAGCACATCGCTGACGGGCAGCCCTTGCCGCAGTAGAAAGGACACACGTGCCAGGTAATCGAGGAACGGGCGCGCCATCGGCCACCAGACGACGTTCGGCGTCAGATGCGTCCCGGCGTAGTATACCCATCCGGGCTTGCCCGCTTCGGGCGGCTGATGCGATGCGGTGTGCCATACGACGTGATTCATCCCTTCGGCGAAGGCGCGGTCCGCGGAGGCTTTCAAATCCTGGGGCCCTTCGTACCAGTGATAGCTGGAGGTGAACGCCTCCATGCTGACGATGGGTTTGCCATAGATGTGCGCGGCGGATGCTGTCTCCTTCACCACCCACATTGCCGCGGCGTTCTGCCGGTACGGCCAGAACTCGCCGCGCACGGATGTGACAGCGCCGTTGGCGAGCAAGGCATCGACAGGCACCTGGTGGATGGGCGGTCCCGGGCCGCCTGCTTCCGATTCCACGCCGAGTCCGGCTTTCGCCGCGGTGCGTACCGCTGCGCGATAGTAGTGGTCCACCAGGAGTTCGCCCTGCGTTTTGCGGTAATCGTAGAGCACGCGCTCGGTGGTGTCCTCGCTCTCGATCTGTCCTCCGGTGAGCACGGGCAGGTACGGGGTGAGATCGTATGCGCGGCGCTTGCGGAATTCCTCGAGGAACGACGGCGTCCAGACCTGCCCGCGCACTTCGTAGCTGGCGAGGTACAACTCCTTCAACGCCGAGGCGCGCAGGTCGCCGACGGCCGGCTGGAGGCGGCGGATGACTTCGTTGATGTAGTTTACGGTGGCCTGTTCGCTGAAGTGGTCAGTAGCCAGTCCGTCGGAATTCGGGCTGGGCACTTTCAGCCGCTCGCCGGTGTTCACGGCAAGATATCGAACGATGCGCCAACGGTCGGCGGGTGCGCTCCAGCGCAGCCTGCCCGATGTATCGACGTGCCGGCTGATGTCCCGTATCTCGGAGGCACGATCGATGCGCAGCGGGGCGGGGCCCGATGCCCAACTGCCGCGCGGGCCGCTCAGCACGTTGTCGTGGATATTCGCCGCGGCCCAATTGCCCAACTGCCCGAGCGAGGCAGGCTGGCGCACGATTTCCGCGCCGTCGATCATGCGGTTGACGCGGTGCGATATGGCGACGTTGCGACGGTCCGTGGACCACACCTGAAACTCGCCGAGTTGCAGCTTGCCCGATTGGGGATTGTGGCCGTTGCGCAGTGTGAGCTTTACGTATCGGGCCGGTGTTGGCGCGAACGTATAGGGTTGCGCTCCTTCGCGAGGTTCCAAAGAGCCGCTGACGATTTGACGAAAAGCCGGTGCGTCCGCGGTGGTCTGCGAAACGCTGACCGTGAAATCCTTCGTGTAGTGGTTCTCGGCTTCACCACTGTTGGTGTTGAACAATACGACGCGCTCGATCTGGCGTGGCCACGGTGGCTCCAGTTGCAGCACGAAGGTATAGCCTTCGAGCGCTTTCGGATTCGGGATGGCGAGCGTGGCGATCTCCTTGCGAAACAGAGGCTGGCCATCGGGGCTTTTGGGAGTCTCCGCGGGAAGCGCAGGGAGCGGGAGTTGTTGGTCGATCTGCTGTGCGCCGTCGATGTCGATGTGCGAGGTCAGCAGAGTCATGCTCGCTTCCTCCGGCTTTACCCAACTCGCGCCCATGTCCCAACTGCTGCTGACGGAGAGATCGACGTCCATGCCGAGCTTGCCGGCGGTGCGAATGACGTGCGCGATGTCTTCGGCGGATTCTTTGCCGAGAAACGGTGGGCCCGCGGGCGGTTGTGCGCTTTTGTCGCCTCGCGCCCCCATGTCGAAGAGGCAGAGTCCGCCGAAGCCCGCGTCGCGGTACTCGCGCAATTCCTGTTCCAGATAACCGCGATTCAGGTAACCGTTGAGCAGCAGGAAATAGAAGCTGGGGCGTGCGCCGATGGGTGGCTCCCGAAAGCCTTGCTCCAGCGGGTCACTGCCCTGGCCGGAGAGATACAACCCTAGCGGCAGCAGGGCAACCGGCAAGACGTGGCGGACGAGGCGTGTCATGGCTTTCATTTGGACGCGATGCGGCGCCCGCGTCAAGTGTCTGGCTCATCTGCCATCTTGTATCATGGAGCGAGACGAAAGGTGGGTGGAATGGCTGAATCGAGCGGAGTGCGGCATCGTAGCCGCAAGCCGGCCGTATCGCATCATGAGACGGAGTCCGATGGCGTGCAGGCGGTGGAGCGTGCCTGCCGGCTGCTGAAGTGCTTTCGACAGGACGATGAGGTGTTGCGCCTGCGCGACTTCGTCGAGCGCACCGGCTTGCATAAAGCGACCGCGGCGCGCCTGCTGCGTACGCTGGCGCGGGAGGGGCTGCTGGAACGAGTCGGCGATGCGCGGTTTCGCAGCGCCGTGCGGGTTCCGAATCGCCGCCGTTACCGAATAGGGTTTGCCACGCGCGGCGTGGATACGCCGTTTTCCAAAGCCGTGACGGAGAGCGTGCAGCGCGCCGCGGCGGAGGCCGGCATCGAACTGGTGACGGTGAGCAGCCACCGCAGTCCGCGCACGGCTCTGCGCAACGCGGAGTTGTTAGTGCGGGAAGGCGTGGATCTTGTGATCGAATTTCAAAGCCATGAAAGACTGGCGCCGGTGATTGCTTCGCGATTCGTGGAGGCGGGGATTCCTGTCATCGCCATTGAGATTCCTCACCCCGGCGCCACGTTCTTTGGCGCCAACAACTATCAGGCTGGATTGATCGGCGGGCGGGCCATGGGGCGTTGGGTGAAAGAAAACTGGAAAGGCGAGGTCGCATCCATACTATTGATTGAGGAAGAGGTGGCTGGTCCGTTGGTCAAACTCCGTGTGAGCGGGATGCTGGCGGGATTGCGCGAATCGTTGTCTTCCGTGGAACATGCTGAAACGACGGAAATGGACGGACGGGGCTCCCTGGAGAAAACGTTCGAGGCCGTGCGGCGGCGCTTGCGTCACGCACCGCCGCGGCGAACGGTGGTGTTGGCGGGCAACGACCGGATGGCACTGGGCGCCATTCGCGCATTCGAGGAAGCGGGCCGCGCCCGGGATTGCGCCGTGATGGGGCAGAACGCCACGCTCGAGGCGCGCCTGGAGATGCGCCGGAAGGGGAGTCCGCTGGTGGGATCGGTTGCCTATTTTCCGGAGCGCTACGGTGACGAAGTGATCCGTCTGGCCGAGTCCATCCTGGCGGGCCGCACGGTTCCTCCCGCTGTTTTCGCAAAGCATGAGTTGATCGCCAAGGCCAATGTGGACCGTGTATATCCGCTCGACAGGGTGATGCCGCAGTTTCTCGCCACCCCTTTGATTGGGTGACGTTCGTCTCGCCTGACGATACAAATTGGTGGCGCTGTGGGACGCATTCATTTGCGCTCAATTAGGAAATCAGCCTGTTTGGCGGCTATGACGTATCGCGGAGTGAGACGAACGGCTCAGCCCACACTCTGTATTCCTTCCCCTGCGCGGCTGCGATAAACAACCTTGCATAGATTCCGCTCCCAAGGGCTATTCCAATCTTTGAGGTGTTTCGATGAACCAAGTGCGTCCATCTCTGTTGCCGTTCATCGCCGCGGCGCTTGTTACGCTGATGCCGCTGCACGGCCAGGTATCCACGGGCAGCATCGCCGGACAGGTGACCGATTCCACGGGCGCCGTGATCGCGTCGGCGAAGGTCACGCTGCTCAATGAAGGGACCAGTCAGGAACGGGTCGCTACCACGGACGCTTCCGGCGCCTACCTGTTTCCGCTGGTGCAGCCCGGCTTTTATACCGTGCGGGTGGAAATGCAAGGGTTCAAGTCATACGCCGCGCATAAGATGGAAGTGCAGGTGTCCCAGCAGGTGACACACGATGTGCGTCTGGACGTCGGGGAAACCAGCACGACGGTGGAGGTGGCCGCCATCACTCCGGTGCTCGATCAGCGCAGCGCCGAGGTGGGACAGGTTATCGGGCAACGGGAAGTGGTGGAACTGCCGCTGAACGGCCGGAATTTTCTGGATCTCGCGAAACTGGTGCCGGGCGTTACGGAACTGGGAACAACGAGCCAGAGCAACGGACTGGCGATCAACGGGCAGCGCGCCAACCAGATTGGCTTCTACTTCGATGGCGTGGATACGCGCACCGAAACCAGCGGAAAACCAGCGTTCTCCCCCTCGATCGAAGCCATTCAGGAGTTCAAGATTCAACAAAACGACTTTGCCGCGGAATTCGGACGGAGCCCCGCGGGCATTAACCTGACGCTGCGTTCCGGCACGAACGATTTTCACGGTACGTTGTTCGAGTTCATCCGCAACAACAAGCTCGATGCGCGCAGCTTCTTTTCGCCGCGCGTGGATCCGCTGCGCCGCAATCAATTCGGCGCGGTGGTGAGCGGCCCGGTCCTGCGCAACAAGACGTTTTTCATGGCGAATTTCGAAGGGCTGCGCACGCGCCGCGCCAATACGCTGTTCCGCAGCGTGCCGACGGCGCTGCAACGGGACGGCAACTTCACCGAAGGCCAGCCGATCTTCGATCCAGCCACCTTCAACGCAGCGTCGAACACGCGGCAGGCTTTTGCGGGCAACATCATTCCCAAAGCACGTTTCGGGCGCATGGGGACCGCCGCGCTGCAATATTATCCTTCTCCGAACGCACCGGGGTCGGGTGGATTCAATTATGTCGTGAGCGCATCCGGACAGTCGGATTCCAACCAGTTCCACACACGCATCGACCACCAGCTTGGATCGCGCGACTCCATCTTCGGCCGGTTGTCTTATAGCAAGGGCGAAACGTTGTCTCCGTCCGGTATTCCATTAACCGGCGGCCGGCAAAACTCAAAGGCGGTGAGCCTGACCGTGCAGGAATCCCACACCTTCAGTCCATCGACGGTGAATCAATTTCGCGCCGCGTGGACATTCTTCGAAGATCGCAACGGCTTTCCGCTTGCGGACCGGAACCTGGCGGTGGAGGAGTTCGGCATCGTCAACCTGACTCCATCGACCGATGCATTCGGACTGCCGCAGTTGGCCGTAGCCGGATTGACCACCATCGGCGCCAACGCGTTCCAGCCCGCAGGCCCGCGCGAGAACTTCTACTCGCTGGCGGACGATCTGAGTTGGGTGCGAGGCAAGCATTCGATCAAGTTCGGATTCGACGGGCGCTACTATCGCCCCGCGGGCCGTGTGCAGCAGACGCCGAACGGCATTCTCACGTTCGAAAACCGTTTCACCAACCAGCCCGGTGTGGCGCGCACGGGGAATGCGGTGGCGGACCTTGTGTTAGGGCATCCGTACACGGGCCGCGCCACGTTGTTCGGCGAAAGCAATGGGTGGGTGTCGCTGAAGTATTACTACACCGGCTTCTACGCACAGGACGAAATCCGCCTCAGCCAGAAGCTGACACTGAACCTTGGCTTGCGTTACGAATACCAAACGCCCTATTACGAGCGGTTCGGCGATTTGGCGATCTTTGACCTCTACGGCAGCCGCTTTCTGAAACTGGACGAGGACATCTCGCAGTTGCACCAGCCGGACCGGAACAACTTCGCACCGCGTATCGGGATCGCCTACGCGGCGACGCCGAAGACCGTGATTCGCACGGGTTTTGGGGTTTTTTACGGCCAACCGCGCGGATCGGAATTCTCTTCCTTCCAACTCTCGCCGCCGTTTGTCATCGACACCACGCTGACATCGAATCCGAACGTGCCGGACTTGGTGGGACGGCTGTTCCCGCGCGTGCAGGTACGCGATGCCGCGGGCAAGATCGCGCTTGCGCCCAACGTCAATGTCTTCTCGCTCGATGCGAACTGGCGCACCAATTACACTTGGCAATGGAACTTCGGCATCCAGCGCGAACTGGCCAACGGACTGCTATGGGAGACCGCATATGTCGGCAACGCGGCGCATAAATTGACCGGGCGCGATCTGCCGAATCAAGCGTTCCTCGATCCCGATCCGACGCGTCCCACGCCCGTCATCAGCCGCCGGCCGAACCCGAACATCGGCGACGTCAGCTATGTGAGTTCGCTGGACAACTCCAACTACCATTCTTTGAATGTGAAGCTGAATAAGCGCTTCGCCGGCGGCTTCTCGCTGCTGGGCGCATACACGTATTCGAAGGTGATGGGCATCGGCGGTGCGCTGTTCGGCGACCAGTCACGGCAGCAGGATGCCCGGAATCGCCGCGCGGAATATGCGCCGCTCGAGTTCAACCAGAAGCAGCGCCTGACGATGGCGTGGATTTACGAATTGCCGTTTGGCAAGGGGCGGCGCTACTTCACCGGAGCTTCGGGCGCCGCCAATACAATGGTGGGCGGCTGGTCATTGCAGGGCAATTACACCGTGCATAGCGGCTTCCCCCTGACGCCCATATCGTCGGTTTCCACCAACGTGGGCCGGCAGGACACGAACCGGGCGGACCGGTTGTGCGACGGCAACCTGGATTCGGGCCGCACCATCAACCGCTGGTTCGACACATCCTGCTTCGTCAATCACCCATTCGGACGCTTTGGGAACTCGGGCAACGGCGTCATCGTTGGGCCGGGGGTGAACAACTTCGATTTCACCATCATGAAGAACACGTTCATTCCGATGGGTTCGCGCGAGCCGCTGAATGCGCAGTTCCGCGCCGAGTTCTTCAACGGCTTCAATCACGCTTCTTTCGCCGATCCGAACCTGACCGCGGGCACGGCGCAATTCGGCGTCATCCGCGGCACCCGCATTAACGGACGCGAGATCCAACTCGCCTTGAAGCTAATCTTTTAGAAGAGGCATTCATCTTGAAACAGGAAAGCGTACTCGATGCGCTGGGGCTGCCCCAGGTGCGCATCCCGCGCCGCAAGCCCCTATTTGCGCGGGTCGGAATCTTCGGAGTGGGACATCGCACCTACTGGGCGCAATTTCCCGGATTGCTGGATGAGATGCACGCCAAGCTGCGCGCGCTCGAAGAGAAGCTGGCGCCACATCATGTGGAAGTGCTCCAGTTCGGCATGATCGACAGCGCGCAGCCGGCCTACGCGTTGCGCGACAGGCTGAAGGCGGCGAATCTGGATTTGATCTTCTGCGACATGGTGACCTATGCCACGTCGGCTACGTTCGGCGTGCTGATTCGCGACCTGGATGTGCCTATCGTGCTGGTGGCGCTGCAACCGCGCAAAGCGCTGGACTACACCATCGCCTCCACGCACATGCAACTGGCGAACGACGATTTCTGCTCCGTGCCGGAATTCACGGGCGTGGCCATCCGCATGGGGCGCAAGCCTCCGCCGGTGATTCTGGGCACGCTGCACGACGATCCCGCCGCCGATGCGGAGATCGCCGAATGGTGCTCGATTGCCCATGTATTGCACGATCTAAAGCATGCGCGCATCGGGCATTTCGGCCATCCGATCGAGAACATGCTCGATATGCAGACCGATCAGACGGCGCTTACGGCCGCATTTGGCTGCCACGTTGTGCAGACGGAAGCGGATGATCTGCTGCGGCACCTCGACGCGGTGACGGATGCCGATGCGGAAGTGAAGAAGCGCCAGATCCTGGAAATTTTCGATACTCCGGATCCGGTATCCGATCCCATTACATGCAAGCTGAAGGCGGAGGATCTGGAAACGGCTGCGCGCGTGGCAGTGGCGCTGGACCGCTTCGTCGAGGAGCACGCCCTGGACGGCCTTGCGTATTACTACGAAGGCGCACCGGATTCGCCGCTGCGCAAACTGGTGACGAACCTCATCGTGGGCAATTCGCTGCTGACCGCGGCGGGCTTTCCCATGTGCGGCGAATCCGATCTGAAAACCTGCGTGGCCATGCTCATCGAAGACCGGCTGAACATCGGCGGCAGCTTCGCCGAATTTCATCCCGTGGATTTCAACGAGGGCTTCGTGCTGGTGGGCCACGACGGGCCGCACCATCTGAACATCGCCGACGGAAAGCCGGTGCTGCGCAGCCTGACGAAGTATCATGGCAAGCCGGGCCACGGCGCCAGCGTCGAGTTCAAAATCAAGGAAGGCCCCATCACCATGTTGAGCATCGGCGTGACCGGCAACGGACGGTTCAAGTTCGTGCTGGCCGAAGGGCGCAGCGTGCACGGTCCGATTCCACCGACGGGCAATACCAACACGCGCGGATTCTTCGCGCCGGATGTCCGCACGTTCCTCAAACGCTGGGTGCGCGAGGGGCCGACGCATCATTTCGCGCTCGGCATTGGACACCGTGCGGGGAGTATCGAAAAGATCGCCGACATTCTGAATATCGAAGCCGTGCGCGTGACGCCGGAGAACGCCTAAGTGCAGGACCGATTCCGCTGGGTGGTGGCCGGGCTGCTCTTTTGCGCCGCCGCGCTCAGCTTCTTTGACCGCCAGGTGCTGTCTGTACTTGCGCCGCGCATTCTCGCGGATCTGCGCATCGGCAACGTGGAATACTCGAATGCCGTGTCGGCGTTCACGCTTGCCTACAGCGTCATGTTCACGCTCGGTGGACGGATGATCGATTTCTGGGGGACGCGCGCGGGTCTGGGGGTTGCCGTCGCCTTCTGGACGCTGGCGAGCTTGCTGCACGCAGCCGTGCGCGGTGCGGGCGATCTCACCGTGTACCGGTTCCTGTTGGGGGTGGGCGAAGGCGGATGCTTCCCTGGCGCCGCCCGCGGCATTCTGGAATGGTTCCCGGCGCGCGAGCGTGCACTGGCAATGGGCATCGCCACCACGGGCGGTTCGGCGATGGGCGCTGTGCTGGCGCCGCCGTTGATTGTGTGGGTATCGACGCTGGTGGGATGGCGTGGAGCATTTCTGGCGACCGGCGCGATCGGAGTGATCTGGGTGGCTGCTTGGTTCCTTCTGTATCGCACGCCAGCCGTGTTGCCGGCCGCGGAAGTGGCGGCGGAGAAGCCCTGGCCGATGGCGACGCTGATGGCGCGGCGCGAAGTGTGGGGACTGCTGCTCGCGCGATTCCTCTTCGATCCCGTTTTTTACTTTTACATGTTCTGGATTCCGCAGTATCTCAGCCGTGAGCGTGGAGCATCGTTGGAAGAGATCGGGCGGCTGGCGTGGATCCCGTTTCTGACTCTCGGCATCTCCTCATTGATCGGAGGCGCGGTCTCCGACGGCCTGGTGCGGCGCGGTTGGAGCATCGGCAAGGCGCGCAAAACCGTGATGTCGGCGGCGGCGTTTTTGACGCCCGTTTCGATGCTTGCGATGATCGCACCCGACGCATTCTGGGCCGTGGTGTTGATGGCCTGCCTGATGTTCGCGCACGGCTTCTGGATGACGAACTACATGACGCTGATCGGGGATCTGTTTCCGTCATCGAGCGTGGGGACGGTGGTGGGGCTCACAGGTACCGCCGGCGGACTGGCCGGATTTCTGTCTTCGCTTGCCGTGGGGAGAATCGTGGATGCCGTATCTTTCGCACCGGTGCTGGTGGCGTGCGGCGTTCTCTATCCGGTTGCGCTGGCGGTGTTGTTGCTGGCTATTCCGCGTGTGGAGCGGCTTTCGGCGTCGCGTTAGCGGCGATGCCCTGCTGCACCGTGGCGATGACCGCGGCGCTGTCTCTGGCCCAGAGCGCTTTCGTGTTGAGCCATAACCCGGGAAAGGATTCCGAGCGATAGATTCCATCGTTGTCCGGCTGCAAGGAGCGGTACGAGCCGCCATCGAGCACGCGCCATTCCACCCGCGGGATGAGTGTTTCCAACGTGATGTATTCGCGGACCCCGGCGCGCTGGTAAAGCGCCAATTTGGGCCCGAAGTCGACCTCGCGGCTGGTGACGCAAATCTCCACCGCCAGTTCGGGAGCGCCGAAAAATTTGTTCTCCGCGATTCTGGATTGGCCGCCGAATTCCGGAAGGCGCCGAAGGTGAGCATCCGGCTGAGGCGCGCTCTCCAGCATCATCCATGTGGCGCTGTTGCCGGCTTCCAGTTCCCGGTTGGAGGATGCGTAGATCACGAGCCACGCGTGAATCAAGGAATCGTAAAACCCATGGGAGGGGCTGACGGGAGATGGCACGTAGACAATCCCTTCAATCAACTCCGCATTCTTCAACTCGGGAGAGTCCTCCCAGGCTCGCAGAAAATCCTCGCGAGTCATCCTCATGCCGGTGACGAGCTTGTTTGCGAGCAGATGCGGATGGGTCATCGCCATCCACCAGTATGTGCCTACGCCATGGCCTGCGCAAGGTCGGCGACGATGTCGTCCGTGCTCTCGATGCCCACCGACAGCCGCAACAGATTGTCTCCGATTCCCATGCGCCGGCGCTGCCGCGGAGAGACATCGCGGTGCGACGCCATGGTGGGGTAGAGCACCATCGTGTGCACATCGCCGAGAGAGGTGGCCCGCACCACCAGCTTCAGCTTGTCCATGAACCGGAACACCTCCGGCTGGGCGGCATCCTTCAATTCGAAGCTGATCATGGCGCCGAAACAATTCTCGGGGAATTGTTTCCGAATCACATCCGCATCGGGATGTTTGGGGTCGGCGGGGAAGTAGACGCGGGCCACGGCCGGTTGAGAGGCAAGCCACCGCGCGATGCGGCAGGCGTTCTGGCACTGCCTTTCAAACCGCAGCGGGAACGTCTTGATGCCGCGCATCGTGAGATAACTCTCAAACGGCCCCAGCACGGGCCCCGCCGTGCGGCTCAGCGCGCGCAGGGATTCGGCATGCGAATCGTCGGAGATGACCGCCCCACCGAGCACGTCGCCGTGCCCGGAAAGATACTTCGTCAGGCTGTGCACCACCAGGTGCGCGCCCAGCTCCAGCGGCCGCACCATCGCGGGGGTGGCAAAGGTGTTGTCCACCACCAGCGCGGCGCCCACACCCCTGGCAAGCCCGGCAACGCGGGCCATGTCGCCCACGCGCAGCAGCGGATTGGAGATGGTTTCCATCAACACACAGCCCGGTTTGTTCTCCGCGATTGCCTTTTCCACGGCGTCCAGATCGCAGATATCCACCCATGTGGTTTCCACGCCGAGCGGTTCGAAAATACTCTGGAGCATGCGAATCGTCGCGCCATACAGCGCATTGGCTGCGACGATGTGTTTGCGCCGGTCCATCAGCGCCGTGGTGAGGGCGAACTGAATGGCCGTCATGCCCGATGCGCACGCCAGCGCCGCGGCGCCGTTTTCGAGCGATGCCAGCAGTTCCTCGAGAGCACGGTTGGTGGGGTTTTCATAGCGCGCGTAGGAGTCGCCGGGAATCTCCCGCCCGAACACCTTATCGAGCGTTTCCACCTCTTCGTATATGAAGCTGGCCGCGGTGTAGATCGGCGTGGTCACGGGAATCGCCGCCGACGATTTCTTGCGATCCCCGGCATGAACGGCTTTCGTTTCGATCTTCACGTCTGTCACTTCCTCTTCCAGCGAACGCCCTCTTTGGTGTCTTCCAGAATGACACCCCGATCGAGCAATTGCTTGCGAATCTCATCGGCGCGGGCGAAGTTGCGGCTCTTCTTGGCGGCGGTGCGTTCGGCGATCATCGCTTCGATCTCCGCATCGCCGACCGCGCCCTCGGCAATGCTGGGCCGCAGCACGTCGAAGACGGAGTCGAAGCGCGCCAGCAGGTCCAGCGCTCCGGCCACGTTGCCGGCCAGGAACTCCCCGGCATCCATCGCCGTATTCGCGTCGCGCACATACTCGAAGATCGCGCCCAGCCCTCCGGCCGTGTTCAAATCGTCATCCAGCGCTTCTTCAAACTGGCGTACGGCGGCCGCCGTGCGTTCCTGCAAAGCCGCATTCACGCCGTCGGCGAACTTGGAGGTCTTCAAACGGAGTTCGAAATTGCGCAAGCGTTCAATCGCCGTGGCCGCCGACTTCAGCCCGTCGAAAGTGAAGTTCAACTGCTTGCGATAGGGCACCGATGCCAGCAGGTATCGCACCGTTTCCGGGGTATAGCCCTTGTCGAACAGATCGCGCAGGGTGTAGAAATTCCCCAGCGATTTCGACATCGTCTGGCCTTCCACCATGAGGTGTTCGGTGTGCAGCCAGAAGCGCACGAACGGCTTGCCGGTGGCGCCTTCCGATTGCGCGATCTCGTTCTCATGATGGGGAAACACCAGGTCGACGCCGCCGGCGTGAATGTCCAGCGTCTCGCCGAGGTACTTCATGGCCATCGCCGAACACTCGATGTGCCAGCCCGGACGGCCCTCGCCAAGCGGCGTATCCCAGGAATGCTCGCCTTCTTTCTTCGCTTTCCACAGCACGAAATCGCGGGCGTTTTCCTTGTCGTACTTGTCGGTGTCGACGCGCGCGCCTGCCTTCATTCCTTCAAAGTGCAGATGCGCCAGCTTGCCGTACTCCGGAAATGCGGCGATGCGGAAATAGGTGGAGCCTTCGCTTTCGTACGTGCAGCCATTGGAGGCCAGGCGTTGAATGACATTCACCATCTCCGGAATGTGATCGGTCGCCTTGCAGACGATCTCCGGCTTTTCCAGCCGCACTTTTCCGGTGTCTTCAAAGAAGGCCTTCGTATATTGTTCGGTGTAATCGTATATCGACTGGCCGGCGGCGGCCGCCTGTTGGATAATGCGGTCGTCCACGTCCGTGATGTTCATGACGTGCTTCAGCGTATAGCCGCGGTATCGCAGCCAGCGCCGCAATATATCCTGCGAAGTGAACGTGCGCAGGTTGCCGATATGGACGTAGTTCCAGACCGTGGGTCCGCAGGTGTACATGCCCACCGTCGGCGGATGCATCGGCGCGAATTCTTCGGTTTGTTGCGTAAGCGTATTGTAGAAACGCAATGCCATGAGTTGGAGTTTCCTAATGTATCGAACGTGCGGCCTGTGGTGTGTTACTTCGGTTTCGTCTGGCGGGCCAGCTTGATCACCGGCCCGTAGACTTCCTTATCGTACGGCGGACATCCGGTTTCGAATTGCCCGAGAGCATTGTGCTTTTGACGCATGAGATAGGTGCAGAAGGTGACCGTGCGGCATACCCGCTTGTCATCCAGAGTGCCAGTGCGGAGGGCGTCGCGGGCGAATTCGGGATAGGCAAGAGCGTTGCGTCCCATGCCGAAAAAGCGGATGCTGCCGTCGGCAATGTTGCTGGCGCCCGCGTGAATGGCGTAGATCTGCAACCACGAATAGCCCGTGCCCACCATCGGCAGATCGGGAAAGGTGCGCTGCAATTCGCCGGCGATGCGGAAGTGGCGGTCCACGCCCACCAACGGGTGCTCCGGCGATTCATAATTGCCCTCATCCGGCTTTTCAAACGGCCGACCGATATGGGGGTTGAAATACGGCGAGCCGAGCGAGACGTTCAGCAATTGCAAGCCTGCCTCGCGGAAGCCGGCGATGGCCTGCTTCACCTCGGTGAGGTCTTCCCGCATCGGATCGTTGGCATCGTTGCCGAAGCCGTGTTCGTAGGGTGTGCTGTATGGCAGCGGAACGCCTAGCCCGGTTTCCGGATCGCGCTGAAACGGTACGCCTTCATAACAGCCCAGGCGCATGGCGAGCAGCATGCGGTGGCCGAACTCATTGCGAATCTTCGCCAAAACATTTCGCAGGAAGCGTGTTCGATTCTCCAGCGAACCGCCGTACTTGCCCGGCCGCAGCTTCGCGCCCAGCAATTCAAAGAGCAGGTAGCCGTGCGTGGCCTTGATGTCCACGGCGCGAAAACCGGCCTTGTATGCCAGCTTCGCCGCCGCCACGTAATCGTCCTCCAGCCGCTCCAACTCGTCGTCGCTGATGATGGGATAATCCGCCGGCATGCCGAACTTCGCGTTCACCACCGGATTGGCGTTGGCAATGATCCGCTTCGGCACGCTGTAGCGCCCGGAGTGCGTCAATTGCAGGGGCGCCAGCACATCGTCGGCCGAGCCGAACTCTTTCCGGTGCGCCTCCAGGGTTACTTCCAACAGACGCGCCAGTTCCTTCAGCGTTCCTTCGTGAATCGCCAGTTGCCGCGTATTGGCGCGCCCTTCGTCGCGCACGGCGGTTGCTTCAAACCAGATCAGCTTGGCCCCGCCATGCCCAAAGCGCGTGTAGCGGCGGAATGTCAGCTCGCCGGGATTGCCGTCGAGCGTACCGTCGCAGCCCTCCATCGGATGAATGGCGATCGAGTTGCCCACGCGAAATCCGCCGACATCGACAGGCCGCGCGAGCGCCGCGCGTATCCCCTCACTGTCTTCGAGAAAATGAACGTGTTCGGTGCCTAGCCTTGCTGCATCTTCCTTCAACTCGGCCAGGGACCGGTAGGTGAAGTGTCTCATCCCTGAATTTCCGGTAACTTCTAGCTTCCCATACTTTGCCCCGGAAATTGCTGATATGGCAGATGTCAGGGCCGCACTACGGCGCCCTCCAAAGTGCGGTCGGTGGGGTATGCTCCGCCGTCGCGGATCTCGCCCAGCGGGTACTTCGCGGCGATCCGTTCATCGATGTCGATGCCCAGGCCCGGCTTGCCGCTGCCATAGAGATAGCCCTTGCGGATCTGCGCGCAGCCCGGCATCATCTCATGCACCGATTCGGGAAACGCGTTCTCTTCCTGAATGCCGAACGCCGTGCTGGAGATGTCCACGTGATAGGCCGCGAGTTGATTCACGGGATCGTTTTCACCGCCTTCCTGAAACGCAGTCTTGCAACCGAAGGGCTCGCAGAGCACGGCCAGTTTCTTGGCCGGCGTGATGCCGCCGATCGCCGACACGCGGCAGCGCACGAAGTCAATCGCGCGATCCACCACAAGGGGCACGTACTCGTAGGGATGGCTGAACACTTCGCCCACGGCCTGCGGCGTCGTGCACACCTGCCGGATCTGCTTGTACCAATGGATCTGTTCCGGCGCCAGCACGTCTTCGAGGAACAGCATCTGGAAAGGTTGCAGGCGCCGCGAGAGCTCCACGGCGTTGATGCCGCTGAGGTGCGAATGCGCATCGTGGCAGAGCTTGGGTTCGAAGCCGACCTTGCTGCGAACGTACTCGAACACCTTGGGGATTGTGTTCACGTAGGTCTCTTCGTCGAAGGCCGCACCCTGATAGCCGCCCTCGGGACGATTGCCCTGTTTGGCGGGAATGAATCCGCCGCCGCCGTATCCACCCGCTCCATACTGGACGCGAATATGCCGGAACCCCTTGGCCATCGATGCCTGCACGCTGGCCACGGCCGAATCCATGTCGCGGCCGCTGGCGTGGTCATAGCACGGCACCGCATCGCGCGCCTTGCCGCCCAGCAACTCATACACGGGCATGTTGGCACGCTTGCCCTTGATGTCCCACAGCGCCATGTCGAGTGCGCTGAGCACATTGTTGTTCACCGGCCCGTTGCGCCAATAGGTTCGGTAGTGCGCGCTCTGCCACAGATCTTCGATGCGATCCGCTTCCTTCCCAATCAACCACGGCCCCAGATGCTTTTCCAACGCCGTGGCCACGGCCAGCGTTTGAAAATGATTGCTCGCCGTGCCGATTCCATACAGCCCCGGTTCGCTGGTCAGCAACTTCAGGAAGACCCAGCGGTAGCCCTTCCCTCCATTGGTGGTGATCACTTTGAAGCCGGTAATCTTCAGTGGCGGCAGGCCGTTCATCTTGCGCGCCGCCTGTTCCTGGGCGGCCGCGGGCATTGCCGCGGCCCCAAGGAACGCCTTCCACATCTCTCTCCGTGTCATTGCCCTTTTCCTTCCTGAATTTCGCGGCCGAACAGCTTGCCGGTGATCAATCCACTCTTCGACGATCCACCCTTCCAAAGGTCGTACTTCGCATCCGCGTAGCGCGAGAAGAAAGCCGTCAGCTTGCCACGAAGTTCCGCCGCGATCTGTTCGTGGCCCTTCACTCCGTAGAGATTCAACCGCTCTCCCGCGTCCTTGCGCAGGTCGTACAACTCGTTAGGTCCCTCGTGAATGCGCTCGATATACTTCCATTCCGCCGTGCGCACGGCCCTCACGTTCTCGAACTCGAAGTACACGGTGTCGTCCCATCCGGGCAAGGCGTCGCCGAACAGTGCGGGTGAGAAATTGCGGCCCGGCGATCGCGGCGGCTTGGGCAAGCCGAGGTAATCGAGCAGCGACGGCGCCACATCGTAGGTGCTCACCAGCCGCTCGCAGCGCGCACCCGCCGCGGACTTGCCGCGATGCGAGACAATCAGCGGAATCCACATCGTCCAATCGAATGCCGTCAATGGCCGTGTGTGATCGCCCATGCCCCAGAATCCGCTGTGTCCCCCGGCGAGCCCTTGGTCGCCCACGAATATCACCAGCGTGTTTTCCCGAAGGCGGTGTTTTTCCAGCGCGTCCAGCACACGCCCCACGCCGTCATCGATGGCGCTGACCTCCGCCGCGTACTTGCGGCGCACGGCGATGTCCCGCATCCACGGCGCGTAGTTGTGATTCCACGGATGCGCCGCGTCGCGCGGCATCGATGCCAGTTCCTTGTCCGCGTAGTAGGCCGCATGGCGATTGCGGCTTGGCTCCTTCATCGCATTTCCCAGGCCATAGGGCCCGTTGTAGGCCAGCAGGAGAAAAAACGGATTCGCCTTGTATTGTTCGATGAATCGCACGGCGTGGTCGGTCCACAGATCGGTGAGGTAAGTAGGCTCGCGGCGTATCTTGCCGTTCTCAATCACCTCCTGGTTGTAGAAGCCGGGCGTGTGGCCGTGGGGCATCGTGATCCAGTGCGTGAATCCAGGCTGCGGGCGCAGGTTGTCGCCGAGGTGCCATTTGCCGCATAGCCCCGCGGAGTAGCCGGCGCGCACCAGGATTTTCGGCAGCGTTTCGAACTCCTCCAGCGTGTAGTAGGACCGCGGCCCCACCTGCGCTCCGGCCGCGCCCAGGTAGCGGTGCACGCCGTGTTGGGACGGCATCAATCCTGTCATCAGACTCGCCCGCGTGGGCGAGCACACCGCGTTGTTGGAGAAGGCTCGCGTGAATCGCACGCCCTCTTTCGCAAGCCGGTCGATATGGGGGGTGCGGATATCCGGGTTCCCATAGCAGCCCAGCGTCCATGCGCCGTGATTGTCCGTCAGGATAAAAACAACATTGGGTTTCGATGTTTGGGCCGGCGACAAGACCCCGGCCCCCAGCGCCGTGAGAAAGCTCCTGCGATGCATCAACAGGGATTATTTCCTACCGAGCGGTTTGACGCAACGGAAGCCGATGTTCGGGCTGCGCTCGGCGGGCCGTGCCCAACTGCGGTAGGCGCACGTCAGGTACTTCGCCACATCCGCCCAACTGCCCCCGCGCAGAACGCGGTAACGCCCGGTATCCGGCCCAGGAGGGTTTTCCGAAGGAGCGGCGGCGTAGTAATCGCGGCCGTACCAATCGAGCGTCCATTCCCACACATTTCCGGCCATATCCCGCAATCCAAACTCGTTGGCTTCGCACTGGCCCGTATCTTGTGGGCCGCTCACCACGCCGAACCTCGCCAGTTTGGGCGTCGGCTTCGCCGCACCCCATGGATACACCGCGCCCTCGCGCAATCCCCGGCAGGCGCGCTCCCACTCGGCTTCGGTCGGCAGACGCTTGCCGGCCCATTTTGCGTAGGCGGCAGCATCCTCCCAACTTACATTCGCCACCGGATGCCGCTCCTTTCCCTGCGGGATCTTCCCCCCCGGCCAATGATACGGCGCACGATGCCTGGTGGCTGAGACAAAGCGCGCGTATTCGGCATTCGTCACCTCATGCTCATCCATGTAGAACGCATCGACACGGATCTTCTTCACCGGCCGGTCATCCTTCAGCACTTCCGGATACCACGGCAGCCCGTCATCGGGAAGGGCGTGCGACCGTCCCCGCAAATACTCGCCGCCGGGAATGAAGACCATGCCCGGCTCTCCGCACCAGGCCGCGCCGGCCAGCAAGAGGCTAAGTGTACAAACTCGAGATTTCATCGGTGGGAATATACCCGTGCGGCCCCAGCGCATCCACATACGGATACGCGCGACCGGAAGGCGTATTCTTGATCTCCTTCGTCCAATCGAAGCCCAGCGCGGAATACATGGTGGCCACCACGTTCTCAATACGCGGCGATACTTTGTGATGCCAGCCTGTCTCGATCGTATGCTCGCCTTCGCGGTCGGTCTTACCCAGAATCTTGCCGCCCTTCACGCCTGCGCCGGCAAACAGGGCGGGGAAGCAGGGGTTGTAATGATCGCGCCCGGCCATGTTGTTCAAGGCGCCCGGCGTGCGCCCGAACTCGCTCATCACCACCACCAGAGTCTCGTCCAGCAGCGTCTTCGAAGGATCGTGCTTACTTGGCATCGTGCTCAGATCTTCCATCAACGAAGACAGCGCCGGATCCAACTCCGCGCACAGCTTGTAGTGATTGGAGGCCGCGCTGCGATCCCAGATCTGCACGTGATGATCCCAACCGGGATGGCACAGGTGAATATAATGCGTGCCCGCGTCCGCAGCCAGCACGTTGCGCGCCAGGATGGCCGAAATGCCCACCGGATTGTTGCCGTATCGCTTGCGGTCTTCATCTTTAATCTGGAACGCCTCGGGCCACCGCGAATCGGTCAACAGGCGGTGCGCCGTATCGTAGAAATCGCCGTAGCCGGCCATCTCCTTGCCGAATCGAGCTACGCTCTTGCGGCCTGCGTCGCGCAGTTTGCTCAACAGCCGCCAACGTTCTTCCATCAACTCGACGGCCTTCTCATCCAGCCTGCTGCCGCGCACGGCCACTTCGGGGTTGATGTCCACCACGGAAAACCGCGGCGGCAGGAAACCCGTGGATAGCGCGCCCGCCGCGCCTTTCTCCAGATAGAACGACATGTAGCTGGGGAACGTGTCGTCCGCGCGCCGCCGCTGCTCCAACTCCATCGCCATCACGCTGCCGATGGCCGGAATCTCCTTGGCGAACGCCAAATTCAATTGCCGCCCCGTCTGCACGTAATACTGCCCGCGGAAGTGCACCTCTTCGTGGCTTTGCAGCGTGCGCAGAATCGCGAACTTGTCCATGTGCTTCTGCAAACGCGGGAACAGAAGGTCGGACAGGTACAGATCGTCGCGCAGCTTGCGCATGGCGAGATCCTTCGGAGTGCCCTTGTTTTCTTTGAAATCCCATGACTCCACATGGCTGATGGCGCCCGAAATTTCGTAGTAGAGAACGTTGCGTGCCGAACCGCGCGGAGTGGCCTTGCCCGTGGTCGCGGCGCGCACTTCCAGCGGCCACACGCCGCTCACAGCCGCTCCCGCCAAACCGAGGCCGCCGAACTGGAGCAGTTCGCGGCGCGTGGGGTACAGATCGCCGATGCGCATGATGTTTCCTTAGTGGTTGAAGAAGAACTCCACGTGATTGAGCAGCGCCCATTGCAGGTTCTGCGCTCCCTCCGTGCGATTGCGCTGCATGGTGTCCAGCGCGATCTGTCTCTCTTCCGGCGTGGCCGGACGCGCCAGCGCGCCCAGGAACAGCTCATCCACCACCCGGCCGTTGTCATCCTTGTATGTGTCGAGCAACTGCTGCACGCGGCTGTCATTCTTCGCCAGCACGCGATCCACCACCACGCTCGATTGCATCATCAGCATCGCCTGCAATGGCGAACCGACAGGGTTCTTCGGCGGATTGCTGCGGTTGGATTGGCCGAACGTCTGCATGAAGTACTTCACATCGCCGCTCGCCGAAGGCCCGCTCGGCTGCATGGCCCAGCCCATCTTCTGCCCGCCGTAGCTGAAAGACCCCGGGCGTGCCGTGGCCATCGCGATGGCGTCGTGCACCTCTTCGGCGGCCAACTGACGGACGAACTTGCGCGCGTGGTACTTCGTATATGCATCCTTCCACTCGCCGTCATAGCGCGCCGAAAGCTGATAGGCGTTCGACTTCACAATGGTCGCGAACAAACGCTTCAGGCTGAAATTGTTTTTGCGGAAATCGGCGGCCAGCGCCTCCAGCAGTTCCGGATGAAAGACCTGCGCCTCCCAGCCTTTCGGCAACTGCTTCGGATTCATCCGCGCCAGGTCGAATTCATCGTAGGGCTCCACCAAGCCCACGCCCATCAGGCGCGCCCAAAACAGATTGACAGTGGCGCGTGCAAACTGCGGATGCGCCGTCAGCATGCGGCCCAATGCCACGCGCGGCTCCTCGCCCTCCCGCGGCTTCTCGCCCGTCAGAATGAACGCCGGTTGATTCGGTCCGCCGAAGCGCGGCACGCGAATCATGCTCTTGCCCTTGGTGTCGTAACCGGGGTTCGCATCGTCGATCATGAACTCGCCCGACTGCGGCTTGCCGTCTTCCCAATACATCAGGTACCGCGAATTGCCGAGGAAACTGGCCATCTGGTAGAACTCGTGGCGCTTGCGCTCGCTCAGCCAGACGTTCACTTTCTCCAGGTGTCCGCGCCCGTCGTGGCAGGAAATACAACTGAAGTTGATCCCCAGGAATGTTTTTCCATACAGCACCGCCAACTCATCGTGCGTGTCGAGCTGCTGCACCATCCCGAAGTCCTTGCCGTCGTCCGGTTGCGCTTTGCCTTGCACATGCTCGCGCGCGATCAGGTTCGATGCCGCCACCACATGATTGCTCTTTGCCGAGGCGGCGATGATATCGCGCACGATGTCGTCGTACGGCCGGTCGACGCGCAGATTTTCTTTCATCCAGTAGTGGAACAGATTCTGCCCGCGCCCCATTTTGCCGTTGGCGCGAAACAGATCCATGAAGAAATACGCCCACTTCTCCACGAAGGCTTCACTCGCCAGCAAGTCATCCACCAGCTTGTCGCGCTTGGCCGGATCGGCGGACGCAACGAAATCGCGCACCTGCTGTGAACTGGGAATGCGCCCCGTCAAATCCAGATACACCCGCCGCACGAACTCATAATCCGTGGCGAGCGGCGCCGGCACGACGCCGTCCTTTTCCATGCGCGCGAAGAGGTGCTGGTCGATGAATCCGCGGCGCGCCATGCGCACCGGCGTCCGGCCCGTGTGTGTCGAGCCGGCGACCTTTTCCGTCACCAGGCCCGCATCGACAGGCTTCTCGGGTTGCAGGATCGGGGCATGGATCTCCGAAAAGCGCTCCTGGGACATAGCCTCGGGCTTCGCCTGGCGAGGCTTCGAACCCGAACCGGATTCGGCGGCCAGAAGCGCACCGCCAGCGAGGGCTAAGACGAACAGGCTAGAACGGCACATCCAAGGTACCCTCCCAGATTTTGAGTTGTATACAGTATATAGAATCGGATCACCGGATGCAGACACGACGCAACTTCCTCGCCGCGGGCCTTGCCGCGCCCGCGGCCGCCGCCCAAACCCGCAAACCGAACTTCGTGTTCATCCTTGTCGATGACCTGCGATTCGACGAATTGGGGTGCACGGGACACCCCTTTGCCCAAACGCCGAATGTCGACCGCCTCGCGCGCGAAGGCGCCAACTTTCGCAATGCCTTCGCCGTCACGCCGCTGTGTTCCCCGAGCCGTGCCACGTTCCTCACCGGCCTTTATCCGCGAGCCAACGGCATCGTCGACAACACGAATCGTTCCGCCGCCAGCCACAAGCTGGTCACTTGGCCGCGCCTGCTGCATGAGGCCGGCTACGACACGGCATTCGTCGGCAAATGGCACATGGGCAACGACGATTCTCCGCGCCCCGGCTTCACGCACTGGGTCAGCTTTCCCGGCCAGGGCGAATGCATCGACCCCATCATCAACGTCAACGGCAAATCGGCGCGCCGGACCGGCTACATCACCGATATCCTCTCCACCCACTCGGTCCGCTTTCTGGAACAAGAACGTGACAAACCGTTTTGCCTCTACCTCGCGCACAAAGCCATCCATCCCAACGTCCAGCAGCGCGATGACGGCAGTGTTACGGGGGGCAGCCTCGATTCGGCCGAGGATTTCATTCCCGCCCCGCGGCACAAGACACTGTACACAGGCGCCAAACTGCCGCGCCGTCCCAACTACGCCAAGCCGCCGGTAAACAAGCCTGCCCTCCAGCGCAAACTCGCCGGGGTGGAGCCGCTCAGCCCGAAGACGGTCACCACCGACGCCACCATCCTCAACCGCATGCGCATGATGAAGGCCATCGACGATGGTGTCGGCGAAATCCGCAAAGCCCTCGAGCGCACCGGACAACTCGACAACACCGTATTCATCTTCACCAGCGACCATGGCTACTTCTACGGCGAGCATTGCCTCGGCGCGGAACGCCGTCTCGCCTATGAAGAAACCATCCGCATCCCGCTCATCGTTCGCTACCCGGCTGCCTTCGAACCCGGCTCAGAACCCCAAGAATTCGCCCTCTCCGTCGACATTGCACCCACCGCGCTCGATCTTGCGGGTGTGCCGGCGCCGAAGCTCCATGGCCTCTCGCTGCGAACGAAACCCCGGCGCGATGCGTTCCTCATCGAATACTATTCCGACACGGTCTTCCCGCGCATCGACCGCATGGGTTACGATGCCGTGCGCACCGCCCACTGGAAATACATCCACTACCGTGAACTCGAAGGCGCCGATGAAATCTACGACATGGTGGGCGATCCCTACGAAACGTTGAATCTGTTTCGCGCCCACGGAGCGCCCGATCTGCGTCCGCTGCTACGCAAGCTGATCGCTCAGGCCGGGTCGGTCCAGGCCTGATCCGGCGACCACTGCTGGAGCCGCTGCAACCAAGCCTCGCGCCGCGCACGCATCTGCGCGACGCGTTGCTGCTGTTGCGGATGATCGATGAGATTCGTCTCTTCCCACATGTCCACTTCGAGATCGTAGAATTCCTCGGTGCGTTGCGGTTCGTCCGTATACACCGTGTACTTGTACCGGCTGTTGCGCACTCCCTCCGTCGACGGGATCCATCCCCCATTGGGAAAATGGTGCTCGTAAAAGAACTCGCTGCGCAACGCGCTCGAAGTGCCGTCCAGCAGCGGCTTCAGGCTTTTGCCGTGCATGGATGCCGGCGCTTTTATACCGGCCATATCCAGCATCGTCGGAGCCATGTCGATATTCAACGCCATCTGCCCAAGCGTCCGCCCCCGCTGCCGCGCGCGCGGGTCGTAGACGATCAGCGGCGTGCGGATCGACTCCTCATGCATGAACCACTTGCCGGCCAAACCATGCTCGGACAGATAGAAGCCGTTGTCGCCCGTGTAGATAATGATCGTGTTGTCCGCCAGTCCCTTGCGGCGCAGCATCTCCACCGCGCGGCCCACCTGCCGGTCCACGCTGGTGATCAGCCGGTAGTATCCTTTCACCGATTCCTGAAACAACTCCGGAGTCCCAAACCGCACCGCCCAGCGCCGCCTTGCCTCCGAGCGCTGCACGGAAAGGGGAAGCTGCGAGATGTAGCGCGGCGACGCCGTGTGCGGCAGAGGCATCTGCACATCGCGATAGAGCGCTTCGTCTTGCGGATCGTAGAGAAACTGCCGCGGATCTTCATCCTGCACGTGCGGCGCCTTGAAGCTGACGGAAAGCTGGAACGGCTGATCGGCCCGGCAACCATCGAGGAACTCCACCATCTGATCGCCCATGATCGTGTTCAAATGCGTCTTGCCGTCTTTCTTCGGGAAGTAATGCCCCTGCCCCTGAAAGCCGCGCCAGTAATCGAAGGTGTCCGCAGGCGGCTTGCCGCCGTCAATGCCGAACTTGCCGATGAACCCCGTGCGATACCCCGCCTGCCGGAACAGGGCCGGATACGACCGCGACCATTTGTCCGCGGGAAACGCATTGCGGAATTCCCAAATCGCATGCGAGCGCGCATACAGCCCGGTGAAGAAGCTCGCCCGGCTGGTTACGCAAATCGCCGTTGTCACGAAGTTCCGGCTGAACAGCATGCCCTGCTGCGCCAGTGCGTCGATATGCGGCGTGCGGATGATCGGATCGCCCATGCAACCCAGCGCATCCCAGCGATGGTCATCGCCCAGCAGGAACAGGATGTTCGGCCGTTTCTGCTGCCCGCGCAGCACGGCCGGCGCGGCCGCCGCGGTCTTCAAGAAATCGCGTCGTTTCATTTACACTCCGATGCGATACAGCATGGCATCGCCCTCCCATCCATCCTTCAACGCAAACAGCCGCGTCATGTGCAGCGCGATCTTCTTCGATCCGCGCTCCTCGCGCGCGTAGAAATTCGACAGCGTGAGGATCTCGTCTTCCCCCGGCTGCCGGTCATCCACCGTGCGTACGCTCTGCTTGCGGAGCAGTCCTGTCTTCCCATCCACTTCTCCCACCACGAAGGGATAACGCGGCCGGTTGCCCCTCGGGTTCGCCGGAGTGATATTCCCCAGCCAGTACAATTTCCCATTCGAATGTTTCAGCAGTTGCGAGCAGGAACTCGGCGAAAAAAAGTTCTCGCCGTTCTCATACGTCCAGGGCTGCGGCGTGGAAAATTTCCACCCTCCATCGTTCGAAAACGAAACCCACCGGTAACTCGGCAATTCGTACCGCTTGTCGTTCGACCCGCGAATCACCAGCATCACGCGCCCGTCGTCGAGCACGCCCACGGTTGGCTCCACCACGCCGCGCGTGGAACGATTCGGATCGCCCGTGAGCAACTGCGACATCCGCCACACCAGACGGTCGCCCTTCCAAGTCCCGTGCAGCAGCGCGCCATCGGTGTAGGTCAAGCCGCCCGTCGGGTTGTAGTAATCCCCGTTCGGCCCTAAATGCGAGATCTGAATCGGCAACAGAATCGACCCATCCTTGGCCGCCAGCGGCGCCGAGGTCTGATCGCCCAGCATCGCGCAGTTCTTTCCGATAAAGACGCCGGGCAGAGGATGCCGCAGGTGGAACTCCGCGCCTTCATGGATCACCGGAACGGGCTTGCCGTTCACCCCAACGCGGTAAAAAATGTTCCACTGCCGCATCCCTTCCAGAGGATCGTCCGTCGGCAGCACACCTTCATTCCAGAACTCCAGATACCGCCCGCTGCGGGGATCGACAAAGCCGGCGCGGAGATGCTTGCGCCACATTCCATTGGGCCGCTTCTCGCCCGTGGGAATGGTCACCGGCGCGCTCCACGTGCGGCCGTGATCTTGGGAAACGCGGTGATAGGCGATATCGATCGTATCCGAGCGCGACCAGCGCTGTTCGATCGACGCCATCTCCACGCCCTCCGGCTTCGTGTAGAAGCCGTAGGCCATCACCGCCGTTCCTTTGCCCGGCGCTTTCAGGAAGACTTCACGCTCCACGCCCGCCGGCGCGCCGTGCAACGCCCCCGCTGCCGATGCCGCCAGGAACTCCCGCCGCTTCATGCCGTGCCCTTCCAGCCGCGCGCGCGGATGATTCCGCTCAACTGCGCCTTCATCTTCTTCTTCAAATCCTGCATCGACGGATCCTCGGCCAGGTTCTTCATCTCGCGCGGATCGCGGTCGTAATCGTACAGTTCCTCGCCCTCCGTGCCTTCATTCCACATGTTGTAGCGGTAGCGCTCATTGCGCAGGGAATGCCCAGCCACCGCCTTCGGACCGTTCCCGCGCCTCACTTGCGTGATGGCCGGCTTGGTCCACGCCGCGTTGGGATTGTCCAATAACGGCCGCAGGCTCTTCCCATGCAGGTTCGCCGGAGCCCCTTTCAATCCACAAACCTCGGCCATTGTCGGATAGATGTCGACAAACTCCACCGTGCGCCGGCACACCTTCCCGCGAGCCTTTACGCCTGCTCCGGCGATGATCATCGGTGCGCGTGCCGATGGCTCGAATAGGGTCTGCTTGAACCACTGCCCGTGTTCGCCCAATTGATACCCGTGGTCGCTCCAGAACACAATCAGCGTATTTTGTTCCAGCCGCAAGCGCTCCACCGCATCCAGCACCTTGCCCACCTGCGCGTCCAGGAACAATATCGATGCATAATAGGCGCGGATGCATTCCCGCCGCTGTTTCTCGTTCATCCCGAAGTTCGGCGGCGTGGTCCAATACGCCCACTTCGGGGCAATCTTCAATTCCCATTCTTCAAAGGGGACAGCCTCCACTTTCTCCATCGGCACCATGTCGAAGTACTTCGATGGCGCAATCCAGGGCACGTGTGGCCGGTAGAAGCCGCATCCCAGGAAGAACCGGTCTTTCCGGTGCTGCTCCATGATACGGATGCTCTCGGCGGCCACCATGCCGTCGGTGTGCTCCTCATCCTTGCCGGGCGACGCATAGAAACACGGCGCGGATCCAATCCCGCGCCCGGGCGTGTAGTTCGTCAACAGCGGCTCTTCCTTCTTATCGATGCCGGCTGGATTCACGCGCTCATTCCACGAAGGCGCATCGTCCAGTCCATCCGTGCCGATCTGCCCCGGATTCCCGTAGTGATAAATCTTGCCCACGCGCGCCGCGAATCCGCCATTCTTCTGCATCAACTGCGGCGCGGTCACCACGTCCGGCAAGACGCTGCGGAAATGCTTTTGCAGGTCGTATACCGTGGTCGTATCCGGCCCCAATCCCGTCATCAACGATGTCCGCGACGGGCTGCACAGCGGGAACTGGCAATAGGCGCGGTCGAAGCGGACACCTTTTCCCGCCAGCCGGTCCATGTTCGGTGTCCGCACCAGCGAGTGTCCGAACGTGCCCATGTCGTCATTCAAATCATCCGCGGCGATGAACAATACGTTGCGCGCCGCCGGCTGCCCGTTGGCCACCGCAGCCCCGAGAGTCGAGAGCAGAAATCCACGCCGGTCGATACTCATACTTTGAGAAACCATCCTTTCCGATACAGCGCCCAGGCAATCAGATACAGCAGCGCCACATACAGCAACCCATAGAGCAGGGAAGCGTGCACCGGCGCCGCAAATGTCAGCAGCCCTTCGTAAATCGGTTTGCGCCAGCCCAGCATCCCGATGACGCGCGCGAGCAAGCCAGCCAGCACATACACCGCGATCGCATTCGATCCATAGATCGCAAACGCCGCGCCCCACTTCTTCCAACCCTTGTAATCCGCCAGCCAGTAGCAGCACGCAAAGACCACCAGCGCCATCCCCGCCATGAACACCGCATACGAACTGGTCCAGATGTTCTTGTTTATCGGCAGAACTTTGTCCCACAACAATCCCGCAAACAGCAGCACATTACCCGTGAAGAACATCCAACTCAGTTTTTCGAGCGCGGGCATCGCCGAACGCAACAGATGCCCCGTCAAAATGCCAAACAGGATTGTCGCCACGGCGGGAATCGTACTCACAATCCCCTCGGGATCCCATGTTTTCGTCGCCGAATACATGTGTCCCGATAAAAACATTCCGTCCACGTATTGTTGCAGGTTGCATTCGCGCTCCAGCGATCCCGCACCGCACCCCGGCACCGGTACCCACGCCATCAACGCCCAATACCCGAATAGGCACCCGGCCGCGATCCACGCCTGCATCCGCCGTGAGGCGTATAGAAACACCACCGCGCCCAGGAAGTAACACAGCCCGATGCGTTGCAACACGCCGGGAATGCGGATGGTGGCCAGGTTGTAGTAAGGGAATCCGTTCAGCAGCAGTCCCAGCCCGAAGATCGTCGCGCCGCGCCGCAGGCTGTGCAACAGCAGCTTGCCTCGGTCCGCCCCCGATTCCACGCGCTTGGCAAAGGACAACGTCATCGCCACACCGCAGATCCAGAGGAAGAATGGAAATACGGTATCCGTGAAAGTCCACCCATGCCAGGAGGCATGCTTCAACGGCGCATACACTTCCGGAAACCCGCCGGCGTTGTTCACCAGCATCATCGCCGCGATGGTCATGCCGCGGAAGATGTCCAGCGACACCAGCCGTTGTCCCGCGCCCGTGCTCACGGCTTCTCGGCGATCAGCAACAGCGATTGTCCCAGTGGAAAGTTCAGTCCCGCGCCCAACCATTCGGCCTCCAGTGCAAGAGGCATATATAACAGATTGTCGAGCCACGGCGCGACCGGCTGTACACCGCTCTCCACCGGCCCCTTCAAAAACGGCTCATACAACCGAAATTTGGCAAACGCCACCGGCGACAACAGCGAGTTCAAGTAGGTGCAGCGCAGCACACGCAACCCGTGACTCCGCGCCAGCCCCAACAGCCGCCCGCGTGTGAATCGCTGCCGCTCATGCGCGAACTGCGAATGCCGGCTGCGCAGCACATCGAGCGCCGATACGCGAATCGCCAGCAATCCTCCCTTCTTGCACACGCGCACGAATTCGCCGAACGGCTTGTGCTCTTCGCCCCGTGGAAAGTGCACAATCACATCCATCGACAGCACGGCATCGAAGCTCCCATCGGCAAACGGCAACGCGGCGACATCGGCCTGCGTCATGCGCTCGACGCCAAGCCGCTTGCCGTATGCCAATCCTTCCGTCGCCAGATCCACGGGCACCATCCGCCAGCCGTAACGTTGCTCCAGCATTCGCGACAGATGCCCCGTGCCGCACCCGGCCTCCAGCACCAGCCCAAATCGACGTTCCGCCGCCACTGGATCCATCAATCGAAACAGAATGCGGCGCATACCGCGAAACCACCAGAAGTTTTCCTCGATCGCCGCAATGTTGGCGAACTCCGCCGGGTTCATCATACGGCGGCGTACAACAGCCTGTGCTGCACTCCCTGGTGTTCCGGCAGTCCGCAGAACGGCTGTGGGTTCGCCGGATCGAGATAGTGCGGCATCTCCGCCCGGTAATAGGCGAGCGTGCTCAATAATCCTTCTTCAAACCGAACCGCCGGCTTCCATCCGAATGTCCGCTCAAACAGCGACGAATCGGTGGAGTAACTCCCGATGTCGATTGCCGCGCGGTCTTCCGGAAACGGCCGGAACGTCACCGGCAGATCGCCGCCGTGCTTGGCGCACAACTCCGCAATCCGCCGCAGCGAAAGCGCCTCCGGTCCGCCCACGTTGATCGTCCGTTCTTGCGGACTCGGCGCCAGGCCGGCCAGCAGAAACGCCTCCACGATATCGTCCACGAACACCGGATCGCGCAACTGCTTCCCGTCGCCGAACACTTGCAGTCCCTTGCCCGTCAGCACCAATCTCAGGAATGTGCTCAGGAAGCCCTGGCACGGGATCGCCAGCGACATCCTCGGCCCGTACACGTTCGTCAACCGGAGCACAATCGCATCGATATGCCCGCTCCGGCTCAGCATGGCGTGGTACATATTCGCCGCGTATTTGTGCACGCCGTTGAAGTCCACCGGGCGTACGGGATGACGTTCGTCCATCGGCAGGTAATCCGGCTTGCCATACACCTGGCGCGTGCCCGCATACACAATGCGCACACCGGGATTGTGCCGCGCGCAGGCTTGCAGAAACCGCAACTGCGACACCGTGTTGATGAGCAGATCGCGCTCGGGAAACTCCATGCTGTGGATGTGGCTGATCTCGCCCGCGAGATTGAAGATCACTTTCGCATCGCGAATGGCCGAGGCAAATGCCTCCGCGTCGCCGATGTCGCGCTCAATCAATTCCACGCGGTCGGCCACCGCCGCGATATTATGGCGGTTCGCCCCGCATCCCACCATGAGTGGATCGGCGATGGTCACACGCGCACCGGCTTCCACCAATCGAATGGCGAGATTGCTTCCAATGAAGCCGAGACCGCCCGTAATCAGTACCGGAACATTGTCGTACGGCACAGAGCTAATTCCCCTTTCGTGTAATTCCACGATAGTACTCCCGCACTCTTTCCGCCACCTCATCCACGGCGGATTCCGGCATATAGGGCCACAACGGCAGCGATACCACTTCGCGGCAAGCCTTCTCGGCGTGCGGTAAATCCCCTTTCTTCTGCCCGCATCCGGCAAACGTCGGATGCAAGTGCATCGGCGCCGGATAGTGCACGCCCGTGCCGATCCCTTTCGACGCCAAATACGCCCGCAGTTTGTCACGCTTGGCGGCGCGCACGACGTAGAGATGGCACACCGAATCCGCTGTCCGCTCCACGAACTCCAGGCCCGGGCAATCGCGCAACGCCTCGTCATAGCGGGCCGCCAGCTTGCGGCGCTGCCCGTTCCAATCCTCCAGGCGTGGCAGAAACGCCCGCAGGTAGCAGGCATGCATCTCATCCAACCGCGAGTTAATCCCCGCGCGGTACGTCACCTGCCCGCCGCGCCGCCCGCCGTCGCGCAACTCTCGAAGCACTTTCGCTACGCTCTCGCGGCTGGTGGCGATCGCCCCGCCATCGCCCAGGCATCCCAGATTCTTCGTCGGATAGAAGCTATAGGCAACATATGGCGAAAACGCCGTGAACTCCTTGCCCTGAAACCGCGCCCCATGCGCCTGGCAGGCATCCTGAATCAACGGCAATCGCCGCGCGCGAGCCAACTTCGCAAACCGGTCGATCGCGCAAGGCTGTCCGTACAAATGGACAGGCATCAGCGCCGCGGTCGCCTTCCGCAGGCGATTGCCTGCATCGTCCGCATCGATTTGCAGCGTGCGCGGGTTCACGTCGGCAAAGCGTATCCCGCATCCCGCCGCCAGAATCCCGATGCCGCTGAACGGAGCGGTCAGCGCCGTCGTCAATACTTCCTGCTTCGGCGAGGTCACGCCGGCCGCACGCAGGCACAATTGAATCGCGTCCGTCCCATTACCCACGCCGACAGCCGCGGCTGCGCCGAGCGCCGACGCGAATTCCTGTTCAAACGCCCGCACCTGCTCGCCGAGGATGAACCACTGCCGCTCCATCAACTCGCCGAGGCGCTGTTGCACCGCGTCTTCTGTGGCCTCCAGAACCGGCCGGAAATTCACCATAGGTACAGGCATCGTCGAATCATTCCACCCTTTGCTCCAACCCTCCACAACTGCAAGCGCAGCCGGATCAACTGAACCAGCGTCCGCAGCAGGCTCCTTACGCGGAAAAACTGCGACCGCCCATGCAGCCGCGGGTAGTGGTGTACGCCAACTTCTTCCACATCCCATCCGCTCAGCTCGAGCTTCCGCACCAGTTCCACGCAGATGGTGCCGCTGGTGGATGTCAGCTCCATGTTCTCCAGCAACTCCCGCCGGATGAGGCGAAAGTCGCAGTCGATGTCGCGGATGCGCACTCCAAACAAAAGCCGTGCGAATTGATTGTAGATCTTTCCGATGGCGATGCGGTGCCAGGGGTCGCTGCGTTGCAGCTTGTACCCGTTCACAAACCCCGTTCCCGGACCCATGCGCTCATACAACCGCGGCAACTCCGAGGGATCGTATTGGCCGTCGCCGTCGGTGTAGAACACCAGGTCGTTCTTTGCCGCCGCAAACCCGCTGCGTAGCGCGCCGCCGTAGCCGCGATTGACCTGGTGCGTGACCACCCGCAAGCGCGGTCCGTAGCGCTGCTGCAACTCGGCCAGAACCTCGCCCGTGTTGTCGTGGCTGCCGTCGTTGACGACAATCACCTCGTGCTCCGGAAACCCCGCTTCCAGCACCGCAAACGTCTTCTCCAGCAGCCGCGGGAGCGACGGCGCGTCGTTATAGGCTGGAAAGAACACACTGATACTCTCCGGCGAGGATCCGTTACGAGACATAGGGATCTTTTATGGACTCCCTAGGATAGTTCTACGAGGGTGTGCTTTGCAACTTTTCTTAGAACAAAATCTTCAATCCAACGAAGATGCGCCGTTCCTCCTGCCCGGTCTGCGTCGCCGTCACCCGCCCGAACAATGTGTTCTGGGGAACCGTATTCGGTGGCGAGAAGTTCGGAGTATTCATCGCGCCTTCCGCTTCCCCGCGCAACTGCACGCGCAGTTTCTCCAGAATCTGAAAGTTCTTCTGCACCGACATGTCCCACACGTTGATGCCGTAGGCCCGGATGTTGGCCAGCCGCAGCGGGAAGGTGCGAATGTTCTGATCCAACTGGAATGCCGCGCGGCGTTCGAAGCCATCGGTCCGGAACCAGTTGTGGATGCTCTGGTTCGGCTCCACCATGTCCGCATAAGTGCCCGAATAGATCACGTTGCCGAAGTTCAGCGGCGCTCCTGTCTGTCCCTGATAGAGCGCCTGAATCTGCCATCCGCCCGCGGCCGCATCCAGCCAGCGCGGCATCGTTCCGCCGAAATGCTTGCCGCGGCCGAACGGCAGTTCATACATCGCCGCGAAGGTGAAGCGCTGCGTGCGGTCGAGGTCGGAAATGACGTGCGTCGGGATCGCGTCCGTCGGATTCAGATACTGCACCGCCTCCATCGCCTTTGACCACGTGTAGTTGGCCTGCATCAGCAAGCCCTGCGCGAAGCGCCGCTCAAAGCGCGCCGTGAAGGCGTGATACCACGATGAGCCTGCCGGCAGCCCCGTGCTCAAATCGCCGAAGTGCGGCAGCGGCCGCAGCAACTGCGCCCGTGTCGTATTGGCGTTGGCGAAGAATGCCGTTCCGCTGAACCCGCCGATGCCGCGGAACGGATTCGGAACCGCCGCGGTCAGGAAGTTGATGGCCGCTGTGTCGCGTACCGGGCTTGTGCTCATGTATTGAATCGGAATCGGATTCAGCGACGTCCCTACGCGCAGCCGCGTCGCCCGGTTGCCCTGGTAGCCGATCTCCACCACGCTCCGCGGCATGGGCTCCAACTGAATGCTGTAGCTCCAGCGCTGTGTATACGGACGCCGGCCATCGGCGGCCGTGAAGCCGGGTGCGCGTCCCAGAAATGTCGTCAGTCCCTGCGACGCGCCCACCGGACGGTCGATGCCCGCCGGAAACGGATTGGTGATCGACGCCACATATGTCCGCCCGTTATCGTTTGACGCCACCACATTCGTTCGTTGATTGAACCCCGGTTGCGGGACATCGGAAAAGTCCGCTCCCAGCAATCCGTAGAACAGTCCGTAACCCGCCCGCATCACCACCTTGGGCTTCAGGTTCCAGGCGAATCCGATCCGTGGCATCAGCGCCTTGTAATAGGCCGGCCGGAACTGCCGGGACACGCCGTTCCGCCCCAGAAATGTCAACCCGCCTGGAGTCCGGAAATTCGCCGCGGCAATCTCCGGAATCGGCGCGCGCGCGTAGTTTGCTCGTGCCTGCGCCTCAATCGGATTTGTGGTTACGAAATCGAAGTCCGCCGTCGACCGGTCGTAGCGCTCCACCAGCGGCCCTTCATATTCCCAACGCAATCCCAGATTCAGTGTGAAGGTCTTCTTCAGCCGCCAGTCGTCCTGAATGAACAGGGAATGAAACGGGCTCGCTTCCGCGCGCGAGTCGTTGATATCGATGCCGCCCGCCGTGGGAATCCCGTACAGCATGCTGGCGAAGCTCTGCCCGAATGCCGGCGCTCCCGGTGCGTTGTCCAGCGGCCCGCGTGTATACACGTCGCCGAAGGTCAGCGCCGGCGATACGTTTCCGTAGGTGATGCTGTTGTCGTAGGTCAACCGTCCGTCGAAGCCGAACTTCAGCCCGTGATTGCCGCGCGTCCAGTTGAGCACGGTCAACAACGTGTGCGAGTAATAGCGCTGGTCGAATCCGCCATTGTTCCCGAGCGGCAGGATCCCACCGTTCACCGTGATCAGCGGGAATGTCACCCCGCGCGGATCCAGTTGCGACGTCAGCGATGCGGGAAAGCCGAACTCGCTGAGGTTGTAGCCCTGATTCACAAACGATTCCTTCTCGCTGAACCAGGTGAACCCGTAGCGCACATCCAAAGTCATCGTCGCATTCAACATGATGACGTTGTCCAATGCATAGCCGCGATGCGGGCGTTGCCGCAGCCGCCCACGCGCGTCGCTGTCCGGTATCCACTTGTCGAAATTGCCGTGGAAGATCGATTGCGAATAGCGGAAGAATGTCCTCCACCGTTCGCTCACGTTGTGATCGATGCGCACGATCGGTTGGTACAGATCCTGCTTGTCGGGGCGGGCCCGCTGGTAATTGTTCGTGAAATCCGCAGTCCCGGCGGTGTTCGGTAGCGGCCAATACTTCATGTAGCGCGCGGCGTCGGCGGAAATGCGGTTTCGAGGCACAATATTGCCCGGCAGCGGATCGCGCCGAAAGCGCGCCCCTTCCGCGCGGATCGAGAACGGATCGTAAATCTGATATTGATTGCCAACCGCGAGCAGCGCGGAGAAATCGCCTTCCCGCATCGCCGCCGTGGGCACCGACGATTGGGCGGCCACGGTCCGCAAGCGATTATGCGTTTGAAACCCGAACATCCAGAATGTCTTGTTCTTCCCGTTGTACAGCTTCGGCAGATACACCGGACCGCCCACCGCCGCGCTGTAGCGTAGCCACCGCGTGAACGGCGTGTTGTTCTTGATCTTCTCGTCCGTAATCGGCCCCGTCGCCGGATTGAAGATGAAGCCGTTCGTAAAGAAGTTGCGTGTCATCATCGGGCCACTCGCCAGCGACGCCCCAAGCGTTCCATGAAAGTCGTTGCCGCCGGACTTCATCGAAATGTTGATCTGTCCGCCCGTGGTGTGGCCCACCGCCGCGTCGTAGCTGGCCGTATCCACGCGTACTTCGTCCACCATGTCGCTTGGCGGAATGAATGCCGTGCGCCCGCCGTAGGCGTTATTCGATACGCCATCCACGTTGTAGTCCACCCCGCCCAGACCCGTGCCCCCGACGCGCACGGCACTCGATTGGTCTATGTTCCATGGCCCGTCATAAGGCAACGAAGCCAGCGTCGTGCCTGGAGCCAGCGAATAGAGCCACGCCACGCTGCCGGACCGGATGGGCATGTTCTCCAGAACTTTCCGGTCGATCACTTGGCCCACCGTCGCATTCGTCGTCTCCAGCACCGGCGATTCCGCCGTCACCTGGATGCTCTCCGCCGTATTGCCCGGCTCCAGCGTCACGTCGATGCGCAACCGGTCGCCGATGCGCAGGTCGATGTTCGACCGGCTCCACGTCTTGAAACCCGTGAACTCCACCTGCATCCTGTAGTCGCCCGTGGGCAGGTAGTTCGCGTCGAACAGGCCTTCATTGTTAGTGGTGAACTTGACGGTCACCCCCGTTCGGGTGTGCGTCAGGGTGACGGAAGCGTTCGGGATGACTCCCCCGCTTGTGTCGCTAACCTGGCCGTTGATGAATCCACGCGGATCCTGCGCAAGCAGTCCTATCGTGAGAAAGATTCCATGTAGGAGGTGAATCATGTCCGATGCTGATATCACATGGGTCGAGTGAAAAGCAATCCAATGGCTGCCGCCGGAGGTGGTAATTCTTTCCAGCCGCTCTATGCCGCCTTGGTACCTTTTTCCTACTTCATCCCCCGAAACAATCTAGGTGCAACATGTTTTCAAGCACTTACGGTTTGGCACAGCAACTGCAATACAATGGGCACGGGGAGAAAGGCAGGCAGGCGGCGAAAGGCCTACCGTCTTGAGCGGCTTGCCTGTCTCAGTCATTCGGAGTGTGTAGTCACAGAACGATTACAGAGCCAGTGGAGCCAGATCTTGCACACTCAGAACGATTCATCGGGTGATTCCATCTCTCGCCATCTCAGTTTGCCCGCCGTCGCAGCGCTCACTCTTTGTCTCGCCTTGGGCGTCAGCAATTACTACCTGCACAACCGTTCGAAGGCCATCGAGCAGGAACTGCGCGAAACGCGAAGTTCCCTCAAGAACGAATTGGTCGCCCTCCAGCGGCAGGCAGCAGCCAAGGAACGCGAATATCAGCAAACCATTTCCGTCCTGCGCGAGTTAGTGGAAGAAACCGGGGCCCGTTCGGCCCGCGCCGCTACCGTTGCCTCCAGTGCCTCCTCCGCCGCCAAACGCTATTCCGACGAACTCGCCTCACGCCTCCGCAAACAGGCCGCTGCCTTGCAGGAACAGCACAGAGCGCTGAGCGCCCAACTCGGCGAAATGAAGACCGCCGCCGACTCCACCGAAAAACGCGTCTCGGGCATCGCCACCGCCGTCTCTACGGTGCGCGGCGATGTGACCCAGGCTCGCTCGGAAATGGAGCGCACCTTATCCGAACTCCGTTCCATGCGCGGCGACCTCGGCGTGCAAAGCGGCCTCATCGCCACCAATGCCAAGGAACTGGCCGCCCTGCGCGCGCTCGGCGACCGCGACTACATCGAATTCGATCTTCCCAAGACGAAGACTCCCCAGCGGGTGGGCGATGTCGCCATGCTTCTGCGTAAATCCGATCAAAAGCGCAATCGCTTCACGATTGAGCTGATCGCCAACGATAAAAAGGTGGAAAAGAAGGATCGCAACATCAACGAACCCGTCCAGTTCTACCTGGCCCGGGCTCGCCTGCCCTATGAGATCGTGGTGAATGAGGTTCGCAAGGACCGCATCATCGGCTATCTTGCGGCGCCGAAGCTGCGGGCCGCGCGTTAAACCGCTGCCCCTACCTCAATCCGCTCGTTGAAGCTATACCCGAATCCGCGCACGCTGCGGATGAAAGTCGGATTCGTCGTATCCGGCTCGATCTTTTGCCGCAGCCTCAGGATATAGACATCCACCGTGCGGTCCGTCACTGCGCGGTCGTGGCCCCATACGGCGTCCAGCAACTGCTCGCGGCTGAACACCACGCCCGGCCTGCTCATGAGGAACTCCAGCAGCCGGAACTCGGTCGCCGTCAGTGCCAGCGATTCTCCATTGAGGTTCACCCGGCAACTGGTGCGGTCCAACTCGAGCGCGCCGGCTTTCAGCGCCCGTTGCGCGGTCTGCTGGCCGCGGAATTGGATCTTGATGCGCGCTATCAGCTCGCGGATGAAGAACGGCTTGACGATGTAGTCGTTGGCGCCCAACTCCAGGCCCACAATGCGGTCCGTCTCAGACGCCCGCGCGGTGAGGAAGATCACCGGAATGTGCGCCAGTTCCGGATGCGCCCGGATGCCCTTGCAGATGTCCAGCCCGTCGGAATCCGGCAGCATGATATCGAGCAGAATCAGGTCTGGGCGCTCGCGCCGGCACAGCTCGATTGCGCCTTTTCCGGTCTGCATGCCCACCATCGCGAAGCCTTCCTTTTCCAGGTTGTACTTCAGCAGCGCGTACAGATCGGCATCGTCTTCAATCAGTGCGATCTTCTTCATAAAATCTGAACTTACCTCTAATTCCGTTACAGTGGCATTACAGCGCGGTTAACTGTCCTTGACGCGTTCCATCCGCCGTCAAACCCGGGTCTTCCACGGGCAGGGTGAACCAAAATGTGGATCCCACCCCTTCCTTGCTGCGCACACCGACGTCTCCGCCCATCGCCTTGGCCAGGTGCTTGACAATGGCCAGCCCCAAGCCGGTGCCTCCCATCTCCCGCGACCGCGCCTTGTCCACGCGGTAGAAGCGCTCGAACAGCCGTGGCTGATCTTCCTCGGGGATGCCGATCCCCGTATCCCGCACCGCGATCTCCATCGTTCCATCGGACTTCGCCGCGGTTGTCACATGAATGGAGCCCCCCTCCGGAGTGTACTTGATGGCGTTGTCGAGCAGGTTGGTCAGGATCTGGTGCACCGCCTCGCTATCGCAGAACACCTCGGACTTGGGCGCCGCCGGCACGAACTCGATGCGGATATCTTTCTTTGCTGCAATCGGCCCGATGGAGTCGATACTCTCCTGCAACACAGCGTTCACATAGTAGGACTCCGGTTGCAGCTTCTGCGTCTTCAGCTCGATGCGCGACAGCGTCAGCAGATCCGCCGTCAGCCGACCCAGCCGCTCGGCGTTCTGCCGGATGATGGAGAGGAACTTGACGTTGTTGGCCTTGTCCTCCAGCGCGCCGTCGAGCAGCGTTTCCGTGTAGCCCTGAATCGAGGCCAGCGGCGTGCGCAATTCATGGGACACGTTGATGACGAAGTCCTTGCGCACGCGCTCCAGTTTTTCCAGTTCCACGTGCTCGCGGTGCAGTTGTTCCACCGTATGCTGTAGCTTCTCCCCCGTTTCGTTGAGCTTGCGTTCCAGCAGCCCCAGTTCATCTCCGCGCGGCGCAGGCAGGCGTTCCTGGAAGTTGCCGTCAGCGAGCGATCCGGCGTAGTTGATGATGGCGCCCAGCCGGGAAGAGACGTAACGCGCAAAGAACGCCGCCACGATCACCGCCGGTAGGAATGCGATACCTACGGCGGCCAGCATCTGCTTGCGAACCATGTCCACACCCGTGCGCACTTCCTTGATCGGCACCGCCAGCCGCAACACCTTCCCATTGGCCGGCAACGCCACGTAGAGGAAAGGCGCGCCGAGCGTGGGGCTTGGGCGGATGACCCACCCGCGCCTGCCCTGCAAAGCTTCGGCGATCTCGGGGCGGTTGCGATGGTTCTCCATCCGCGCCGGATTGGCCTCGGAATCCCGCAGCACCTTGCCGTCAATATCGACGATCGTCAGCCTTCCGCCCAGGGCTTCAGCCATCGCGTCGAACTTCTGCTCGCCCGCCGCGTCGAAGACAAACAGCGACAACAGCCTGCCTTTCGATGCCAGTTCGCGAGTGAGCGTATCGATGTAGGCGCGTTCGGCCACCTGCGAGGCGAAGTAGTCTACCGCAACCAGCGCCACCACCAGGATGCACACTACGGCCAGGATTAGCTTTGCGAAGATTTTGCCGGTCAAATCCCTATTGTAGCTGCGCCGTGTACAGCTTGTGCTCCTGGATGTAGGCGCGCACGGAGACGGGAAGTTCCGTCGCCGGCAGGCCTAAGCTCAGTTTACGGCGCACCTCGGAACTCGACACATGCAGCGCCAGCGACTCCAGGCGGTGCACCCGCGAGCCCGGCGGGATGGCGTATTCGTGGCCCGGGCGGGTCACCACGATGAACTCCACCATCGCGATCACTTCCGCCGCGCGATGCCAGGTGTCGATCTCCGCGAAGGCATCGGCCCCGATGAGGAAGAATAACTGCGCATCGGGGGCCATCGCCCGAGCCTTCTCGATCGTGTAGTAGGAGTAGCTTTTTTCCGTCCCCTCCTCCATCCGCGAGGCGCGGAAGCGCCTGTCCTCCTGGCAGGCCAGTTCCACCATGCGCATGCGGTGCGCATAGGGCGTATTCGTTCCGCGTTTGTGCGGCGGATGCGCCGCCGGGATGAACCAGACTTCGTCCAGTTCGAACTCATCCGCGGCTTCTCTTGCTACGATGAGGTGCGCCCGGTGCACCGGGTCGAATGTGCCGCCAAACAGGCCGATTCGCAAGCGTTCTTGTGCCTCCGCGTTGGGGAAGAACCCTCAAGGTAACATAAAAGGGTAAACATGTTTGATACAAACCACCCGGAAGTGTTGCGCGCGCTCCGCAACGCATTGGAAGAAGACATCGGCAGCGGCGATGTGACCACCCGCTGCACCGTCCCCGAAGGGGCCGTGGCCCGCGGGCGCTTCTTCGTCCGCGAGCGCCTCACGCTGGCCGGCGTCGAACTGCTGGCGCCGATCTACGCCATGCGCGGCGGAGTGGATTCGCTCACCGTGCACCATGCTTCCGGCGAAACGTTGTCGCCCGGAGCCTGCATCGCCACCGTCTCCGGCAAGGCATGGACCCTGCTCGAATGCGAGCGCACGTCGCTCAACTTCATCCAGCGGCTGAGCGGTGTGGCCACTTTGGCCCGTCAATATGCCGATGCCGTGAAGCACACGCGCTGCCGCATCTTGGACACGCGCAAGACCACGCCGGGCCTGCGGCATCTCGAGAAAATGGCCGTCGCCGCGGGCGGCGCCACCAACCACCGCATCGGGCTTTACGATGCGATTCTCATCAAGAACAACCACATCAGCGCCGCCGGTTCCATTACCGAGGCTTTGCGCCGCGCCCATGCCACCGGCCTTCCCGTCGAGATCGAAGTGCGCACCATGGCCGAACTCGATGAAGCGCTCGCCGCGGGAGCCACGCGCCTGCTGCTCGATAACTTGACGCCGCCGCAAGCCGCCCAATGGATCCGCCACATCGGCGGCCGCGCTTCGGTGGAACTCTCCGGCGGCATTACCATGGATACCGTGGCCGAATACGCGGAAACCGGGGCGGACTTCATCTCCTGTGGAGCGATCACGCACTCGGCGCGCGCCATGGATCTCAACTTCCGTTTGGAGTTGCTCAATGCTTGACGTGGATCTTGTTTCCGAAAGCATGCCGGGCCGGACCGTGCTGTGGCTGGAGCAGACCGATACCACCATGCTCGACGCGGCGCGCCTCGCCGAGGGCGGCTGTCCTTCGGGCACCGTGGTGGGAGCCGAACTGCAAACCGCGGGGCAGGGAAGACACGGACGATCCTGGGTCAGTGGCCGCGAATCCGGCCTCTATTTCTCCACCGTGTTGCGCCTCCCGCTGGCGCCCGCGCAGCAGCCACTGGTAACGATGGCGGTCGGGCTTGCCGTGGCCGACGCCATCGAATCGAGCACCGGCATTCCCGTCGATCTGCGCTGGCCCAACGATGTCCTCATCGGCGATCGCAAGCTCTGCGGCATCCTCGTGCAGCAGCACAACGCGGCGCTCGTTTGCGGCATCGGGATCAACGTCAATCAGGAGTCGTTCCCCGAAGAGATCGCCCCCATCGCCACCAGCCTGCGCTTGGCGGCGGGGCGTCCAATGGCGCGCGAACCCATCCTCCTCGAAGTGCTGCATTCCATGGACCGCCATCTCGACATACTCGTGAATGAGGGCCCCGAGGCCATCCTGAAGCTGTTCACCGCGGCCTCCAGCTACGTTTCGGGACGCCGCGTCGTGGTCGAGCAGGGCGGTGTCCTGCTGCGCGGCACAACAGCCGGGCTGGATGCCAACGGGTTCCTGCTGCTGCGCCAGGACGACGGCACGGAGACGTTGATCCTTGCCGGCGGCGTGCGGCCGGAGTAACACCCATGCTACTTGCACTCGATGTCGGCAACACGAACGTGACCATCGGCATTTTTGAAGGGGCGCATCTGACGCGCAACTGGCGCCTGCGCACTGTCCATGAGCAAACGGCCGATGAGTGGGGCATCCTGCTGCGCAACCTGTTCTCGCTCAGCGGGCTCGATACGGAGCTGATCAAAGGGATCGTCGTCGCCAGCGTCGTGCCCATCCTCGACGCCAATCTTGCGCTCATGGCGCAGCGCTACTTCCATACCGAAGCGATGTTCGTCGGCCCTGCCACCGATACGGGGATACGCGTGCTCTACGACAATCCGCGCGAAGTGGGCGCCGACCGCGTGGTCAACGCCGTCGCCGCGTACCACAAGTATGGCGGCCCCTGCGTGGTGGTGGATTTAGGGACAGCCATTACCTTCGATGCCGTGTCCGCGCAAGGCGAGTACTTGGGCGGCGTCATCTGTCCCGGTATCGGCATCTCCATCGGCGGGCTCTTCGCCAAGACCGCCCGATTGCCGATGGTCGACTTCCGCGAGCCGGAAAAGCTCATTGGCACGAACACCGTGGGCAGCATTCAATCGGGGTTGTATTTCGGGACCATCGGGATGATCGACGGCATACTGGAGCGCATGTTCCAGGCGATGGGCGGCGAGACGCGGGCTGTCGCCACCGGCGGCCAGGCGCCGCTCATCGTGAAGCACTCGCGGTTCGTGAAAACGCTCGATGAGGACTTGACGCTCGATGGGTTGCGGCTCATCTGGGATCGAAGGAGCCCGCGGTGAGCGAGGATTTGCACTGGCCCTCGAACTACTTCAACTACTTCACCGAGATCGAGGAGCACTTCCAGCGCCAGCGCGGCACGAGCCTGTTTCTGCTGTCGCCGCTCGACTGGGCGCTGATTGAAATGTGGAAGGATGCGGGCATTCCCGTGGAGGCCGTGCTGCGCGGCATCGATGCGGCCTTCGTCAAATGGCGGGCGCGGAAGAACAAGATCCAGCAAGTGAACTCGCTCGCCTACTGCTCGCAAGCGGTGCTCGAGGAAGCCAAGCGCATGGCCCAGAACATCCCCTCCTCGCCGCCCACTGAGGTGGAATCGCCGTTCTCGGCTTCCGAGTTGGAGGCGTATCTGAAGCAGAACGCGGCGTCCATCCGGCAGACAGGGCGGGCGTCGCTGGAGGAGACAGCCGCGGCGCTGGACCGGCTCGCCGCGCAGGCCGTTGAACTGCTGCCGCAACTGGAAGAATTGGAACAGCGGCTGACGGCGATGGAAGACAAGCTGCTGGCGACGGCACGGGCCGAACAAACCGAGGAGGATTTGTTTCAGGCACGCAAGGAACTCGATTCCTACCTGCGCCCATACCGCGGCAAAATGACCGCCGATCAATTGACGATGCTCGAAAAGCAATTTCTCGACCGGCGCCTCCGCGAAAAGCTGGGCGTTCCTCGGTTAAGCCTGTTCTACCTCCGCTAAAGCCAGCAACGCTTTCACGGCATCGACGGCGAGTACGGCGGCATGCTTCGATTCCGGCTGCAAGCCGCCCACGGCGTCTTCGATGACTCCTGCCGTGATGGCCTTCAGTTCCGCCGCGGTCTTGCCCTGCATCCACTCGGTGAGGGCGCTGCCCACTGCGATGGATGCCGTGCAGCCCCGCGTCTGATAGCGCACCTCGGCGGCGCGCCCGCCTTCCCACCGCACGCTCAGCCGCAGGATGTCTCCGCAAGCCGGGTTGCTCGCTTCAATCGTCTGCGCGGGAGGGTCGAGTGTGCCCGCGTTGCGCGGGTTCTGGAAATGGTCCAACAACTTTGCACTATGCATCGAATAGAATCGAAATATCCGTGATCGCGTCCAAGGGCTATTTTCCCATCCTCCGGCAACGTGTGCGCGCCAAGCGCTTCCGCGCCCTCTTTCTGTTTGTCACCTCGCGCTGCAACTCGCTGTGCCGGACTTGCTTTTATTACGACAAGCTGAACAGCCGCGACGATCTGACCTTCGACAGCATCGAGACGATCGCACGCACCGCCCCTCCGTTTGAGAAGCTGTGGCTGTCGGGCGGTGAGCCCTTCCTGCGGCCGGAACTGCCCGAGATTGTCGCGCTGTTTGCGCGGCACAACGGTATCGCCAACGTGAATCTGCCCACCAACGGGCTGCTGCCCGCGAAGATCTTCGCCGCGGTCGACCGCATGTTGGAACTGGCTCCCGAGGTCTCCATCGATCTCAACTTCTCGCTCGATGGGCTGGCCAATACGCACGACGCCATTCGCGGCGTACCCAACAACTTCGTGCGCACGCTGGAAACCATCCGCGAAGCCGAGGCGCGCTACAAAAACGTGCGGCGGCTGCGCCGCAACGTGCTCTCCGTGGTGACCACGGAGAACTACCATGAGCTGATCGAACTGGGATTGCAACTCGCCGAAGGCGGGCGCATCGACGGTCAGTACTTCGAGGTGGCTCGCGGCACGATGCCCGATGGTTCGCTGTCGCAGTTCACGCGGCGCAATCTGGAAGAGCTGCACAAGCAGTTGATGCCGTTTCACCGGCACTATGCAAAAAAGCTGTTCGCGCACCTGCCGGCCGGCGTGCGGCAGTTCGCCACCATGTATTACCTGGGCAATCTGCGCATGCACTTCGACCTCCACGAATCCTGCCACGAAGGGCCGCAGCGCTGGCCGATGCCGTGCACTGCGGGCGAGACCACCATCGTCGTCGATCATAACGGGCGGTATCGCGCCTGCGAGATGCGCGGGATTGTGGGCAACCTGGCCGATCATGGGTTCGACGTCGCCCGTGCTTTGGCTTCGCCTGAAATGAAAGCCGAAGTGGAAGCCATCGCCACAGCCAACTGCTGGTGCACGCATTCCTGCTTCATTCAGGAGAGCTCCAAATTCTCCCCGCGCGTGCAGTTGTTCCGTATCCCTTGGGCATGGATGCGGCAACGCTGGCACAAACTGCCGGAGATCCCGGCGCAGGCTCTGGAACGCTTCCGCGCGCTGGAGGCCATCTAGGTGGGGCGGAACTATCGGATCCCCGTTGTGGCGGGGCTGATCTATCGGGACGGAAAGCTTCTCATCTGCCAGCGCAAGGCGGGCATGCGCCACGGGTTGAAGTGGGAGTTTCCGGGCGGCAAGGTGGAGCAGGGCGAATCGCCGCGCGCCGCGCTGGCGCGCGAGTTGAAAGAGGAGCTAGGAATCGATGCGCGCATCGGCCGCGAAGTTTCGCGCTATGAGTACATCTACCCGCGCGGCGCAACGCTCCTGCTGATCTTCCTCGAGGTCAAGGAGTTCCAAGGCGATATCGAGCCGGTGGTCTTCGAAACCGTGAAGTGGGAAGATCGCCACAACCTGCCCAAGTACGACTTCCTCGATGGAGACATGGATATCGTGAAGCGTCTTTCGAACGGCGAAGTGTAGGACTCACATACAATAGTCCCTCATGCAGGATCGCTGGCTGGATCGCTTTGCGGTGGTGATGGGCCGCCTGGTGCCGGACGCCATTACGGCGTGCGTGCTGCTGTTGTTCCTTCTGTTCGGCGTGGCCGCCGCGCTCGGCAATGAGCCGGCGAAGATTCTCGAAGCCTATTATCAGGGCCTCTGGATGCTGCTGCCGTTCACCATGCAGATGACGCTCATCATCACGTTGAGCGCGGCGCTGGGGGCGTCTCCGTTCTTTCGCAAAGCGATTCTAAGGATCTCACGGCTGCCGCGCACGGCCAACCAGGTGGTGGTCGCGGCAGTCCTGGTCACGGCTTTCGCGGCGTATCTCTATTGGGGGTTGGGGATTGCGCTGGGTCCGATCGTCACCGTCTACTTCGCGCGCGATGCCGAGCGGCGCGGGATCCCCGTGGACTTCCTGTTCCTGTTCGCGCTGACCTGGGCGGCGAACGCGGCCTGGCAGTTCGGGCTTTCGGCTTCGGCGCCTCTGCTGGTGGCCACTCCGGGGCACTTCCTCGAAAAGATCACCGGAGTGATTCCGCTGTCGACCACCATCTGGGCTCCGGCATCCATCCTCCACGAGGTGCTGTATCTGGCGGCGGTGATCGTGCTCGGATGCAAGCTGATGCCGCGCAGTCCGCGGCCGGTCTCGCACTTTCCCTCGACCGAGAAGTTGGTGGAACTGCCCGAGCCGCCGGAGGGAAGCACGTTGACGTTCTCCGAGCGGCTGGAGCGCAATCCGGTGTTTGCCTGGATGCTGTGCGCGGTGCTGGGCGGATGGCTGTACTTCCACTTTGTGCGCAAAGGCGCATCGCTCGATATCAACTCGCTGAACACGGTGCTGCTGTTGAGCACCATCCTGCTGCACGGCAATTTCAAGCGCTTCACCGAAGCGCTGCAAGCTGCCGTCGTGTCCGCGTGGCCGGTGATTGTGCTGTATCACCTCTATGCGGGGGTGGCGGGTCTCATTCAATTCACGACGGTGGGTGAGCGCATGGCGGGACTGGTGGCTTCGGTGGCCACGCCGTACACGTTCCCATTCTTCACGGCTGCCATCGGGACGCTGTTTGCGATGTTCATCCCATCGAGCGGCGGGCAGTGGGCCATCCAGGGATTTGTCACGGCGAAGGCGTCAATGGCGGTGGGCGTGTCCGTGCAGCGGGGATTGCTGGCCATGAGCATTGGGGATCACATGGGGAACCTCTGCTCGCCGTTCTGGTACATGATCATCGCCGGGATCGCGAAGGTGGATTTCCGCGGCTTTTTTGGCTATGGATTGCTGTTCGCCGCGTTGTGGTTCGCCATCGGCGTGGTGGTATTCACGTTTGCGCCCTGTTAGGCACAGCGATTTCCACGGAAAGATTGATATAGAATAATTGCCAGGGAAAGTCATGGCAAAACTGCGCAACGCCGCCTCGCCGGATACCCGTTCAGAGCAAGCGCGCATCACCCTCACACGGGCCGTGCTGCGCGCCGCGGAGATTCTCGACGTGAGCCAGACGGAACTCGCGGCCCTGCTCGGCGTCAGCCCGGCCACCGTTTCGCGCATGGCATCGGGCCGCTATCGTTTACATCCGAACGCCAAGGAATGGCAGCTCGCGGCGCTGTTTGTGCGCCTCTTCCGATCGCTCGACACCATCACCGGAGGCAATGACGCCCTGGCGCGGCAATGGCTGCGCGGCCCGAACACAGCCCTTTCCTCCGTGCCCGCCGCCATGTTGGCCGACGTCGCCGGCTTGGTCACTGTGGTGCAATACCTCGATGCCGCCCGAGCCACGAACTGACCGGCTGCTGGCTTCGGCTACCCGCGTTCGGCGCGTCAAGGCATGGCGAGCCGTCGAAGCGCAGCACATCGTCGCCACCCTTCGTCTTACCGGCAATAACCCGGTGGAACAGGAACGCTTGGAACGCATCCTGGAAGAGAGCAAGCCGCCCATGCCGCCCGCCGCCGCGAACCTGCACTACCTGCTGGCAACGCCGTTCCGCTATCCACCTTCGAAGCACGGATCCAGATTCCGTGCCTGGCCCGATCCCGGGGTCTTGTACGCCGCGGCGCACCGCCGCACCGCCTGTGCGGAGCTTGGCTACTGGCGATGGCGCTTCCTCACCGACAGCCCTGGTCTGCACGAAATCCCCGCCGCCGCGCAGACGCTCTTCCAACTCGGCATCGCCGGCCGCGGTGTTGACCTCACCCTACCCCCGCTCGACGCCTGGCAGGCACAATGGAGCCATCCGCGAGACTACGCCGCAACGCAAGCTCTGGCACGCCAGGCGCGCGCCGCCGGACAGCAATGGATCGCCTACGCTTCCGTTCGCGATCCGCAATCCGGCGGTTGCTACGCGGTGCTCGATCCGGCGGCATTGAAACCGCGCGAGCCCATCGCCCAAGAAACCTGGTACCTCACCGTGACCCGGACCTCCGCCGTCTGGCAGCGCGACCGGGAAACGTTCGTGTTTGCCTTCGGCCCGCGGGCATCGGCTACCGAGGAGCGCTGAAACAGTAGAGCGTCCCGCGCGTCCGCACGTAGATGCGGCCGTCGGCGATGGCGGGCGTGGCGAAGGCCTCTTCGCCGCATCGGGTAGCTTGTCATCGTTGCGATCGACCCAGCCGAAGATTGAATGGTGATGACTTGATTCGGATGCACGAATCATCAACAACGTATTGCCTTCGGCCGCGGTAGTGAACACGCGGCGCCGGGCGCGGATCGGCGAGGATTGGCCAAGTGGAATCGATGCTTTCCATGCCGCGTCTTGCGCCGCTGCTTTCGGCCAGGGCAGGAATTCGCCCGGAGTAAGCGCGCGTTTCGTGAAGCGCGAGAGGTGTATCGCGCCCTGGAAATAATTCACCTTGTTGATGCGGACGCCGATGGACGTGCGGCCGTTCCCCTGCGGCGCGAATTGTACCTCCGCCGAGCCTTCCAGTTTGCCGTTCACGTAATTGCGGAAGGTTTTCCCGTCGTAGACCGAGGCGACGTGATACCACTCACCCGTGGGATGCAGATGATCTTTGTTGAGCAGCGCCTTCGAGCCGGTCTTCGTCGCGGCGAAGCTGTCCAGGTACCACTGCCCGTTGGTGACGCGAATCTCAAAGAGCATGCGGTTGCCGGTGTCCGTGCCGTTGGCTTGTTCGGCCAGATGAAACCAGCGCTGCTCGAAAGCGCCGCCATCGGGGCGAAAGATGGCTTCCCAGGTGAAGGTGGCGGCATCGGCCAGAGGATGCGTGGGAACGTAAATGGCGTCGTCTTTACCGTCAAACAGGATGGCCTTGCCGAGCGGCGTATCGATGACTTTGGGGTCGCCGAGCACTTCGGTGGCGTGGCCGCCGATGCGGTGAATGTTGTCGAAGGTCCAGGTGGTCGATTGGGCGAAGGCGGCTGCCGAGAGAACAAGCGCCACAAGCACGGATTGGGTGGGCATGAGGTTGATTATCGTACAACTAACGCATGCCCAAGCCATTCTATTGCTGCAAACGGCGGAACACTTCCAGCAACACCTCGCCTACAATTTGCAGGCTTTTCGCACTAATCTTATCCATCGTGTCTTTTTCGGTATGCCAGTAGGAATGTCCCGGGCCGTAATCGAAGTCAATCAAATCGATCGCATTGACACCGAGTTTGATAAACGGCATGTGGTCATCCTCAATCGCTCCCGCTTGTTCCGGAAAGTATGCTCCGTAGCCGATATCGCGCGCGGTGGCCTTCAGCAGGCGGCGTAAGGACGCGGAGGAATTCAGCTCGTCCATCACCCGCAGATCCTTGTCCCCGATCATGTCCACATTGAACAGCGCTTTGATCTTCAGCAGCGTGCCGTCGCGTTTCCAGACCTCGGCAAGATGGCGGCTCCCATAAATGCCATTGGTGTCGGACCACTCGCCGAAAGCCTCCTCGCCATCGAAGAACACAAGCAACACATCGTCCTTGCGTGGCTGCGTGGGCAGTGCGCGCGCCATTTCCAGCAGAAACCCCGTGGAGGCTCCGCCGTCATTGGCTCCCACGAATTTCACGCCGGGGATCGCTTTCGTGTCGTAGTGGCCGCTGAAGACAACCGCGCGCCCGGACGTCCCGGGCAACTTGCCGATGATGTTGCGCATCGTCACCTTGCCGATGGGCGTGCTGGCCGTGAACACATCTTCGCTGACCTGCCAGCCCGCGGCTTTCAGTTCGGCTCGAATCATGGCTTGCAGTTTTGCGATCGCCGCCGATCCGGCGGGGCGCGGGCCCAGGGCAACGGCTTTGCGCGCCGATTCGAGGGCGCGGACCCCGTTGAAGTCGGCGCCGCCGCACAGGGCCGCAAGGGCGAAGGCCGCCGTTATCGCTTTCGTGCCCAGCATAAATACCCCAGCGTGAAGTTCTTCTCTTTGTCCATTCGATCGAGCAACGGAAACAACAAGCCCGCCGGCGCCAGCAGCAGCGCCGCGGGCAGGACCCAAAATCCGTTGAAGAAACGGATCCCGTTCAACATGCGCCGCCCCATCAGACGGAAATAGCCGCCACCGGGTTCGAGATGAACATCGTCGAATCCGGCGTGTTCCAGCAAGTGCCGCACGCCGTAGCGCGTGTATCGGAAATAGTCGTGCGGAGCCTGGTGCACTTCCCAATCCTGCGGCACAACCAGGAACAGGCGTCCGCCGCGCTTCAGCGTGCGGCTCAATTCGCACAACACGGCTTCGGGCTGGCGCACATGTTCCAGCGTGACGATATTGATGCAAGCGTCGAAGCAAGCATCGGCGAACGGAAGCCGCGTGAGATCGCAAAGCACGTCGAGGCCCCGGTAGTTCCAGTTGGCATCGCCGATGGCAAGGTCTGCGCCGATGTAGCGGCAGTGAGAGAAGTGCTCGCGGTATTGGCCTTCGCCGGCGCCCGCATCGAGGACAAGCGAACCGGGAGCCAGGGCCGCCGCGAACCGCGCCGCCTGCTCGCGGATCGCTGTCTCAAAAAACCATAGATAACGCACCAGGAAGCGCGGGGCGCGGTCCCGCCAGGCATCGGGCGTCATGATTTCTTGCGGGCCTCCACCATGATGGACGCACCCTGGCGGCACGCGGCTTCGAGAATCGCAAACGGCCACGATGCCAGCACCAACCCAAAATAGACGCAGTCCTTGAACAGCCTGAGCTTCGGTCCTTCCTCCACACCGCGGATACGGCGGCCCATCGGATCGAGCGCCGGAGCCAGCGATGTGGCGAGTCCAGCCGGGTTGTCCCGCCAGGAAAAATGCTTGGTGCGCACGACCGCAAAGCCGCAGTTTTCCAGAAGAGAGTGGAGATCCTTGGCCCGGAAATGGATGAGGTGCCGTGGAATATCCACGCCGTTCCAGTATTCGCCCAGCAGCAGGAATTGCCAGCTATCGGCATTCGGAACTTGCACCACCAGCCTCCCGTTCGGCTTCAGGATGCGCCGCGCTTCATCGAGATACGCGGCCGGGTCGTAGAGATGCTCCAGCACGTGGAACATCGTTACCACGGCGCAGCTTTCCGCGGCGATGGGCGAACGCCCCAGGCTGCCGCAAATCGACGGAACGCCATTCGTGTGCCAGGCCACCCGCGCAGCGGCGGGAGCGAAGTCGAGGCCGGCGACCTTCGCCCCTCGCTCAGCCAGCATCCGTAGAAAAAGGCCTCCGCCGCAACCGACGTCCAACACGGGGCCGGCCGTCCCGCTCGCCAGAAATGCGCGCCACACGAAGCGCACATGATCGGCCAGCACAAAGCGGCGATACGTTTCCGCGGCCCGTCCCGCGGCGTCCGTGGCGGGGTCGAACCAGTAATTGTCCGGGTAGTACGACTGCAATTCCGCCGGCGTGGGCCAGGGGAAGAGGCGCATCAGTCCGCACCGCGTACATTGCACAACCAGGAACGATTTCGTGGTCGTGCGGTACAGGCGGTCGCTGCCTCGCAGCAGCGTGCGCATCTCCACACAGCCGCAGGCAGGGCAGGCCCTTTCCCCCGATTCGAGCGCATCTAGATCGATTGCTGGCTCAGCTCCCGCAGCGAGATCCGGTGTCTCCAAAGCAGCCGGATGGTCTCCGTTGTCGACAGCTTCCGCAAGGAGCGGATCCGCCTGCGCTTGCGCAGAATGCGCGGCAGCATCGTGAGTGCTTCCAGGTCCGCCCGGATCATCGAACGCGCCACCAGCGCTTTGCTCTTCCATCCCGGGAAGCGTGAGATTTCGCCACGGCCCTTCATCGCGGCCCACAATCCCGCGGCCAGCCTTGCCAGATAAAACACGCCGTTTAGGCATAGCAGGCTCCACGGAAATAGCTTGGCGGCGAGTAAGACACGGTTCCTCTCAATCAGTTCCACCCGGCGCAGGGAACGCACGCCGAGTGTGGCTCCGCGGTGGTGGCGAACGACGGCCGTTGGGGCGTACACACACGACCACCCGGCCAGGCGGGCGCGTAATCCGAGTTCGGCGTCGTCGGCATAGGCGAAGAAATCCTCGTCGAAACCTCCTATCTCATCGAGCATGGAATGGCGGTACAGGGCTGCGCAACCATCCGGCCAGAGAACATCCTCCATGGTATCGTATTGCCCGTTGTCGATTTCGCCGGAGCCGCGGCCGCGGTTCTGCCCATCGAGGAAGATCTTGTGGCCGACTTTGTCCAGGCGCCGCGAGTCCTCCCACACTAGTACTTTCGATGCAGCCATGCCCGCCTCGGGTACCTTTTCGATGGCTTGTACTAGTGCTTCCAGCCAACCTGGCCCGGCTTCCGCATCGTTATTCAGCAGTGCGATGTACTCTCCCTTGGCAATGGCAATCCCTTGGTTATTGGCTTCGCAGAACCCCTTGTTGGTGGTGTTCCGAATCAGGCGCACCGTCGGGAATTCGGCCGCGACCATCTCTGCCGAGCCGTCCGTGGAAGCATTGTCGACAACGATGATTTCCGTGTTCGCGCGCGGCGAATCGAGCAGGGATCGCAGGGCGTTCCGGAGCAGCTCCATGCGGTTTAAATTTACGAGGATAACCGATACGGAACGGGGGGGATATTCTTGCACGGAAACTGTTGTATTATATCGTGGAAGGTACTAGCGCCACTTTATGGCTTCCGTCGGCGAAATCTTAAAAAAGGAGCGAGAACGCCAAGGTCTCGACTTGGCGGCCATCGCTGAGCGGACTCGCATCAAGCTACAGTACTTGCAGGCCCTGGAACGGGACGATTTCGACAGCCTCCCGGGCCGCTTCTTCGCACGCAGCTTCACCACCCAGTACGCCGAGCATTTGGGAGTGAACAACGAGCAACTGCAATCCGAACTACAGCGGCAGATCGCTCCTCCCGATGTGTTTTCCACAGCAGGCTCTGGTTCGGAAGCGATTCAAATCGGGCGCGATTTCTATGTCGATCCTCTGCCCGAAGGTTCGGCTTCGGCGGTGTCGGCGCGGAAGCTCACGGCGTCGGTCGTGATGCTGGCCGCGGCGATTGTCGCCTGTGGAGCAATCTTCTGGTTGTGGCAGCGGTCGCAGATCAGTTCGACTCTCGCCGAGTCGGGCAAGCCTGCCGTTTCCGATCCTGCCTCCATACCGGAAACCGTTTCCCCTCCCGCGGCACAGCCGCTGATTCCCGAGGTCGCGCCGACCCCCACCCCCGCTCCGGCGGTGGCGGAGCAAGCGCCGGCGTCCGGATTCACCGATCCCTCAACCCCGTCGGGGCGTATCAAACTGGCCGTGACGGCAAAAGAGCAGACGTGGCTCCGCATCACCGTGGATGGCAAAGTCAAGGTCGAGCGCGTACTGATGGCCGGCGAATCGAGCGTCACAGCGGGCAACGAAAATGCCCGCATATTGCTCGGCAACGCAGGCGGTGTCGATGTGCAGTTCAACGGCGAGAACATCGGTCCGGTCGGACCCCGGGGACAAGTTCGCACCGTCGAGTTTACGCCCGAAAAGTGGACCGTCATCGAGCCGGTGAAGAAGGCGCCGCCGGTGAGTGACGGGACTTCGCAGCCCGTGGCGGAATGAAGCCACGGGGCCGGACCCGAGTGGTCCGGCCCAGGCATCGCTGCCCAAAACATCAGAAGGTCAAACGAAGGCCGGCGAAGACGCGGCGCTCGGCATTCTGCGTTCCGGTGATGCGTCCGAACTGTGAATTTCCCGCGTTGAGATTGGGAGCGGCGAAGTGCGGGTGGTTGGTTGCGGCTTCGGCATCGACGCGGAGTTGCACCTTCAGCAGTTCACGGACGCGGAAGGTTTTGAACATGCCGAGATCCCAGAGATTGATGCCGGCGGCGCGGGCGGTGGCGATGCGGAGCGGAAACGTGCGCAGATTGTTGGCCAGTTGGCGCGTGGCGATGGTTTCAAACACCGATGTGTTGAACCAGCGGTCGACGGTGCGCTCGCCGGCGGGCAGCTTGATGCTTTCGTAGGTGTTGCCGGTGAAGATGACATTGCCCCAGGCAAGCGGCGGCCCGCTTTGGCCCTGATAGATTGCCTGCACCTGCCATCCTCCGATGACACCGTCGACCCATGGATTGACGTTGCCTGCGATCCACTTGCCTTTTCCGAACGGCAATTCATAGATGCCGCTGAAAGTGATGCGGTGGGGGCGGTCGAGATCGGAAACGACATGGTGGGGAATGGAGTCGACGTCGTTGAGGTATTGGATGGCTTCCATGGTTTTCGACCAGGTGTAGTTGGTCTGGAAGGTGAAGCCCTTCGAGTAGCGGCGTTGGAAGCCGACGATGAAAGCGTGGTACCAGCTCGAACCGGCGGGAAGACCTTCGTTAATGCTAACGAAGTGCGGGTAAGGGCGGAGCAGTTGCGACCGCGTGGTATTTTGGGCAGCAAAGAGATTCGCCCCGCGGAAGGCCTGGATGCCCACAAACGGGTTGCGAACGGCGCCGTTGAGGAAATCGATACGAGGCTGATCGCGAACGGGAGAGGTGCTGAGGTACTGGATGGGGATCGGGTTGAACTCCGTGGGTACACGCAAGCGTGTGCCGCGGCTTCCCAGGTAGCCGATCTCGAGGAGGCTCTTGCCAAGGACTTCGAATTGCAGCGAGAGGTTCCAGCGTTGCGTCTGGGGGCGGCGCCCATCGGCGGAGAAGAAGCCGGGGCTGCGGCCGGCGAAGGTGGTGATTCCTCCGGATGCTCCCGGCGGCTGTTCCAGCCCGAGCGGGAGCGGGTTGGCGATGGATGCGATGTACGTGATTCCGTTGTCGAGCGTTGGGATGATGTTGGTGCGCAGATTGAAGCCCGGTTGGGAGACGTCAGTGAAAGAAGCACCGTTCAATCCATAGTAGATGCCGTAGCCTCCGCGAACGACAACCCGGCTGAGCGCCTGATAGGCGAAGCCGAAGCGGGGCATGATGGCGCGGAAATCGCCGTTGCGAATCTGCCTCGGGACGCCGTTGATACCGGCGAATGTGGGTCCGCCTATGGTCCGGAAGTTCGCCACGGGGACTTCGGGAATGGGCGCATTCGCGTATTGCGCGCGGGCGGTTGGTTCGAACGGGCTTGGCGTGCTGAAATCCCAGTCGGCTGTGGTGCGGTTGAAACGCTCGACGGTGGGCTTCTCATACTCCCAGCGGAAGCCGAGATTGAGGGTCAGCTTTCGGTTGAGACGCCAGTCGTCCTGCACGAAGAAGGCGTAGAAAGGGCTGCGTTCGGCGCGCGAGTCGTTGAGGTCGATTCCACCGCTGCTGGGAATACCGTAGAGAAACGCAGCGACACCTTGGCCGGTTGGGGCGTTGCCGGAGTTGTCGAACGGCCCGCGGGTGTAGATGGAATCGAAGGTCATGGCCGGCGAGACATTGCCGAAATCGATGTTATTCTCCAGTGCGAGCCGGTTATCGGTGCCAAAGCGCAAGCTATGGCTGCCGCGAATCCAGTTGACGACGCCGAGCAGCGTGTGCGCGTAGTTCCGGCGTTGGAACCCGCCATTATTGCCGAGTTGGAGCATGTTCTGGACGCTCAGTTGGGGAAATGTAATTCCTTGCGGGTTCAGGCGGGAAACCAGAGAAGAGGGAAAGCCGAACTCGCTGAGATCGCGGCCCTGATTGACGAAGCCCTGGTATTCCTGGAACCACGTGAAGCCGTAGCGCACGTCGACAGTGATGGTGGGCGATAGGACAAAGATGTTGTCCCAAGCGACTCCGCGGTGGGGGCGCTGGCGGAGGCGGCCACGGACGTCGCTGCCCTTCACCCAGTCGTCAAACTGGCCGTTGAAGTTGGATTGGGAGTAGCGGACGAAGAGACGGTGCTTTTGGGAAACGTTGTGATCGACGCGAACGACGGGCTGGAGCAACTCCTGGATTTGCGTGGTGGTGGTGGCGAAGTTCTGGAGGCCGTCGCGCGTACCTTGCACGTTGGCATCGGGATAGTATTTGAGGATATTTCGCGAAACGGCAGCGATGCGGCTGGCCGGCACACGGTTGCCGGGGAGGGGTTGGCGGACGAAGCGCTGGCCCTGTTGCTGATTCGAGAATGGATCGTAGATTTGATACTGCGCGCCTAAGGCCAGGAGTGCGGAAAAATCGCCCTCGCGCTGTGCCGCGGTGGGTACGGAAGTAATCTGCGACTGCGGCTGGAAGCGGTTGTGATACTGGAGGCCGAACATCCAAAACGTGCGATTGCGGCCGTCGTAGATTTTGGGAATCCGGATGGGGCCGCCGATGGCTCCGGAGAGCCGCTGCCAGCGGTCGCGAGGGGTGAACTGGCGGATCTTCTCATCGGTGATGGGGCCGGTGTTGGGGTCGAAGAGGAAGCGGTTGGTAAAGAAGCTGCGCGCCACCATGGGGCCCGTGGCCACCATTCCGGTCCAGGTGCCGTGCAGGGCGTTGGTGCCGGACTTGAGGCTGACGTTGATCGAGCCGCCCATGCTCGCGCCCGCCGAGGCGTCATAGTTGGTTGTGTCGATCTTCACTTCCTGAACCATCTCGGGAGGAGGGACAAACGCAGTGCGTCCGCCGTAGGCGTTGTTGCTGACACCGTCAACGTTGAAATCGAAGCTGAGTCTTCCGCTTCCTGCGGCGCTGGCATCGCTGGCCTGATCGATGTTCCAGGGGCCCCCATTGGGGAGGCCGGGCTGGACGACGCCCGGGGCGAGCGAATAGAGCCATGCGAGGCTGCCGCCGCGCAGGGGCAGTTCACTGCTTTCCTTCGCGCCAATGATCTGCGTGACGGTACTTGTGGCCGTATCGAGCACCGTCTGTTCAGCCTTGACTTCAACGGATTCCGTGACGGCCCCGACTTCGAGCGTGATGTCCACCCGGATGCGTTCTCCGGTTCTCAGTTGCAGTCCGCCGCGAGACCAGGACTTGAAGCCCTGCTGTTCGACGCTGACTCGGTAAGGACCGGGGATGGCATACGGGATATCGTACAATCCATGCTCGGTGGTCGTGCCCGTGAGAGAAACGCCGGTCTCTAAATTGGTGATGCGGACCGTGGTGCCAGGAATTGCCGCGCCGCTCGTATCGGTCACCAATCCTTCGAAACGCCCGCGGGCATCCTGCTGTGCCCAAAGAGCCATCAGGGTAGACACTGCGATAACCAAGGAACGGATAAACATTTCTCTCCCTTCTTCCATGCTTGTGTGAGTGTGGGGATCTTCAAAGAACGATCATGCCCAATCGCTTGGCTCTGCCGTAACGCCGGCACCGGACCGTAATGCAAGGAACGGGTGCGAACTTTTTTGAGATTGTGTGCAGCCACTATATCAGTCTTGGCGAGGAAGGTCTACTGCGCGCGGATGCAAGTGCGTTTAGCGGATTTCGAGCGATACCGCGGCGCAGGTTTCGAGCTTGTCGATTTCCACCGCCGTGCCGTCCGGTGCTTCGTAGGTATGCAACTCGCGAGGCGGTGAATTGGGGCTTAGCAGCGTTGCCGACTTATATTTCCCCTGGAGGAATGCGGTGATGTTCTCCGCCGGGTAATCCGTGTAGTTGACCAGATGCAGAACCGCCTGCCTGTCGTCGCGCAGAAGGTAGGTGAGCACTCCGGTCACATTGAACATGCGCACGCCGAAGTTCTTCCGTTGTACGGCAAGGTGCAACTCCGGCCAGATCGCTTCCAGTTCCCTGTATTGCGCTTTGTCGAACGTGATGCGCCCCGCGTGAGGTTCCGGCATCCTCCATCCCTTGGGACCGGTGATGAGTTTCCCGCCGTAGCTGGCCATGAGCGCTTGTTGCTCAGCCGTGTAGGCCTTGCTGTCGATGGCGACCGCGACTCTCGCGCCTTCGATGGTGGCCGCCGTGAGTTCACGCGGCGGGATGGCCCGCACCGGCGTGTTCATGACCGAGAGCATGTCGAGCAGACTGCCCGTGACCAGGGCCCCCGTGGATTCGTCCTGAATGATGGCCACCTCGGCATAGGGCTTCATGCTGCGCCATTCCTTGTGCGACTCGTAGAAGCGAATCGTGTCAAATACAGGCCTCCATTCCGCGGGCGGGAGTTCGCTGTCCAGCGCCACAACCCAGCGCGCGCCTGTCGAGGCCGCATCGGCCACCGCTTGCGCGTAGCGCGTGGCGGGGAACGTGGCGCCGCGCGGAGGCGTGTTGGCGAGCCAGAAGGGAACTTTCGCCGCCGCCCGCACGTAGCGGAGAAAACCGGTGTTCGTGTGGATCCATGCCGAACCCGTGGGGGCTGCCGCCGTCGTCTTCGGACCGCCGTGTTCCATTTCAATGCCCGGCCAAACGGCCTCGGTTGTGCCCACAACGGCGGCGCTCCCATCGAAGCGGATGTCTTTGCGCGCCGTCAGAGGGATGGCCGGTTTCGCCGCTTGCACCGCCGTGTTTTCGAGCACGATGGCGTCGGCCTCGCTTTGCCCGGCGCGATCGGCTTGCTGCTGCGTTCTGGCCACCGCCAGCGCACGCAGCCCGCGCCGCTGCACATCGGCAATCAGCGCCCACTGCGGCTCCTCGAGCAGCAGGCACGTAATCGGCGAGCCATCCAGCGCCGCCAGCGGATAAGCGCCGCTCCACCGCATCGGAACGCAATCGGCGAGCGTTGCGGCCAGCGCCAACGCGGCGAGCATTATTTCTCCATAACGACGACCGCGTAGGCCGGGACATTGGCCAGATCGAGTCCCGTTGCCTCGCCTTCATCGACATCGTAGGGTTCCATGGAAACGGGCTTCCCCTCCGGCACATACAGCGTGGCTTTCTGATAGCGGCCCAGCACGTGCGCCGTCACATTTTCCACGTTATAGCCGGAATAGTTCACCAAGTGCAGCACGGAGCGGTCGCCGCCGGGCACACCCTGGTAGAAGCTGAGCATGCTGGACACGTTGAACAGACGCACGCCCATATTGCGCCCGCGCGCGATCATGGTGTTCATCTCCTTCCAGATTTCATCCAGCTTCTTCACGTCTTCTTCATCGACGGTGATGTGATTCTTGCTGTCGGAAGGCATCTTCCATTCAGGCGGACCGTTCAGCACCGTGCCCCCGGAACGGGCGAATTCTTTCAACACCTCCGCCTGATCGGGGGCCAGGCCGCGCGGATCGAGATTGACGGCCATCAGGGCTTTGTGGAGCGCTTCCTTGCTAAGCCGTGAGCCCGGGACGGGACGGATCGGCGTGTGCTTCACGGCGATCATGTCCAGCACGCTGCCGGAAAGCAGTGCGCCGCTTGCTGCGTCCTGAATCACCGCCATCAGCCCGTAGACCGGCAGGTCGCGGTACTGGCGCTGCTCTTCGTAAAACCGGATGTGCTGGGCGATGCGCTTCCAATCGCGGATGGCTGTATCCTGCCGCGCCAGCAGACGCTTCGCAAAATCCGAGTCGAGCGACAGCACCCATCGTGCCCCCACCATGGACGCATCGCCGATGGCCATGAAATAGCGGTCAATGGGAACAATCTGGTTTTCCGGCGGCGTGACGGCGATCCAGAATTCGCCTTTGCGCATCGCCCGGGAGTAGCGCAGGAAGCCGGTATTCGTGTCGATCCAGGGGCCGCCGCTCGGCATGGCGTGTGCCTGGTCTTTTTCATCCACCGGGCGGACTCCCGGCCACACGCCTTGATATGTGCCGATGATGGCGTCCGCGCTATCGTAGCGCAGGCCGCGGCGCGCCGGCAGTTCGATCACCGCCAGATCGCCGGCCTCCTTCCGCGCGGCATCGGCATCGGAGCGCGCAAACTCGCCTTCCAGCACAACGCCGGTGAGATGCTGCTCCTTGGCTGTGCGGACAGCTTGCCGGGCCTCGGGGCCGGGCCGGACGACGCCCAGCACGGCAATGTCTTGCGAGGCGGCTTTCGCCAGGAAAGCGCTCGACCAATTCTGTTTTTCCAGCAGCAGGCAGTTGATGGGAGTGCCCGTCAGCAGATCGAGCGAAGCGGGATCGTTCGAGGGCCAGCGCGCCGGAACCCAATCGGCGAGCGCGGCCACCAACAATGCAGCGGCGAGCATACTGCTATCGTCTCATAAGGGTTGGAACGCGTAGCGGAAGCTGTTGGCGGCCAGTTGCGCAAGTTCCTCCTCCGTGAAGGCGAAGTGTTTCGCCGCGAGTTCGTACTCCCCGAGCAGCGTGGTGTGGAACATCGGCGGGTCGTCGGTGTTGAGGATCACGGGTACCCCGGCATCGAACAATTTACGCAGCGGATGTTCTGGAAAGTTCCCCACGGCTCCCGTGCGGATGTTGGACGAGGGGCACACTTCGAGGGGGATGTTCCGGTCGGCGAGATGATGCACCAGCACTGGATCGTCGATCGCCCGGATGCCATGGCCGATGCGTTCGGCCCCGATTTCGAGCGCTTGCCACACGCTCCCCGCGTCCGTGACTTCGCCGGCGTGGCAGAGCAGCCGGAGCCCTCTCTGGCGCGCTTCTCGGAACAGCCCGGCGAACTCGCGCGCCGGACCGTTCGCCTCGTCGCCGCCCAGCCCGAAGGCGACAACTCCATCGTTAATCCGCGCCGCGGCGAGTTCCATGGCCTGCCAGGCCCGGTCCACGCCCCACTGCCGGACCGCATCCCAAATCCAGAAGGTGCGCACGGAGCTTCGTGCGGCCGCTTCGCGCACGGCCTGATGCACGGCGGCCGGATCCTGCTGCTTCCACAAGATCACGCCCGCCGATAGCGTGATTTCCGCGTACTGTACGTTCTGCTCCTCCAGCCGTTCCAGCAGGCGGCGCGTGGCTATGGCATAGTGCTCCGGTTCGGTGAGCTTCTTTGCAACCCAGCCGAAATTCTGAAGGAATTCCGTGAAGGTGGCATACTCGTAGCGCGCCATCACTTCCGATCGGGAAAGCGATGGCGCGATCTCCAGCAACGTGCCGGGTTCAATCGATCCTTCCAGGTGGACGTGCAACTCGGCCTTCGGCAACCGCTGAATGAACTCGCGCATTGTTGCCATAATAACTGGGTGACCCCCGTTGACATCGAAGCCATCGTATACGGCTATCATCATGACGCGTTCCGGATCTTAGGACCGCATGAGGTGGTAGACGAGTCCGGCGCCGCCCACTGGGAAGTGCGGGCCTGGATTCCGTTTGCCGAGAAGGTTGCGGTGGCGGCCGGGGCCGGCGAAGTGGCCATGGAAAAACGCCACATCGAGGGATTCTGGGTCGGACGCATGGAAAACTCCCCCGGAGCCTACCGGCTGCGCGTCACCTGGCCGCACGAAGTGGTCGAGGAGATCGACGATCCCTACCGCTTTCCGCCCCTGATCAGCGACTTCGATATTCACCTGCACGGCGAAGGCACACTCCAGGAGGCATGGCGCATGTTGGGAGCGCATGCCGTGCAATGCCAGGGCGTCCATGGCGTGCGCTTCGCCGTTTGGGCGCCGTCGGCGCAAAGCGTCAGCGTCGCCGGCGATTTCAATGGCTGGAACTCGCGGCGCCATCCCATGCGCTTGCGCAACGGCGGAATCTGGGAAATCTTCATTCCCGGCGTCCAGCGCGGCGCCGCTTACAAATACGCCGTGACGTGGCGCGGCGGCCACGTGCAGTTGAAGGCCGACCCCTATGCTTTTCACACGGAAGTGCCCCCCAAGCAGGCGTCGCTCGTCTGGGGTTTGCCCCGCTATGAATGGCAGGATGCGGAATGGATGGAACGCCGCGGACGCGCCGACATCCTCCGCCAGCCCGTCTCCATCTACGAGGTCCATCTCGAAAGCTGGCTGCGCGGCGAAATGGGGCGCCCGCTCACCTATCGCGAACTGGCCGAACGCCTCGTGCCCTACGTCAAGTCGATGGGCTTCACGCACATCGAGATGCTCCCCATCATGGAGCATCCCTTCTCCGGTTCCTGGGGCTATCAGGTGACCGGATACTTTGCGCCCACCTCGCGCTTCGGCGCACCGGAGGATTTCATGGCCTTCGTCGATACGTGCCATCGCGAAGGCATTGGCGTGATTCTCGATTGGGTGCCCGCCCATTTTCCCCGCGATGCCCACGGGTTGGCGCGCTTCGACGGCACTGCGCTTTATGAGCATGAAGATCCCCGCAAGGGCGAACACAAGGATTGGGGCACACTCATCTACAACTTCGGCCGCCATGAGGTACGCACCTTTCTGCTCGCCAATGCCCTCTGGTGGCTGAAGCACTACCACATCGACGGATTGCGCGTCGATGCCGTGGCCAGCATGATCTACCTCGATTACTCCCGCGGGCACGGCGAATGGATCCCCAACCAGTACGGCGGGCGCGAAAATCTGGAGGCGATCGATTTCCTGAAGCGCTTCAACGAACTGGTGCATGAGGTGCCGGGCGCATTCACCGTGGCCGAGGAATCCACCTCGTTTCCCGGCGTGTGCCGCCCCGTCTATCTCGGCGGCTTGGGCTTCACCATGAAGTGGAACATGGGGTGGATGCACGACATGCTGCACTACTTCAAACAGGATCCCATCTACCGCAAGTACCATCACAACGACATCACCTTCAGCATGCTCTATGCATTTTCCGAGAATTTCGTGCTCCCGATTTCGCATGACGAAGTGGTGCATTTGAAGAAATCGCTGCTCGGCAAGATGCCCGGCGATGAATGGCAGCGCTTTGCCAACGCCCGCGCCTTTCTGGCGTACATGTGGGGGCATCCCGGGAAAAAGCTCCTGTTCATGGGGCAGGAGATCGGACAGTACGAGGAGTGGGATGAGAAGGCAAGCGTGCGATGGGAACTGCTCGCCTTCGATTATCACCGGAACCTTCAGGCAACGCTCCAGGAACTGAACCGGCTCTATGCCTCCGAGCCGGCGCTCCATGAAGTGGATTTTCATTACTCCGGATTCGAGTGGATCGATATCAACGATGTCGAAAACTCCGTCATCAGCTTCTTGCGGTTTGCCAACGATCGCGCGGATTTTCTCGTGTTCGTCTGTAATTTCACGCCGGTGCCGCGGCACGGCTACCGCATCGGTGTCCCGAAGGCCGGCCGCTACGAAGAGATCTTCAATAGCGATGCAATGCAGTTTGGCGGAAGTGGCATCGTGCATCCGGAAGGAGTGGAGGCCCTCGATACGGCTTGGCATGCCCGTCCGGCCTGTATCGAACTGACCCTGCCCCCGTTGGCGGTGATGATTTTCAAGCCGGCCCGGTAGCGTCACGCAACCAGGGTTCTGACGCGCGCGAGGATTTCTTCCGTAATCGAGGATGGAAGGGTCTCGATGTACCTGACTTTGCGCTCGCGCGGATCCAGAGTCCTCACTTGATGACAGAGCACAACGCCTTGGGTGCGCACGCCGGCGCCCAGAAGACTGACGGCGAAACCGTGCTCCCGGGCCATTGCACCGCCCTGCGTGATGGAGCATGCCAGGATCAGCCCAAATCGGTTGAATTCTTCCGGCGTGAGCACTACTACCGGCCGGGTGCCTTCTTGTTCAACGCCCAAGGACGGGTCGAGGTTGATGCGAAGGATATCGCCACGGCCGGGGATGCCGCGTTTCAAATCAGTTCCTTTCCCCTTGGCGTATCACTCAGCCAAGCATGGTCAGCCTGAGATGGGGCGAGATCGGATTTCTGACACTTGGAGAGCAGTTCGCCCAGGGTGTATTTTCTGCGGGGCCGCGGCTCAACAATCAAACGGCCCTTGTCAACGGTAAGCTCGGCCGTGGAGCCGGCATCGGCGTCGAGTTGATCGAGCAGTTTCTTGGGGACCGTCATGACGACCGAGCCTCCCAAGCGGCGAAGGACGACGTTGGTTGGCATAATGTTAATTAAACAAAAGTTTAATTTGGCCGGCCCGGCCGAAACCGGAATCCTCTGTTATCCTAAACAACGTAGCCAAACTCCACTCGTGGAGTACGCACAGATGCCTGAGCAGCACCTCCCAGTTACCCCCGAAGAAATCATCGATACCATCCTCGATGAGTTAGAGGCGGAAACGGCGCCCTCGCGTTATTCCGTGTTCGTGCGTTCCGTCTTCCACGTCTTCCTCCATCCCGCGGACTTCGCCGCGCTGCGTCCGGTCTTTGGCTTCGTCGAACAGGAGGCGCGGCGGGCCCTGAATGAGCGCCTCGCGCAATGGAACAAGCGCTCCGTTCTCGACGTCTTCGCGGCGGCGGCAAACAACGTGAGGAAAAACTACCGCCGCGTCGGAAGCGGGGATTGGAAAATCTATTTCTACGAAAATCACGACGCCGAGGCCGAGGAGAATCCACTCATCGTGAAGTCGCTGTTCGACGAACCGCGCGCCATGGAAGAGCGCATCGGCGCCGCTACGGAGCGCACCGTGCGCCGCAACGCCGCCGGCCAGAAGCACACTACCTCCAACGCCACCGCCTCCGCCGAAACGCAGCGCAGCGAGCCATCCCTCTATGCCACGCTCGAATTTGAAGACGATCAGGGGCCCCAGCAATTTGAGATGGCCAAGCCCTTCATCCGCGTCGGGCGCAAGGGGAAGGACGATGCGGTGCGCAATGCCGTCTGGGTGGATTGCATCGTGGCCGTGAGCGCCAACGTCTCCAAGGAACATTGCGAGATCCGCTTCGATCCCGGCAAGAGCGCGTTTTTCCTCAAGGACACGTCAAAATTTGGAACTTCGGTCAACGGGGAACTCGTACCTAAGGACGGGGAGGTGCGTTTACCGGCAAAGGCAAAGATCCGGCTGGCCGATGCCGTGACGTTGCATTTCCGTAGCCAACTCGCATGAGTACGTTATATTCCGCACGGGTCATTCTGCTGGTGGTGCTGGTGGTGGTTACCGCGATCTTCGCCTTCGCCTTCCGGACGGAGGAGTGATGGGCGCCACGGGATTCCGCTCGCATGCGGCGACCGATCCGGGGCACGTGCGGCGGCGCAACGAAGATGCGGTCTTCGCCGACGACGCGCTGGGCGTCTATTTCGTCGTCGACGGCATGGGCGGCCAGAATGCCGGGCACGTCGCCGCGCAGATTGCGGCACAGACCCTGCGCGCGCGCCTCGAACGCAAGACTGGAACCGTCGAGCGGCGCATTCGCGAAGCCATCGCCCTCGCCAACAACGCCATCTTCGAAGACGCGCGGAAGCATGCCGAGCACGCCGGCATGGGATGTGTCCTCACTGTCGCCGTCATCGAGGATGGACGCCTCCACTACGGCCACGTCGGCGATACGCGCCTGTACCGCATTCAGAACGGCGAGATCCGGAAGCTCACGCAGGATCATTCTCCCGTGGGCGAGTTGGAAGACAGCGGGCAGCTCGCCGAGCGCGAGGCCATGGATCATCCGCGCCGCAACGAGGTGTTCCGCGATGCCGGCTCCGCCTTGCGCGATCCCGACGATGAGTTCTTCATCCAAACCGGCGTCGAGCCGGCGGAGCCCGATGCCGCTTTTCTTCTCTGCTCGGATGGGCTGACCGACGTGGTCGCCTCCGCGCGCATTCGCGAGATTATTCAGCAGGGCGCGGGCCATCCTGGCTTGGTCACGGGGCGGTTGATTGAAGCCGCCAACGAAAACAGCAAGGACAACGTATCGGCGGTCTACTTGGAAGGGCCGCGTTTCGCCGCCGATAGCACCGTGCAGTGGAAGCCCCCCAAACAGCGCGGTTGGCTGCGCCTTGCCGTTGCCGCCCTGGCGGCCTTCCTGCTGGGCGTATCCGCGGCGCCCTATCTGCGCCCCGGGCCGCGTACCATCGCAGTGGGTCCGGGCGGTGTGGCGTCCATCTCCCAGGCGCTCGATCGGGCGAAGGCCGGCGATACGGTCCTGGTCGGGCCGGGGGATTATTCCGAGCGCGTCGAATTGAAGGACGGCGTCACGCTCATTGGCGATCAGGCAACGCTTCTGGCAGCGCCCGGCGCCACCGAGCCCGTGATTACCGCCGATGGCCTTTCCGCCGCGCGCGTCGAGGGCTTGCAGATTCGCTCCGAGGGCACTTACGCCGTGGGCATTCGCGTCCACGATTCCAACGTCGAATTATCCCGCCTCCGCATTTCGCATGCCGATAAAGGCGTGGTCTTTTCCGGAAAATCCAAGGGCCGCCTCTATGCGGCAACATTCACGGCGAATGCCGTGCCCGTGTCGGTCATCGATGCGGCCTGCCCGCTGATGGACTACCTCAAGCTCGAGTTCAACCAAGCCGGCATCGAGTGGTTGAGCGCGGCGCCGCAACCGCAGCCGGAGGCCGCCAAGCAATGAACCCCGGCGACCGGTTCCTGCATTTTCGCATTCTCTCCTTCCTGGGACGCGGCAATTTCGGCGATGTGTACCGCGCCGAAAACCTCCGCGACCGGCGTATCTGCGCCCTGAAGATTGTGCGCACCGGCGATGGCGAAGAAGAGCAGGCGAAGTTTGAAGCGGAAGTGTACGGGGCAAAATTGCAGAAGGAACTCGCCGATCCCGAAGACCGTGTGGTGAAGGTGTACGACTACGGCCACGACGAACCGGCGCGATGCTTCTACATCGAAATGGAGTACGTCGAGGGCGAGGATCTCGCCACGGTGATCCGCCGTCCCACGGGCCTGCCGCCGGTCGAGGTCGCGCGCATTGCCCGTGACTTGTGCGGATTGCTCGAGTGGCTCGCCTCCACCGAAGTCGTGCACGGCGATTTGAAGCCGCGCAACATCCGCCTTGAAAGCGCCACCGGGCGCGTCAAGGTTTTGGATTTCGGCATTGCCCGCGCGCTCAAGGAAACCATGGTGACCATGGCCTTCAACAGCCCGGCCTACACCTCGCCCGAGCGCCTGTCCACCGGTAAGGCCGATTGCCAGTCCGATTTGTGGGCCGTCGGTGTGATCCTCTATGAGCTGATGGCGGGGCAGCCGCCGTTTCAAGCCGAAAACCGCGAGATGCTCGAGCGGCGCATCCGTTCCCATCAGCCGCCCGCAAGCTTGCCGGCGCATTATCCGGAACAACTGCGGCGCCTGGTGATGCGGATGTTGCGGCGCGATCCCGCCGAGCGTTTCGCCTCCCCGGCGGAGGCTCGAAAAGCATTCGAGGATTACCTGCTGGGCATTCCCGCGCCCGACGTGGGCGATGAGACCGTGCGCGCCCCTGGCGCCCAGTATGACGCCGACCCGACCGTGCGCGCTTCGCAAGTAAGCCGCGCCGCTACCGCAACGCGCGAGCCCGAGAATCCCCGCATGGTGCTGGCCCGGCTGGCGGCGGCCGGGTTCGCCTCGTTGATCGTCATCTGGTTTGTCATGTCCGCCTACGGCGCATACGGCAAGGCATCGGACTTGGCGGCCGAAATTGCCCGCGAGCAATTGAAAAACCCCGACGAGGCCTGGAAACGCTACGTGGCGATTCGTGACAACACCTGGTTCGAGTTCTTCCTCTGGCCGGCCCGGCGTGCGTTAAAAAAACAATTGACCCGCGGGGCGGAAGAGACCATCGATGAATACCGCCTCTCCGACACGCTCACCATTTTCGAGCGCCACTGGCGGCGAGCGAACTCGAATCTCGCCCGCGCCCTGGAGATTGACCCCTCCGACAACAACGTCAAGGCGGAATTGCGATTGACCGAGGGGCACCTCTCGCGCATCCAGTGTTCGTCCTCCGCGGCCCGCCGGGACAGCCAGATCCGCCAGCGCTACGCCAATGCGGCCGTGCAGCAGTTCACCGAAGCGGCCCAGTTGCGGCCGCGCTGGCCCGATCCGTACCTCGGCCTCGCCCGCCTCTACGCCGAGGAATTCGTCGATATGGATCGCGCCGTGGAGGCTCTCGAAAAAGCCCAGAAAAACGGCTATCAACCGGGCAATCGCGAGAAACTCCAGCTTGCCTCCACGCACCGGCGGATCGTCGACCGCCATTGGGAGGAATCGCGCAAGATGCGCGACATACCCGATCTCGAACGGCAACTTCTGAACCGGGCCTTGGGCCATTGCCGCCAGGCCGGGGATTTGTATCAGGAACTCGGCGTCTTTCAATCGGCGGTGGACCAGTACAAACTGCTGCTCAAACGTTGTGGAGAAATTCAGTTGCGGATTGAGGAAGTGGAACGTCCGGCGGTGGGGGCAGGCCAATGACGACAACACGGGCGAGCCGCCAGATCCTCGCGGCGCAGCGCAAGGAGCGCAAACGGCTGGAAGGCGCCTCGCGCCGCACCCGCGAATTGCTCCTCCTCATTCCGGCGGCCATCGTCGTCGTGGCGGCGCTGTTTCTCGTCTATGAAGCGCAGACCGCGCGCATCGGTTCCGGCAAACTGCTGTTACTCGATGGATCGACGGCGGTGGAAACCCTGCGCGAAAATCTGCGTGTGCTGGATCTGCCGCAGGACCGCGAGTTCGTCGCGGCGCGCATTCGGAAAATGCTGCAAGCGCGGCAAACGCTGCCCAACGCCGGAGCGCTCGCCCGGGAGATGGTGTCCGAACGCGATATCGCCGGCTGGCGCGGCCTGGTGGATTTGCCGCACCGTCTCCAGGCCGCCCGCGAGCGCCTCGAACAGACCGAGGCGCGCCGCATCGAGCGCCAGGGACGCATCCGCAAATGGGTCGATGAGACGCTTCTCGGCCGCACCAAGCCCGAGCCGCGCGTGCCCATCCTTTCCCCGCAGCAATTGGCCGCCTTCAAACCCTTGATCGCCGTACGCACACGCGAGGATTTTCGCAATTCCTTTCTCCTCTGGTGCGGCCTGATGATCGCGGCGTTCTTTGCATCGCATTTTTTCTGGAGATGGACCGGATTCGGCGGCGACAATTCGCTGCTGCCGCTGGTTGCCCTCCTCAGCGGGTTGGGACTCGCGCTGATGGTCAGCCTGCGCGATCCATTGCGCGATTCGTTAATCTTTCGCGATTTCGCCATCGGCGTCATCGCGGGGTGCGGGCTTATGCTGGCCGCCTCGCAACTCGATTATGAGCGGCTGGCCCGCCGCTACACGTTCGTGCCGCTGGCGGCGGCCATCCTTCTCGCATTGGCGTTGTTCGTATTCGGCGCGGGCCCGGCGGGTAGCGACGCCAAGGTGAACCTGTTCGGCTTCCAGCCCGTGGAAGCGATTCGCATTCTGCTGGTTCTGTTCCTGGCCGGATATTTCGGCGCCAATTGGGATGCATTACGCGAATTGCGCGTGGAAAGCGGCCCGCTGCCGTGGCTGGCGCGCGCGCTCCATGTGGCCCGCTACGATTACACGCTCCCCGTCTTTGCCGGCGTCGCAACCAGCCTCATGCTGTTCTTCGCCCTGCGCGACATGGGGCCGGCGCTCGTCATTGGCTGTCTCTTTCTCGCCTTGTATTCCATTGCCCGCAATAGCTTCCGCCTCGCCGCCTTCGGCCTCGCCCTGATCCTCGGCGGATTTCTCGCCGGATATGCGCTCGAGGAGCCGGAAACGGTGCGCCAGCGCACGGACATGTGGCTCAATCTCTGGGACAACCATGTGCGCGGCGGCGATCAGATTGCCCATTCGCTGTGGTCTTTTTCCGCGGGCGGGTTGACGGGCACGGGTCTCGGACTCGGCTATCCGCAATCGGTACCCGCCGGACACACCGACCTGATCCTTTCCGTCTTCAGCGAGCAGTTCGGATTCGTGGGCTTCGCGGCCGTCATGGTCCTATATGTCCTCTTCTTCTACAAAGCCCTCAAGATCGGCTTGCGCGCACCTGGAACCTATTCGTTCTTCCTCGCCACCGGACTGGTCCTGATCACCGCGGTACAGTTTGTCGTCATCACTGCCGGAATCCTGGGTTTGGCGCCGCTCAGCGGAGTAGTCACTCCGTTCCTCAGTTACGGACGCAGTTCCATGCTCGCCAATTTCCTGATGCTCGGAATGCTGCTCGCCATTTCCGCCCAGCCGGGCCGCGATCAGGGGCAGCATTTTTCCAAGCCCTTACGGCACGTGGTGAAATTGCTCGCCGCCGCCGGCGTCGTGTTCATTCTCCGCGCCGGGTGGTATCAGGTGGTGCGCGCCGACGACACTCTGCTCCGCGGCGCCCTGGTCGTCAACGCCGACGGCGTGCGGCGCTATGAGTACAACCCGCGCATCATGGCCGCCGCCCGCATGATTCCCAAGGGCGACATCTTCGACCGCAATGGCCTCCCGCTGGCCACCAGCGATTTCGCCAAGGTGGATGCGCACCGCAAGGAATATGAAGCCTTGGGGGCGAATCTGGCCGACACGACGCACTTTCTCGACCGCCGCCACTACCCCCTCGGACCGCCGATGTTCTACGTCCTGGGCGACACGCGCAGCCCCCTCAAGCGCGGCGCGCGCAACACGGCGTTTGAAGAGTCGCGCTCGCGGCTGCGCTTGCAGGGCTTCGACGACGGCATCGAGGTCGAAGAGGAAAAAGACGAAAAAACCGGCACGGTGGTCCGGCGGCTGAAGTTCGACTACAAGGAACTGCTCCCGCTCATCCGCCATCGCTGGGAACCCGGCCATCCGCGCGTCATGGAACTGATGGCGCGCCCGCGCGACGTGAGGATGACCATCGACGCCGGTTTGCAGATGCGTGTCTCGCGCATCCTCGAGCGTGCCCTGCTCAAGCAGAAAAAGCAGCGCGGCGCCGTGGTCATCATGGATGCGGAAACCGGCGACCTGCTGGCATCGGTCAGTTATCCGTGGCCCTCGCAAGCGCAGATGAGCCCGCAGCAGTTGAACTATGGAGCCAGTGTCGCGCCGGTGGCCGAGGAACTGCTGCTCGATCGCGCACGCTACGGATTGTATCCGCCGGGGTCGTCCTTCAAGGTCGTCACCAGCATCGCCGCCCTGCGCAAGAGTCCCGCATTGCTCGAACGGCGCCACGCCTGCACGCGCTTGCCCGGCGGGCGTGTCGGAGCGATGATCCAGGGCCAGCCTCGGCCCATCCGCGACGATGTGATGGACCGCAATCCGCACGGCAACATTGCCCTGCCGCAGGCGCTCATCGTCTCCTGCAACGCCTATTTCGCGCAGTTGGGAACCTACGATATCGGCCCGCAAGAATTGTTCGATACAGCAACCCTTTTCGGAATCGCCGTCGCTCGCCCCAATACGCCGCGCCAGTTGGGCTTGTATCTTCACCAGGCGGCCTATGGACAAGCCGAAGTCGTGGTCACTCCGTTCCAGATGGCGCGCGTTGCGGCCACCATCGCCAACAAAGGCGAGATGCCCTATGGGCGTTGGATCCTCGATGAATCGAACCCCCGCACCGAGCAACCGCGCCGCGTGCTCAGCGAGGATCTCGCCGCCGAGATCGGCAAGGCCATGCGCGGCGTGGTGACGCAGGGCACGGGGCGCGGCGCCAACGTCGCCGGCCTCGAGATCCATGGCAAGACCGGCACCGCCGAGATCGCCAGGCAGCCGAGCCATGCCTGGTTCATCGGCTACGAAGGAAAGACGGCGTTCGCCGTCATTGTGGAAAATGGCCAGTATGGAGGGCGCGCGGCGGCCCCGCTCGCCGCCGAAGTCATGGCCGCTTATCGCGGCATGCAGCGCCCCCGGGAGACACAAAATGCCCAACCTGCTCGATAACCTGGAGTCCTGGTTTCAATCGAAAATCTCCTCGGCGGCCAAGCAATGGACCGCGGTGCCGAAAGAGAAAACGCTGCTCGAAGTGTGCAAAGCCATCCAGGAAGGCGTGCGCGCGCGCATCCTCGCCCAGGACAAAGGCATCAAGGTATTCCCCTTTACGGCAATTTCCATCGCTGTCTTTACCAAGGACGAGGAGCAGCGCGACGCCTATGAGGCCGTCCTCACCACCGATCCGCCGTTCACCCAGCGCATCGAGGAGTTGATCCTCGAAGAAGGCTGCCGCGTGCGCGGATTGCGCGTGACCCTCCAGGTGGCCGTCCATCCGGCTCTGGCCGTGTCCGGGCAGCCGTTTCAATTGCAGTTTGCCAAGGCCGCCGCGAGTCCCGCCCCCGCCGCGCGGCCGCCGGCACGGCTCGTCGTGGTGAAAGGCGCTGCCGAAACATCGGAGGTGGAAATTGTTTCCGACCGCGTCAACCTCGGGCGCCTCCGCGAAGTCGTCTCCGCCGGCGGATCCATCCTGCGCATCAATCAGGTCGCCTTCGCCGAAGCGGAAACCAGCGTGGCCCGCGAGCATGCCTACATCCGCTGGGACGCCTCCATCGGCCGGTTTCTCCTGTTCGATCACATCAGCGGATCGCGCGGCACGCGCATTTTCCGGGGCGGGGAAACCATCGCCCTGCCCAAGGGCGCAAGCAAAGGCGCCGCGCTCGAGGATGGCGACGAAATCCACCTCGGCGCGGCGCGTGTCCGTTTCGAGTCGGCGAATGAGCGTTCAGGCGGCCAGTGATACGCGCTCGGCCAGTTGCGGGATCAATGCCGCGATGACTTGCTGCACGCGTTCCACCGGAACGAACTCCATCTCCGCGCGCACGTTTTCCGGCAGGTCGCGCAGATCCTTCATGTTCGCCTTCGGCAGCACGATCCGGCGGATGCCGGCGCGCCGCGCCGCAAGCACCTTCTCCTTGACACCGCCGATCGGCAGCACCAATCCGGTGAGCGTCACTTCGCCCGTCATCGCCGTATCGCCGCGGGCGGCGATCCCCGTATAGAGCGAAGCCAGCGCCACCGTCATGGTGATGCCCGCCGACGGGCCGTCCTTGGGCACCGCCCCGGCCGGCACGTGGACGTGCACGCCGCAATCCTTGAACTTCTGCGTGTCGATGCCGTATTCCTTGGCATGCGACCACAGATAGCTCCGCGCGGCGCGAGCCGATTCCTGCATCACGTCGCCCAACTGCCCCGTCAGCGTCATGTCCTTGCCATCCGGCAGCAGCGTGGCTTCGATATACAGCATGTCCCCGCCGGTCTCCGTCCAGGCCAGGCCCGCCGCCACGCCGGGCTGCAAGTCGCGGCGCATTTCTTCCAGATGGAACGGCTCCGGACCCAGAAACTCAGTCACGTCCTCCGGTTTCACTTCGAGCGCCGCCTGGTTCCCTTCCGCCACCTTCAGCGCGATCTTGCGCGCAATGCGGCCGACATTCTGCTCCAGGCGCCGCAATCCCGCCTCCCGCGTGTAATTGCGGATCAGCGTTTCCAGCGCCCTGTCGGTGAAGGTCACTTCCTCGGGCTTCAGCCCGGTCTCCTTCAACTGCCGCGGGATAATGTACTTGCGGGCGATCTCCACCTTCTCTTCCTCGCTGTAGCCCGACAGGCGCAGGATTTCCATGCGGTCCAGCAACGGGCGGGGAATCGATTCCAGCCCGTTGGCCGTGGCGATGAACATCACTTTCGACAAATCGAGCGGTAAATCGAGATAATTATCCCGGAATTTGTTGTTCTGTTCCGGATCCAGAATCTCCAGCAGCGCCGCCGACGGGTCGCCGCGGTAGTCGCGCCCGAGCTTGTCCACTTCATCGAGCAGCACCACCGGATTCGAAGCGCCCGCGCGGCGCAGCGCCTGCACGACGCGCCCCGGCATCGCTCCGATGTACGTGCGGCGGTGCCCGCGCAGTTCCGCTTCGTCATGCAGGCCGCCCACGCTGAAGCGCTCAAACTTGCGCCCAATGGCCCGCGCGATGGATTGGCCGAGCGAAGTCTTCCCCGTGCCCGGAGGGCCCACAAAACACAAAATCGGAGCCTTCGCCGAAGGATTCAACTTGAGTACCGCGAGATGCTCCAGAATGCGCTCTTTCACCTCTTTCAGGTTGTAGTGATCCTCGTCCAGGATGCGCCGCGCGTTGCCGATATCCAGATTGTCTTCGGTGTACTTGCGCCACGGCAGCTCCAGCACGAAATCGAGGTACGTGCGAATGACGTGATAATCCGGCGATGCCGTGGGCAGCTTTTCCAGCCGCTTCAATTCGCGCTCGGCCTCCTTGCGCACCTCGTCGGGAAGGTCCGCTTTCCCCAACGCTTCCTTCAGCGCTTCGATTTCGCCGGCGTCGCCGCCCTTATCGCCGAGTTCGGCCTGAATGGCGCGCAGTTGCTGGCGCAGCAGGTATTCGCGCTGCTCCTTGTTGATTTCCGTCCGCGCTTCCGTGGCGATCTTGTTGCGCAATTCGAGCACCTGCACTTCGTAGGAGAGATACGTGTGCATCATGCGCAACGCGTCCAGCCGCGTGGCCGCTTCGAGCAACGCCTGCGCCTTCGGCAGATCCAGGCTCAGCATCGAGGCCACCAGGAAGACCAGCCGCATCGGATCGTCCGTGCCCGCCAGCAGCCGGTCCAGATCCATATGGCCCTGGTTCTGGGTCAACTGAATCGCCCGCGAGGTCAGTTCGGTAACGGCGCGGTGCAGAGCCTCCACTTCGGCTCCGCTGTCTTCGGGGAGGGGAAGCGGCTGGAAGCGCACCACCGGGTATTCCCCCCCGTTTTCCACCTTGATGACGACAATGCGCTCCACGCCCAGGCAGAACACTTCCATGTGATCTTCGCCCTTCGAGAAGCGGCGAATGATGGCCCGCGTTCCGATCGTGTACAACTCGTCCTGCGTCGGCTCTTCCTGCTGCGGATTCCGCTGCGCCACCAGAATGATCTCCTGATCCTCGCTGGCGAGAGCGGCGTTCACCGCCGCCAGCGACCGGGACCGGCCCACCGTGAGCGGCAAGAGAAGGTGCGGAAACAACACCACGTTCTTCAATGGCAGCAAGGGCAGTTCGCGGACCTGAATTTCTTTTTCCATGTTCTTTGTTTCCTCTCCTTTTCTGTTAGACGTGCGCGGCCTTGGTTTGGACGCAATTGTCTCACCGGCCGCCCCGCCGCCGGCACCTCAGGCGGCGGCATGCTCCCGGGCCTGCGCCGTGAAGCGCAATTCGCCGCGGTCGAGTTCCACCACTACTTTCTGCTGCTCGCGCACCTCGCCGCTCAGCAGCAGGCGGGCGAGCGGCGTCTCGATCTCCCGCTGAATGGCGCGCTTCAACGGCCGTGCCCCGTAGCTGGCGTCATAGCCCGCATGAACCAGATAACGGCGCGCGCTGTCGCTCAGTTCAATCTCGATGTTGCGCTCGGCCAGGCGCTTGCGCAACGACGCAAGCTGGATGTTCACGATCTCCATCAAATGCTCCTCGGTGAGCGAATGGAACACCGTGATTTCGTCAATCCGGTTGAGAAACTCCGGGCGGAAGCCGCGGCGCAGCTCATCGAGCACGGCTTCCTTCATCCGCTCATATCCGGCGCCGTCGAATTCGCCGCGGTATTCCAGAATCCGGTGGCTGCCGACGTTCGAGGTCATGATGACGATCGTGTTCTTGAAGTCCACCGTGCGCCCCTGCCCGTCCGTGAGGCGCCCGTCATCGAGCAGTTGCAGCAACACGTTGAACACATCGTGGTGCGCCTTCTCCACTTCGTCGAGCAGGATCACCGCATACGGCCGCCGCCGAATCGCTTCGGTCAACTGGCCCCCTTCCTCATAGCCCACGTATCCCGGAGGCGCACCCAGCAAACGCGCCACCGTGTGCTTTTCCTGATATTCCGACATATCGATGCGCACCATGGCGCGTTCGTCATCGAATAGAAACTCCGCCAGCGCCCGCGCCAGTTCCGTCTTGCCCACACCCGTGGGCCCAAGGAACAGAAAACTGCCGATGGGACGCCGCGGGTCTTTCAATCCCGAACGCGCCCGCAGCACCGCCTCCGCGACAGCCTTCACCGCCTCATCCTGCCCAACGACGCGCGTATGCAACTCCTGCTCGAGATGCAGCAGCTTCTGGATCTCGCCTTCCAGCAGCCGCGAAACCGGAATGCCCGTCCACCGGCTGACCACCGCGGCGATGTCCTCCTCATCCACCTCTTCCTTGATGAGCCGCTCGCCCTGCGCTCCGCTGGCGCGTTTCTCTTCCTCCTTCAGCTTGTTCTGCAAATCGAGCAGTTTGCCGTACTTGAGTTCGGCCGCTTTGTTGAGGTCGTAGGCGCGCTCGGCGCGCTCGATTTCGGCGTGCACTTCCTGGAGCTTCTCCTTCAATTCGCGCACCCGCTGCACGGCTTCTTTTTCGTTTTGCCACTGCGCCTTCAGCGAGCCCGATTGCTCCTTCAGATCGGCCAGCTCTTTTTCGATCTTTTGCAGCCGGTCCTTCGAGGCCGAATCGGTCTCCTTCTTGAGCGCCTCGCGCTCGATTTCCAGTTGCATCGTGCGGCGCAGGATTTCATCCAACTCCGACGGCATCGAGTCAATCTCCGTGCGCAGCTTGGCCGCCGCTTCGTCGACCAGATCGATGGCTTTATCGGGCAGGAATCGGTCGGAGATGTAGCGGTTCGACAGCACCGCCGCCGAAACCAGCGCCGCGTCCTTGATGCGCACCCCGTGATGGACCTCGTAGCGCTCGCGCAGTCCACGAAGGATGGAGATCGTATCTTCGACCGTCGGCTGATCCACCAGCACGGGTTGGAAACGCCGTTCGAGCGCGGCGTCTTTTTCCACGTGCTTGCGGTATTCGTCGAGCGTCGTCGCGCCGATGCAGTGCAGTTCCCCGCGGGCGAGCATGGGCTTCAACAGATTGCCCGCGTCCATCGCCCCTTCGGCCTTGCCCGCCCCCACCACCGTGTGCAATTCGTCGATGAACAGGATGATGGAGCCCTCGGAAGCCTGCACCTCCTTGAGCACTGCCTTCAGCCGCTCCTCGAATTCGCCGCGGAACTTCGCCCCGGCAATCAGCGCGCCCATGTCGAGCGTGACCACGCGGCGGTCTTTCAGCCCCTCGGGAACGTCGCCGCGCACGATGCGCTGGGCGAGTCCCTCGACAATGGCGGTCTTGCCGACACCCGGCTCGCCGATCAGCACGGGGTTGTTCTTCGTCCGCCGGCTCAGCACTTGGATGACGCGCCGGATCTCCTCATCGCGCCCGATCACCGGATCGAGCTTCCCCTGCGCCGCCATGGCCGTCAGGTCGCGCCCGTAGCGTTCCAGGGCCTCGTAGGTGGCTTCTGGATTCTGCGTGGTGACGCGCTGGTTGCCGCGTACCTGTTGCAGCGCGCCCATCAGCCGGTCATGTGTAATGCCGAATTCCTGGAACAGCTTGCCCGCAAGGCCGGTATCCGTCGTCATCGCCAGCAGGATATGTTCAATCGACAGGTATTCGTCCTTCAGCCGCTTGGCTTCGTCCTCGGCCTTCACCATCACCTGAGCGAGACGGTTGCCCAGGTAGATCTGATCGGCGGCCGGCGCCGTGCCCGTGACTTTCGGCAGACGGTCCAGTTCCTGTTCCAAGCGGTTGCGAAGGGCCATCGTTTTGACCCCGGTCTTCGTCAGGATGGAGGAGGCTAGGCCGCCTTCCTGCTCGAGCAGCGCCGCCAGCAGGTGCTCGGACTCGACTTGCTGCTGCGAATAGCGGCGGGCCTTGGATTGTGCGCCGCGAACGGCATCCTGGAGCTTTTCGGTGAAACGGTTGAAGTCCATTGCTTGAGGATCTCCTAGCGAAAGGATAGCATGCAATGAAAGAGAAATGCAAATAATTTTAGTGTTTCATTATCAACTTAGTTCACTACTGGTATGTGTATTCCGCCCGCTACTCCTTGCTACACAAAGACTTACCCCCGCTCAGTTACTCTCTTCGGCACCCTCCCCCCTTTGCTTTCGTAACCTGTGAAAGTAGCCTCCGCATTTGGACAATCCCCTCAATCCGTGGTATTCTACTAATTCCCCCGCAAGCATGTGGGCGCGTAGCTCAACTGGCAGAGCAACTGACTCTTAATCAGTAGGTTGAAGGTTCGATTCCTTCCGCGCTCACCATCTCTCCCTCGTCCCCCCTTTGAGCGCGTAATCTTTCCGTCCGCTCCAGCCGATAGATCTACCCAAGGAGGCTTGGCTATGGATCTGGCGAGTTTCGCGGCGGATTTCACTGCTGGTTGGCTGGTCTGGTCGCTCGGGCACAACCTGGGCCATCGCTGGTGGCACGATGAGATGCGCAAAGGCAAGCAGACCTTCTATGCCCATGGCGAACGCCAGCATCACATCATCTACGATGACCACGGAGCATTTGCCCAGCAGGCCGCCGTGGACCCCCAGGAACTGTTCATTAGCTTCCCCCTGCCCTTTGTCGGAACAGTGGGCATCGGGTTTGCCGCTCTCTACGGTTGGCTCCTCGGTTGGCAGCACTGCTGGGGATTCGCCCCCGCTTTGCTAGGCTTCATGATCCTCGATCATCGGCTGCACATTCTCTTCCACAAGTCCCAGGATTTGCCCGGGTGGCTCGGTCGATTCCAGCGAATGCACATGGTCCATCATGCAACGCACAACCGGAACTACTTCTTTGTTTCCGGCTTCG
>CAYOBO010000011.1:0-84300 GCA_964402295.1 uncultured Candidatus Solibacter sp. | reverse complement strand
GTCGTGAAGACCGTCAGATGGCGGATCCCATCGAGCACATCGGCCAGGCTCCCGATCGCCAGCGCCGCCACGCTCGCCGCGGCCATCGTCAACACCAGCGGATGCCGCCCCGCCGCCCAGACCGCCGCTCCGATGCAGAACAGGCACCACGCGAAGTAGAGCCACGCCTTGCGGTAGAACACGAACCGCTTGGCATCGCTCCAGAACGAGAATGCATGGCTCGTCCAGCGCACCCGCAGGTGAGGCATCTTCGGCAGGTTGGCAAAGCCGATCACGCGCTGCTCGGAAGTCTCGCGCATTGCCCGCCGCACGTGCTCGGCGGCCACCAGCGGATGCATCGCGTAGTACAGCGCAATGCGCCCCATCGACGCCCGCTCCAGGATCGTTTGCTTTACCGCCGCATCGCGCATGCCGGACTCGGCGCTATAGGCGTGCGTGCCCTTGTAGCGCACCAGCGAAGCATCCAATCCCAGATCCCGCAGCGTCTCCTCCGGGTTCTCCACCTGCGGCAGGATGCCGTGAAAGACCACGTTGTAGAACGCCGTCGCCGAGTAGCTCCGCGGAGTCGTCGCCAGCGCCACAGCCATGCCCGCCACGATCACCGCGGCGCCCGCGCGCCATTGGAGAGCGCTCCACGGCATGCGTCCGCGCACCAGCCACAGCGCCGCCAGCACGAACACACCCAGCGGAGCATGCTGTCCCTTCGATGCCGCGAACATCGCCCCCGCGCCGAAGGCCACCCACGTACACAGCAGCGGACGCGTGTTCCACAGCGCCAGCCGCGCCACGGCCGCCGCGAACAGCAGCAGGAAGAACACCGCCCCGGCATCCGTATAGAACGAGTTGCACAGTTGCAGATAGTACAGGTCGCAGAACACGAAGATCGACACCACGGCCGCCAGCACGCGCCGCCGCTGCGGCCAGTGCTCAATCAGCGGCAGGAACAGCGCAAACGCCCCGAACAGCGTCGCCGCATGCACCAGGCCCATCATGCGGATATCGAACCACCCATCCTTGCCGAACAGCAGGTGCAGGAACAGTGCCGGCAGGATCGTGATGTGCTCGGAGGAGAACGACTCGAAGAAGCCCTGCCGCTCCTTGGTGAAGCGGTAGCGCAGGTTCACGTAGTTGTAGAACTCATCGGGCTGGCCGCGATTCTCCGCCTCCATTCCGTAGGTCCAGATCAGCCGCCCGAAGTCTCCGTTGTTGGCCATCCCGATGGGCGGCCAGAGAAACAGCAGATAGATCATCAGCGCGGCAATCGCGCCCAGGGTGAGGAGTCGAAACATGCGCTACTTTCCGAACCGCACATAGCCCCACTTCTCGGGCACGTGCATGTTGATGACGCCCTGCGGCGACCACACCCAATTATCCTCGGGCGTTGCTTGCACCTTCTCGTAGCGCTTGCCGTCATGCCGCAACTGCCACTCGACGCGCGAGAAGTTCACGCGCCACGTATCGCCCGGTGCCGGCTTGCGCGGCGGGCGCGGCCCGCGGCGGAAGGCGCTCCACGGAAAGGCGATCTCCAGCGTCCAGCCCTTGTCCGTATCGCTTGGATCGTTGATCGTCCCATCGGCATGCACCGCGGTCTTCAAGCCGGGGATCTCCCAGCCGTTGTCCGCCTTGCCCCCGTCCTTGTAGGGCTTCGCCAGGAACAGGTCCCACGTCGCATTGAGCACGTTCATCTCGAACTCGTAGTAGTTCAGCCCATCGCCATCCGGATCGAGGAATACCTCGAAATCATGCTGATGAAAGATGACCGAGTCATGCTCCGTGTAGACGGCCCACAGATGCGGCTCTTCGAGTTCGGCGGCGATGTAGAAGTACTCATCGTCCCAGAGCATCTTGGCCCGCGTGGCGAAGCGCGGCTTCGGTTTCGCATCGCCTTCAATATCGACGAAGAACGGCGTGTAGGGCGCGCGCGCCCAATCGGCATCGTTCAGCTTGCCATCGATGACGATGGCTTTGCGCGCACGGGGGCATTCATAGTGCAGTGGCCCGGCGGCGTGCGCGCAGAGGGAGGCGATGAGAAGCGTGAGAAGGTTCGTCACTTAGCCTTGATAGGAAACACGCCACACGCGGTTGTTGCCGTCTTCGGAAACCAGCAGGCTGCCGTCGGGCATCTCCAACACGGCCACGGGGCGGCCCCACACTTCGGGCTTGTCCTTGCCCATCATCCAACCGCTCAGGAACTCTTCCGGTTCCCCCGCGGGCTTGCCGTTCTTGAAGGGGATGTAGATCACCGAGTAGCCGACACGCTCGGCGCGGTTCGAGGAGCCGTGCAGGGCGATGAACGCTCCGCCGCGATACTTGGCCGGGAACTTCTTGCCTGTATAGAAGGTGTGGTCGAGCGCGGCCACGTGAGCCGTGAGGAAGTAATCCGGCACCAAGGTTTTCTTCACCAGATCCATGTGCTGGCCCTTGTGCGTGGGATCGGGGTTCGGACCCACGTAAGCCCACGGCCAACCGTAGAAGCCGCCCTGCTTGATGGACGTGAAGTAGTCGGGCACAAGGTCATCGCCAAGCCCGTCGCGTTCCTGCACCACGCCCCAGAGCGTATCGGTGCCGGGATAGAACTTGAGTCCGATGGTATTGCGCAGCCCCGTGGCGAAGATTTCATGGCCCGTGCCGTCGGGGTTGTAGCGGTTGATGGCCGCGCGGTACTCGCCGCCGCCCGGCATGGCGTTCGACTCCGAGCCGATGGCCAGATACATCTTCTCGCCCTTGCGGTCGAAGACCACGCTGCGCGTCCAGTGGCCTTTGCCGGTGTCGGCCATCGACACCACCTCTTGCCCAGCACCCACGCTCATCGAAGCCTTGTCGTACTTGTAGCGCTTGAGCGATGTGGTCTCGGCGACGTAGAGGTAATCCTTCCACCACGCCATGCCGTAAGGCCGGTCCAGGCCTTCGAGCAGCACCTTGCGGTCTTCGGCCTTGCCGTCCTTGTTCTTGTCGATGAGGACGATGACCTTGCCCTTGGCGACGCTGTCGCTGAGCAGCACTTCACCCGACGGGCCGGCCAGCATGAAGCGCGGCTTCTCAAACCCGGAAGCGAACTCATCCACATGGAAGCCTTGCGGCACCTTCAACTGCGCGCCATCCGGCCGCGCAATCACCTTCGGACGATTCGTGGCCGAAGGCGTGTGGTAGGGTTGCGGGAGCTTGGGAAGACGCCAGTCCGCGGCCAGGGCGGAGGCCGGCAACAGCGAGTTCAGGAACAATCGGCGATTCATAGGTTGTAAGGACTACGATACTACGGACGGCCCGGTTGGTCACGCCACATGCCGAGCAGGCCGTAGAGATGGATCAAATGCCGCTCGACGATGTTCTCGCCGGCGCCGATGGCGATGCGCGTGGCGGCGTCCGCGCCGTAGCCTCCGTGGGCCGCCGTCTTGAGGTCAGGGATGTAGCCCGGCCAGTCGCCGCCGCTTGAGTAGGTGTAGCCGTAGAAGAGCGGCACGGCTACTTCGGCGCGCTGCTTCCAATCCGTCTGGAGCTTGTGCATCAACTCGCCGGGCGTGGCGGCGATGGCGATCTCGCGATTGATGAGCACGGTGCTGATGCCCACTTCGAGGGTTTCCGAACGGTCCCATCGCCCTGCATAGCGCAGCACCTCGCTGCGGGCTTCGATGGGGTGCCGGTTGGGTGACAGCGGCTTGGCGGCTTTGGCTGCGCTGAGCACGCTCATCGCCAGCGTTTCGCCCATCTTCTTGACAACCGCGAAGTCAGCGTCGCTGTTGCCGGAGCGGGCCATGAACAGCGGGTTGATGTCGCCCGCGCCGCCTTGCACGAACATGGCCTGCGCGCCGCCCAGTTCGGCTTCCACCTTGGCTTGCAGGGCGCCGGGGTAGTCGGCCGAGTAGAGGCAATTGGTCGGGCCGAGCACCACGGCATGAACGGCGTAGTGGATGAGCAGTGCCTTCGTGTTGCCCGCCTCATCGAGGACGTGGAGATTGACGAACTCGGGATCGACGGGTCCGTAGGGGATGCGCTCCAGGTTGTCGAACAGGGCCCGCGAGCGGCCGTCCTCGCGAGGCAGCAGGCGGTTATAGCCGAGTTGGATGGACCCGCGGCTGACCGCGAGTCTGGCCGGGAACATCGCCTCCGAGGCGCGCTTCACGGCATCGAAGATCTTGCCCTCGATCTCGGCGAGATAAGCGGGCTGCGAAGAAGAAGGCCCGAGGAAGGCCGGCCCGGAGTGCGTATGCGAGGCGGCGAGCAATACAACAGGAATGCCCAGTTTTGTTTGGATGTCGGTGACCACTTTCTGGGAAACGAAGCTGCCGAGGTCGAGCGTGACGATGGCCATCTTCGAATCGCCCGATGCGAGCACCAGCGCCTTGGCGTGCAGCGGATCATGCGTGCCGCTCGATGGGCCGCAGCGGCGGTTCGAGTAGCCGTACATAGCCATCGACCCGGCCGGAGTGAGATCGGCTTTGGCCACGCCGGCGCGCAGCGGCAGATCCTGCGCGCAGGCAGAGACGGCAAGAAGAATGAAGAGGACGGCTCGCATAGGAACCGATTGTACTCGACTGCTCACCCGGTGCGGCGGCGCAGGTCGACGAGCTCATCGACGCTCGTCACGGCGGGTTTCAGCCACTCGAAGCTGGCGCATCTGGCGATGGGCTGTTACTTCGCGGCGAAGCTTCGCTACTTTCACTGAACCAAGATTTGTATTGTAATCCGGCCAACGGTACGATAAGGTTTCCGCAGGAGGTTAGCTATCGTGCGACCAGCAACTCTATCAGCACGCTTATCTTTGCTCTCTCTCTCTCTCTCTTCTACCTTCGGCCTCGGCACAAGTCACGAGTAACCGGAAGCCCGCACCGGCGGCACTGACGGAATATGGTGTGCGGACTTTTGAGGTGAGTCCATCGGATGCCGTTCGACACGTGGCCCTGTCTTTCTTCAATGATTCGCAGGAAAAGATCGCGACGATTGAGTTCCCGAAGCAGGGGGAACTGTTTCGCGTGTCGTTCGCATCCGGCGAAATGGATTGGGTACGATTGGAGGCCACGAAGCAAGACCGAGAGATCATTCTGGCTTACACGAATTCGAAGGGATTGAGGCTTGTCAACAGAATCATAACAGCCGCCGGTAGAATCGATGGCGACAAGCTTCCTGTGCAAGCGCTAATCGTCGATGAAGGGGCCGGGCCTGAGCGCTTCGATGACTTTCGTTCCGGCCTGAGCAGCCTGAGGGCCTACGAGAAGAGATTCTTTTCCGGGCGTCCGCTGGAGTTTCTTCACTCCGTGCTGCGCCTGCTGCCGGAGTTCAGCCCTCTCTCTAATCTACCGTCTGTTGAGTTCAAGCCAGCGTTCTTCGAATGCAGAGTTACCTGCTTTCGGCTGGTTGTACTGACACCCTTGTTCGCTTGTGCTGACAATGCGCTTCCAGACGTGTGCCCTTGTCCAAACGGAAACGGCTACTTCGTGATCTGGTCATGCGCGTATAATTGGACCTGTCTTGTGGATTGTTCCGCCTTCATTGGTGGGATTCCCGCAGACGATTAAGAATGTCGTGGGGCCACCAACTTGATCACCATAGCGTTCATCAAGACCGTATTAATAGCCGTACTTAGTATTTCCCTAATTCTTGTGGGCCTATGGGACTGGTCTCGCCGTAAGGGGAAGAAACGCTGAAAAGTCCACACTGTTGCATAGCCATCAGAGTGTGCGGCGCAGGTCGACGGCGAAGGCATCGAGGGCGATGCCCTTCTGGATGTTGCGGCGGGTGAACTCGACGAGTTCATCGACTCGCTTCACGGCGGCTTCGAGCCACTCGAAGCTGGTGCGCACGGCGATGGGTTTCAGTTTCGCGGTGAGGTCGGCGTTGCGGCGCGCGGGCGAGCCTTCGCGCAGCAGGAGGATGTCTTCGAGAAGGCCGTAGAGGATGAGCAGGTACGTATCGAGCTTCTCGGTCTTGCTGGCCGAGATGGTTTCCGAGTGCTTCACCCAACCGGAGAACTTCTCGATGCCGCTGGCTACTTCGAGCAGAGCCACCATGCGCTGGCGGCGCTTGTCCCATGCTTCGATGTCGAGGGTGACGGCGAGTCCCGGCGCTCCGGCGGCGAGAGCGATGCGGCGCTCGGTAGGGCTCCATCCACGCGAACGGGCGAAGGCGGCCATCTCCTCCTCGGTGAGCGGATTGAGGTGGAAGATGAGCGACCGCGAGCGGATCGTCGGCAGCAGGTCATAGACGTTCTGCGCCGTGAGGATGAGGATCAGGTGATCGGGCGGCTCCTCGGTGATCTTGAGCAGCGAGTTGGCGGCCTGCTCATTGGCCCGGTCGATGTGGTCGATCAAGAACACGCGATAGCTGCCTTTGAGCGGAGCAAACTGGGCGCGGTCCTTGAGCAGGCGCATCTGCTGAATCGAGATCTGACGCAGCGGCCCGTCGGGCGGGAAGGTGACGAAGTCCGGATGCGAGGAGTAGAGCAACGGATCGTCGGCGCGCTTGTCGGAGGGAAGCTTCTCGCGTTCGGCGAGGTGCTCCACCTTCTCGGGCAGGCTGAGGTCATCGAGTTCGATCTTCTCCGCATCGCCCAGCAGCGCGGCGGCGAAGCGGCGGGCGAGCGTGGCCTTGCCGACTCCCTCGCTGCCGGCGAGCAGGATGGTCTGCGGGATGCGGTCGTGGCGGATCATGTTGGCCAGCGCCTCGGCGACCGCGGCGTTGCCGTAGAAGTTGGGAAAACTCATGCGTTCATGGCTCCGGCCAGCGTTGCGGAAAGCTGCGCCAGACGGTAGGGCTTCTGGAGAAAGGCTTTCGCTCCGGCATCGATGAGGGCATCGACGCCGGGATCCTGGCTATAGCCGCTGGTGATGATGACGCGGGCGCGCGGGTTCTCCTGGCGGAGTTGCTCGAAGACGGCCTTGCCGCTTAGGTCAGGCATGATGAGATCGACGATGACGATATCGATGTCGCGGGAGCGGCGCTTGTAGTACTCGACGGCTTCGGTGGCCGAGCCGAGACAGATGGCGCGATAGCCGAGCGTTTTGAGCATGCGCGCGGCCACCTGGCGGACAAACTCCTCGTCATCGACGACGAGCACGGAGCCTTTGCCTCGCGCCGGTGTGGCGGCCGCCGCCTGGGGTTCGGCGGCAGTGCGATCGACGGCCACGGGCAGCAGGATATCGAAGCGTGTGCCGTGCGGGTTGACCTGGTGCAGTTCGATGCGGCCGCCGCAGGCGCGGACGATGGTTTGGACGACGGTGAGTCCCATGCCCGTGCCCTTGTCGGGGCCCTTGGTGGTGAAGAAAGGTTCGAAGATCCTTTCGCGCAAATGGTCGGGAATGCCGACGCCGGTATCGCTGACCGAGATGCGGACGAAGCCGTCGTCATCGGCAGTGGACAGGCGCAGGAAGCCGCCATCGGGCATGGCGTCGCGGGCGTTCAGCGCGAGGTTCAGGAAGACCTGGAACAACTGGCTGGGGTCGCCCATGATGTGCGGGGATGTGGCGGCGAAATCGGATTCGAGGCGGATGCCCTTGTCGATGGTGTGCTTCAACAAGGCCTGCACCTCGGCGAGCGTGTAATGGATGTCCACCTTCTCGCGCTTGGGAAGGCCTTTGCGGGCAAAGCCGAGGAGCCGCCCGGTGAGGTGCGAGGCGCGGTCGGCGGCATTCTCGATGACGTCGAGCGCCTCGAGGATTTGCGGGGAAGCGCCCGGATCTTCGCGCAGGAGACTGACGTAGCCGAGAATCGCGGTGAGCAAGTTGTTGAAGTCGTGCGCGACACCACCGGCGAGCGAGCCGATGGCGAGCAGCTTTTGCGACTGGCTCAACTGCGCTTCGAGTTCGGCAACGCGATTGCGCAGCGACTCCAGCTCGCCGGCCTGTAAGCGAGATGCAGTTGCCGGGTCCGTCATACGCCCCTTCCGTAGCTGCCGCGAGTCTAGAAAATATAGAGCGGCGTACCGGGCTCGGGTTCGGTGAGCGGCACCGTGACCTCCGCCTGTTCCTTAATCTGGCGAACGAACAGCCCGGTGTCGCTGAGGTAGACCTCGAGTTCGGCGGGCTTGGGTAAAGTGCCCTGAATGAGCGCTTCGGAAAGCGGATCCTCGACGTACTTCTGCAAGGCGCGGCGCAGTGGGCGCGCGCCGTAGCTGCGGTCGGTGCAGGTCTTCTCGAGGATGTATTTGGCGGCGTCGGTGGCGAGCCGGATGGTGAGCTGCTTGGGCGCCAGGTTGACGTTGATCTGGTCCACCAGCAGGTTGATGATCTGGAGCAGATCGTCGTCGCCGAGGGGATTGAACAGAATCGTTTCGTCGAGACGGTTGAGGAACTCGGGATTGAAGGCGCGCTTGACTTCGGCCATCACCTGCTCTTCGACGCGGGGGGCCATGCCTTCGCCCACGGGAGCGGCGAAGCCCATCGGCGTTTTGCGGTCGAGGAAGCGCGCGCCGAGGTTCGAAGTCATGATGATGATGGTGTTCTTGAAGTCGACGGTGTTGCCGAGGCCGTCGGTGAGCTGGCCGTCTTCGAAGACCTGGAGCAGGATGTTGTAGACATCCGGGTGGGCCTTTTCGATTTCGTCGAGCAGGATCACGGAGTAGGGCGAGCGCTTGACGCGTTCGGTGAGCTGGCCGCCCTCTTCGTAGCCGACATAGCCGGGAGGCGAGCCGATCAACTTGGAGACCGAATGCTTCTCCATGAATTCGGACATGTCGAAGCGGATGAGCGATTTTTCGCTGCCGAAGAGGAATTCGGCCAAGGCGCGGGCGACTTCGGTTTTGCCGACGCCGGTGGGCCCGAGGAAGAGGAAGCTGCCGGAGGGGCGCTTGGGCGATTTGAGGCCGGCGCGCGAACGGCGGATGGAGCGGGCGAGCGCGCTGATGGCCTTGTTCTGGCTGATGACGCGCTTGTGGAGCTCTTCCTCGATGCGGAGGAGTTTCGACACTTCCTCTTCGCGGATGGCAGTCATGGGGACGCCGGTCCAGCGGGCGACCACGTCTTCGATGTCGTCCTTGGTGACGACGCCGGTGGAGGTGTCGTCGAGGTTGTACTTTTCGCGCAGTTGGCGGAGGTTCTCGCGCTCGCGGCGTTCCTCGTCGGAGTAGAAGCGCGCCTTTTCGAACTCGTGGTTGGCGATGGCGCTTTCCATGCGGTGCACGATGAACTTGATGCGCTTCTGGATTTCGGAGACTTCGCTGGGAACGGTGGTCTGGCGCAACTTGATGCGGGCGCCGGCTTCATCGATGAGATCGATGGCCTTGTCGGGCAGGAAGCGGTCGGGGATGAAGCGGGAGCTGGAGTGGACGGCCGCTTCCACCGCTTCGTCGGTGTAGGCGACGGCGTGGAACTTCTCGTAGCGCTCCTTGATGCCGAACAGGATCTTGATGGCATCGGATTCGCTGGGCGGGGGAACCTTGACGGCCTGGAAGCGGCGCTCGAGGGAACGATCCTTTTCGATGGACTTGCGATACTCGCCTGGCGTGGTTGCGCCAATACACTGGATCTCGCCGCGGGAGAGCGCGGGCTTGAGAATATTGGCGGCATCGAGCGAACCTTCGGCGGAGCCGGCGCCGACCAAGGTATGCAGCTCGTCAATAAAGATGATGGCGTTCTGATTTTCCATCAGCTCTTTCATGATGGTTTTCAGGCGCTCTTCAAACTGGCCGCGGTATTTGGTGCCGGCGACGATTAAGGAGAGGTCGAGGGCAAGGATGCGCTTGTCGGCGAGGAAGCTGGGCACGTCGCCATCGGCGATGCGCTGGGCGAGTCCCTCGACGATGGCGGTTTTGCCGACGCCGGGTTCGCCGATCAAGACGGGGTTGTTCTTGGTGCGGCGGCAGAGAATCTGGACGACGCGTTCGAGTTCGTAGTCGCGGCCGATCAAGGGATCGAGCGAGCCGTCGACGGCGGCCTGGGTGAGGTCGCGGGAGAACTCGGAAAGGAGGGACGATTCCTTGGGGCGGTTGGAGGTCATCTTCTCCGAGGAGGAGCGGGCGATCTCTTCGCGGACCTGGGAGAGGCGGAGGCCGCGCTCATGGAGGATTTCCGCGGCGAGGCATTTTTCCTCGCGCAGCAGGCCGAGCAGCAGATGTTCAGTGCCGATGTGTTTGTGGTTGAGGCGTTCGGCCTCCTCGGCGCCGTAGGCGAGCACACGCTTGCATTCGTGGCTGAGGGGGAGATCCACGGAGGTGGAGACTTTCTCGCGGATGGTGGTGTGCGCCTCAATCTGCTTGCGAATGGATTCAATGGCGGCTACCGACCGCAGAAAGCGGTTGGCGAGCGCCTTATCCTCTCGCAGCAGACCGAGCAGCAGGTGCTCCGTCTCGATGTATGGGCTCCCAAACTGGCTCGCCTCATAGCGCGCAAAAAAGATGACCCTTCGAGCTTTCTCGGTGTAGCGTTCAAACATAGGAAGATCCGATCGGAGATCCTTTGGTTCCGGTTGACGGAACGGGTTGCCATTGAGGGACGGCGGCGATCATGGATGCAACTGCCCCTTATCTAAGCTTAAAACTCTGTGACAGCGTTTGGCGAATTCGAGGTTGTGGGTGACGACGATACTGGTAAGCCCGTGTTGGGAATGGAGGGCTTCGAGCAGCGAGACAATGCTATCGGCGGTGCGGTAATCGAGGTTGCCGGTAGGCTCGTCGGCGAGCAGGACTTTGGGCGAAGCAACAAGCGCCCGGGCGAGGGAAACACGCTGCTGCTCGCCGCCGGAGAGTTCGCCGGCGCGGTGATGGCCGCGGGCGGCAAGCCCGACTTCGGCGAGTTTTTCGGAGGCCAATTGGGCGGCGCGGGATTGCGGGACGCCGCGAATGAGGAGCGGCATCATGACATTTTCGAGGGCGGTGAATTCGGGCAGAAGGTTGTGGCTCTGCCAGACGAAGCCGATTTGGCGGTTGCGGAAATCGCTGAGGGCGGAGTCGGTGAGGCGGGTGATTTCCCGATCGCCGAAGAAGACGCTGCCGGAGGTGGGGCGGTCGAGGCCGCCGAGCAGATGAAGGAGAGTGGATTTTCCGGCGCCGGATTCGCCGATGATCGCGACACGTTCTCCCTGTCGGACCTCGAGATGGAGATCCTGAAAAACGACGATTTCCGTCTGGCCGGAAGGATAGCGCTTGGTCAGGTTGTCGGTTCGGATTGTCCAGTTCTCCGCAGGCCCCGGCACTCTTCCTTCAGGCTAGCACGACGGTTGGGGGAGCGCCGCTATTCCATGGGGGGTAGAAGTGGCGCCGCGATGGGGCGGCAAACGGTAAGCATTTCATGCCAAAGATAATGCGAGGGTGAATACTATGCGTCTTTTTGGGGGATGGTGTGTGATTCCGCATTCACAATCATCGGCTGCACCGACGCCCGCGAGTCCAGCAGCACCCCGCCAAAGCTGTCCTGGCACGGCGATTGCGTCACGTTCACCGTGGACCCGTTGATCGTGATACTCCCGCTCCCCACTCCGCTCCCGTTACTCAAGATCCGCAGCCGCGGCGCATCCGACGCCGCCGTCCACGGACAACTGTCCGGCAGGACAAGCGGGATCCGCTGAATCGCCGAAGCCACGCCAATCGACACCACACTGTTCAGCGGCCCCACTGTACATCCCGGGACGCCGTTTTTTGACGATGTGCCGCCGACGCATCCGCACGATACGGCAATTCAGGCGATACGGGGGGCGGGGATCACGCTGGGGTGCGCGACGCTGCCGGACCGCTACTGTCCGGACCAGCCGTTGACACGGGGACAGATGGCGGCGCTGATCATCCGGGCGCTACAAGGGGATAACGTGTCGTACACGAATCGCGCGAGTTTTCTGGACGTGACTCCGGCGTACGCGTTTTTCCGGCATGTGCAGCGGATGAAGGAACTGGGGATTACGCTGGGCTGCACGGTGCAGACGTACTGTCCGGACAATTTGACGACGCGGGGGGAGATGGCTGCGTTCTTGGTTCGGGCGTTTTTGTCCAATTGAGAATTGTGTCAGATTTTGTAAAGTGGGGACTGGAATTTGTGTAAAGATTTGTCAACTGGCGTTCGTAGGCTTCCTCGTTCTCAAGAATTTCGGGGTCGGCGGCGACCTTGTCGGCAGCGGCGTTAATGGCCTCGGCGCATTCCTCGAGGGATAGGGAGGGGAGGTTCCAGTTTTTGTTGGTGAGCAGGAGGACGGTGGCGCGGAGGATGACCGAAGGGGAAGACTTCGGGTTATCGAGAACCTGTTCGAGCTTGTCGAGGGCTTTGGCGCGAAGGGATTGCAGGCGGTCCTGAATGGTGAGGGCGTATTCCTGCTGGGCGAAGGCCAAGGCTTGCTGGAAGGCCGGGTTGTCGGACCAGGCGTAGACGGTGGGACGGGAGACGTTGGCGAGCTGGGCAGCCGCGGTCACGGTGGCGCCTGCGGCGAGGGCCTGAAGGACCGTGATCTGGGGGACGGTGAACGGTTTCATTGCGATTTTATTGTAATTGTGGGGATTTGCGGAGAATGTGGGGGACGGGCGGGGTTGGAGAAGCAGGCTGTGTGGTTTCAGCGGGTTAGGGGGCAGGAAATATTTTTGTGCGATGTGATTGATATATACTGACCGGCAGTTGGAGGTCACGATGAAGGTTCTCTCTTCGTTTGTGCCGATGATTCTGGCGGCTGCGTTGAGCTTCGGGCAGTCGAGCACGGCGGAGCTGCGCGGTCTGGTTACGGACGAGACGGGCGCGGTGGTTCCCGGGGCCAAGGTGGAGGTGATCCACGTGGCAACGGGGGAATCGCGCGTTTTTCCCACGGATGCGGCGGGGCAGTATATCGTCCCGCAGTTGAAGCCCGGGGCGTATGAAATCCGTGTGGACGCGAACGGGTTCCGGAGGCTGGTGCGGCAAGGAATTGTGCTGCAAGTGGACCAGCGGGCTTCGGTGGATCTGAAGTTGCAGGTGGGATCGGTGGCGGAATCGGTGGAGGTGAATGCATCGACGCCGCTGCTGGATACGACGGAGGCGTCGCTGGGGCAGGTGATCGAGAACCGGAAGATATTGGATCTGCCGTTGAACGGGCGCAATATTCTGGCGCTGGCGGCGTTGACGAGCGGGGTGACTCCGGGGACATCGTTTGGCATCGGGGTGCCGGACGGGCGGGCGGCGCTGGTACAGGCGGCGATGGCGAATGTGCAGATCAACGGGGGAATGGCGTCGAGCAACGATGTGCTGCTGGACGGCGTGCCGCTGGCGCTGTGCTGCCAGCATCAGATTTCGTTTCAACCCTCGATCGATACGACGCAGGAATTCCGGGTGCGCACCAATATGTACGATGCGCAGTACGGACGCACGGGGGGAGGCGTGATCACGTTCGCGAGCCGCGGGGGATCGAACGAGGTGCACGGGAGTGTGTACCACTTTTTAAGGAACGACAACCTGGACGCGAATAACTTCTTCAACAACCGGTCGGGGGTGAAGAAGGGGCACTTCGTCTATAACCAGTACGGAGGGCGCATCGGCGGGCCGATTGTACGGAATAAAGCTTTCTACTTCTTTAATTATGAGGGGCTGCGGAATGTGCGCGGATTTTTCGAGACGGGGCGGACTCCGACGGATGCGGAGCGGGCCGGGCGGTTTACGGAAGCAATCTTCGATCCGCTGACGGGCTCGACGGCGAATAACTTCACGCGGACGCAGTTTCCAGGGAATACGATTCCGCAGTCGCGGTTCGATCCGGTGGCGGTGAAGCTGATGCCGCTGTGGCCGGCGGCGAATGCGGCTCCGGTGGGCGGGAACAACTTCATCAGCAATCAGCCGAACACGGACAGCGTTTCGCAATATAACGTGCGCATCGACTACAACCTGAGCAACTCGAACCGGCTGTTCGGACGTTTTTCGATGGATAACAACGATGGGCTGATGCCGGACACGTACCGGAACATTGCGAGCATTGCCTGGACGCAGGATGTGAACAACTACAACGTTGTGCTGGACGATACATGGACGCTGAGCCCGACGCTGGTGGCGAACCTGCGGTACGGGTTCACGCGGCAGCGGAACTTCCGCGTGGGATATAGCCAAGGGACGGATCTGACGACGTACGGGTGGCCGGCTTCTTATAGCGCCGCGCGGCAGGAATCGCTGCTGCCGGAGATACGGCCGCAGGCGTATCTGGGACTGAGCCGGGGGACGCTGTTCGGGCGGGGGAACCAGGCGCATGCGTGGAGCGCGAATTTCTCCAAGGCGGCGGGGCGGCATTTTCTGAAGTTCGGGTTGGATTACCGGCTGTACCTGACGCACTGGGCCAACAATGGGAATGCGTCGGGGAATTTCGCATTCAATACGGGGTTCACGCGCGGGCCGAATGCGTTGAGCGGGCCGGGAGGCAACGGGTTTGCGAGTTTCCTGCTGGGCTATGCGGCGAGCGGGAGCATCGGGTGGGTGGAGCCGTTTTCGGCGGGCTCTCCCTACGTGGGGATGTACCTGCAAGACGATTACCGGGTGACGGACAAACTGACGTTGAACCTGGGCCTGCGGTGGGATGTGGAGATGCCGCGCGATGAGCGGTACAACCGATTGAGCTACTTCGATCCGGATGTGGCGTCGCCGATTGCGGGGCCATCGGGCATTGCGGGGCTGCGCGGCGGACTGCGGTTCCTGGGGCAGGATGGAATCACGCGGCAGCAGGCGACGGACTGGAACAATCTGGGGCCGCGTATTGGATTTTCCTGGCAGGCGCAGCCGCGCACGGTGATTCGCGGCGGTTACGGGGTGACGTATTTGCCGATCCAGACTCGCTACAACGGGAACTCGAACCAGGGGTTCGCGGCGAGCACTTCGATGGTGGCGACGGTGGATGGGGGGCGAACGCCTACGGACGTACTGTCGAATCCATTTCCGAGAGGTTTCAACCGTCCGCTGGGAGCGTCGGACGGATTGATGAGCAGCCTGGGGCAGGGTTTTTCGACGCTGCTGTACAACGAGAGCGCGGTGGGTTATTCGCAGCAGTGGAGCCTGAATATTCAGCGGGAGTTGGGGACGGACCTGCTGTTCGATGTGGCGTATTCGGGGAGCAAGGGTACGAAGCTGCCGATGCCGATTCCGCTGAACGTGCTGCCGACGGAGTTGCTCGCGCAAGGGCAGAGCTTGCTGCAAGCGGTGGCGAATCCATTTCAGAGGCTGGTGAGCGCGGGGCCGCTGGCGGCGGCGACGGTGACGCGGCGGCAACTGCTGCTGCCATTTCCGCATTTTCAGGGGCTGACGTCGAATGTTTCGCAACTCGGCTCGTCGACTTATCACGCGGCGCAATTCAAGGTAAATAAGCGGTTGAGCCAGGGATTCAGCGTGCTGGGGGCGTATACGTTTTCGAAGCTGATCGGGGATGTGACGCCGTGGAACACAAGCTTTTTGGATAATGCGCCTTCGTTCCAGGATCAGTACAACCGGAGATTGGACCGGGCGATCGATCCGCAGGACATCTCGTCACGGTTCGTGGTGAGTTACGTGTGGGAACTGCCGTTCGGGCATGGGAAGCGGTTCCTGGGCGATGCGCCGCGGGGCGTGGATCTGCTGCTGGGTGGGTGGCAGATGAACGGGATTACGACGTTTGCGACGGGGCAGCCGATTGCGGTGGGCAACAGCATCGCCACGCAGTCGGGCGCGAACCGGCCGCATAATCTGGGGCGGAGCGCGAAGAAGACCGGACCGGTGACGGAGCGGCTGGACGCGTATATGGATGCATCGGTGTTCGCGGCTCCGGGGCCGTTTGAGTTCGGGAGCGCGCCGCGCACGCTGCCGGACGTTCGCGGCGACGGGCAGCGGAATTTCGATGTGTCGTTATTTAAGAATTTTTCGTTTACGGAACGGTGGACGCTACAGTTCCGGACGGAGTTTTTCAATTTGTTCAATACGCCGCGGTTCGGGGAGCCGAATGGGAGCTTCGGGAACGTGCAGTTCAACCGGGTGAACACGCAATCCAATAATCCGCGCGATATACAGCTTGCGCTGCGGTTGAGCTTTTAGCGATGGCGGGTCCTGTAGGCTATGGGGACAATCTCCGCTCGCGCCGTGCGTTTCTGAGCGGCGCGGCGGGGTTGCTGCAACGGCCGCGGCGGAACGTGTTGTTTATCGCGGTGGACGATTTGCGGCCGAAGCTGGGCTGTTACGGGGACCGGTTTGCAAAGACACCGCATATTGACAGGCTGGCGGGGCGGGGGCTGCTGTTTGAACGGGCGTATTGCCAGCAGGCGGTGTGCGCCCCGTCGCGGGCTTCTTTGTTGACGGGGCTGCGGCCGGATACGATCCGCGTGTACGACCTGAAGACGACATTTCGAGCGGCTCGGCCGGAAGCGGTGACACTGCCGGAGCATTTCAAGAAGAACGGGTATCACGCCGAGAGTATCGGGAAGATCTTTCACGGCGATCCGGTGACGCTGGACCGGCAATCGTGGTCCGTGCCGGAGCAGTTCCCGATCTTGCTGAAGCGCGATCAGTATGTGTTGGCCGAGAACAAGGACGATGCCGATCCGTGGAAGAAGACTTCGGCGCTGGAACGCGTGGATGTGCCGGATAACGGATACCGGGACGGGCAGATTGCGGAGGCAGCGGTGGCGGCGCTGGGGCGATTGGGGAAGCGGCCTTTCTTTTTGGGGGTGGGATTCAACAAGCCGCATCTGCCGTTTGCGGCTCCGGCGAAGTATTGGGATCTGTACAAGGCGGAGGATCTGCCATTGGCTGCGAATCCGTATCTGGCGGAGGATGCTTCGCGGTTCGCATTGCAAGCCTATAGTGAGTTGCGCAGCTATGGGGATTATCCGGAGAAGGGCCCCCTGCCGGAGGCGAAGATGCGTGCGGCGCTACACGGATATTACGCTTGCGTGAGCTATATCGATGCGCAGGCCGGCAAGGTGCTGGATGCACTGGACCGGCTGGGATTGGCGGAGAATACGGTGGTGGCGCTGTGGGGCGATCATGGGTGGCATCTGGGCGAGCAGGATTATTGGGGGAAGACCACGAATTTCGAGGTGTGCGTGCGCGCGCCGCTGATTGTGAGTGTGCCTGGGGAGAAGGGGGGACAACGGACTCGGGCGCTGACGGAGTTCGTGGATATTTATCCGACGCTGGCGGAGGCGTGCGGGCTTCGCGCGCCGGATGGGTTGGAGGGAGTGAGTGCGATGCCGTTGTTTTCGGATCCGGGGCGGGCGTGGAAGACGGCGGCATTCAGCCAGTATCCGCGGGCGGGAGGAATCATGGGGTATTCGATGCGGACGGAGCGGTACCGGTTTACGGAATGGATGAATGGGAAGGGGGAGCGGGAAGGGGTGGAACTGTTCGATCACGAACGCGATCCGAATGAGACCCGGAATCTGGCAGGGCAGGCGGCGTATCGCGGGCTGGTGGCAGAGCTTGCACGGGTGCGGCAGGCGGGGTGGAGAGCGGCATTGCCGAAGGGAGTTATGAGATGAGAATGTTGTTTCTGTTGTTGGTGGCGATGGTTGGAAACGGCGCCGGACAGGATGTGAGCCGGCTGGCGGATGAGACGATCAGCGGGAAAGATCCGTTTGGGTTCCCGACGGCGAAGGGCAAGACGTCGGTGGTGTTTCGCGGCGTGGAGGGGAAGGCGGGGTTCAATCTGCACTCCTATCTGATCCACTACGACAACCGGTTCTGGGCGATCTGGTCATCGGCGATGGCGCATGAGGAGGATCCGGATCAGCAGGTGGTGTATGCGACGAGCCGGAACGGGCATGATTGGACGGCTCCGCGGGTGCTGGCGAAAGATCCGGACGGGCCGGGCGGTCCGGCGCGGTGGATCGCGCGGGGATTGTTCGTGCATGGAGGCAAGCTGACGGCGTTGGCTGCGTATCAGGAGAGCGCCGATTACGGCAAGCGGGGCAAGGACGTGGTTTGGAAGAACCTGCGGCTGATCTATTTTCAGTGGGACGGCAAGGAGTGGAAAGAGGCGGGGGTGTTCGCGGACGACTGCATGAACAACTTTCCTCCGGCACGGTTCGGACGGAGATTAGCGATGATCTGCCGGGACCGCAACATGGATGTGAGTGTGGCGCTGCTGGAGGATGAGAAGAAGCTCGAATGGAAGCGGACGCCGTTGCAGAACGCTCCGCCGTTTGACCGGATGGATGAGCCGACGTGGTATGAAGATCCGAACGGCGTGATCCATATGATTGTGCGGGACAACAACCGGTCGCGGAAATTGATACGGGTGGTGAGCCGCGATGGGGGCGAGACGTGGACGAAACCGGTGCATACGAATTATCCGGATGCGACGAGCAAGAACTTCACGGGGAGGCTGTCGAACGGGTGGTATTATCTGATCAACAATCCGAATCCGGAGAAACGGGATCCGATCTCGATTTCGTTCAGCAAGGACGGGTGGACGTTCACGGCGCCGCGGAACGTCCGGGTGGATGCGGCTCCACGGCGGATCGAGGGGAGGGCGAAGCCGAGCGGGAGCTTTCAGTATCCGCATGCGATCGAGCATGGAGGATCGCTGTGGGTGATCTATTCGACGAACAAGGAAGACATCGAGGTGTCGGAGTTTCGGATTGCGGATTTCGCGCTGCACGATGCGAGCGCGTTGCTGGCGGATCCGCAATTGCTGGCGGCGCCGAAGCAGCTTCCGGTGGCGAAGGGGCGCACAAGCGTTGTTTATCGGGCAAGGGAAGGGGAGTATCAGTTCAACCTGCACTCGTATATCACGCGGTTTGAGAACCAGTTCTGGGCGATCTGGTCGAGCGGGCTGAAGGACGAAGACAGCAACGGGCAGGTGATCCGGTATGCGACAAGCGCGGATGGGCATAGGTGGACGGAGGGGAAGGTGCTGGCCGCGGATCCGGACGGGATGGAGGGGCCGGGGCGATACATTGCGCGGGGCATTTTTACGGTGAACGGCAAGCTGACGGCGCTGGCGGCGCATGTGGAGGGGATTCGGGAGGCGGGCGATGTTCCGGGGTGGCCGAAGCTGCGGCTGATGCGGTTGGAATGGGACGGGGCGGGGTGGAAGAACGCGGGACTGTTTCTGGACAACTGCATGAACAACTATCCGCCGCGCAAGGTGGGGGCGGATTGGTTCATGACTTGTAGGGACAGCCTGCGGAAGATGTATTTTGCGCGTTCGACGGATATGGCGAACGGGAACTGGCGCATTACGCCGATGCCGCTGGAGGGTCCCAAAGACAATCTGAGCGAGCCGAGTGAGTATACGGGCGCCGATGGCGTGGCGCATTTGATTTTTCGCGACCAGGGGCGTTCGGGGAAATTGCGGCACGCGGTGAGCCGGGACGGTGGAGTGAGTTGGAGCGCGGCGGTGCTGACGAACTATCCGGACGCGACGAGCAAGAACTTTTCGGGGAGGCTGTCGAACGGGTGGTATTACCTGATCAACAATCCGGACCCGAAGAGCCGCGATCCGCTGGCGATTTCGTTCAGTAGGGATGGGTGGACGTTTTCGGCTCCGAAGATTCTGCGGACGAACGCCGGGCCGCAACGGTACCGGGGGAAGGCGAAGGGGGCTGGGAGTATTCAGTATCCGCACGCGATGGAGCACGGCGGATCGCTGTGGGTGATCTATTCGACGAACAAAGAGGACATTGAGATCAGCGAGTATCCGATTGGGGAATTGACGCCGCGGTGAGGCGGGCGGTGCGATGATCCGTAAGATAGAGGGATGGCCCTCATTGTTGCTGTTCTGCTGGCGTGTTCGGCGTATGCGGAGACTCGCACGATCGGTTTGAAGGAGGCCGTGGCGCAGGCGTTGCGGCTGAATCCGGAGATTGTGCTGGCGCGGTTGGAAGAAGAGAAGGCGCGGGCGCAGATGCGCATTGCGCGGGATCCATTCATCCCCAAGGTGTTCGCCGGGAGCGGGATGGCGTATTCGTACGGATTTCCGATGAGCATCGAGGGGTCGGCTCCGAGTATTGTGCAGGTGCGGGGCGTGGCTTCGGTATTCAACAAGGGGGTGTCGGCGCGGATTGCGCAGGCGGGGGAAACGGCGAAGGCGGCGGGGATCGATACGGAAGCCAAGCGCGAGCAGGTGGCCTTTGAGACGGCTTCGGTGTTTCTGGATGCGATCCGCTGGTTGCGAACGGCGGAGGCGATTCGGGGGCAGGTGGTGGCGATGGAACGGGCGGCGGAGACGGTGGAGGCGCGGGTGAAGGAGGGGCGCGAACTGGAGGTTGAGCAGCGGCGGGCGGCGCTGGCGGTGGCGAAGACGAAGCATCGCCAGGCGCTGATCGAGGAGCAGCAGGAATATGCGGAGAACACGCTGGGTGTGTTGATTCGCGTGGAGGAGGGGACGCGGCTACGCGCGGCGATGGACGGGCCGCTGGCGGTGGAGACGCCGGAATCGGAGGAAGCGGCGTTGCGGCTGGCGCTGGCGGCGAGCAAGGAATTGCGGAGGCTGGAATCGTCGGTGCGGGTGGAGCAACTGGCGCTGCGCGAGCAGGAGGCGTCGCGATTGCCGACTTTGGATTTGGTGGCGCAATACGGGTTGTTCGCGAAATTCAATAATTACGAGGATTTCTTCCGGCGGTTTCAGAGGCACAACGGGCAATTGGGGGTTTCGGTGCAGGTGCCGCTGTTTCGCAGTGCGGCGGCGGTGGCGCGGGGTTCGCAGATTCAGACGGAACTGGAGGCGTTGCGGACACGGATAGGGCAGACGCGGGCGCGGATCGCGGTGGAGGTGCGGAATGCGTGGCGGCAGGCGAAGTTGGCGGAGGAGGGGCGGCAGATTGCGAGGATGGATCTGGAACTGGCGCGGGAGCAGGCGATGGTTCTGCTGGCGCAATGGGAGGAAGGGCGGGCGACGCAACGGCAGTTGGAGGAAGCGCGGTTTGCGGAGCAGGAAAAGTGGATTGGATACCATGAATCGCAGATGGTTGCCGAGCGCGCGAAACTGGCGCTGGCGCGTGTGGTGGGGAATCTGCTAACTGCGCTACAGTAAGCACTTACGTCCACGCAACTTTGTCTGAACAGGTGGGTTGAATATAAGCTGATGTTCCGATTTCTTCTTCTCGCGGTTCTGGGTGTGCTGTGCCGGATGAGTCCCGCGGCGACGTTTGGGACGGTGACGACGGTGGTTGGGAGCGTTTCGGATATCGTTCTGGATGAGGCGCGGCGGCGGCTGTATGTCATCAATGCGAATGCCAACCGGCTGGAAGTTTATTCCTTGCCGCCGAACCCGATCCGGCAGACGGCGACGGTTCCATTGGATGCATTCCCGCTGGCGGCGGCGATGTCGCCGGACGGGCAGTTTCTGTACGTGGCGGCGCACAATGCGTCTTCATTGAATATTGTCGATTTGAACTCCTTGCAAGTGGTGAGCCGGCCGAGCGTACCGGCGCGGCCCGAAGGGGTGGCGGTGGGATTCGACGGGCGGGTGCTGGTGACGACGATCGGGACGGGCGTGAACAACTCGCAGAACACGCTGCTGATCTACGATCCGGAGCGGGCGGCGTTCGACAGTGTGGTGTTCGTGCCGAACACGCCGCAGATTCCGGTTGGCTCTCCTCCGGCGGGACGGCAGTTTCTGGCGAGCCGGAGCCGGTTAGAGGCGACTCCGGACGGGCAGTTCATTGTCGGGGTGAATATTCCGACCAACACGACGCGGGCCGTGTTTGTGTATGAAGTGGCGTCGGCGACGGTGCTCCGCAGCCGTGTGATTACGAACGTATCGAGCGTGCTGGCGATATCGCCGGACGGGAAGAAGCTGATGTCGGGGCTGACGCTGATCGATCTGGAGACGCTGGAGGTGATCGGGCAACAGAATTTGGCGAATGCTCCGTATCCGATACAGCCGAACACGAATTTCAACTTGCAGCAGAACCAGGGCGGGAGTGTGTTTTCGCCGGATGGGGGGACGTTGTATTCGGCGTTCAACATTGCTCCGGTGCAAAATCCTCCGGCGCGGCCGAATGTCGGGCAGTTGATGGTGAGCGATCCGGATAACCTGCTGATTCATCTGGCGCTGCAAATGCCGGAGAACCTGGCGGGGAAGATGCTGATCACGAGCGATGGGGCGATGCTGTATGCGATTTCGGAATCGGGTTTCGCGTCGATTCCGGTGGGCACGATGCGGGACCGGCCGATTGCGGATTTGACGGCGAAGGTGATCCAACTGCGGAATGACCAATGTGGGGTAACGGCGGAGCAGCGGACGCAGAATGTTCTGGTGACGAATGCGGGATCCGGGCGGCTGACGGCGACGGCGCAGGTGCTTCAGTTGAATCCGACGGGACCTGGGGGATTGGGAGGAGCCGGAGGGCCTGGAGGAGGCGTTCCTGGAGGCGGAGTGATTATCGTGTTGCCACCGGCGGGTGGCGGGCCGGTGCCTCCTGGACCGGCAGTGCCCGGACAGGCGGGGGGAGCACAGAACGCGGCGATTGCGCAGACGGCTCCGCAGGTGCGGACGCAGAACACGCCGGAAGGGCCGGTGATCAGCCTGACATTCAACCCGCTGAACGTGCGGACGCTGGGGACGGTGTCGCCGATTCACGATTTCCTGGTGCAATCGAACGAGGCGATCAATATTCCGCCGCGGTTGCGGGTGTTTCAGAATAACCGGAATGCGGAGGCGCGCGGCGAGGTGATTCCGATGGAAGTGGGGATATCGGCCAACGAAGCGCTGGTGGACATCGAGTACGACGCGACGCGTAACCGCGTGTACATCGCGAATAGCGGGATGAACCGGGTGGAAGTGTACGATGCACGCTCGGAAACGTTTTTACCGCCGATCAAGGTGGGGCAATTGCCGCGATCGATTGCGATAGCGCCCGGGGGGCACACAATGTATGTGGCCAACAGCGGTGGCGAGAGTATCTCCGTGGTGGATTTGGAGGAAGGCGTGGTGACGGGACGGCTGCGGTTTCCGCCGCTGCCGTTTAACGCCACGGCCGCGTTGGTCACGCCGCAGACGATTGTGGCGACGCAGCGGGGTCCGCTGGTGATTATGAATAACGGGTCGCTGTGGAGCGCGGTGGGCAATGAGATGGTGCCGCGGCGGGTGAGTCCGGCGATCAATCTGGCGAATCTGCCGGCGCCGCGGTCGATGGCGGCGACGCCGAACGGGGAGTACGCGATTATTCTGGCGGGGAACGGGTTCGTTTACTTGTATGACGCCGCGCAGGATGAGTTTGTGAATGCGCGGCAGATCTTCACGAACCCGATTCAGGGCTATTTCGGTCCGATCAGCGCGGGGCCTGGGGGACGGTATTATCTGGTGAACGGGACTGTGTTGAATCCCGCGCTGACGCCGATCGGGTCGGCGGGCAGCGTGGTGGTGGGGAATCAGAATGCGGTGGTGCGTCCGATTTCCGGGGTTGTGGCGCTGAACAACAACAGCTATGTGCGCTATGCGCCGGCGGTTGCCGCGCAGGCGAACAATCCGATTGTGACAGCTACGCCGAATGTGGAGATCGCCGATGTGAATACGGGGAATACGCAACGGCAGGTGCCGGCGATCGAAGGACCGATATCGACGGTGACCGGGGCGGCGCGGGCGAACGTACAAGGGCGGTCGATCGCGGTGAATCCGGCCGGTACGACGGCATATGTGCTGACGGTGAGCGGGCTGAGCGTGATTCCGCTGGCGGCGATCACGCCGGCGGAACGGCCGGTGGTGACGGCGGCGGGGATTGGAAACGTTGCCAACGGGAGGAATAGCCTGGCTCCTGGGAGTCTGGTGAATATTCCGGGCAACAATTTGGCATCGGATGCGAAGATCGAGAGTGGAGAACTGCCGACGCAACTGGGCGGCGTGTGCGTGACGCTGAACAACCGGCCGATGCCGCTGATGGCGACTTCGGCTCGACAGATTACGGCGCAGATTCCACCGGAACTGGCGGCGGGGCGCTATCCGCTGGTGGTTCGGAATTTGGAGCGCAAGACGTCGACGGTGGGGAACATCAACGTCACGCTGACGAAGTACGCTCCGGCGGTGATCGTGGATCCGGTGACGAAGCAGGCGGCGATTTACCACCAGGATGGGAGTCCGGTGACGAAGGCGAAGCCGACCACGCGGGATAAGCGATTGGTGATGTACGCGGTCGGGTTGGGGCCGACCAAGGGCGGGCGCGTGGTGAGCGGGCAGCCTTCGCCGGAAGATCCGCCGGCCACGACGGATCCGGTGAGTGTCTTCTTTGGGGACAAGCGCTACCGGCAGGCGGCGGTGGTGGTGGAATCGAGCATTCTGGCTCCGGGGCTGGTGGGGATCTATCAATTGAATCTTTACGTTCCCGGGGACCGGATGCGGGGCGACGAACTGGATGTGACGATCCGTATTGGGGGGGTGGATAGCCCCACGGGCGGGGAGTTCGATCCGAAGGTTGCGGTGGAGTAGGGTCCACAGCCCGCTTGCTTAGAACCAGCTTCCTAAGCATGGGGGACTATTCGAATTAGTCCCTTCTTCGCGTTGCTTCGCGGTTGGGTTTATGATGAAGTGGAGGAACAGGACCCAGCAATGTCATCGAAGCTCTTGGTTTGTCTGTTTGCCGCGTTATTGTTCACGGGTACCGGCTGCAACCGGGATCCGGAGTCCGTGAAGAAGGCTTACGTCGAAAAGGGGAACGAGTACTACAAGAACGGGAAGTACAAGGAAGCTTCGATCTTTTACCGTAGCGCGCTGAAGAAGGACCTGCGGTATGGGGAAGCATACTACCGTCTCGGGTTGGCGGAGATGCGGCTCGGCCGGCCCGCCGATGCGCTGCGCAGCTTCCGCCGGGCGTATGAATTGCAGCCCGATAATCTGGATGCGGCCGGGCAACTCGCGGACCTGTATCTGACGGCGTATATCTCCGACCAGAGGCGGCCGAAGGAAGTAGAGACGTTCCTCAAGGACTTGCAGGAGGCGTTGCTGAAGAAGGATCCGAAGTCCTTCCTCGGGCTGCGTGTGAAGGGCTATCTGGCGATCGGGGCCAAGGATGTGGCCGGGGCGCTGGAGGCCTTCCAGAAGGCGCATGAGGTCAAGCCGTACGCCAAGGAGATTGTGCTGCCGCTGATGGAATCGCTTGCGGCGAATAACCGTTTTCCGGAGGCGGAGAAGCTTGGCTTTGAGATGCTTGCCAAGGACAAGACGAACGGTCCGATATACGACTGGCTGTACATCCGGTTTCTGAGCCAAAAGCGGGTGGAGGACGCCGAGAAGATCTACATCAAGAAGGTGGAGAACAATCCGAAGCAGACGGTTTACATTCTGCAACTGGCGACGTTTTATTTCGTGACGCAGCGCAAGGCGGATATGGAGAAGACGCTGGCGCGGATCACTTCGAACACGAAGGATTTTCCGGTGGGGCACGTGGCCGTTGGGGATTTCTACCGGCGTGTGAACGATATTGACAATGCCGTGAAGCACTACGAAGCCGGACTGGCCATGGCGGGGAACAACAAAGATCAGAAGGCGATGTATCAGAAGCGCCTGGTGGATACTTTGATTGCGCGTGGCCGCAAGCAGGAGGCTTTGGAACTGGTGACGGCGGTTCTGAAGGACAATCCCAAGGATAATCAGGCGATCGCATTGCGGGCTTCGCTTTGGCTTCAGGACGGCAGCAAGGAGAAGGTGGCGTCGGCAATCAGCGAATTGAATTCGGTGATTGTGCGGCAGCCGGAGAATTTTGTGCTTCGTTTCGACCTGGGCCGGGCGTATCTGGCGAAGGGCGATGTGGATCAGGCGCGGGTGCAGTTTCAAGAAGCGATCAAGTACCGGCCGGATTATTCGCCGGCGCGGCTGGCGCTGGCGCAGTTGCATCTGGCCAAGAACGAGTTCACCAAAGCGATGCAGATGGCCGACGATATTCTGCAATACGATCCGAACAACGTGACGGCGCGGATGGTGAAGACGAGTTCGCGGATGGGGTTGGGAGATCTGCCGACGGCGCGCCAGGAATTGACGCAGATTCTGGCGGTGAATCCGAACATGCCGGACGCGCTGTTTCAGTTGGGAGTTCTGAACTACCAGGAGAAGAAGTTCAAGGATGCCGAGGATTTGTTCGTCCGGCTACAGAAAGCGGCTCCGAACGATCCGCGCGGACTGGTGGGGCGAGTGGAGGCGTATGCGAGCACCAACCGGTTCGATGAAGCGATCAAGCTGCTGCAAGACGACCTTGCGCAGAATCCGGAGCGATCGTTCTACCGGCTGGCGTTGGGCAATGTAGCGGTGCGGGCGAAGAGGTACCCTTTGGCCATCAGCGAATACAACAAGCTGATGGAGAAGAACCCGAAGAATTTCGACGTGCAGATTCGACTGGCGGAGGCGCACCGGCTAGCGGGCGATATTCCGACGGCGATCGCAGCGTTTCAGAAGGCGCGGGAGCTGAATCCGAACGATGCCACGGCGTATGTGCGGCTGGCCTTGTTATATGAAGGACAGGGGCGCCGGGCGGATGCGCGGCCTCTGTATGAGCAGATTTTGAAGCTGAATCCGGACAATCCGATTGCGTTGAACAATCTGGCGTTCGCGCTGGCGGAAACGGGCGGGGATCTGGACCTGGCGCTGACGATGGCGCAGCGCGCGAAGGCGAAGTTTCCGGACGATCCGAACATTTCGGATACGTTGGGTTGGGTCTACATCAAGAAGAACCTGAGCGACCAGGCGGTGAAGATTTTCAAGGAAGTGGTGGAAAAGAACGGGGACAATCCGATATTCCGGTATCACCTGGCGATGGCGCTGTACCAGAAGGGCGATAAGCCTTCGGCGAAGAAGGAATGCGAACTGGCACTGAAGAGCAAGCCCTCGCGCGAGGACGAGCAGAAGATTCGGGAGCTGCTGTCGCGCATCTGATGCGGAATCCGGCTGTCGCCTACGTACTGCCGTTTGTTGCGTTCCTCGTGTTCCTGTCGCTCGACGGGAAGTTGGGATTGCCGCCGGAGGTGGAGTATCCGCTGCGTGTGTTTGTGCTGGCGGGAATCCTGTGGGTATTCTCGCGCCACGTCATCGACTTCCGGGTCAAGCATTGGATGGGGACTGTGGGTATCGGCGTTCTGGTTTTCGTGCTGTGGATTGCGCCGGATGCCCTGATACCCGGATACCGGACGCACTGGTTGTTCCAGAATTCGTTGCTGGGCGCGGCTCCGGCGCCAACGGCGGGCTACGCGAGTCTTTCGTCTCTGGCGCTGGTGTTTCGCACGATTCGCGCGGCGGCGATTGTGCCGGTGGTGGAGGAGTTGTTCTGGCGAGGCTGGCTGATGCGGTGGCTGATCCGGCCGGATTTTCTGAGCGTGCCGCTGGGCGCCTACACCGGGCAGGCATTTTGGATTTCGGCGGTTTTATTTGCGGCCGAGCACGGGCAGTTTTGGGACGTGGGGCTGGTGGCGGGAGCGATCTACAACTGGTGGATGGTGCGCACCAAGAGCCTGGGGGACTGCATACTGGCGCACGCGGTGACGAATGGGATTTTGTCCGGGTATGTGATGGCGACGGGCCAGTGGCAATACTGGTAGGCTGCCGGAGGTCTGTCTTACCGCCGGGCATGCGACAATAGAGAAGACAATGATCGAAACCTTACGTCCTGGCGCACATGCCTCGTGCGCCAAAGTGGTTCTATTTGACTTTGACGGGACTCTCTCCACGATCCGGTCCGGATGGGTGGAGGTGATGGTGCCCATGATGGTGGAGGAACTGGCCGCCACGAAGAGTGGCGAGTCCGAGGCGGAACTCACGGAGATTGTGAAGGAGTACGTGGGCAGGCTCACGGGCAAGGACACGATTTACCAGATGATTGAACTGGCGGATCAAGTGGCGGCGCGTGGGGGCAAGGCGGAGGATCCGCTGGTGTACAAGCGGCGTTATCTGAGCCGGCTGTGGGGAATGATCAAGGACCGGGTGGAGGCGCTGCGGGCGGGCAAGGCCGATCCGGAGAGCTATATGGTTCCGGGGGCGCGGGCACTGCTGGAGTCACTGAAGGCGCGCGGGATGAAACTATACCTGGCGAGCGGCACCGACGATAAGGACATGAAGGAAGAAGCGCGGCTGCTGGATGTGGAGCGCTACTTCGACGGCGGCTGCCATGGCGCCTTGGATGCGTATCAGACCTTTTCCAAGAAGATACTGATCGACCGGATTATCGGCTCGGCGGAAGCCAAAGGCGAGGAGCTTCTCGGCTTCGGCGATGGATTTGTCGAGATCGAGGGTGTGAAATCGGTTGGAGGGGTCACGGTCGGCGTGGCCAGCGATGAACCGGAATGCCAGCGGGTGGATGAGTGGAAGCGCAACCGGCTGGTGAAGGTGGGCGCCGATTACATTATTCCGAACTATCTCAAGCTCCGCGAGCTCGAGCAGCTTCTGTTTCCAAACTGATGGCATCGCAATACCGGCAATTCGACCGCGGCAGGCTGAAAGTGCTGCCGCTTGGTGAGCGTACGCACGATCTGGCGCTGGGACGCTGGCTGGCGCTACAGGATGAGACTCCGGCGTTCGCGCACCCGGATCTGGGCACGGTGGCGGCTCGATTGCGGGCTGCGCGGGAGGCGGGTGCGGCTCGGGTGTTGATCATGGGGGCGCACCTGCTGCGGGCGGGTGTGAACCGCCATATCATCGACCTGATGGAGCGGGGACTGATTGACCATGTGGCGATGAACGGCGCCGGCGTGATTCACGATTACGAAGTGAGCCGGATCGGGGCGACGACGGAAAGCGTGGCCCGTTATATCGCCAGCGGGCAGTTCGGGCTGTGGCGGGAGACGGGGGAGCTGAACGATTGGATTCGGGGGGCCGCGGAAGAAGGGTGTGGACTTGGGGAGGGGGTAGGGAAGCGGCTGCTTGCATCGGGCTTTCCGAACGTGGAGTTGAGCGTGCTGGCGGCGGGCTACCGGCTGGGCGTGCCGGTGACCTCGCATGTGGGAATCGGGTATGACATTCTGCACGAACACGCCAATTGCGACGGGGCGGCGCTGGGCGCGGCGAGTTATCGCGATTTTCTGATCTTCGCGTCGACCATTGAGCGGCTGGAAGGCGGAGTGGTGCTGAATTTCGGTTCGGCGATCATGGGTCCGGAGGTGTATCTGAAGGCGCTGGCGATGGCTCGCAACGTGGCGCATCAGGAAGGGCGTGCGATCCGGCATTTCACGACGGCGGTGTTCGACTTGGTGCCGATTCAGGGGGATATTCACCGGGAGTTGCCGAAGACGGATCCGGGATATTATTTCCGGCCGCATAAGACGATGCTGGTGCGGACGGTGGCCGATGGCGGGGAGAGCTTCTATTTTTGCGGCGACCACCGGGCGACGTTTCCGGCGCTGTGGCGGAGCGTGTCGGAGCAGGCATGAACCTGGAGGCGATTCTCAGCGGTTTCCGTGCGCGGCGGGCGCTGGTGGTGGGGGATATCTGCCTGGACCGGTGGTGCCGGTACGATCCGGCGTTAGCGGAGCCTTCGCGGGAGACGGGCATTCCGCGGATTGCCGTGGTGGGCGGGGAATCGACGCCGGGGGCGGGCGGCACGGTGGCGAACAATCTGGCGGCTTTGGGGACGGGCGAGGTGGCGGTGCTGGGCGTGCTGGGCGATGACGGGCATGCGTGGGAGTTGCGGCGGGCATTGACGGCGCGGGGCATTGGGCACGAGATGTGTTTTTCGCATCCGGATTTCGCGACGTTCACTTATACGAAGCTGCTCAATGCCACGAATGAGGAAGAGGACCGGCCGCGGGTGGATTTCGTGAATACGAAGCCGCTTCCGGCGGATGCGGAAGCGGAGTTGATCCGGCGGTTGGAGGAGGCGGCGCCGGCGTTCGATGTGGTGCTGGTGTCGGATCAGGCGGAGACGGGGTCGGGCGGAGTGATTACGGCCGCGGTGCGGGAAGCGCTGGGGCGGCTGGCGGCGCGGAATCGGGATCAGGTGATCTGGGTGGATTCGCGGCTGCGGCCGGAACATTTCCGGGGCGTGATTCTGAAGCCGAACGAGGACGAGGCGCATGCCGCATGCCGGCGGGCCGGATTGCATGGCTTCGCGCAGTTGCGTGCGGCGACGGAGTCGCCCATGCTGCTGGTGACGCACGGGCCGCGCGGCGTATTGATTCTGCGCGAGGGCGTTAGGGAGGAGTGGGTACGGACGGCGCCGGTGGAAAAGCCTGTCGATATTTGCGGGGCGGGGGATAGCTTTTCGGCGGGCGCGGCGGTGGCGTATGCGATTACGCGTGAGCCGGAAACGGCGGCGCGCTTCGGCAACCTGGTGGCGTCGATCACGATCATGAAGAAGGGGACGGGGACGGCATCGCCGGATGAGTTGCGGGCGGCGTATGCGAGGTGGACCAAATGAAGACGCTGGCGATCGACATCGGGGGGACGAAGTTTTCCGTGGCGTTGTTTGACGGAGAGCGGATGGTGCGGCGGGAGTCGCAGGCGACGGACCGCGATGGGGGTAAGGACTGGATGCTGGGGCGGATTGCGGCGCTTGTGGGGGAATGGCCGGAGAAGCCCGACCGTTGTGGCATTGGATTTGGCGGGCCGGTGGATTTTCCGTCGCAGCGGGTGACGCTATCGACGCACGTCGGCGGATGGCAGAGCTTCGATTTGCCGGGGTGGGCTAGGGAGCGGTTTGGGGTTCCGGTGGTCATGGACAATGACGCCAACGTGGGGGCGCTGGGGGAAGGGACGTTCGGCGCGGGGAAGGGGTGCGATCCGCTGTTTTACATGACGCTGTCGACTGGGATCGGCGGGGGCATTGTGGGCGGCGGCCAGGTGTGGCGTGGCGCGGATTCGTATGCGGGGGAGATCGGCCATTTGACGATTCGCCCCGGTGGGCCGGAGTGTTTGTGCGGCTCGCGGGGGTGCTTTGAGCGCATGTGCTGCGGGTTGTGGCTGGAGCGGGATTACGGGAAGACGGCGAAGGAACTGGTGGAAGACGCGGAGTTTGTGGCGAGCTATGTGGTGAATCTGGCGATGGGGCTGAAGGCGTGCGTGATGCTGCTGAATCCGGCCCGGATCGTCATTGGCGGGGGAATCGCGAAGGCCGGCGAGAGATTATTCGGTCCCTTACGCGCGGAATTGCGGCGGCAGGTGACGAACTGGTCGCGGGCGCGGCTGGATGTGATGCCGGCGGCGCTGGGCGACGATTCGGTATTGTACGGCGCGTTGGAGCTGGCGAGAAAGGAACTGTAAGGTATGACATTTGCGGAACAGTACAGAATGGATCTGGCGAAGACGCTGGATGGGATTGATACGAACAAAGTGCAGGAAGCGATCGAGATCCTGAAGGAAGCGCGCGAGAACGATCGTCAGATTTTCGTATTCGGCAATGGTGGAAGCGCGTCGACGGCATCGCATTTTGCGTGCGATATGGTGAAGGGGGCGAGTTGGAACCGGTCGAAGCGGTTCCGGATCATGGCGCTGACGGACCAGATGCCGACGATCACGGCGTATTCGAATGACGTTTCCTACGATGTCATTTTCATGGAGCAGCTTAAGAATTTCGCGCGGCCGGACGATGTGGTGATGGGGATCAGTGGTTCCGGGAACTCGCCGAACGTGCTGCGGGCGATGGAGTATGCCAATTCGATTGGGTGCAAGACCATTGCTTTGACGGGGAGGGATGGGGGGCAATTGGGGCCGCTGGCGAAGTTGAACATCCATGTGGCGAATCCGCACATGGGGAGAATCGAAGACGGGCATATGATCATTTGCCACATGATCTGCTATTACTTCATGGACACGGAGAAGTAGGGCGCCCGGAAGAGGGGGCGATTGCCGAGCGAGACAGCGGAAGAGGTTCTGCAACGCCGATTGCAGGATATCCTGACGCGGCCAGATCTGCCCGCATTCTCACAGCACATTCAACAGATCCTGGCGTATGCGAGCGGGGAGAGCGCATCGGTGCGGCAGGTGACCGAGGTGATCTTGCGCGATTACAGCATTTCGCTGCGATTGCTGCGGGCGGCGAACTCGCCGTTGTATAACCGGAGCGGGCGGCCGATACTGAGTGTGGCGCATGCGGCCTCGCTGATGGGATTGCAGGCGATCCGGGACGTGGCGGCGGGGACGATGCTGTTCGAGCATTTCCGGAAGCGCTCGCCGGGGGTGCGGGAGTTGATGATTCTGAGCCTGCTAAGCGCCAATCATGCGCGGGAAGCGGCGCAAAGTCTGGGGTTTGCGCGTCCGGAAGAAGCGTACTTATGCGGGATGTTCCGGAATCTGGGCGAGATTCTGGTGGCCTGCTATTATCCTGACGATTACGAGAGGATTTTGTTGGAGCGCAAGCAGCCGCAGATGACGGAGAAGGCGGCTTGCCGGAAAGTGCTGCGGTTTCAGTATGAGGATCTGGCGCGGCGGATGGTGGAACACTGGGGGCTGCCGGATTCGGTGAAAGACTGCCAGCGGGAATACGTGCCGGGGTTTGTGAAGCTGGGGCCTGGGCACCGCGATTTCCTGCATGCCATTGTGAGCCTGGGCCACAGCCTGACGGAGAGCGTGTACCGGGCGGACGGGATTGCGGCGCCGCGAGGGAAACTGCGGGAGCAGCGGGACGCGTTCGCGGGGTCGCTAGGCGTTTCGGTGGAGATGCTACAGCGCATCATGGAGACCAGCCTGGAGGAGGCGAAAGAAACGAGCCGGGTATTGGATATGCCGCTGGATGCATTGCGGCTGAAGCAGCAGATCGAGAGCGCCGAACGGGGAGAGATGCCGGGCCGGGAGGCGATTGAAGGATGGATGAAAAGAATCGATGGCGGCGAATACGATTTGAATGAAGTGCTGGTGGGTGTTCTGGAGACGGTGCAACAACTGGGGCCCTTTGACCGGGCTTTGTTCGCGCTGGTGGACGCGGCGACGAACACGATACAGGGCCGGCTGGGGGTGGGGGAAGATGTGGAAGCGCTGTCGCGGGCATTTCATTTTCCCTTGTCGCTGCGGGGCGGGCCGATTGCGCTATCGATTTTGCGAAAACAGGATCTGTTCCGGTTTGGCCAAAACGAAATGACGGCATTTCGTGAGGAATTGGGGGCATTGAATTTCGCTCTTTGTCCGGTGGTGGTGGACGGAGTGGTGCTGGGGTGTTTGTTCTGCGACCGGAAGAATCCGGAAGTGCTGTCGTCGCCGGCGCAGAGATTGCTTGCCGAGTGCCGGGATGTGGCGGCGCTGGCGGTGAAACGGAAGCGGCAATAGATAGAAGCGACGGCGCATAGGGGATGGCATGGATGCGCTGAACTATGGTACTAGCGGCTCCTAAGCGCTCTCCTTGGCCGTCCCCTGGAAGTTCCCTTATTCCGCATGGCCGCCGTTTTGCCGAATGATACGGATATGAGTGCTTCCGTTCTGAACGTTCCCGAGACCGATACGGCACGGTTCGTGCCTCCGATTCCCCAGACGCTGGAGCAGACGGGGCTGACGGAATCGTTTCTACAGCAGTTGATCCTGAAGATTTTGTACTACCGCGCCGAAGCGGTGGGACGGGATCTGGCGAAGCATCTGGGGCTGAATTTCAGCATCATCGAGAGCACGTTGGAGTATTTCAAGCTGCAACACCTGGTGGTGGTGAAGCGGTCGTTGGGGATGGGGAGCGTTTCCTCGGTGTTCGCGCTGTCTGACCAGGGGCGCGTTTTGGCCATGAAGTATCTGGAGACGAACACGTATGCGGGGAAGGCGCCGGTGCCGCTCGATCAGTATGCCGCCGCGGTGGCGGCGCAGAAGCGGCGGGGAAACTGGCTGAGCAAAGAGAAGCTGCGCAAGGCGTTTTCCCACATGAGCGTGAGTTCGAAGGTTCTGTCGATGCTTGGGCCGGCGGTGAACTCGGGGAAATCGTTTCTGATTTACGGACAACCGGGCAACGGAAAGACGTATTTGGCCGAGGCATTGGTGAAGATCGAAAGCGATCCGATCTACATCCCGTTCGCCATCGAGTGCCAGGGCCAGATTATTCAGATGTACGACCCTCTATATCACAACCGTCTGGACAACGAGGAAGAAGAACAGAGCATCTGGATGGTGGACAAGGACAAGGATTTCGACGGCCGTTGGTTTCTGGCGAAGCGTCCGTTCATTGCCACGGGCGGCGAGTTGGTGTTGGAGATGCTGGATCTGGCGTATAAGAAAGATTCGAAGACCTACGATGCGCCGTTTCAATTGAAGGCGAACAACGGCATTTACCTGATAGACGACTTCGGGCGGCAACGCTGTACGCCGGCCGAGATTCTGAACCGGTGGATTGTGCCGATGGAGAAGGGCATCGACTATTTCAACTTCCTGTCGGGAGGGAAGCTGTCGGTGCCGCTGGACACGTTTCTCGTGTTTTCCACGAACCTGCGGCCGGAGCAGATTGGCGATGAGGCGTTTCTGCGCCGGATTCAGTACAAGATGTTCATGCGGTCACCGGAAGAACGGGAGTTCATCAACATCTTCGAGCGGTACTGCGATGGGATCAACCTTCCGATCGAGCCGGGCGTGCTGAACGAGTTCATAGACCGGCGCTATCGTGCGACGAAGAAGATGTTCCGGCGGTGCCATCCGCGCGACATCGTTTCGCATGCGGTGGATCTGATCCATTTCGAGGGGAAGCCGTACAAGCTGACGTTCGATGTTCTCGATGAGGCATTCGACAGCACTTTCGTGAGCGATGCGTACGAAGACTGACTAGCCAAGGGCTTCACCCTTCGATATCCCTTCGGGATATGGAAGTCAGGAGCCAGAAGTCGAGGAAGTCAGGATGGCTGTGGTGGAGGCGCCAAGGAGCCTGCTCGACTTCCTCCGGCATTGCGGTGGGTTTCTGCGTGTCATCGTAGCCGAGGTTCTTGGCGAGGATGAGAAAATACCGGCATTCTTCGACGGACTCCTCGGCTATGTTCAGAAACCGAGCCTAGTCCGCTTTGCCACGACGACGGAATCCCTTCGGCGATGTTTGCCGGAGAGGCACAGCCGCGGGACGCATCTTGAAACGAGAGGCCATAGGCTTCCTGTTTGGGAAACGCGGCAGTGAGAGCGTACAGTTCCAACACAAACTCGTGAGCCTTCCGCACTACCAGCAGATCCTGAAACGTCCGGGCTGGTTTCGAGATAGTCATGTAAAGTCCCACAACGAGAACAAAATTTTTCGTTGTGGCCTATATAGCGGCAACTGCCAAGGGAGGGGACGATTCAAGCGCGGCAGGCGGCGCGGACGGCTTCGCCCATGCGCCGGTGGAGTTTGTTGACCGTGTTCATGATGGATTGGACCTTTGCCCTGGCTTTGCGGGGATCGCGGTGAATGGCTTCGAGGCGTGAGAAGAGTTGCGGACCGCTGGTTTCGTCGACTTCGAAGAACCAGTCCGAGGAGCCGAAATCGCGGTACATCTGGCCCTTGCAGGTATCGGTGGGTTGGCGGACGTAGATGGCCGGCGTGCCGTTGTGCAAGGCGATGAGCGGGGAATGGCACTCGAAGCTGACGACGGCCTGGGCTTTGGCGTAGACGGATGCAGCTTCGTCGGGGAGCCAGTAGGTGTCGCGCCAGACGACGCTCGGCTTGATCTCGGCGGGGAGGGGATCGACGAGAACCTCTTTGGACATTTCCACTTGATAGGTCATTTCGGCGCAGGCGAGGACTTTGTTGCCGGTGTTCTTGACGTAGGCGACGATCATGTCGCGGAGCTTGGCGTGATCCTGTTCGGTGGTGCGGTTGTTGATGGCATCCTTCACATCGTCGGTAGCGACGCGCGGCGTGTTGCGGATGCGGTAGTAGGGTGTGTAGCGCAGGCGCGGAATGACGCAAAGGAAACGGCCTTCGGCGAGTTGGTGGGATTGGAGGAAGGCGGCGGCTTTGGCATCGTCGCGGAGCGTCATGGCGAGTTGGGCGTCGGGGCCGAATTCGAGAATCGGCGTTTTGACGCGCTGCGACTTGAGGTAATCGCGCGAAATGGTGTCGCGGCAGAAGAAGAAGGCGGCGCGGTCGATGATGTAGCGGAGATCGGCGTCGAGGTGGGTGGGAGGAAGCCTGGCGGCTTTGGCCCGGAGTTGGGCGAGTGTGCCTCCTTCGGGCTCGCGGCCGTTGCCGAAACCGGAGATGGGATCGGTGCTGACACCGAGCACGCCGACAGGTTTGCCCGTGGCTTTGTGGAAGGCGACGGCGTGATTGCTGGCGGGAAAGCCGGAGCCGGAGCCGCTCAAGTAGAGGTCGACGTCCTTCCATGTTTTTTCGACATCCGCGCCTTCGACGATTTTGAGGCGGGGATACCCTTTGGCCAGCAGTTCGCGCGAGCCATGGCCGAGTTGTCCAGGCCAGAGCGTGACCTCGGCTTCGGGGATGTACTTTTCGAGAATGGCGAGGGCGCCGGGAGTGTGGCCGATGTCGCCGATGTTGACGCTTTGCCAGGAACTGCGCAGCAGGATGCGCGGAGTACGGCGCTGGGCCCGGGCGGCAACAAGGGAGGGCAAGGCGAGGAGTGTGCGGCGAGTGGTGTGCATGCTCTCTAGGATGGAATGTTTCGCGGGCCTCGCGCCAGTTGGGAATCAGCCGGCGATGGCGCGCAGGTAGCGCTCTTCGGAGCGGGCGACGATGGCCTTGGCATCGGAGAGGAGGTTGCGGCCGAAGGCTCCGTAGAGGCGATCGAAGGCGAGAGGAGCGAGGCTGGCGGCGATGGCGCGGACTTGTGTGGCGTTGAACGGAATCCAGTTGGGATAGCTGTACATGAAGGTGACCCAACGGCGGTCGAGACAGACTTGGGGCTGATCGCCGGCGAAGAGTGCTCCGGCTCCGTTCGCGGCGGCGGGCCAATGTGCGACCTGATAGCCGTCGAAGTGGCCGCCGGAGCGGATGAGCTGGATGCCGGCGAAGAGCGGGTGCTGTTCTCCGCTCCAGAAGTTGAGGTTGGGTGACGGATGGGCGATCCACGGGCGGTCTGCTTCGTGGATGAAGATGGGGGCGTCATGGAAAGCCTCGCTCCAGGCAGCCATGGCGGAGTAGTAATGGGGATGGGAGACGGCAATCGCCTGGATACCGCCGAGAGCCTGAATCCGATGGATTGTGTCGGCATCCAGCAACGCGATGCAATCCCAGAGCAGATTGCCTTCGGCGGTTTGGATGAGATAGGCGCGCTGGCCGATGGCGAAGTTGGGATCGGTGCGGATGGACCAGAGGCCGGGTTCCTCTTCGGCGAGGATGTTGCGGTGGGTGGATTGGAGCCGATCGATGGTGGTCCAGGATTGCCCGGCGAGGCCGACGTATTGACGGTCGTCCTCGCAGATGGGGCAATGTTGCGGAGGTTCTTCCGTGGGAGCGAACTGAACACCGCAGGTGACGCAGATCCAGGCTTGAGGCATGAGTCTATTGTCAGGCAGTGTGCGCGTAGGCGGGGTAGTCTGTGTATCCGCGCGCGCCTCCGGAGTAGAAGGTGGAGGGATCGGGTGTGTTGAGCGGCAGATTGGCGGCGAAGCGCGCGGGGAGATCGGGGTTGGCGAGGAAGGGGACTCCGAAGGCGATGGCTTCGGCTTCGCCGTTGTGGATCGCTTGACCGGCGGCGCCGGCGTGGAAGCCACCGTTGCCGATGATGGGGCCTTGGAAGAGCTGCCGTAGCCGTGGCGTGAGGCGGTTGGTTTCGGTGGCCGGTTCGATGACGTGGAGATAGGCGAGGCCGAGCGGAGCGAGGGCGGCGGCAAAGACGGCGAATGCTTCGCGCGGGTTGGAATCGGACATGTCGTTGAACGGGTTGAAGGGGGAGAGGCGGACTCCCACGCGGCTGGGGCCCCAGACCTTGGAAACGGCTTCGATTACTTCGAGGAGAAACCGGACGCGGTTTTGGGGCGCGCCTCCGTATGCATCGGTGCGGTGGTTTGTGCCGTCGCGGAGGAATTGATCGATGAGGTAGCCGTTGGCGGCGTGGAGTTCGATGCCATCGAAGCCCGCTTCCTGGGCCATGCGCGCGGCGGCGGCGAATTCCTCAATGACGGCGGGGATTTCGTTGCTCGCGAGGGCGCGGGGTGTGACGTACGGCCGATTGCCGGAATGGGTGTGCACGTGGCCGGCGGGGCGGATGGCGGAAGGCGCGACGGGAGTGGCGTTGTTGGGAAGCAGCGAGGGATGGGAGATGCGGCCGGCGTGGCCGATCTGGGCGAAGATTCTGCCGCCTTCGCGATGGACGGCGCCGGTGACGTTGCGCCAGCCCTGGCGGTGGGAATCGGTGTAGAGGCCGGGAGCATTGATGTAGGCTTGGCCCATGGGGGAGACGATGGTCATTTCCGAGATGATGAGTCCGGCCGAGGCGCGCTGTGCGTAGTAATCGGCGACGATCGGCGTGGGAGTGCCGTCGGGGGTGGCGCGGAGGCGGGTGAGCGGCGCCATGAGGATGCGGTTGGGGAGGTGGAGGTCTCCGATACGGACGGGTTGGAAAAGAGGGCTGGACATTATGTTCTCATTATTTGTTGTCACGATGTGTGTTTCCGACACGTATGAGATGCGCGGCTGTTGTTTTGGGATTCACGGTTTTGTGGACTATTCGTCGCCGCAGGCCAAGCGGGCGCAGAGGCGGACGAGGGTTTTCTGCTCGGCGGGGGTGAGGCGGCCGGTGGTTTGCCGTTCGAGGGCTTGGATATCGGGATCGATGCGGCGGAGGAGGTCGAGGCCTTGGGGCGTGATGCGGGCGATGGAGTGGCGGCGGTTTTCCCGAGACCAGGTGCGGGAGATGAGTTTGTGCTGTTCGAGCCGGTCGAGGATGCGGGTGACGTCGGGCGCGCGGGCGATCAGGCGTCCGGCGATTTCGCAGCGCGGGTGGCCTTCGGGGTGGACTCCGCGGAGGATGCGGAGGACGTTGTACTGGGTGTGGGTGATGCCGTGCGCGGCGCAGAGTTCTTCCAGACGCTGGAGGATCCGGCTACCGGCGAACAGGATGCTGACGAAGGATTCTTCGGCGGCATTGCGGAAGCGGCGTTGTTGGATGCGTTGCTGGATGGACATGGGTTCCGTAATCCATGTTGACCACTATATTTGTTTATAACACGCTTGTCGTGGCTCTCGCGCGAGCGGGCTGCGGCTTTTCCGCGATCCGCTTGGGCAGCGATACATGGGTGGCGTTGAGCGAGCAGCCTTTGCGGTTGTCGAAGGGGTCGGCGGTGGCGGTGACGGCGACTACCGGTTGCACGGTGAGATGTCCGTAGGCATCGTAGGCATCGGTAAACAGGGAGACCTCGACGAAGCCGGTGAAATCGGCGAGGGTGAGGAATTTCATCGGGCCACGTTCCGTGGAATGAATGCGGTCGGCGACAATCAGGCCGCAAACCTGCACCTCTTTGCCGAGGTAGCGTTGGGGGCGGAGGCGCAGTTGCTCGGCCGGGACGTAGCGCTTCCAGTCGACGCGCGGGGCGAAGTAATCGAGGGGGTGGCAGGAGACGGGGAATCCGAGCAACTCATGCTCCCAGCGCGGGGACGGCTTGCGATCGTCGAAGCTTTCGTCGGGATCGGGGGAGGCGAAGAGTTTCTCCGGCGCCGCGGCGGTGTGGCGGACGAGTGAGGCTTCCAGGCGGCAGAGACGCCAGAACAGACGGCCGCGCGGCTCTTCGAACGTATCGAGGGCGCCGGTTTTGAGCAACGCCGTCCATTCGGAGCGGTGCGGTTGGATCTTGCGGAAGAAGTCGCCGGCATCGGCATAGGGGCGGCGGGCGGCAATGCGGCCGGCGAGATCCTGCGAGAGGCCCTTGATCTGATTCAGGGGCAACAGCACCGTATCGCCGCGCACGAGAAACCGCGAAGGATGGGAGAGCCGCACGTCGGGGGGAAGGAAGCGCGCGCCGCAGCGCAAAGCCTCGAGCACGTAGAGCATGGTGGAGTAGAAGCCGCGGCGGTTGGTGAGTACGGAAGCGAGGAATTCGATGGGATAGCGGGTCTTCAGCCAGGCGCCCTGGAAGGCTTCGACGGCATAGGCCGCCGAATGCGCCTTGTTGAACATGTAGCCGGCGAAATCCTCGAGCAGCTTCCAGACGGATTCGATTTCGTCGTCGCGGCGGCCGTGTTTGCGGGCATAGCGGCGAAACTCCTCGCCGAAGGCAGCGATGCGGGCGCGGTCCTTGTTCTTCACGAGCGTGCGGCGCAGCATGTCGGCGCGGCCCCAGGGCATGTTGGCGAATCCGTTGGCCACCAGGAGGATGTGTTCTTCATAGGCCATCAGCCCGTAGGTATCGGCAAGGAGGGGTTCGAGCGAGGGATGGGCGTAGGTGACCGGCTCGAGTTTCTGATGGCGGCGGGCGTAGGCGCGCTTTTTGCCTTCGTTGGCGGCTCCGGGGCGGATGATGGACTCGACGGCGGTGAGGCAATCGATGTCGCGGCAGTTGGTCATGACGAGGAGGGAGGTCATGGCGGGCGATTCGATGTGGAAGACGCCGCGCGCTTCCCCGGTGGCAATGGTGTTCCAGGTTTGCGCGTCCTGCCAGTCGCAGGCCCGATGCAGGTCGATTTCGATATTGCGGTTTTCGCGCAGGTTGTCGCGCGTTTCGCGCAGTACGCTCAGTCCGGCCTGGCCGAGCAGATCCATTTTGAGCAGCCCCAATTCTTCGACGTCATCCATGTCGTAGTGCGTGGTGAGAATGCCCTTGGCGCTTTCGAAAACGGGCATGCGATCGGCGATGGGGACGGCGCTGATGACGAGGCCGCAGGGGTGCATCATGCGATGGCGGGGAATGCCGTGAAACGATCCGGCCATGCGGAGGATGGTGCGGTAGGGCTCTTCGAGGTAGGGCAGATTGCGGCACTCCGGCTGTTGGCGCACGGCGGCTTCGGCGTCCCCCATGAAGTGGGGCAGACGCTCGGTGAAGCGCCGCACTTCGCGTTCGGGGATGCCGTAGACTTTGGCGATATCGGCGACGGCGGCGCGGCCCTGAAACGTGTTGAACGCGCCGATCATGGCGACGTGCTCATGGCCGTAGCGGTCAAAGACGTATTGCACCACTTCGTCGCGCTTATCCCAGGGGAGATCGAGATCGATGTCGGCGAGTTTCTGGAACTGCATCCGCTCGCGGTTGAGAAACCGCTCAAAGCAGAGGCCGAAGCGGAAAGGGCACACGTTGCCGATGCCGAGCGTGTAACACACCAGACTGCCGGCGGCGCTGCCCCGGGCGAGGGTTTCGATGCCGTGCGCATTGGCCCACTGCACGATGTCGTGGAAGATGAGGAAATAGTCGGCGTAGCCGACTTCGGCGATCACCGACAGTTCGCGGTCGAGCCGTTCCCCGACTTCCGCGCGCGGAGTAGCGCCGTAGCGCCGCCGGGCTCCTTCCGTGGTGAGATGGCGGAGGCGGGCGATGGCGGTCTCATTTGGCGGAAGCGGAAAGCTGGGGAAGTGGATATCGCCGAGTTCGAAATCGAACTGGCAGCGCTCGGCAATGCGGTGCGAGTTTTCGATGGCCTGGGGGAGCGCCCCGAAGTGGCGTTCGATTTCCTCGGGGGAGTGGAGGTGGTAATTGCCGGGGGGGCGCTTGGCCGGATGCGGCTGCGTGAGCAGAGTGAGTGTCCGCATGGAGGAGAGGATGTCGTACTGTAGCCGGTCCTGCGGGGAAAGATAGTGCGCATGGGCGGCGGCCACCAGCGGGATGCGGTGCTTGCGGCCGATGGCGGCAAAGAGGCGGGAAAGCCGGAGGTCGTCTTCGTTGTGGGGGGAGATGGCCAGCGCCAGACGGTTGGGGAAGAGTTCCCGATAGCGGCGGAGTGCGGCTTCCGGGGATTCGTTGCGGCGAATGAGGTGCGCCGGTTCGCTATCGGGTCCGAGGAGGCAGATGAGTCCGCCGCTGTAGCGGGCGAGATCGTCCCAGAGCACGCCGTTGGGGTTGGCGATCAGGGTGGAGAGCAGGCGGCAGAGGTTGCGGTATCCGGTGGCGTTTTCAATGAGGAGTCCGGCGGAGGCGCCCGAGGGCAGCGAGACATGTGCGCCGATGACCGGGTGGAGATCGGCGGCGCGGGCTTTCTTGTAGAACTGGACGGCGCCGGAGAGCGTGTTGGTGTCCATGAGGCCGACAGCGGGGAGGTTCCAATCGACGGCGGATTGGATGAGTGAGTCGAGCGAGAGCGCGGAGTTGAGGATGGAGTGTGGGGAATGGGAGAAGAGAGGCACGTAGAGGGGCACAGGAATAGTGTAAATCTTTACACTATTCCGGTCAATGTGCTTTGTGCGCTTATTTTCAATGGTTTACGATATCCATCCGGAAATCATCAGGGAGGGATCACGACTTATTTTTGCCCTCCGCGTAGGCTGCCTTTCATGCGGATGCTGATTTTACTGGGCGCGATCGGGAGTCTATACGGGACACCGGGTGGAGAGAAGTTGGAGCTGCGGAACGGCTACCCGATTGTGAAGGCGTATCTGAACGGGCAGGGTCCGTTCCGGATGCTGGTGGATACGGGGAACACATCGACTTGGGTGACGCCGGAGGTGGGGAAGCGAATCGGATTGACGTACCACTACCGGGTGGTGGTGTCGAGTTTGGCGGGGGACCGGATTGCACCGGCGGCGCGCAATGTTCCTATTCGAGTGGGGGCTGCGGAATCGATGGATGTGGAGGTGATTGCCATTGACTTTCCCGGTGTACGGGGATTGGGCGGGGACATCGACGGGATTTTGGGGCAGAATTTTTTGGGGCGCTTTCCGTATCTGATCGATTATAGAAGCGGGCGGATTTTGTTTGCGGAGCAGGCGGTCAGGCAGGCGGGGAAGATGCCGGCGCTTCCCGCGCGCAGTGTTGCTGGACGGATGGCGGTGGATGTGTCGCTGGACGGGGCCGAGGCGCCGTTCCGGCTGGTGTTGGATAGCGGGGCTTCGCACATGCTGGTCTTCTGCGGGCCGCGATGTCCGCATCTGAGCGGAGTTCGGGGAGATGCGATCGCTGTCAGCAATGGGGGCAGCCAGAGGGTGCGGCGGGGAACCGTGCGGCAGGCCAGTCTGGGGGGTGTGCAATTTACGAACCGGGAGGCGGCGCTGATCGATACGAGTCCGGATGAAGGGGACGCGGACGGGTTGTTGCCGGCGCGGTGGTTTTCGGCGGTGTATGTGAATGCCGGACGGGGGGAGGTACGGCTGGCTCGGTAGGGGTTCAAGGCTTCGAGCGCGGCTGCGTGGAAAGCTGGACCAGGGCTTCGAGAATGCGGGGGCGCTGGGCGGGATCGGCAATGAGGTAGCGATGGCGGCCGGCGGGGTTGGACTCGAGGCGGGTCTTGCCTTCGGCGTCGACGTGGATGATGCCGGGTTCGGAGAGGGAGAAATAGCCGTGGTTGGGCCGGACGGCGTAGAGAACCGAGGTGAGGTCCCAGGTGGGACGGTCGTAGGGCATCTTTTTGTAGGCGCGGTAGCCGTCGACGACGGGGTGGTTGTCTTCGTGGCGGAAGTCATTTTCGATGGCTGTGGCGGGGAACAGGAGGGCCGCGCCGACTTCCCAACCGCTGCAAACGATGGGTCCGGGCCACTGGCGGAAGATTTTCTGTGCGGCGGGGATGTCGATGCGCACGTTGTATTCCGGCTTGCCGTCGGGGAATTGGCCGGCCATCATGCTGAGAAGACGGACTTTACGGCGGATGAGGTCGATTGCGCCGGGTTCGTCGAGGAGCCGTGCGAGATTGGTGCTGAAGCCTACCTGGACGATGGCCACGGAGCCATCCGGCTGCTTTTCGAGCAGGGAACGCAGCAGCGGGACGGCGTCGAGGGGATCGACGCCATTGCCGAGGCGGCGGGGATAGAGCGGCTTGCCATCGGCGGTTTGGCGATCGGCGGGGATGCGGGTAAAGGGCGATTCTTGTGGGGTTTTGCCCTGTTTCACGATGCCCACGGGGATATCCGGGCGGCGGTAGAAGTGGTTGACCAGATCGACGTAGATGGCGGCGTAGGGATTGTCTTTGGTGAGGGTGACGCCGATCAGCTTGGCTTCGCCCCGCGATTCGAGCGAATGGATGACGGCGAGGGCGAGCGCGTCGTCGATGTCGTTTCCCATGTCGGTGTCGAAGATGAGGGAAACGGGCGGTGCGCCGAGGAGGGAAACGGCGTACAAAGCGGCCAGAGGAAGAAGTCGCATCAATAGGATATGTTACCGGGAATCCCAACCTACTGTTCCGGCCCCTTTCTGCCGATTTTACCCATACCAGCAGGCGGCGCGCCGCCGGTGGATTGCCCATGGCCTATTCGGACTCACATTCCTTGCCGCTCTGCATTGACCTGGATGGAACTCTGGTCAAGACGGACATGCTGTTTGAGTCGCTGGCGCGATTGTTGAAAACGAAGCCGTGGCTGATTTTGCTGGTTCCGTTCTGGTGCTTGCTGGGGCGTGCGGCGTTGAAGCGCAAGCTGGCGTCGCATGTTTCGATCGACGTGCATTCGCTGCCGTATAACAACGCCTTGGTGGCTTGGCTTCGCGTGCAGAAGAACCGGAAGCGGCAACTGCTGCTGGTGACGGCCGCCGATGAGCAACTGGCCAAACCGATTGCCGACCATCTGGGGTTCTTTGACCGTGTGCTGGCGAGCAACGGCATCCTCAATTTGAAGGGGAAGGACAAGCTTAAGGTGTTGCGGCAGCAGTTGCAGGAGGGTTTCGAGTACGCGGGGGATTCGCCTGCCGATCTGGAGATCTGGCGGCACTGCCGTAGCGCGGTTACGGTGGGGGCGTCGGCGTCTCTGCTGCGGCAATTGCGAAAGCACGTGCCGGAGGTGAAGACGTTCGACGGGCGGCGCACGAGTTGGATGCACTATCTGTCGGCGCTGCGGATTCACCAATGGGCAAAGAATGTGCTGATCTACGTTCCGCTGATCACGGCGCACCGGTTGGAACAGGTGGAGATGGTGGTGCAGGCCACGTTCTGCGCGGTGGTATTCGGGTTATGCTCTTCGGCGCAGTACATTCTGAATGACATCGTGGACCTGGAGGCGGACCGGGCGCATCCGAAGAAGCGCGAGCGGCCGTTTGCGAGCGGCGAACTCCCTTTGTACGTGGGGTTTGTGCTGGCTCCGGTGCTGCTGGTGGGAAGCCTGGGCATGGCGTGGCTGTATTCGCCCGCTCTGGCGATGCTGCTGGGTGTGTATTTCCTGCTGTCTCTGACCTATTCGCTTTGGCTGAAGAAGATGGTTCTGGTGGACACGTTCTGCCTTTCGGCGTTGTATCTGCTGCGCATCGTCGCCGGGCATGTAGTGACAGGGGTGGCATTTTCCGTATGGCTGCTCTCGTTTGCGTTCTTCCTGTTCCTGAGCCTGGCGTTCAGCAAGCGCTTGACGGAATTGGAACTGGTGCGGAAGACAAACGGGGCGATGAACGGCAGGGGATACGGTGTGGAGGACACGCTGCAAGTGAACCTGTTCGGTGTGTGCAGCGCGTTTCTTTCGACGGTGGTATTTATTCTGTACCTGCAAAGCGAAAAAGTGAAGGAGTTGTACCAGACACCGGAAGTGCTGTGGCTGCTGTCGCCGGTCTACCTGTATTGGATCAGCCGCATCTGGATCTTATCGACGCGGGGCAAGGTGCAGGAAGATCCGGTGGTGTTCGTGATGAAGGATCGGGTGAGCTACGGGGTGGCGGCAGTGTCGGGCCTGATCATGTTCGTGGCGACACAAGGGTGGCTTTCGTGAGCGGATTGTTCGAGAAGACCGTCGCCGCGATTTGTGAGGAACTGGCGCGCTCGCAAGGGGGGTGTCCGCAACGGGCTACGGATTTTGTGCTGGAGCAGTGGGCGAGAATGCCCCGGTTTCTGGCCTGGCCGTTGCGCGTGGCGACGGTGGCGTTTGCCTGTAGCGGGCCGCCGTTTCATCGCATGCCGCCGGAGCGGCGGGAAACGCGGATGGAATCGTGGGGGAGATCGCCGATCGGACCCTGCCGGGATCTGATGCGCTTCTACCGCAGTCTGGCGACGCTTGCGTTGTACAGCCAGCAGAGGAGCCAGCTTCGATGAGCGGCCAACGGTTCGAAAATGTTGTAATCGGTTCCGGGCCGGGCGGCGCGACGACGGCGCATCTGCTGGCGGAACACGGCAAACAGGTGCTGCTGTTGGAAGAAGGACCGGATCTGCCGCTGGAATCCTGCGAGCCGTTTGGCGTAGAGGAGATGGCGCAGAAGTACCGGGCGGGCGGATTGAATCCGGTGCTGGGGAATGCGAAGGTTGCCTTCGTTGAGGGATGTACGGTGGGAGGGGGAAGCGAGATCAATAGCGGCCTGTATCACCGCACGCCCCCGGAGATTCTGGAGCGCTGGCGCACGGAATTCCAATTGCGGCAGAGCGGGGAAGAGGACTTGCAGCCGCATTTTCGCTATTGCGAGGAAGCGCTAGAGGTGAGCACTTATCCTGGCCCCATTCCGCTGGCATCGCGGAAATTGGAGCAGGGCGCGAGGCACTTGGGATGGCGGGTGCTGGAAGTGCCGCGCTGGTTTCGCTACGACGGCACAACGGGGCCGGACGGTTGCCCGCGGGGAACGCGGCAATCGATGTCGAAGACGTTCATCCCGCGTGCTCTGCGGGCCGGCGCCAAGCTGATGGCCGACAGCCGGGTGCAACGATTGCGGCGGGAAGGGAATCGCTGGATGGTGGATATTGCCCAGCGTGGGAAGACGTTGCGTGTGGAGGCGGACACGGTGTTTGTTTGTGGCGGCGCCGTGCAGACGCCGTTGCTGTTGCGGCGCAGCGGGATCACGCGGAATGTCGGCAATTCCCTGGCGATGCATCCCACGGTGAAAGCGGTGGCGCTGTTCGATGAGCAGGTCAATCATGAGGCGCTCGGCGTGGCGGTGCATCAGGTGAAGGAATTTTCGCCGCGCATCGGCTTTGGGTGTTCCATTTCATCGCCACCGCATCTGGCGCTGGCGTTGTCCGATTATCCGTTCTGTGCTTCGCTGGTGAAATCGCAGTGGCGGCACATGGCGATCTATTACGCGATGATCACCGGGCCGCATGTGGGCAGCGTGCGCGGGGTGTTCGGGCTGCCGGATCCGCTGATCCGCTACAAGTTATCCGAGCGCGATCTGCGGGACTTGGCCACGGGGTTGCGGCATCTTTCGAAACTGCTGCTGGCGGCGGGCGCGCGAACGGTGTATCCGTGCCTGCCTGGGGCGCGGGAGATCCATGCCGAGGATGAATTGACGAAGATTCCGGGAATGCTTGCCGCAAGCCGCGCGAATCTGATGACGATTCATCTGTTTTCGTCGTGCCCGATGGGGGAGGATCGGAATCGCTGTGCCGTGGATTCGATGGGCCGCGTGCATGGGGCGCCGGGTTTGGTGGTGAACGACGCGAGTCTGATTCCCACGGCGATGGGTGTGAATCCGCAAGGGACGGTCATGGCGCTGGCGCGGCGCAACACGCTGCATGCCTTGGGGGAGTTGTGAACATGCAACTGGCGCTGGTTACGGGATCGACGGGCTGGCTGGGGAAACGCTTCACGCGGCTGCTGGCCACTCGCGCGTTCGATCACGATGCGCTGCGCGAATTGCCCGCTGGGATGCGGATTCGCTGTTTGGTGCTGCCCGGAGAGAACGATGGGGAACTGCGCGCCATGGGTCCGCATGTGGAGACGATGCAGGGGGACTTGCGCAACCCGGCCGATTGCGCCCGGTTTGTGGAAGGAGCGTCGGGAGCCTATCTATTCCATATCTCGGGAATCATCCATCCGAGGAAAGTGAAAGACTTCTATTCCGTGAATGTGGACGGGGTGCGGAATCTGCTGGCTGCCGCGCAGAAGGCCGGGGTCCGGCGCATGGTGGCCGTGTCGTCGAATTCGCCGGTGGGATGCAACCCGCGGCCCGATCATCTATTCGACGAAGATGCTCCGTACAACCCGTACATGAACTACGGCCGATCGAAGATGATGATGGAACTGGCCGTGAAGGAAGCCGAAGCACAGGGGAAGTTGGAAACGGTGCTGGTGCGCCCGCCCTGGTTTTACGGGCCCGATCAACCGGCTCGCCAGACGCTGTTCTTCTCGATGATCCGGCAGGGGAAGGGGCCGATTGTGGGATCGGGGGAGAATCTACGGTCGATGGGGTATGTGGACAATCTGAGCCAGGGGATGATGCTGGCGGCTTTGACGGAGAAGGCGCGCGGGCAGGTGTACTGGATCGCGGACCGGCGCCCTTACAGCATGAACGAAATTATCGACACGGTGGAGCGTCTGCTGGCGGAGGAGTTTCATCTACCCGTGGCGTACAAGCGGCTGCGGTTGCCCGGGATTGCCAGCGGAGTGGCGTGGCTCGCCGACCGGGCGATTCAAGGCTTAGGACTATATGAGCAGAAGATCCACGTACTGTCGGAGATGAACAAGACGATTGCTTGTTCGACGGAGAAAGCGCAACGCGAACTCGGGTATAAGCCGACGATTGCGCTGGAGGAAGGCATGCGCCGCTCGATTGCGTGGTGCATGGAACAGGGGATTCGAATCTAATGACACATCTCATCACGGGAGGCTCGGGGTTTCTTGGCAACCTGATCGCCAAGGAGTTGCTGAAGCGAGGGGAGCGGGTGCGGATTGCGGATATCTGGGATGATCCGCGGCGGCATCCGCGCATTGAGTTCGTGCATTGCGATGTGCGCGACCGGAGCAGGCTCCGGGAAGCGCTATCGGGCGTGCAGATCGTTCATCACAATGCGGCCATGGTGCCGCTGACCAAGTCGAGCAAGGGCTTTCTGGATGTGAACGTGGAAGGCAGCCGGATGGTAGCGGAGGAATCGGCACGGGCGGGGGTGGGGTGTTTCGTGCACATGAGTTCGTCCGCTATTTACGGCACGCCGGCCGATTGCCCGATCACTTTGGAGACTCCGACGAATCCCATCGAGCCGTATGGGCGTTCCAAACTGGCTGGGGAAATCGCCGTACGCGAAGCTTGTCTCGAATCGCACATGCCGCTGATCGTGATCCGGCCGCGCACGATTCTGGGTCCGGGGCGCCTTGGCATTTTCCAGATTCTGTTCAACTGGATCCGGTCGAATGTGAATGTCTACACGATCGGCAGTGGGAACATTCCGTTTCAATTTGTGCATGCGCAGGATCTGATGGATGCCTACATGCTGGCCGTGGAGCGCGGCAAGGAAGGCATCTACAACGTCGGCACGGACCGCTACGGAACGCTGCGGCAGGCTTTGGAGAACCTGGTGAAACATGCGGGGTCACGGTCCCGTGTTCGGAGTTTGCCGGAATGGCTGACGATCCACTCGCTGCAAATGCTGGATGCGATGCATCTCAGCCCGCTCGCGCCGTGGCATTACCTCACCTATCACAAGCCTTTCTGTTTCGACGTACAGCATGTACTCGATCTCGGGTGGACGCCGCGCTATTCGAACGACGATATGCTTCAGGAGAGCTACGATATGTTCCTCGCTGGAGCCTATGAGCAGGCGGATGCCGCGAGTGCGTTTTCTCCGCACCGGAAGAAAGTGAAGGAGAGCGTGTTGTGGCTGCTGAAGAAGGTGTCCTGACGCACATTGTCATACCGGAGGGTCTGAATCAGGATGGGTCGCTGTCTGCCTACTTCGAAGGCTGCGTGGGGGAGGTGGCTCGGCGGGCGAAGGCTGGGGACACGGTTTATGTCGCACCGGGGAACAGCTTTGGGCATGCGCGGGTGGAAGATGAAGTGGCCGCGGAGCGGTTGATTGCGTTGCGCCCGGATGTTCGGGTGCGGCGGGCCGAGGCGGGGCGCGAGCGGTATCTGGACACGCTGGACAATGCCACGGAACTGCGCCGGTGGGCGGAGCGGGAGGGAGTGTGGCCGCTTGCGCCGTGCGTTCTTTATTGCAACCGGTTCCATGTGGCACGGGTGTGGTTTTGTTTTCGGATGCGTGGTTATCGCGTGCACGAGGTGGTCGGGGCGTCGCCGGTGGAACGCAGGGGACAGATCGTGCGCCGCCTGTGGTATTACGATTTCGCCGCGGCGAACGTGATCTACGAAGCTTTGGCGCTGCCCTATGCGGCGCTGCGGAGCGTGGGGAACGCATGATCCACGAATTGCAGGCGCTGGGACTGCCTCCGTTGCCGGACGCATTTGCTTTCGTGCCGCCGCGGGTTGTGGGGTTGCTGCTGTGGGTGATCTGCGCCGCGGTCTGCATCGCGCGTGCATTCGGGAAGAACGAGCGCTTCAGCTTCTTGCCCGTGGCGGGGGTCTATACAGGGCTTTACATCAATCTTTACGGCATCGTGGACGAGGTTTCGATCAACCTGGAGCATGCCTACAACCTCTATCATTACGGGCGATTTTCGATGTCGCCGGAAGCGATGGTGGATGGCACGGTGGAGTACGTCTACTATCTGCTACATGCGCCGTTCGCGTGGTCGCAAGCGAGCCTTGTGGCCGCTAATTTCTGGATCTCGTGCGCGGCCGGATTGTTGCATCTGCCGCTGCTAGCCGGGGTGCTGGGGACGGACCTGCGCAGCCGCAAGGGGATGCTGCAAGCGTTTGCGTTTGCGATTTGCGCGCCGCTGGTGCTGGTGCTCAGTTCTGGGTTCGGCAATGGGCTGGTGTCGCTGGTGTTTCTCGCCGCTGTGCGCGCCACCGCGAAAGGCAAGGAGACGACGTCTCTCGCCATTGCGGGGATGCTTCCGCTCTTGCGCCCCGACGCCATTCTGCTCTCGTTCGTGAACATCGCCGCGATCGCGCTGTGGCGCCGGATGCGGAGGGAGCCGGCCATTTTGCTCCATCCGGTCCTAGCCTTGCCGTTGCTCAGCGCAGCCGTTTACTACGCCTTCGTTCGCTTGTTGTACGGCCACTTTGTACCTGTCCCGATCCACTTCAAGGCGCTGAAGCCGGCGATGCTCGAAATGCTGCAACCGCTCTCGGTGTTCACCGGGCTGCTGGAGTATTTCACGAATGCATCGCACGCCATTGGTTTGATCCTGCTGCTCGCTGTTGCGCGCATGCTCTGGCGGGACGGCGTCAGCGCAACGATGGAGAAAGCCGGTTCCCCTTCGGTGCTGCTGTTCCTGTACGCGGCGGGCTGTTTGCCTGTGCTGCTGTTCTACAACTTCACGCACGGGATTATCGGCGACTTCAGTTCCTATACGTACGCCCGCTACTGGGTGGCGTTCGAACTGACGCTGCAACTGTTCATCCTTTCCGTGCTGGGGAACCTGCGGTGGAGTTGGTCCGCGAGTGTAGCGCCGACGGCCGGGTATCGCGGCGCGCTGATCCTCTATGTCTGCGCAACGTTCCCTTTGCTGCTTGGCCAGTCGGCGCTCAGCCGCAAATCCGGACGCATCGATTCGATGTTCGCCGGCGCCTTCACGAATCGCTACGTTCCGCGCCAATTCACCGTGGCGACGACCGAGATGAGCACCTTCGGCCTGATGTTGGAACGCCCGCTGATCGACCTGTGGGGCTACTCGAATCCCGCCATCGCGCATTCGAAGACCTGCAACGGTGACCGGATCCGCGTCAACCCGGAGTATTTCCTTGCGGTGAAGCCCGACCTCTACTGGCCGTACTGGTTTACGAAAGGCTTTGTTTCGGAGACGGAACGCATGACGTACCGGTATGGCGATTACGATACGGTGGAAAGCTCGCTGGCGCAGTTTCATCACACTGCGAAACAGGGCAATCTACTGGGCGATATGAAGCGGGTGCTTGCCGAATACGATGTGGTGATGGTGCGCACGGAATCGAATACGCTGGCGTGGCTGGTGCGCAAACAGGTGCGCGACGAGCTGCTGGCGAAGTTGCAGGCGCAAGGGATGAAGGCTTCGCGCCAGCGTCCCTTCGATATGGCCGCGTTCGGCAAGCTCTACGACGCGCAGGTTTCTGTTTCGTACCGCTGCGGCTCCTAGCCGAAGGCGCGCAAATCATGAAATACTAAACCCCATGCCGCTGTCGCGCCGACAACTGCTGGAACGGACTTGCCTGGGGTCTGGGAGCATGGTGCTCGCCGGCCTGTTGCATGCCAACCCCATTGCCAGCGGCCTGCGCGCCAAGCCCAGGCATTTTTCCGCCAAGGCGATAGAAATACGGACAGTGCGGCATGGACATTTCCGGGATGCTGCCGTATACGGCGGGGGGCGTCGACGATCTGTGCTTCCTTCACTCCATGCACACAGAGCACAACAGTCACCTGCAAGGGTTGAACATGCTTGCTGACGTGCAAGATCTTCCCCGGACGGCCGGCGATGGGTGCATGGATCAGCTACGCGCCTGGGACGGAGAATCAGAGCCTGCCTGCTCAGGCCAACGGATATCTGCCCGCGCTGTATCAGGGTGTGGAATTGAGCACGAAGGGGACGCCGGTGCATCATCTGGCGCCAAAGCCGCTCCGGAAGAAGCGAAGCAGAAAGCCTTTCGCCGTTTCGCGCAGGCGCTGCTCAGTTCCCACGAGTTTCTCTATATCGAATGACAACCATGACCACTTTACTGCTTACCGCCGTCCTCTTTACCGTGCACGCACAATCCGATTGGAAACCGCTTTTCAACGGCAAGGATCTCAATGGGTGGGAAGTGAAAGGGGACGGCAAATGGACTGTGCTGGCGGGCGGCATTCTGATCGGACAGCCGGTCTCGGGCGCGAAGAACCCATTCGGCACGGCATGGCCTGTCACCCTGACCGAAAAGGATTATCACAACTGGCGGCAAACGCAATCCTGGCTTTACACGACCGCCGAGTTCGCCGACTACGATTTGCACATCGAATACCTCACCCCGTCCGGGGGCAACAGCGGCATCTCGCTGCGCGATGCGACGCGCGGCCGCCACGCCATCGGCCCGACTCCCGATTACAACAAGACCCCGGCGCACAACGGCTACGAAATCCAGATCCTCAACGGGGTGAAAACGAAGTATCCGAGCGGCAGCATCTACCTGTTTGCCCCAGCTACCTTCGGCCACGAAAAGGAAAACGACTGGAACAGTCTCGATATCGAATCGCGCAAGGACATGATCCGCGTGAAACTCAACGGGCATGAAGTTGCGGTCCATCCCGGCGACCCCGCGCGTCCGAAATCGGGTCCCATCGGGTTGCAACTGCACGACCGCTTCAACGTGATCCTGTTTCGCAACATCCGCATCCGAACGCTCGCGGACTAAATCATCGTGCGATTCCTGGTTTTCGTTCTCTCGCTTTCCGCGCTCGCGCAAGAACACCGCCGCCTGTTTCTCGATGCCCTTTTGGTGGAACAGCAGCAGGGCTTGGAACGCCGGTTTCACCCGCTGAAGAAACACGCGGCAAACCCCATTCTCGTGGCCGATACTGCGTGCGAACAGGGAGGCTCCGGGCCTTACCTGTACGGCACCGTGCTCAAGGACGAAGGCAAGCTGCGCATGTGGTACCACTACATCAACGAAGGGTACCGGAATGCCTATGCGGAATCGACGGACGGCATCCACTGGACCAAGCCCGATCTCGGCATACACGGCTGCAACGAGGTGGTGGCGCTGAATCGCAACCCGAGCGAAAATCCACCGCAGCGCGAGCGCGGTGAATGCCACAACCCTTCCGTGATTCGGTTGCCGGACGACCGGCACGCCCCGAACAAATATGCCTTGTTTTGTTTCGGAGCGGATTACGGCAAAGTGCGCGCGGCCTTCTCTCCCGACGGATTACGCTGGACGTTCCTCCCCGAGACCGCCCGGAAAGGCTTGTTTGAATCGAGCGACGTCGTGAACTTCTTCCACGATCCCCATGGCCGGCAATACGTAGCCACATGGAAAGGCTCCACGCGACGCGGGCGCTCCGCGGGTATCGCGGTCTCCAAAGATGCCCTGCACTGGAGCAAGCCACTCGATGCGCCCATCTTCACCGCGGACGATCTCGATCCTCCCGACACCCAGATCTACGGCATGCCCGTCTTTCCCTACGAGGGACTGTACATCGCACTGCCGTGGATCTACCATGCCCGTTCGCACTACGCGCCCGAGATGCGCATGACACGGGCCGAGGCCGAAGCCGAAAGCCCGCGCACCGTCGATGTTCAACTCGCCTGGAGTTGGGATCTGCTGCACTGGAGCCGCCCTCCGCGACGCACGCCGTTTCTTTCCACGGGGCCGCCAGGCGCATTCGATTCGCACATGGTGTTCACGGCCCGCGCTCCCATCGAGATGAACAACCAACTCTACTTCTACTACGGCGGCTTCCACCTGCCGCACGACGTGAAACAGACCGGCGGCGCCATCGGGCTCGCCACGCTTCGCAAAGACGGCTTCTGCTCCATGCACGCGGGAGCGCAACAAGGCTCGCTTGTCACGCGCCGTGAAGCGCTGACCGCACCCACGGTCACCATCAATGCGGTCACCGGCGCCGACGGCGAGATCCGCGCCGAACTGCTGGATACGGATAACAACGTCATCGCGGGCTTCTCGCGCGAGGAAAGCATTCCGTTCAGGGGCGATGCCACGGCCCATGTCCTGCGCTGGCGCAGTGCCGCATTTTCCGCCGTCCACAAGGACACCGTGAAGAAGATCCGTTTCCTCCTCCGCAACGCGGACCTTTATTCCTACATTCCATGAACCGCGTCACAGAAATCCTCCGCGGCCTGGTCCGCATTCCTTCGGAGAACATTCCGCCCGGAGGATGTGAACAACAGGCGCAGCAGCACATCGCTCACTTTTTGGAAGGCCTCGGCCTCGCGCCCACGCTGTATTCGCTCGATGAAGTGCCGGGGCTCGCGCAGCATGCGCTCTACTGGCCGAACCGGCACTATCTCGGGCGCCCCAATCTTGTTGCCCGCATTCCAGGCACGGGCGGCGGGCGTTCCCTTATCCTCTCCGGGCATGTCGACACGGTACCGCGGGGCTCGCTCCCGTGGCATCGCGATCCCTTCGGCGCCGAAATCGAAAACGGCCGTATGTACGGGCGGGGCGCTTGCGATATGAAAAGCGGTATCGCGATCGCTCTTGCTGTTCTCGAAAACCTCGCCACGCAAGGCGTGCGGTTGCGTGGCGATCTTCTGTTTGAATCCATCGTCGATGAAGAATTCGGCGGGGTGAACGGAACGCTCGCCGGGCGCGTGCGCGGCGATCTTGCGGATGCCGCCATCATCACGGAACCCACCAACCTTCGGATCTGTCCCGCGCAGCGCGGTGGACGCCTGTTGCACCTCACCTTCTCCGCTCCCGCCGATATTTTCGGCAAAGACCAGAGCGCGAAGACGGTGATCGACAGCGTCGCCAATTTTCTGCACCGCCTGCCGGAACTCGCCGCCGCCCGGAAACAGGCCGCGCCCCCGCATCCGCATTACAAGCACACTCCCGACCCCGTGCCCGTCTCCGTAACAAATATCTCCACGAATGTTTGGGGTTGGAGCGAGCCGATCACGGCGCCCTCCACCTGCCGCATCGAGATTCTTCTTCAATCCATGCCCGGCGAAAGCGAAGACGATGTGATGCGCCAGTTTCACGAATGGCTGGCCGGCATCGGGGAGGCTCCCGCCATCGATAAGCCTATCCGCTGGCTACCCGGCTCCGCGATTTCCGCCGATCATGCTTTGGTCGGCACGCTTTCGGCATGCGCCGGCGAGGCATTGCCAAGCCCGCCCGCGGTTCAAGGCATGGAGGCACCCTGCGATATGTACGTCTTCCACGAATTCGGTGTCCCCGCCGTTCTTTGGGGGGCCACGGGAGGCGGGCTCCATGCCCCCGATGAATGGGTGGATCTCGAATCGCTTCACATCGCCACAACCGTTCTGGAACGCTTCGTGAAGGAGTGGTGCGGTGTGGAACAATCGTCGAAGGAGCAGCAATGAACTTTCGTCCCCTTGGCAACTCGTCTCTGCGGGTGTCTGAGATTACCCTGGGCACAGTCGAGTTGGGATTGAACTACGGATTTCGCGGCAGCGGGCATTATGAAAAGCCCGACCGCAGCGCCGGCATGAGCGTCATCCGCCACGCGCTCAGCCGCGGCATCAATCTGCTCGATACGGCGCCGGCCTACGGCGACGCCGAGGCATTGATCGGAGAAACCGGCGTCTCCTGCTACATTGCCACCAAGGTCACGTTGCCGGCGGCACCCGCGCAATTAGCCGCCTCGATCGACAGGAGCCTGCGCCTGCTCGGGCGTGACAAGCTCGATATACTCCAACTGCACAATCCCACGCTGGAGACGATCCGCGATCCACAACTGCTCGACTCGCTACAGCAAGCTCTCGATTCCGGCAAAGTGGGACTGGCCGGGGCAAGCATCTATGGTGAAGAACTGGCGCTCGCGGCCCTCGAAACACCCATCTACCGCACCTTGCAGATGCCATTCAACATACTCGATCAAAGGATGGCGGAGCGTGTATTCCCACTCGCGCAACAAAACGGCGTAGCGATTCTGGTGCGTTCCGTGTTTCTGCGAGGCGTCCTCACCGGCCGCATACACGAAATCCCGGAACGGCTTGCCCCCTTGCGCGAACGCGCACTTGCGGCACTGAACGGCGAACCCGTGGAGCGGCTCTCGACACTCGCCATTCGGTTCTGTCTTTCGTTTCCCGCGATCACATCGCTGATTCTCGGCATCCGTACGATGGAGGAACTCGATGCGAACTTGAGCGCCGCGGCGGAAGGCCCCCTCGATGGCGCCACGCTCGACCGGTTGCGGCATCTCTCGATGAGCGGCGATCCCCTGGTGAGTCCCCTCAACTGGCAGGACTTGATTTAATTGAGTCAGTCGCCGGAGCTTCCGCTCACGATGGATGCCAAGCTCTCCGCCACGGCGAGCATTGTCTCGGCCTGCCGGCGCAACTCCAACGCAGAGGCGGCGCTTTCCTCGGCCACGGAAGCCGTCTTCTGGGTGTGCTCCTGCATGGCGGCCACGGCCTCGCTGACCTGCGAGACGCCGCTCGATTGCTGCTCGCTCAGGGTATGAATCCGGTGCGTCAAGCCACGCACCTTCTCCCATTCGTGCTGTAGCGCCTGCATGGCCGCCGACGCTTTGCCTGCCTTGTCGGATCCGGCGGCGACCGTTGCACTGACGTTGTCCACGAGCACGGAGGTGTCATGCGAAGCTGCGGCGGCACGTTGGGCCAGCCTCCGGACCTCGTCGGCGACCACCGCGAGCCCATCCCCGCCTCGCCGGCGCGGGCGGCTTCCACTGCCGCGTTCAGCGCCAGAATGTTCGTCTGAAAGGCAATCTCCTCGATCAGCTTATTTACTGCGGCGATCTTGCCTGTCGATTCGCCGATCTGCGCCGTCGACTCCACCACGTCGTACAGGGTGCGCGATGCCTCTCCGAAGTGGCCTTCGGCTTTGGCGACCACGGTTGCCGCGGTGGTGGAACTACTCGTGCAGCGCATGGCTGTCTCGCGAATGGCCTGTGAGGCCGCGGAGGTTTCATGCAGGGTTGCCGCCTGTTTCATCGCGGTGTTTGCCAGCCAGTCGCTGGACGATGCCATCTGGTTGGCGTTCTCGAAGACGATCTTGGAGGCGGCTCCCACTTCCTCCACTACATCGGTTAAGTGCCGGATCAGAGGCGCCAAGAGCAGATTCCAGGCAGTCGCCAGCAAAGCGGCCACCGCCAGAAACAGGCCCGCCTGTAGCCGGAGGATATGGTCCACGCGCGCGTTCGCCTCCTGTTCGAGCAGCGTCACCGCGCGGTTCATTTCCACGAGCAACCGCGGGTTGGACCGTACGATCACATCCACGCGCCCATCATTGGCCGGCGAGGCAATCAAGCTGTCCACAGCGTTGCGAAAGGGAATCCACAAATCCTGGACGATGCGCAACTGCGCCAGTGTTTGAGCCGAAGACGCGGGCGGAAGTCCCAGTGCGCGGTCACCCTGCATGAGCCCGTTTAACACCTTCTCAAACCGGTTGCGGCTCTCGATGAGGAGTTTCGCTTCTCCGCGCCCCGCCGCCAGCAGAATGGCCTCCTTGCTCATCTTTTGGCTCAACATGCGTTGCGCCCCGGCCAGATTGATGACCAACCCATCTGCCCGATGTTCCTGGATGCCGCGGTACAACAAGATGGTTCCCGCCGCACTCAGCGCCGCCACTGACGCTACCAGAACAAGCAGTTTGTTTCGCAAGCCGCTCATGGCTGTTCCCGATGGTCTCATCGGCGAGGAATGCTCCGGCAATGAGCGGAAATTGCCGGAGCTGACACTGGCTTGGCTTAGAATTCGAGCCGCAGCGAAACCTGTCCCGTTCGATTGCCGCCGAAATCGGCCCCGCGAATGCCGGTGATCCGTCCGAAATTGTTGTCGACCAAGTTCAGAATCGGATCGCCCAGATTAGTCCAGTTGGGAAGATTCGTGAAGCTGCCCTCGAGGCGGAGCGCCAGGCGCTCGGCGAGGGAGAAACTCTTCCGCAGGGCCGCGTTCCAGGAGAACGATCCTGGGCCCACGACGATGCCTACGCCCGAGTTGCCGAACCGGCCCAGGGGAGCGGGGTCCACTCCGGGACGCACGCCCACATTACAATCGAACTGGTTTGCAGCGCCTGGCACGCGTCCCGGACAAACAAACGCGGCGCGGTCGAGCCACCGAGTCCGATCCGGATTGGAGACCGAGCCGTTGGCTGCTCCCACACGGTCCGGACGTTGCGTCCCGCGCCGCGTGGCATTGGTCGCCGACGGATCTCCCACCGAGACAACGGGTGTCATGAACGGTCCTGACTGGAGAATGATCAGTGAGGACATGCTCCAGCCGCCGAACACCGCGTCGGCCACGGGGTGCGATGCGGTGAGGAAGCGGCGGCCTTTACCGAAGGGCAGGTCATAAACGAGCGAGTTCAGGAAGCGGTGGCGCCGCGTCGCGTACACATCGCCGCGATCGGCACGCCTGTCGAGGGAATTCGTCACGCGGCCGCCGCCGGTTTCGCCCGCGTAACCCGAAGGATTCGGCCCCGCCGCGTCGGAGAGATGCTTTGCCAGGGTGTAGGCGATGTTGTAAGTGAGCCCTTTGGCGAACCGGCGGTTCAATTCCGCCTGCATTGACTGGTAGATCGAATTCGCCCCGGCGTCGCGCGAATAGATGAGCCCCCAATGGGGAAAGGGCCGTTCCGACAACGGGCGTTGCGAAAAGTATGTGGTCGAAGACTGCATCTGGTTGAGGTCCGGCGCCCAGGGCATGTGTGTTGACTTGTTGGCTATGTAGGAAATGCGCAAGCCCGTGTCTTTGTTCAACTCGCGATCGAACGACAGGTTCCACTGGAACATCTGCGGGGGCCTGAAGTCGATCTGGTTCGCCGTACGGAACTCGAACGTGCCTAACGCGCCAGACCGCACACCGCTTGCGTTGGCGGGCCGCGTGTCGGGCAAAGTGAAGATGGGGCGCCCGTCCGCTCCCACGTTGGAGAACGACCGCACGTCCGATTGCACCGTGCCTGTCAAGGAGAAGAAGATGCTTCCCAACAGAATCATGTTGTAGAAGCCGCCGCCTCCGCGCAATGTCGTCTTGTCATTCAAGCGGTAAGCAAAGCCGGCGCGGGGCAGAAATTGCGTGTAGTAGTTTTCGCGAAGTCCCTCTGGAATGCCGGCCTCCTTGGCGGTTACGAACGGAGTGCAGGCCGCCCCGTTCACGGTCGGTCCGGGGCACGCGTTCACCGCGGCCAGCACGGCGGGGGCCACCAACTCCCTGGCTTTCGGATCGCTCATTAGCAACACCCGTCCGGTGCGCGCCACACTGCGGTCGAAGTTCGCAATGTTGAATCCCGCGTCCGAATAGCCGGGATGCAGTTCATAGCGCACGCCAAGATCCAGCGTCAATCGCGAAGTTGCCCGGAAGCTGTCCTGCACGTACATCTTGTAGTGCTGTGCACGCCCGTCGTTGTCGAATTTTACAACCGCGATGGAGGTGTCGGCCGGCGTGCCGAGCAGAAAATCGGCGAAGGGCGCGCCGGAAAAGGTGCCACGGAAGAAGAAGTCGCCATAGTTGTCGCCTGTTGTGAACCCGAGGTTCGATTCGGCGCGCAGCCGGCGGATATCGATGCCGGTTTTGATGGTGTGCCGGCCCTTCGTCCACGTCACGTTGTCGATGAACTGCGTATTCCACGAGGCGCCGCGTCCGGGCCTTCCTTTTGAAAAACCCGTCATGCGGTCAATCGAGAAATTGGGGAGACCGTTGAAGAAGATATCCCGCTGAATGTCGTTCAGGTTGAGGCTGTTCGAAAACGCCAACCCGTCGAATGGGAATTGCGAACCCGACGGAGCATAGGCAATCCCGCCGATGAACTGGTTCAACAGGTTCGGCCGGATGGTCCACGTATAGTTCAACACGGCCTGCTTGTAGTTGTTGAATCCGATGTCGGAGGGAAGCGTCAGGTTGTTGGGGTTGATCGACTCAGAGTTCTTGAATGAATATCGGCCGAAGACGACGTGGGCCGGTGAAAACTGGTGATCGATGCGGGTGTCGAACTGCTTCGAGGACAAATCCGCACGGCGGTTGTCGATGAAGTTGGCGGCCGCGAACCGGTCCGGGTTGCCCACGTTCGGATCCGGATAGAAGGGCAGAATCAGTTTGGGCGCGGCATTGAACCGCGACTGGGGAATCACATTGCCCGGAAACGGCGTGCCCGTAAACGGATCGCGAATGTTCACGCCTTCCTGCGAGAAATCTCCATTCTTCATCCGCACCGTGGGCACCGAGTTTGTCAACGTGCGCTGCCCTGGATAGCGGAAGCTCTCCCAGGTGAACAGGAAGAATGTCCGGTCCTTGCCGTTGTAAATCTTCGGCAACAGAACGGGACCAGACACTGTCGCCCCGAAAGTGTTGGCAATTTTCGATGGCAGTCTCGCCTGATTGAAGCTGCGCGAATCGAAGGCCTTGTTCTGGTGATACCAGAACAGCGCACCATGATAGACATTGCTGCCCGATTTTGAAATCGTGGTGATGTCGCCGGGTGTGCCGTACTCGGCGGAGTTGCCGACGCCTTGGACCTTGATCTCCGAGATGGTCTCCACGGATGGGAACAGGTTGCGATTCGGCGAATTACCCGTCACGGCAGTAATCGAAATACCATCTGAAGTCGATTCGGTTTGCGCCGGCACTCCGCCCTGGATGGCGAATCCGCCGCCGTTGTCCGGCTGCACTCCCGGCAGCGCGGCGATGATGGCATACGGGCTGGTCGTTCCGCCGCCGCGCACGTTCACCGGTAGCGAAATGATCTTCTCTCGGGACAGCGTCGATGCCACCACGGGAGAGTCCGTGGCAATTACGCCGACGGAACTGGAAATCTCGATGGTCTGTGTCACGTCTCCGACTTGCAGCGCGGCATCCACGCGCACCGTCTGGCGGGCAGCAACCGAGAAGCCGCGAGCAGAGAAACTGCGGAATCCGGCGAGCGTCACGGTCAATTCATACTGGCCGGCTTTCACATTCTGGAATTCGTAATCTCCATTGCTATTGGTGGTTCCGTCCCGAGAGGTGTTTTCTCCTATGTTCGTCAGTTTGACGGAGGCGCCGGCGACCACGGCTCCGGAAGCATCCCGGACCGAACCGAGAACCACGCCCAGCGTCGACTGTGCGGCGAGAGGCGCGAGTGTGGCGAAAAGAGAGAGAGCAAGGCATGCGAGAAATCTCATAATCGCTGCATTGTAGCGAATCTGGCTTCCGTTTTCGTGACGCTGGGGTGACGTGCCGGTTACGAGATGAGGACCGCTGCCGGAATCCGCTACTCGCAGGCGAACAGGCGGTTCACCGCCGCAAGGCTCTCCAGCCGCGAGTAGTGAAATACGCGGGCCACTTCGCGGCTTGCTTCGGGAATTGGAGTTGGCTCCTCGATCACGAAATCCGCGCTTCCCGGCGCGTTGAAGGCCACAAAGGCGAGGCGCAGCGACTCGGCGGGCCGTGGATGCCGCTGGGAGAGGTCCGGGAAGGCCACGGGGCCGGAATCGACCTGGTAAAGATCCCGGCTATCGTGAATATTCATTGTTTTGACGGGGAATTCGAGGATGGCGCGAAGGCGAGTCCGCGGATCGGAGAGTTCGGTCTGCGCGACAATGGGCACGCCGGAGTGCGTGGCCTCGCGGATTTCTCGATTCGAGCGCAGGAGCCGTACCTTTCGCGGCCGCACGAGTTTGTACACTTGCCCGTCCCACATTTCGGCCGCCTTGCGCACCTGCCGGTAGTCCGGATTCAACCACGCCTTGCGGCGGAAAATCACGCCGTCTTCCGGTCCGAAGATGGGCAGGAAATCGTAGTTATCCTTATGGAACAGATCCTTCGCCGCGAACGTGTTTTCGCTTTTGCAGGAAGCACACTGGAGGTAGTCGATGGGCGCTGCTTTTTCCGGATCGACGATGCGCGTGCGGGATTCGATCCAGAATCGCACCCGGTTCTCGGCCCACTTGCCTTGCAGGAAAGAGCGTCCGTAGTCGAGCGGTTCCATCGCGGCAGGTGCGGCGGCCGAGCTTTTGTGGGCGCCTCCTGCCAGTATTGCGGCGCGCAAGCCCGCATCGAGTAAGCGGCGGCGATTCATCCGGTAGCCTCCATCTGCCTTGCCGTTGCTTGTGTTGCTGCCCGGCCGGCGTCGCATCGGGTGTTTTCCCTTGCAGTGTAAATCGAAACTTGCCCACCCTAGAAGCTCAAGGCAACTTAGCCGCCACCTTCTTGGCCAAACCAGCCGGATCCATGGCTTCCGGAAAATTGACAGCGCCGGCAAGAAACCGCCCCTTGCGAAACACACACATTCGCCCCAGATACTTATCCTGGACCTGGAACGATTCCTCGCCGACGGAGGCTGTCTCACTGGCATTCATGCGCTGCCGGAACTGCGCGAAAACCTTCGCCGCCGATTGCGGCGATGCTTCCGGAATCACAAATGCCTTTCCGTGCGCGTACTGCGCCACAAAGCCGCGGCGGAGCATCCGGAATCCGAGTACCGACTCCGGCACCATCCGCAGCGAATCCGCAACGAGACCTTCCACCGGAAACACATCGAGCAGCGCCGGGCGCTTGCTCTCGCCTGGGATTCGTTGTTCCCAATAGGAAAGGAACCGCTCGATGATCTCCGGGGCTGATGTGGGATTCGCCGCTACCTCCACGTAGGCGTTCTCCTTGGCAAACGCTCCGCGCCGCGGAGTCACCTGCGCCGCGCCGGCGAAGCCCGCCAGAGGCAGCTTCGGATCCCGGTTTGCCGTGAACATTCCCCAAGCCAGTTCCGGCGTCTCCATTTCCGAAATATCCAACACCAGATCCAACTTCCCGTCCGTGCACGTCACTCCGTTCATCTTGCGGAAGCCGTAGGCGAAATAGCCTTCCGAGTTCCCGTTCATATATTCGAACAGCGTCTCGACGTCATAACTGCGCAACGCGCCTTTTTGCGTGAAGCCGGGAACGGCGGAGCAGTCCGGCACAGGCAGACTGCCCGCCGCCGCGGCGGCAATGAATGCGAGTATCCACATGGTGTGCGCCTCAGGCGAACAATTCCCGCGCACGTATCATGCGCGCCGCCACTGCCAGATGATTCGGGCAGCGCACCGCGCACGGCCGGCAATCGTGGCAATCGATCTGGCGCACTTGCTCAGGCAACTCCATGTACTGCTCGCGGGCCATCGCATATTGCCCGTAGCCTTCGGCGTACATCACATGCCGCATGATGTCCGGAATCGGCAACCCCTTCGGGCAGACACCCAAGCAATTGCCGCAGGCGTGGCAATAGAGCGGCCGGATGTAGGTGCGCTGCACCGCAAGGAGCTTCGCATCGTCGGCGGTGAACGGCGCCGACATGCAGCGGAAATTCTCGTCCAGTTGATCGTGATCGGTGATAGAGGGAATCGCCGTATCGATGTGCGGATTGCGCATCGCCCAGCGCAGCGCCGCGGGGAATACGCCGTCTTTCTGGAAGGTCTGATACAGCGGATCGCCGGGCTTGACTCGCCGGAATCCGCCGGCCATCACCTTCATCGCCACAATGCCGAGGCCGGCTTTCTTTGCGTCCTCCAGCAGCGGATCAATGCTCGCGCCCATCGTAAAGTTATAGGAAGTTAGGATGACGTCAATGGCGCCGCTCTTGATTGCCGCCGGAATGATCTCCGGAAAACCGCCGTGTGTCGACACTCCGCTAAAGCGGATCATGCCGCGCTGCTTGGCGATGCGCTGCGCTTCCAGCCGCCCTTCGGTCAACTGCTCCGCGCGCGATTTCGCGTGAATGTACCAGATATCGACGCGATCCGTTTGCAGTTCCTTGAGCGATGTCTCAAGATCCTGCAAAGCGCCGTCCTTGTCTTCTTTCCCGCTCTTGGTCGAGAGGATGAGTTTGTTGCGATGCGCCTTCAGGGCATTGCCCACCATGCGCTCGCAGTTGCCGGATTGGTAGGTTCGGGCCGTGTCAAAGTAATTGATCCCGAGATCCACTGCTCGTTCAATTACCGATGCGTCCGAAGTGATCATCGTCCCGAAGCCGACTGTGGTGACTTTCAAACCCGTGCGGCCGAGGACTTTCGTGGCGAGGGGAGATGCGGATGGAACCGTCTGAAACGCCAGCGGGGCGGCCAGAAACGTTCGCCGCGATGCCGTGCTTTCCGACATGGCAACTCCAGTATAATCGAAGCAACACGACACGAAGGAGGTGCGTGCAACGATGTTCACACGTCGTAGTTGGTTAACCTCCGTCGGCGGCATGTGGGGAGCAGCCCTACAGGCACAGCGCGGCACTGAGCCCGTCACTGCGCCTGAGCCAATGGAATTGGCCCCCATCGTTCCCAACGAAAAACGATCGCTGGTCACCGTCCGCACGGGAGAAGAGCGCCGTCGCATTGTGCGCGAGGCGCTGGAAGGGATCGATACCCAGATCCGCTCCGGTTGGAAAGGCAAGAAATACGTCCTCATTAAACCGAATAATGTTTCCACCCAGAATCAACTTGCCTCCACCCACGTCGACACCCTCCGCGGCATTCTGGATTATCTCGATGGCCGCTGGAAGGGCGAAGTGGTCATCGCCGAATCGAGCGCAGGCCAGACACTGGAAGGTTTCGAAAACTTTCTCTATCCGCGCCTCGCCGGCGAGTACAAGCGGCTGCGGGTTAAACTGATCGATCTCAATACCGAAGCCGAGTATCGCCTCACGCATTTACTCACTCCCGATCTGCATGTGCAGCCGGTGCGGCTCGCCGCGCGCATGCTGGATCCCGAGTCCTACCAGATCTGCGCCGCGATCCTCAAGACCCATAACACCGTCATAGCCACGCAGAGCGTGAAAAACATGACGCTCGGCGCGCCCATTCACTACAAGCCCGGGGAAACGCCGCGCTGGAACGACAAGCGCAAATACCACGGCGGCGTTCGCCAGACGCACTACAACATGTTCCTCACGGCGGCGAAACTCAAACCCTTCTGGGGAGCGGCGCTCATCGACGGATGGGAAGGCATGGAAGGAAACGGACCGGCCTCCGGCACGCCGGTCGCGAGCCGGGCGGCGATTGCCTCCACCGACTACATTGCCGCCGACCGCGTCGGCCTGGAGCTGATGGGCATCGATCCCAACTGGATCGGCTACCTGCGCTACTGCCACCAAAACGGCCTCGGCCAGTACGACATGGCGAGGATCGACATCGATGGCCCGCAACTGGCCACAGTGGCGAAGAAATACCGGCTCCACAAAGACATTGAGCGCGAACTCGAATGGATGGGACCGCTCAAGGAACTGCCGCCGAAACTCGGCTGACGCATGCGGCGATTCTCTTCTGGCGGCGATGGCCTTGCCGGCTACCGCCGCCGATCGAGATGTTGCGCGCCTGGCGCCCAAAACCGCGGCGATGTCGCCGTATTCCTGGTATGGCAACACCGTGTACAATATCCCATCCGGTACGCCGGTGGAAACCATCGTCGCCAGGATCGGATGCAGTGAAGGAGTGTAATGGAGTAAGGTGAATCATCATGAAACGCCGCGATCTGCTTTCCGGACTTGCCCTCGGACCGTACTCCGTGGTCGTTCTCGCCGATCAGCTTCCGCCTCCCGCCAGCAGCCCGGCCTCGGTGGATGAGATCCGGCAACACCTCGACCGGCTTGCTCCGCCGGCCGGCACACGGCGCTATTCCTCCGCCGAAAGGAAGATGGCGGAGGTTCCGCTACAGTGCGATTTTCTGGTGGCCGGCGGGGGACTCGCCGGTGTCTGCGCAGCGATCGCCGCGGCGCGCCACGGCGCCAAAGTCATCCTCGTCCAAGACCGTTCGCGCCTGGGCGGCAATTCCTCGAGTGAAGTGAAGATGCACGTCTGCGGCTCGCATGCCATTCCGGGCTGGCGCGAAACCGGCATCGTCGAGGAACTGCGAATCGAAGACGCCGTGCGCAATCCCCAGCGCTCCTTCGAAATCTGGGACCTGCTCCTCTACGACAAGGTCATCTCCGAACCGAACATCACACTCCTCATGGACAGCACGCTCTACGCCGCCAAGCGCAACGGCGACCGCATCGAGGAAGTGCTGGTGCGTAGTGACCGCGCGGAGATTGTCTACCGCATCCAGGCAAAATACTTCTGTGACGCCACCGGCGACTGCCGCCTCGGCTTCGAAGCGGGCGCCGAGATGCGCACCGGGCGTGAATCGAAAGAAGAGTTCGGTGAGTCCCTTGCCATGGAGAAAGGGGACGACGAAACGCTCGGCAGCAGCATCCTGTTTACCTCGCGTCTCTACCGCCGCACCATGCCGTTCGCCGCGCCCAAGTGGGCGCGCAAAGTCACCAAGGAAACTCTGCGCACGCGCGCCATTCGCGAGTGGGACTACGGATACTGGTGGATCGCCTGGGGCGGCAACAAGGACATTATCCACGACAACGAGCGCATTCGCTTCGAGTTGCTCTCCATCGTTCTCGGCGTCTGGGATTACATCAAGAACAGCGGCAATCATCCCGAAAGCAGCCACTGGGCGATGGATTGGATCGGCTTTCTCCCCGGCAAGCGTGGCAGCCGCCGCATGGTCGGCGATTACATCCTCACCCAGCACGATCTCATCCGCGGCGATATCGAAGATGCCGTCGCAATCGGAGGCTGGCCGATGGACGATCATCCGCCCGGCGGCTTCGATCGTTCCGATCTCAAACCCAACGTTGCCGTCCGGCTGCAAGAAGCTTATAACATCCCCTTCCGGAGCCTTTACAGCCGCAACATCTCCAACCTCTTCATGGCCGGCCGCAACATCTCCTGCTCACATGTCGCGTTCACTTCGACGCGTGTGATGGCCACCTGCGGCACAGCCGGACAAGCGGTCGGCACTGCCGCCGCCATGTGCCTGGAACGCGGCATCACTCCGCGCGAACTTGGCAGGAAGCACATCGCCAAACTCCAGCAAACTTTGCTGCGCGACGACCAGACCATCAAGCTCCGGCGCAACGAAGATCCTCTCGATCTCGCCCGTAAGGCGAAAGTCACCGCCTCGCAGGAAGACCCCGCCACACCCGCCGCCAGCATCCTCGACGGCTACCTCCGCGACATCCCTCGCAAGAAGGAATACGAACTTCACCGCTGGTCCACCCGCCTCGACAAGGACGGCGCCTGGATCGAACTCACCTGGGACACCCCGCAAAAGCTCAGCCACATCCAACTCACCTTCGATACCGGCCTCCAGCGCCGCCTCATGCTCAGCGCATCCGCCTCCGTCACCACTGGGCAGATCCGCGCCCCACAGCCGGAAACCGTCCGCGATTACCGCATTCAATACCGCAAACCAGGCTCAGCCGATCTCACCGAACTCGCCGCCATCAAGGGCAACTATGAGCGTCTTCGCCGCCATAGCTTCGATCCCATCGAAACGCAGTCCCTCCGCATCCACATCGACGCCACCAACGGCGACGATTTCGCGCGGCTTTTCGAAGTGCGGTGCTACGCTTAGACACTACAGCATTCCGAGGAGGAACGATGGCGCACCCGTTGACGCGTCGCCGCTGGCTGGAGAACACTCTGCCGCTGCTCTCGCTGCAAGCGGGAAACTCCTTTGCCTACGATCTGCTGATACGTGGCGGACATGTCATCGATCCCTCGCAGAATCTCTCCACCGTGACAGACGTCGCCATCGCGGCCGGCAAGGTGGCGCGCATTGCGCCGAATCTCAGCCCCACGCTCGCCCGCCAAACCCTCGATGCGCGCGGCAAGATTGTCACGCCCGGCCTCATCGACATCCATGTACACGTCTACGATGGCGTTGCACCCTTGGGTATCCCCGCCGATCCGAATTGCATCGCCAAAGGCGCAACCACGGTGGTCGATGCGGGTTCCTCGGGAGCACACACGTTTCCTGGTCTCCGCCAATACGTCATTCGCATGGCAGAGACGCGCGTGTTCGCCCTCCTGAACATCTCCGTGATCGGACAATCCACCCTCTCGACAGATAACCCTTTTGGCGAATTGCTCGATCTCCGCTACGCCAATCCAAAACTCGCCATCCGCACCATCGAGCAGAATCGCGACGTGATCCTCGGGGTGAAAATCCGGCTCACCAAAAACATCGCCGGCGAACACGACCTGCGTGCACTGGCTCTTGCGCAAGAAGCCGCACAGGCCGTGAACCTTCCCCTGATGGTGCACATCGGAGGCTCGCATTCCCCGGTGTCCGACATTGTCAGCAGGCTCCGCAAAGGCGATGTCATCACGCACAGCTTCCGCGGCGGCGACGGCGGCATCCTCGACAACCGGGACCGCGTGCTGCCGCAAGTGCGCAAAGCCATCGAGAACGGTGTTCTGCTGGATGTCGGCCATGGCGCGGGAAGCTTCTCGTTCCGCACCGCGGAGGCCACCTTCCGCCAGGAGATCTTTCCCGGCACCATTTCGAGCGATGTGCATCAGTTCAACGTGGATGGCCCTGTGTTCGACCTCGCCACTACTCTCTCCAAGTTCCTGCTGCTGGGCATGAGTCTCGAAGACGTCATTCGCCGCGCAACCTGGAATCCGGCACAAGCATTTCCCTTTCCCCATCACCCCGGAACACTCAAGCCCGGCGCGGTGGGCGACGCCGCCGTGTTTGAATTGCGGGAAGGGAAGTGGGAGTTTACGGACTCACTCGGCGCCACGCGCACCGGCAACCGCAAGCTCACTCCGGTGGCCGCCATCAAAGCCGGCCGGGTCTATGGAAACGCCGTCATTCCAGTGGTTCGTGCATAAACGTGGCTCAGCGCCGTTATGTTATGATGCATCGAACGTATAAGGGGATATGTCACATAAAGCAGCACTGCCGCGCATTTGCATTGCGCTTGGCGTTCCAACCGTAGAGAAGCTGAATTCCTACGCAAAGCAGGAAGCCGAGGCGGGGGAAACGTTCCTCGAATTTCGCCTGGACTACCTTCCGCAACCGCTGCAAGGCGTGCGGCTCATCAAGGATTTCCTTGCCCGCTACCCGCAGTGCACCATCCTCGCCACGTGCCGCAGGCATCAGAATCACGGCCATTTCAATGGAAGCATCGATGAACAACTCGGCATTCTGAACGCCGCCATCGATGCCGGAGCACGCGCCGTCGACCTGGAGATCGAAAGTGCGGAAAATGTGCAGCCAAAATTGGAATCCATTCGCGGCCGCGCCTGGCTGATTGTCAGCTATCACAACTTCGGGGGCACTCCTTCGCTCGAAGCGGTGCTTCGCCGCATGAATAAGGTTCCCGCGGACGCCTACAAGCTGGTCAGCACGGCGCGAAAACCAACCGACAACGCCAAGGTTCTCTCGCTATTTAAGAGCAATCCTCGCAGTCCCCTCATCCTGCTGGCCATGGGCGAAACCGGCTTCCCCACGCGGGTGCTTTCCACAGCCATGGGCGGCCTTTACACGTACGCTTCCCCATCCGCCACCGAAGGCACCGCCGCCGGCCAAGTGTCCGCCCGCATGCTGCGCAACCTCTTTCGCGTCGAGAAGTTCACCAAAGCCGCGAAGCTCTACGGGGTCATCGCCGACCCGGTGAGACATTCCATCTCCCCGGCCGTGCACAACCGCGCGTTTCAATCCAAGCGCATCGACAGCGTCTATCTGCCATTCCTCGTGCACCCGCCGCAGCTCAAGGATTTCTTCCTCTTTGCCAGCAAAATGCCGATTGCCGGCTTCAGTGTCACCATCCCGCACAAACAGAAGATCCTCCGCTATCTGGACATCGTCGATCCGCTTGCGCGCCGCATCGGCGCCGTCAACACGGTCTTTCGCAAGAACGGCAAATGGCGGGGATTAAACACCGATGTGCAGGGCATCATCGGCCCGCTCAGTAAGAAGGTGCGTCTGGGGAAGTCGAGCGTGCTGGTTGTCGGAAACGGCGGAGCGGCGCGTGGGGCGGCCTTCGCCCTCGCCGATAGCGGAGCCAAAGTCTCCATCGTCGGACGCAATGCCGACCGCGTACGGGCCCTCGCCAAAGCCTGCAACGCCGAGGCTCTGATGCGCGATCAGCTCAACTCACGCTACTTCGACGCTGTGATTCACGCCACTCCGCTTGGCATGTTCCCCCACGTGAACGAGTGCTTCTTCGAGGACCGCATCCCGGGAGAGATCGTTTTCGACATGGTCTACAATCCACGCGAAACCCTCCTGCTCAAGCGCGCCGCCGAACAGAACAAAGTTATCATCGATGGCTTGCAGATGTTCCTGGAACAGGCCGCGCTACAGTTTGAAACCTGGACCGGCGAGAATGCCCCGCGCTCCGCCATGGAAAAGGCCGCCTTGGAAGCCCTCGGGTTGGCTTGACCCTACTGCGCGAAACGCTTCCAGAACGAGTAACCCGCCACTCCGAAACCGATGGCCACCACCAGCATCCGGACATGCTCCGGACGCAGTCGCCGGGCCCCGCGCGCCCCCAGATAGCCGCCCGCCGTGGACGCCACGGCCATCGTCAGCGCATACTTCCACACCACCACACCTTCGACAAGGAAGATCACGGCGGTGATGCCATTAATCAGAAAGCCCAGCACGGCCTTCAGTCCGTTCATGCGGTGGATATCGGGAATCCCCATGAAACTCAGCGCACTCAGCATCAGGATGCCGATGCCCGCCCCAAAATAGCCGCCATAAATTCCCACCAGAAACTGGAAAAACACGATACCCCACAACGTGCCGCCCTTGGGAGCCTCATGCGGATGCGCCTGTATCCATCTCGATAACGGCTTCTGCAATAGCAGCAACGTCGACGCCACTACCAGCAGCCACGGCACCATCGTCGCGAACACCTTTTCGGGAAACCGGGTCACGGCCAACGCGCCCAGTATTCCGCCGAAGAACGATGGCGCCCACAACAGCTTCAGCCGGTCTTTGGTTTGCACCAGTTCGGTCCGGTAGCCCCACGCGCTCCCCAACGTGGCTGGAATCAGCGCCAGCGTGCTGGTCGCGTTGGCCTGGATTGGGCTCACCACGGCAAGCAATGTCGGAAACGTCAGTAGCGTGCCGCCTCCGGCTACGGCATTGATGGTTCCCGCCAGGAACGCGGAAACGCACAGCAGCGCGTACGTGACTAAGGGATCCGTCATTAATAGGCGGCCCTAATCCAGTAACTTTCCCGCCAGCTGCCGCCCGACGCGATCTTCTGCAACTCGCTGTATTTGCCAGCCTGTGCCAGATTGAAGGCGTTCGTCGGGCCGGACATCGGCTCAAAGCAGATGAAATCCCGCCCCGGCGGCGCATAGACCACACCCACGCCGAACTTCGGGCCGAACCGGACTCCCAGCCTCTTCCCGCCGCCTTCGACAACGAACTCCTTGGACGGATCCACCCCCGCGAACACATCGTCGAACTGCCGCCCGCGCAGCGCCACGGGCCCTTGTTGCGAAAACGGCCGCATCTCTCCCGTCGGTGTCAGTTTCTCGTTCAGAACCACTTGCCGCGATGCCGGAATGCTCACCTTCCACTCGTCCCGAGGTACTCCGTCCAAAGTGAAGTAAGGATGGTAGGCCACCGAGACGGGCATCGTCTGCACGGACAGGTTCTCGATCGCCGTCTCTACTTCCAGCGCCCCGTCCCGCAGCCGGTAGGTCATCTCATAGGTGTGTGCAAACGGAAACTGCGCCATGTAATCCGGATACTTCCAGAACTCCAGCCGGCTTGTCACCGCCGCCGATTCGTCCCCGCTCTTGAGGGCCGTTACCTGCCATTCGTTCGCGTAAACCAGCAGCCCGTGGATCGGCTGTCCGTTGCCGTCGCGACGGAAGTTCTTCAGCTCCGGATTCAATGCGTACTTCTTCCCGTTGGCGTAGAACCCGTCCTGATCCAGCCGGTTCGCCCACGGCGCCAGAAACGGATTCCCGGCCATCGCCGGCTTCGCCTTCAGTTCCTTTACTGTCGCGTACGGGGACCAGAATACGCGCTCCCCCTTCACCTTCATGGCATAGCTGTTGTTGCCGATCGAGGGAGCGATCCACACTTCCGTCTTGGTGCGCGCGTCGGAGAGATACACCACCTCCACGCCGTCGACCGTTTGCCGTTCCGCGGTGTAGTTCATGCTAGTTGTCGAGCTTTTCCCTCAAGTCCAGTTGCGTTTCGTCCTGGCAGCAAAGGCAGACGCCAGGAGTATAGGTGCGAATTGAACAGATGTCGCACCAGTATGTGACGAAGAGTTTCTTGCCATCCTTCAGCACGAACATGCCTTGCTTGTGGATAGGCAGAATCCGCACAGCGCCATTCGCCAATGGCGCTCCGGTGATCTCCAGTTCCATGCCGTGCACACGCTCGTCGCGCAACACGCCCACGGTCGGATCGTCCCCTTCGAGTGCAACCATCCGCCCCTCCGCGGTGCGCAGTCCGTTCGGCGTCAGGACTCCGCGCACAGTCAAAAGCTTGTCCTCCGCCCGCGCGGGAACGGCGGCGATCCAAACGGCAACAGTGAACTCCCTTCGTGTCACCCTCTTATTGTACCTCCAGGTATTGATAAAATCGGGTTTCACACATGCCCGCCCGAGTCTCTTTGTTCGTAACCTGCATCGTCGACCAAGTTTTTCCCAATGTCGGCCTTGCCATGGCCGATGTGCTGGAGCGCATTGGTTATTCCATCGATTTTCGCGAAGCGCAAACCTGTTGCGGCCAGCCAGCCTTCAACAGCGGCTACCACGGCGATGCGCGCCAGGTGGCCGAGCACTTCATCCGCGTCTTTCGCGACGCCGAGTTCATCGTCGTCCCCTCCGGCTCCTGCACGTCGATGATCACCCACCATTTCCACGACATTTTCCCCAAAGGGTCAGACCTTCATGAAGAAGTGGAATATCTCGCCCCACGAGTATTCGAGTTCTCCCGTTTCCTCACGGATGTGGCCAAGGTGGAAGACGTCGGCGCGCGATTCGAAGGCGCCGTCACCTATCACGACTCCTGCCACTCCTTGCGCGAGCTGAAAATCAAGGATGGTCCCCGCCGCCTGCTTCGCAATGTGAAGGGACTCGAGTTGCGTGAGATGAGCGTCGCCGAAGAATGCTGTGGATTCGGAGGAACGTTCTCTGTCAAGTTTCCCGAGGTCAGCGGCGGCATGGCCCGCACCAAGATCGACTCGATTCACGCCACGGGCGCCGGCACGGTCGTCTCCATCGATTCCAGTTGCCTCATGCAACTGCAAGGGGCGCTCTCCCGGGCCAAGTCCAACGTGAAGACGATGCACCTCGCGGAGGTTTTGGCATGCCGCTAATTCAGATTCAGCAGGACGAGAAAATCCGTGCCACGGTCGCCGACGCCAAAATCCAGCGCGCCGTCTATTCCGCCACAGCCCGGCTCAAGGAGAAACGCAGCGAAGTGGTCTCCGCCGAAGCGCTGCCCGAATACCAGGAACTGCGCACGCAGGCGAACCTCATCAAGAAGCATACGCTCGAAAACCTGGATCACTACCTCGAGGAATTCGAGAAGAACCTCACGGCCAACGGCGGCAAACTCATCTGGGCTCGCGACGGCAAGGAAGTGGCCGATTTTATCCTTGGTCTCGCCAAGGAACGCGGCGTTACCATGCTCGTCAAATCGAAATCGATGACCACCGAGGAGATTCATCTCAACGAGCATCTGGAGCACCACGGCATCGATCCCGTCGAAACCGATCTCGGCGAATACATCATCCAACTCGCCCATGACCGTCCTTATCACATCGTTGCTCCAGCCGTGCATATGACCCGGCAGGATGTGGCCGACGTGCTCGAGAGGAATCTCCACGTCCAGCGCGAAGAAGAGCCGGAAAAACAGGCCATGATCGCGCGCCAGACGCTGCGCGAGAAATTCCTCGCCGCGGGCATTGGCATCTCCGGCGGCAATTTTCTTGTCGCCGACTCCGGCGCCGTCACCATCGTCGAGAACGAAGGCAACGCGCGGCTCACCACCACCGCGCCCCGCATCCACATTGCCGTCGTGGGCATCGAGAAGATGATTCCCCGCGCGCAAGATTTAGCGGTGTTCCTCAAACTGCTCGGGCGTAGCGGCACCGGCCAATTGCTGACGGTCTACACGTCGTTTCTCTCCGGCCCGCGCCGGTCCGGCGACGTCGATGGCCCCGATGAGTTTTACGTCGTCCTCATGGACAACGGCCGCAGCCGCCTGTTGGCGGACGCGGAGAAGCGTCAATCGCTTTACTGCATCCGCTGCGGCGCATGCCTCAATGCCTGCCCTGTGTACCGCAAAATCGGCGGCCACAATTACCCCGGCGCCTACTCCGGCCCCATCGGCGCCATCATCACGCCGCAGTACCAAGGCATCCGGCAAAACCCCTGGCTTCCCTTCGCCTCCAGCCTCTGCGGAGCATGCGCCGAAGTCTGCCCGGTGAAGATCGACATCCCGAAGATCCTCCTTGAACTCCGCAAGGAAGTGGTCGAGTCCCGCGCCACCGGCTCAGACTCCTTTGCGGAGCGCAAAGCGTTCCAGATGTACGCCTGGATGATGCGTCGCCCGAAACTCTACGCCCTCGCCGGAAGGATTGGTTCGAAGCTTGCCGGCTTGCCCGGCGTCGCCCGTTTCGGCCCAGCGGCAAAATGGGCCAGAACTCGCGAGGTTCCGTTGCCTGCCGCCAGGAGCTTTCGAGATCAATGGCGCGATAGAAAGAAGGTGCAATGAGTTCCCGCGAACAGATTCTCAGCGACGTGCGCAAGGCGCTGGGACGCAAGCCCGGGCAACCTCCCGCCGCGCAGCCCAAGGCGCGTATCGTCATTCCACATATCTCCGCCGATGACCGTGTCAGCCTGTTCCAGGAGCGCCTGGAGGCCCTCGGCGGAAAAGTCCACAAGGTGGCCACTTACTCCGATGCGGCTCGCACGGCCGGCCAGTTGATCGAAGGCAGCTCGGCGGTTGCCTCCAATGCCCCCATACTTGCCAAGGCCGGCATTACCAGCCTCCCCAACGTCTCCGCAGGCTACATCGATGAGCCTTCGTTGCGCGCCGCTTGTGCGTCGGCGCCGTTCGGCATCACCTCGGCCGACTACGGTCTGGCCGAAACCGGCTCCATCGTGACCATCGCCGCCAACGAAGCGCGTCTCGTCTCCCTGCTGCCGCCCGTGCATATAGCCGTCCTCAGCAAGAGCCGCATGCTCACTGGACTTGACGAGTTCTACACCCTATCGCCCTTGCCCGCTTCGCGCTCCGCCTCCACGGTCTTCATCACCGGACCCAGCCGCAGCGCCGATATCGAGATGATCCTCGTGCGCGGCGTGCACGGCCCCCGCGTCATCCACGTTATCGTGGTAGATGAGGAGCTGATTTGAGATTCATGCGTATATTCTCTCTACTCTGGATCGCTACAGGTCTTGCTTACGGTCAAAGCGCGGAGTTCTCCGTCACAGGCGGAGTTTCTCGGCTGAATAACAGCCAGATTGGCGGCTTCGCCGATTCCACAGGCAGTTCCGCGTTCAGCCTGCGCGACGGCTGGCGAATCGGGTTCCGCACCACCGTGAACAACTGGCGCTTCTTCGGCCACGAGTTTGGCTACGGCTACAATCGCACCCAACTCCGCGAAGAGGGAACCGGTACCGAGGCAGGCATGGCCATTCACCAGGGATTCTACAATTTCCTCGTCTACGCGACTCCGGACGGTTCGAAAGTGCGTCCCTTTGCGGCCGGCGGTGCGCACTTCAACAACTACACGCCGCCCGGAACCAGCGTCACTTCCGGCGGTGGCTCCGCCAAAATAGGCTTCAACTACGGTGGCGGCGTGAAGTTCCGCGTCTCCCCCATCTTTGCCATTCGCTTCGACGTGCGGCAATACCAGAATGGCAAGCCGTTCGATTTTCTCCAAAACCGCAAGGGCCTCATCGGGCAACTGGAAGTCTCGCTCGGCTTCGGACTTGTGATATAAAATCGCTTCCCTCCATGCAGGAACTGTTGATCACCGAGGCCGACGGGTCGACGCGAGTGATTGCGCTTGACTCCGGTCCTCTGCTGATGGGCCGGGATCCGAATTGCGATATCCCGTTCCCGAACGATGCCGAGCTTTCCCGCCGCCATCTCATCATCGAGAAGGACGGCGACGCCTGGTGGGTCCGCGATCTGGGCAGCACCAACGGTACTCGCATCAATGGCAATCCGCTCAATGCCAAGTACCACCTGAAGGTTGGCGATACCATCAGCGCCAGCAAAGTCAGCCTTCACTTTCGGGACCGCCTTGTGCCGTCGCCATCGCAGCCCTCGCGTACTGTTGTGTTCGATGCCGGCAAGTTCGAGGCCATCAGCAGCGGAACCATCTCCGTGCATCTGCACGAGGTGCTGGGGAGCCAGGATGTGCGGCCCCAAGGTTTCGTGCCCGGGCCGGCGAAGCAGTGGGGCAGCCCGTTACAGGCTCTCATTCGTGTCGGCCGGGAATTGGCGCAGCGCCGTCCCCTGAATGAGCTGTTCGCGGTGATCCTCGATCTGGCTCTCGAAGGCGTCAACGCCGAGCGCGGCGTTCTCATGGTTCTCGACAACGATGAACTCACCCTCGGAGCTTCCAAGGGTGGCGAGTTTCGTATCAGCACCGCGGTCCGCGACAAGGTGATGACCGAACGCGCCTCGGTTCTGGTGGAAAGTATCGCCGATGCCCCTTCGCTTAAGGAACGAAAGAGCATTATCATTCAGGGGGTGCGCTCGCTCATGTGTGTCCCGCTGCAAACCGACGATCAGGTCATTGGCCTCTTGTACGTGGACGCGCTGAATTACCTCCGCCGCTTCACCAATGACGACCTCAGCTTACTCACGGTCATGGCGAACGTCGCCGCCATTCGCATCGAACGCGAACGTCTCGCCGAAATCGAACAGGCGCAGCGTGTGCAGCAGGCGGAACTCCAGCAGGCAGCCGAGATTCAAGCCCGGCACCTCCCCAATCAAGCCCCCGTCTGGCCCGAGTTGGAAGTGGCCGCGCGGCATCTTCCCTGCCGCACCGTTGGTGGCGATTACCACGATTATTTACAACTCGCCGACGGGCGCTACCTGGTTCTTTGCGGGGATGTTGCCGGTAAAGGACTCCCCGCCGCACTCATGATGATGAACATGCAGGCCCGCGTGCAGGCTCTCGCGGAATCCTCCACCAGCGTCGCCGAGTTCATCACGCGCCTCAATCGTGGCATGAACCCCACGTGCCCGCCAAACCGGTTTGTCACGCTGTTTGCGTGTGCATTTCATCCCGCTGCGGGAACGCTGACCTACACGAATGCAGGCCACAATCCCGCACTGCTGGTGCGCAGCGATGGGACGGTTGAGCAGTTGAAAGTGGGCGGCATGTTCGTCGCGCTCCTCCCTGGCCTGAGATATGAGGAAGCAACCGTATCGATGAATCCGGGCGACGTGCTCATCCTCTATTCCGACGGCATTACGGAAGAGGAAAATTCCGCGGGCGAGGATTTCGGAACGGAGCGCCTCGCCTCGCTTGCCGCCGAGCGCCGCGCCTGGCCCGCCAACCAGTTGGCCGACTACATCTTCAACGAAGTTTCGGTCTTCAGCGAAGGCAGGCAGCCCACCGATGACCGCACGCTCGTGATTCTCCGGCGAGCCGTGTAGATCAGGCGTCGATCACGCCGCGCACCAACTGCCCGTGCACGTCCGTGAGCCGCTGTTCACGGCCGCCGAAGCGATATGTCAGCTTCTCGTGATCCAGCCCCAGTAAATGCAGTATTGTCGCGTGCAGGTCGTGAATCGTCACGGGATCGCGAACAATCTGATCCCCGAGTTCGTCCGTCTCCCCATAGGTGACTCCGCCCTTCGCGCCGCCGCCGGCCAACCAGATGGTGAAGCAGAACGGATGATGGTCGCGCCCGTCTCCATTGCCCGTGTCCGGAGTGCGGCCAAACTCGCCGGCCCAGATCACCAGCGTCTCCTCAAGCATGCCCCGGGATTCGAGATCGCGCAACAATCCGGCAACCGCCTGGTCCGTGACGAACGCGTTGCGCTCATGATCGCGTTTCAGATGATCGTGCTGATCCCACGTTCCATTCATGCCCACCAGATTGGGGCACGTCACTTCCACGAAGCGCACACCTGCTTCGATCAGCCGCCGCGCGCGCAGGCACTGCAACCCATATAACCGCTTTGGCTTGTCTTCCGAATCCAGCCCGTACAGCTTTTGAATCGCCGCCGATTCCTTGCTCAAATCCAGAACATCCGGCACCAGAGACTGCATGCGGTACGCCATCTCGTAGTTGGCGATGGCGGATTCGATCGCATCCCCGCCGTTGCTTGCCTTCAGAAACTCCCGATCCTGCGCGAGCAACACATCCAGCTTCGCCCGCTGCACTCGTCCGTCGGCGTCCGCCGGCGCGATGTTCGCCACAGGGGCGCCCTCGTCGCGTATATGTGTGGCTTGATGCGTGGCCGGCAGAAAGCCGTTCGAGAAATTCTCGATGCCGCCCGGAGGCACGTAGGTGTCGCGCAGCAGCACATAGCCCGGCAGATTTTGATTCTCGCTGCCCAGGCCATACGTGATCCAGGAACCGATGCTCGGAAAGCCCCCGATGTTCTTCCCGGTGTGAAAGAAGATGTTCCCACGCGCATGCAGCGGAAACTCCGACTTCATCGAGCGGATAATCGCCAGCCGGTCCACCAATTGCGCGGTGTGCGGAAACAGATCGCTCACCGGAGCACCGCATTGCCCGTATTTGCGGAATCCCCACAGTGGCCGCAAAAACTTCCGTTTCGGCCCGGCGACGTAATTGTTCAGCTTTGCGGGTTGGCCATCGAGTTCCGCCAGCTTCGGCTTCGGGTCGAAGCTCTCCATGTGGCTCACCCCGCCCGGCATGAACAGAAAGATGACGTTCTTGGCCTTCGGCGCAAAGTGCGGACCGCGTTTCGGCTTCTCCGCCGCAAGCGCCGAAAAGGCTGTGAACCCGAATCCGTTCGAGGCCAGTTGCAGAGCCAGGCGTCTTGAAATCGTATGCATCGCTTGTCTATTGAATGTACAGGAACTCTTTCAGATTGAACAGCGCATGTGCCAGTTGCGCCCACACCGCGATGCTGTCCCTCGGCTGCCCCAGGAGACTCGCCAATTCCCGCGACAACCCTTCAAACCGGGCGCGCTCCGCCGCATTCGGCGCGCGACCCAGTCCGAACCGGAACAGTGCGTTCCAGCGCTCGGCGGCATCCACCTGAACCACTCGCTTCGCTAAGGCTTCCGACTGGGCGATCACAAAGGGATCGTTCAACAACGTCAGCGCCTGTGCCGGAACGTTCGTCACATCGCGGGCCCCGCGTGACGCCATCGGATTCGGATAATCGAACGTCTCCAGGAAGCGCGCCCCTTCCATCCGTGTCACCTTCGTGTAGATGCTTCTCCGCCTGTCTCCATCCAGCGGTCCCGCGAACAGCCGGCGGTAGTCCTGCGGTTTCTCGCGGTAGGGATGCACGCTCGGCCCGTACATGGCATCGTTCAACGTTCCCGCCGCTGCAAGAATGGAATCGCGCAGTTGTTCCGCCGTCAGTCGCCGCATCGCAAAGGGGCCATTCCTCGCGCGGAAAGCAGGCGAACTCACCAGCAGCCGGACGAGCCGCTTCACAGACCATCCGTCCCGCATGAATCGCGCCGCCAGCGCATCCAGCAACTCCATCTGCTCCGGCTGCTCGGCAAGCGTTCCGAAGTTGTCTACGCTGCTCACCAACGCTTTGCCGAATACGTGATGCCAGATCCGGTTCACCATCACCCGCGCGGTCAGCGGATTCGCCGAGTTCGCGATCGTTTCGGCCAGTTCACGCCTTCCACTGCCGTCTCGAAACACGCGCTCTCCATTCAAGTAGCGCAGGAAACGGCGGGGCGCCGGATCACCCGGGTTCAGTGGACTCCCGCCGCGGAACACCGGAAAATCGCGGCCTTCACCCATGTCCGCCAGTCCTTCAATCACTCGCGGTTCGCGAAGCTTCGCTTCGAGTGCATGGTACTCCGCCACAGGCTCCCGCGCCGGAAGAAGATTTAACCACGGCACATCGTCGTCCGTTGTTTCGCCACGCTCCCATCGATCCAATGCCTCCTGCGCCAACGCGCGGTATCGAGCCAGAAGTTCCTCGCGCGTCCGCGGGGCCGGCCCCCCAAACAACCGCAGCATGTGCCCCAACTCTTCCCGTGGCGTCTCATCCACGTCATGCACAACCGCATGCGTGATCCCGAACCACGAGCGCGGATCGTCCATCTGCTTGAGTTGCTCGCCCTTCAGCACACCCGGCCGGTCCGGAATGCGCGGGTTGTCGAAGCGCGTGATCAATTCGATGTAATTGGGCAGTTGATGTTTCTCTGCCTGTGTCGCTGTCTTGTGCCAAGTGAGTTGGGTTGTCGACAAGACGCGATTGCCTTCGCCGATTGCGCAGTTGTCCACCACGCGCCGGTGCGATCCCAGCAACCCGCCCATTGCGCGGACACTGACAAATTTCTTTCCCGCGGGCAACAGCGGAGACCGTACGGCCCCGTTCAATCGCATGGAATCGAGATGGGTGAACAGCCCCGCCGGAACCACCCGCATCGAGGGATCGAAAGCCCCAGCCTTGGTAATCCCATCCCGCAGTCCCTGCCCCGACACGTGCCAGTCCCGAAGGGGCAGCGGTGTGAAATTCGCCTGGTTAAACGCCGCTCGTTCCGCTGCCTCTTTGCGGTAGCGCTCCGCCAGCGCGTCCCAGCCATCCACGGTGAAGTGCGCCCATACGTACGAGGGATCCTCCAACTGCTCCGCCTTCTCCGAAAGCACCGGATCCGCCTTCCGCCAGGCGGCTACTGCTTCCCGCTTCATCCGTGCTTTCACCGCCCGCAGTTTTCGGATCGTCTCCGCATTCGCCTCCGGTGCATCGGCGGTCAACGTAACGTGCCGGCTGGAGTTCAAAATCCCGTACAGTGCGTAATAATCCTCCGTCAGAATCGGATCCAGCTTGTGATTGTGGCATCGCGCGCATGACACGGTTAGCCCCTGGAACGCCTTCGTCAGGGTGTCGATTTGGTTGTCGATCACATCCGTCGCCAGCTCCCGGAACTGCACGCAATCGTCATGGCCCGCTTCTCCGAGGCGATAGAACGCCGTCCCCAATATCGACTCGTTCAACTGCTCTTGCGCATTCATCCGCGGCTTTGCCAGTAGATCGCCGGCAATGTGCTCACGGATCAACTGATCGTAGCCCACGTCCGCATTGAACGCCCGTATGAGGTAGTCGCGATAGCGCCACGCGCCGAGAATCTCGTAGTTCCATTCATAGCCGCGTGTCTCGCCGAATCGCACCACATCCATCCAATGGCGCGCCCACTGCTCGCCGAAGCGCGGGCTCGCCAGCAACCGTTCCACCATAGCCGCATACGCTCCCGTTGACGTGTCCGTCAGAAAGCGTTCCACATCCTCGGGCGAAGGAGGCAGTCCGGTCAATACGTAGGAAGCACGCCGCAGCAGAGTCCTCCGGTCAGCGGAATCCCCCGGTATTTGCAGCATCCCCTCCAGCTTCGAGCCATCCCCTTTCACCGGCTGAAACGCCCAATGGCTCGCGGCGAGCCTGCGGTAGTGGTCGTCGATCGACTCCACTTTGGCAACCTTCGACGCGGGCCATGGCGCCCCCTCGCGAACCCACTTCGCGATGTCGGCGATCTCACTCTCTTTCAGCTTCGCGCCCACCGGCATCCGCAACCCTTCGTGCCGGATCGCCCGCACCAGCAGGCTTGCTTCATCTCCCGGCCGCAACGCCGCGCCGCGATGGCCGCCCTGTAGCAATGCCTCGCGCGAATCCACGCGCAACCCCGAAAATTGCTTCTCCGGGCCGTGGCACGAATAGCAATGCCGCGCCAGTACGGGGCGAACCTTCGTTTCGAAGAATGCCGTATCCTGCGCCTGCAGCCCGGATAGCAATAACAGCCAAACCATGGATATCACCCGCGCAACATCAGGTAGGCGTGACCGTAGCGCCGTCCTAATTCGCGGAACGACGCCGAATCGAAATGCACCTCGTCTCCTTTGTGCTGCAACCCCTGCGTCGGCACAAAGGCGACATTCGGCACAACCGCCGGCAGCATCGCCAATTGCTCATTCACAATCCGCACGTAGGGGGAACGCACGAAGAACGGTCCCAGTTGGCCCACCACCACCGGCACATCCGGAGCATTCAGTTCCTTCCGCATGCTCGCCATCATCGTCTTCCAGCGCTCCACGTAGGAGCGCGCCTTGTCGAGATCCGCCGAATCGGCTTCGCCCTGGTGCCACAGTATGCCCCGCAGCCGCCCGTGCTTCAAGGCCTCGCGCATCCGAGCCATGGCATTGGTGTAATGCTGCGCCCCTGGCATCCAATGCTCCAACGGGCTGCCTCCAAACGCGCACGGCACCAGGCCGACATTCCATTGCGGATGCGCGGCCTTCACCACCCTCGCGAAGGAACGGCCAATACCCACTCCCGCAATATCCGGCTTGTCCCAATGCAGCGGATCCACCGCGGGCACCCATTGGAGTTCCTTGTTGAACGACATCACTCCTGGGATCGGCTCTTTGTCCTGCGCTTCCACCACGCCGCGCCCGGCCATGTTCGATTGTCCGGCAAGGAGGAAGATTTCATAGTTCGTGGGCTGCATCGCGGCCGCGCAACCGGCCGCTCCAGCAAATAGAAATTGTCGGCGAAACATTACTTAACAGAATATTGCGGATCGGCCGCTCCGTGGGGGCTCTACTGCTTTTCCCGCAGTGCCGCGTCCGCCGACTCCACCCATTCGTCTTCCTTCCCCTTCCCCTCGAAGTAGACGGTTTTGTCCCCGATGATATAGTTTGCCGGCACGCCGAACACAGGCAGAAAATCGTACGCATAGGATCGAGCCATCGCCGTCCGGAACGTAAACCGGTAGCGCTCCAGAAACGGAGTCACCAGCGATTCCTCGTCGTCCACATTCAATGCAACGAACACCACGTCCCTCCGGTCCTTGTACCGCGCCGCGAGTTTCTCCAGGTAGGGCAGTTCCGCCCGGCACGGCAGGCACCATGTTGCCCAAACATTCACGAACGTTTTTGTTTTCGCCAGTTGCTCCGGCGTATAGGTCCGGCCCTGCATGTCCGTCACCTGCAACCCCGGATGCCGGGCGTCGAGTTGCAGCCATGCGTTCGAACCGCCATGTCCGGAACGCAAGTTCGGCAAAGGCTGCTTTGCCTCCCAGTCCGTCCACCCTTCGGCACTGGAGCCGAGTTCCTTTGCCAGCCGTTGCGCCGATGCGTATACCGCGTCACGCGCATCGCCACGCGCCGACCTCGGCCCGTAGCTGGCCAGTGCATTCCGGTAGGCGATCAAGGCATCGAACTTCTTTCCCTGCCTCTCCGACAAGATGCCCTTCGCCCGCCAGTAACCGGCCTCGAACATCGCAAAGCGCGCCTTCTCTTCGGGAGCCGCTGAGCGTTCGGGGCGCATCCTTTCCAGAATGCGGTGTGCTTGCGAAAGAATGTCGCGCGCTTCGGCATACTTCTCTTGCACTGCATACGCTTCGATCAAGGGATAGTACCCGAACAGGTACCATGCATCGTGTTGCTTCTGCCGGATCGCCGCCGCGTTGGGGTACAAATCAGTCACCGTATCCCGACCCGCGGCGCGCTCGCCCGCCGCAATCCCCGCTATGACAAAGGAAGGCACAAGATCGAACCGTATTCCCCGCTTCACCAGTTCCTCGGCCATCGTGATCTGAAACGGCGGCGACGTCAGAAAGCTGTCGGGACTCAACTCCATGGCGGATTTCATCGCCTGATAGGCATCCACTAAAGCCGTGCCGTCATCCTCCGAGCCGCGCGCCACCGACATCCAATAGGAAACGATCCCCGTCGATGCCGGGTACCTGTCCGATAGCGCACGCCACTTCTCGAATGCCTCCAGCGTGGGCCCCAGTCCGCGCAACTGGTCAATCACCGTCATCTGGGAAGGCCAAGCGTGCGGATAGTGCCCGGCGAAGTCCTCGACATATCCAGGCGCCAGTTGCTCCATGGGCAGTTCCATCAGGAAGGAAGCGCCCCACAACGCATTCATCCACGACACTCCCCGCGGCATCGCCGGCTTCCGTAGATGCGCCACGTCAGCCATCCATCTCTTCGTCACGCCGACCATCTCATCGGAGCGGTACGCCGCACGCTCCCATTGCCACAGCGCCGGATACGCATGCACGGCAAGAAGATCGCTTCGGTTGGCCAACCGCAAGCGCAGCGTCGCGGCTTGTGTTTTGAGAAACTCCACGTCCTCGATCGCCGCCAGCTCCACAAACGCACCAATCCCGCGCGGACAAACCTTGTTGTATGCCGCAAGGGCGGCCTTCACTCCATCCACGGAGCGGAACTGCTTGCTCGATCGAATGCGCGCTTCCAGAAGCAGCGCCGGGCCGTAGTCCGCACGTATTCCGCGC
>CAYOBO010000010.1:77971-85779 GCA_964402295.1 uncultured Candidatus Solibacter sp. | reverse complement strand
CCTAGACCGATGCCGAGTGGGCCGGTGAACGCCGTAGTTGCCTCGTCATTCTGATTCTGGAGGCTTTGGAAATAGGCGATACGGTTGTTGGGAGTGAAGTTGTGATCGAACTTCAGGCTCCAGATGGTGTCGGTGCGCTGGCTCACGTTGACGAAGTCGAAGTTCTGCTGCGTCACGCCGCGCGTGGGATCCGGGATAGAGGGAATAATCTGCGAGGAGATGCGGCTGATGCGGCTCTGCGGAATCAGGTTACCCGCGAACGGCAGGCGCGTGGTGCCGCTGGTGGTAGCCGGATCGAAAATGGAGAAGCCGGTGAAATCGCCACGCTTCATTGCCGCGGTGGGGACCGTGTAGAGGGCCTGGGCAGCGGTGGCGGGACGCAGGTCGCGCGAGAGGGTGAAGAACCAGAAAGTCTTATTGCGGCCATCGTATTTGGGCAACATGACGGGGCCGCCGAGGGCGAAGCCTGCTTCGTTAAAGCGCTCTTTGGCACGGGCGCGGCCGGCGCGGTTGTTGGCCCACGAGTTGGCATTGAAGATGTCGCGGCGCAGGTTCCAGAAGCCACGGCCGTGGATATCGTTGTTGCCGGACTTGGTGATGAAGAGTTCCACACCACCGCCGAAGCGGCCATGCTCGGCGGAGTAGCTGGCGGTGAGCAGTTTGAATTCACCGAACATTTCCGAGGCTGGGAAGTTGAACACGACACCGCCCGATTCGGGAATCGTCAAGCTGCCGCCGTCGATGAGAACTTCCTTACCGCGTCCGCCGGAGCCGCTGATACTCGTTTCGGCGCCTTGGTTGACGCCGGGCTGATAGGTGACGAAGGCTTCGGGGTTGCGAATACCGCCGGTAAAGAGAGGCAGGGTGTCCATCATCTTCGGAGAGACGGCGGAACCGCGCTCACTGGTGGCGGGCTCAAGCAGCGGCGCCTCGGCGGTGACGTCCACGGTCTGCTGCACGTCGCCGATTTCCAGGCGGAGATCGAGGCCGACGCGCTGGGCGACGCGGATTTCGATACCGCTGCGCACGAGCTTCTTGAAACCGGGCTTTTCCACGGTGATGGAGTACAAGCCGGCCGGGAGGCTGGCGAAGAGATAGAGGCCGGCTTCCGTGCTGACGGTCTCAGTGACGAGGCCGGTGGATTCGTTACGGGCAACGACCTTCGCGGAAGGAACCGATGCGCCATTCGGATCCTGCACGGAACCCGAGATGGAGCCTGTTGTCAGTTGTGCCGCAGCAGTCAAGGCTGACAGCAGTAAAACGGAGACAAATTTGGTGATTCTGGACATACGCCCCTGTATGGTGTTAGAGATACACGAACTCCCCGTTCGCGGATACTTTGTCATCTTACTGAAAAAAACCGGAAACCACAACCGCACAGTGGTCGCGGTAGTTGCGGGTACAGGCCGTCTCAATGCCGGAAGTGGCGGACGCCGGTAAGGACCATGGCCAAGCCGAGTTTGTTGGCTGCGGCGACCACTTCGACGTCTTTCACCGACCCTCCGGGTTGAATCACCGCCGTGATGCCATGTTGGGCGGCTTGCTCGACACCGTCGGGAAACGGGAAAAAGGCGTCAGAGGCCAAGACGGCGCCCTGGAGCGGCAGAATGGCCTTTGCCGCGCCGAAGCGGACGGAATCGACGCGGCTCATCTGCCCCGCGCCGCTCGATATCAATTGGCCCTCTTTGGCGTAGACGATGGCGTTCGACTTGACGTGCTTGACCACTTTCCAGCCGAAGGCGAGAGCCCGCCACTCGGCATCGGTGGGCTGGCGATCGGTGGGGATGCGGCAGGCGGCACGGTCGAGGGATTTGGTGTCGGCGGTCTGAATGAGCATGCCACCGCTAATCGATTTGACCACGAGTTCGCTCGATGCGCCGCCTCGGACGGCGAGAAGGCGGAGGTTTTTCTTGGCGGCGAGAACGGCCAGGGCTTGTTCCGTATAGCCCGGTGCGGCGATGGCTTCGATAAACGTTTTGGCGATTTCAGCGGCTGTCTCTTCATCGACCGTGCGATTGAAGGCGAGCACGCCACCGAATGCGGAAATCGGATCGGCCGCGAAGGCCTGACGATAGCTTTCGGCGAGGGTCGACTGTTCGGCGCAACCGCAGGGATTGGTGTGCTTGATGATGGCCGCGGCAGGATCGGAAAACTCCTGGATCAACTGCCAGGCGGCGTCGAGATCGACGAGGTTGTTATAGGAAAGCTCCTTGCCCTGCAACTGGCGGGCGTTGGCGATGCCCTCTTCGCCGCGGGCGTAGAGCGCCGCCGCCTGGTGCGGATTTTCGCCATAGCGAAGCGACATGGTGCGGGGGATGCGGAGGTTGAGGGCTTGCGGCAGCACTTCTTCCGGCGCATCGACAAGAGCCAGGCGCTCGGTAATGGCTGAATCGTAGGCAGCAGTGAGGGCGAAGGCGGCTTTGGCCAGGCGCCAGTGGGTTTCGCGGCTGAGCGAGCCGGAGTTGGCATTCAACTCCGTGAGGAGCGCAGGATAGTCGGCGGGGGAGACCACGACCGCCACATCCTGGTAGTTTTTGGCGGCGGCGCGGATCATGGTGGGTCCGCCGATATCGATGTTCTCGATGAGGCGCTCCAGGGTGACCCCAGGCTCGGCGGCAACCTTTTCGAAGGCGTAGAGGTTGACCACCACCATGTCGATGCGAGGAAGCGAGTGCGCTTCGAGAGCGGCCATATGCTCGGCTTTGCCGCGCACGGCGAGGATGCCGGCGGCGACGCGGGGATGGATGGTCTTCACGCGGCCGTCCAGCATCTCGGGGAAGCCGGTGATTTCGGAGACATCCTTCACAGCCAAGCCGGCCTCTCGCAGAAGCTTCGCGGTTCCACCGGTGGAGATGAGTTCGATGCCGAGAGCGGCCAAGCCGCGGGCGAATTCCACCGCGCCTGACTTGTCGGTCAGACTGATCAATGCACGTTCGATTTTTGCCATGGGGAATCTCTTATTTTCCCACAGGCATTGCGATTCGCACCTTGCCAGAGCCATCGGTTCAGTACGATTCCTCGATTTTTCTCATACGGATCAGTACCAGCGCCAGATTGCCGCGTGCGCCGGGGTGGGCGAAAACACAATCATGGCTATCTTGCGATTCCGCCTGCGCGTGTTGCTACCTGTTGTCTGCGCGGGCGCGCTCATTGCGGGGCACGAGACGCGGAATCCGCAATTGGGCGGGTCACGCGGGGAGGGCGAACAGCGGCAGGTCCCGGCCAAGGCGGCGGAGGAGTTTCGAAAATCGCGGGAAGCGCAGCGAAACGGGAACCTCGATCAGGCGCTACACCACCTGCGCCGGGTGGTCGCCCTCGATCCGGGAAACATGGATGCATATAACGAACTGGGAGTCCTGTACTACAGCAGCAATCAGCCCGGCAAAGCCATCGAGGCGTTTTCGACAATGATTGCCATCGATCCGCGGAGCTTCCGTGCCCACGTCAACCTGGCGCTTGCGCTGAACGCCCAGCAGCGGTACCAGGAAGCTGAGAAGGTAGCTCGGAGCGGGCTTGCGCTACGGAAGATGGATCTCAAGATGCGCTATCTACTGGGGATGGCCCTGGCGTCGCAGCGGAAGAATTTGGACGAAGCGGCGGACAACCTATCGATGGCTGCCGAGGAATACCCGGAGGCGCGTCTGGAGTTGTCGCGCATGCTGGTGGAAACAGGCGACTTCGAGCGCGCCATGCGGGAGTTGCAGCGTTTTACCGAGGATCGACGCTTTGGCGATAAGCAAGGCGCAGTGCCGGTTCAGCTCTTTGCAAAGTAAAGCGCGGTGGCGCGTTCCAGATCCGGCTTCGTCATGCGCGGAGGACGGTTCTCATAGCGTCCGATCGAGGCGAGGATGTTGCAGATATCGCCGGGGTAGCAAGCGCGCAATTCGGTGCGGCCTTCGCGCAGGCAGAGCTTGCGCAGGTATTCGGCGCTGTCGGGTTCGCAGGGAATGTTGCGGGCCGAGACGACGCGCTGGAAGATCTGATCGAAGGACGAGGAATCCACGGCTTCCACATAGATTTTGTTGTGAATACGGCGGAGGAACGCTTCGTCGGCGAGGTCGGAGGGGTCGAGGTTGGTGGAAAACACCACCATCAGCTCAAAGGGGATCTGGAACTTCACGCCGTAGCGGAGCATGAGGTAGTCGACTTTGCGATCGAGCGGCACGATCCAGCGATTGAGCAGGTCGCGTGGACTCATCAACTGCCGGCCAAAGTCGTCGATGATGAAAATGCCGTTGTTCGCCTTCATCTGCAACGGGGCGGCATAAATACCGCTGGTATCGTCGAGGCGGAGTTCCAGCATGCTGGGAATCAGTTCGCCACCCACTACGATGCAGGGGCGTTTGCAGAGCACCCAACGAGGATCGATCTCCGGATCGTCCATTTCCAGGCGGTGGTGGACGACAGGATCGTACAGGGAGATGATCTGCCCGTCCACTTCCACGGCGTAAGGGATCAGGATTGCGTCCTGATAGACACGCAGCATGCGCTCGGCGATGCTGGTTTTCCCGTTTCCGGTGGGGCCGTAAATAAAGATGGAGTTCTGGGCAATCAGCGCCGGACCCACTTGGTCCAACATACGGTCTGAGATGACCATGTCCGCGAAGGCGCTGCGCAAGGTGCGGCGGTCCAGTGCGACCTGCGCTTTCTGGATCTTCACCGCGGCGTGATAGTCGTTGAGGGAAACCGGACACGCCCCGGCGTACTGGGAAATCTGAAAGCGATCGGAGGCCAGTTGCTTGCCCGCGGCAGAAAGGTGGAACGAATAGTCGTTGCCAATCATGCCCTTGACTTCGATAATCTGCTGCTGGCGAAGTTGGCGGAAAACGTTGTCGATGACTGGAATGGAGAGCCTCAACTTGTTGCTGAGGGTCTGCAACGTGCTGGAGCCTTCGAGCAGAAGCCGGCGCAGCACAAGGTCCGTAACAAGGGTGACGGGGATGCCTAGATCCTCAAAGGATTGCGGGATCCCAGGAGCAAACGTGGAGCGGACGGCCATTGTCGTGGACATACTTCTCCTTCTATCGGCGGGAGGGCGTGAGGAGTTTATCCACGTTTGCTGGCAATCGCGCGTCAAACCTGTTTGGTGAACCGTTGGATCGCAGCCGGCCAGTTATGGATGTGTGCGCTTGGGGTGTGCGCAGCGGCGGAATCGGCAGGTTCGCTCGCCAAACAGGCCCGCAAGGCCGAGCAGTCGGGGCAGGTGGTAAAGGCCTATCTGCTGTATTCTCAAGCGGCTGCGGCGGATCCCAAGAACCGGTCGTATTGGATCCGCAGCCAGGCTTTGCGGACGCGGGCCTTGCGCGAATCGAATGCGCTGCCGGCGGCGATCACACAGGCGCTGCCTGCCACGGATGCTCCGGCGGGGGAACCATCGGCGGTGGAAACCACCATCCACAAAGAGGACGAGGAGGAAGCGCGGCGGCCGCTGCCTCCAACGGAACTCGATGGAGTGCCGGGACGCAAGAATCTCGATCTGCGGGGTGATGCCAAAAGCCTGTTCGAACAGGTAGCGAAAGCCTTTGGGTTGGACACGGTGTTCGACGCCGATTACCAGCCGGGGCGGCCGTCGCGGCTGCGGCTGGAAGACGTGGATTTCCGCACCGCGCTGCGGGCGCTGGAGGCATCGACGGCATCGTTCGTCATCCCCCTCGGCCCGAAGCTGCTGATGGTTTATAAGGATACGCAGCAAAAGCGCAATGAAGCCGAGCCGACGATGGCCGTCACGCTTTCCCTGCCCGCCCCCGTGGCTGTGCAAGAAGCGCAGGAGTTGGCCCGCGCCGTGCAGCAGATGCTCGAAATACAGAAGTTCGCCATCGATTCCGGCCGCCGCCTGGTGTTAATCAAAGACCGGGTTTCGAAGGTCCGCGTGGCGCAGGCCGTCTACCAGCAGTTGCTGGGGCACAAGCCGCAGATCATGATCGAAGTGGAACTGCTCGATACGGCCGAGAACAGCGAGTTGAACTACGGATTCAACCTGCCCACCTCGACGGCAATGATCTTCCTGGGGCGGCAGGCGCGCTCGGGAATCGGCGGCGGGATTCGCGGGCCGCGCATCATTCCGGACGTTGTCCCAGGGTTCACGCGGTTTATCCTCGCCGGCGGCGGATTCACCACAATGGCGCTGGCCATCGCCGATGCCAAGGCCTTTGCCAGCCACTCACGGGCCAGTTCGACGTCGCTGTTCCGGACCCAGTTGCGCGCCCTGGACGGCCAGGCGGCCTCGGTGCACATCGGCGACAAGTATCCGATCATCACCCAGCAGTACCTGGGCGTGGACCCCAGTGTTCCGCCGCTGGCCGTGCCCCCTACATTCCAGTTCGAGGATTTGGGGCTGAACATCAAAGTAACGCCGAAGATTCACGACGCAACAGATGTATCGCTTCAGGTGGAAGCCGAATTCAAGGTGCTAGGCAACGGGACTTTTAACGGCATTCCGGTCATTTCGACGCGCAAGTTCGCCTCCACGGTGCGCCTGCGCGATGGGGAGTATGCCGTGCTGGCGGGAATTGTTTCACAAACCGAGGCGCGGAGCGTGAGCGGAGTGGCGGGGCTGGCCAGCATTCCGCTGCTGCATCATCTGTTCACGCAGACGACGAAATCGACGACGGCGGGGGAATCGCTGGTGGTAATTAAGCCCTATATCATCAACTCCCCGGAGCCCGAAACGGTGGCGTCAACCATTTATACCGGCACGGAAACACGCTGGAATACCTTACCTTGAATCTGCTACCAATGATCTATGTCATTCATGCGGGATGAAATCCGCCAGCAGCCGGCGGCGCTGGAGCGGACGTTACGCCAGGAGATCAAGAACGTCGAGAAGTTGAAGAAACGCCTGGAGGCGAATCCGCCGCGGATGATCGTGCTGGCGGCGCGCGGCACATCGGATAACGCGGCGCTGTTCGGGCGCTACCTGCTCGAGATTGCCACCGGAATACCGGTTTCGCTGGCCGCGCCTTCGATTTTCACCTTGTATGGGGCATCGTTGCGCTGCCAGGACGCGCTGTTCGTGGCCATTTCGCAATCCGGGGAATCGACGGATACGAACCTCGTGCTGGAGCGGGCCAAGGAGCAGGGGGCGCTGACCATCGGCATAACCAACGAGGCGGATAGTGCGCTGGCGAAGCTGGCCGAGCATACGTTCCTGGTGCGCGCGGGCCGCGAGAAGAGCGTGGCTGCGACGAAGACCTACACGGGCCAGTTGCTGACATGCTATCTGCTGGCCTACGCCCTGGGGGCGAAGATCAAACTGGACGACCTGAAACGGCTGCCCGAATGGGCGGCTGCCAGCCTGAAACTGGAGAATGAAATCCGCGAGCGCGCCGAACCGTACCGCTACATGCGCCACACGGTAGTGGTGGGCCGCGGGTTGAATTACGCCAATGCTTACGAGTTCGCGTTGAAGATGATGGAGACCTGCTACGTGGTGGCGGAGCGCTTCAGTTCGGCGGACTTCGCGCACGGGCCGATCGCCATGGTGGAGAGTGCGTTTCCGGTGTTTCTGTTTGCACCGAGTGGGGTGACGTGGACGTCGATGCAGGGCATGCGGGAGCGGCTGGAGCAACTGAAGGCGGATACGATGACGATTACGGATGCATCCAACCGCGAGGCAGCCGCGGTGTCCGCGCGCCACTTGATCCGCGTCCCGGCGAAACTGCGGCATGCCGGACCGCTGCCGGAGGATGTCTACACGCCGATTCCGTATATCATTCCGGCGCAGTTGTTCGCGGCAAGCCTGGCAGAGGAGAAGGGGCTGGATCCGGATCAGCCGCGGACTTTGACGAAGGTAACCAGGACGCTGTAGA